>NC_018514.1:2400000-3003666 GCF_000292915.1 Burkholderia cepacia GG4
TTGCCGGCGGCCGAAGAACGGAGAAAATCGTCGATCGCAGGCCAGGTGACCACGACGAACCATGCGATCGGCTTGCCCTGCGCGTCGCGCACCGCCTGCACGAACCGCAGCACCGAGCGCCCGGCCAGCGGGTCCTCGCGCCGGTCGAGCAGAATCTTCCGGTAATCCGGTGCGGCCGCCGCCGATACGAACTCACGCGACGGTTGCAACTGCCGAACCAGTGCCTTGATGTCGAAACCGGCCGGGAGCGCCAGCATCTGCTTGACCAGCGGAGAGCCGGTCACAACGACGAAATTGCCGTCCGGATCGACCAGATATCCGCCCATTCCCGGGTCACCGGGTTGCTGCAACGGCATGATGCCGGTGACCCGGCCCTGCGCCAGCAGTCTGCAGAGCAAGGGAGCGTAGGCGCTCGCCGATTGCGACGATGAAGCAACCGCGAACGCGGCGAACGTCACACGCCCCGCCTGGCCGACGGCGACCAACCTGCCGCGATCGTCGACGAACCGCCCGAGCGTAGCGGGCGATGCAGCCGGGCCATGCCTCGCTATCATCTCGAGGTTTTCGACATAGCGATTCTGGAGTGCCCTGACCACCTCCATCTCCGCCAGCAGGCCGGCCTTGCGGACCAGGAAATCCGATCGGAACCGCACGACCGATTCCTGCAGGTCGAGTCGTGCGACCAGTGCCGTGCAGACCAGCACGAACACGGTGATCGCCACGCCGCTCCCATATAGCAGCCATTGCTGCTGACGCCGGACGCGCCCGGGCTCGAATGGCCTGCGGCCCGCGGCGGCGGTATGCGCGATCAGCGTTTTCAGTTTGGTGGGCATACGTGTCGTCGAAGTCGCATCGGCGCCGGCACGGCGTCATGCGTCGTGCGGTTCGTTGGGTACGGCCCGCCGCGTGCCCGTCTATGCATCGGTCGCGGGCGAGTCGGGCAACTGGCCCTCGCTCGCGTAGCGAATCAGATCGGCGTCGCGGACAATGCCGAGCTTCTTCATCGCGCTCGACTTCTGCGAACTGATCGTCTGCTTGCTGCGGTGCAGCTGGATGGCGATCTCGCCGACCGTCAGGCCGGCCCCGTAAAGCCGCACGACTTCGATCTCGCGAGCTGTCAGCGTGCGGACACCCGCGGACGGACGGCATTCCTCCAGCAGCTTCTTGACGAACGGAGACAGGTAATTTGCCCCGACGAACGCCGCATGAACGGCGCCGACCAGGTGCGAAATCGCATCGGACTTGCTCAGGATGCATCCGACGCCCTGCTTCTGAATCGCGAGCAGCACGCTCGGGTTGTCGATCATCGTGATCGTCACGAGGCGCAGCGCCGGGTAGCGACGCTGGAGAAACGACAGCAACGACAGGCCGTCGCCATACTTGCCGCCGGGCATCACGTAATCGACGACGAGTACGTCGCTCTGCTGATCATCGAGCATCGCCACCAGGTCGGTCGAATTGGAGACGGCACCCAGCAGCTTGATCGTGCTGCTGCCCGCGAGCGCCTGCGACATCCCGAGTGCGGCCGAAGGATGATCGTCCGCCACCATCACTCGCACAAAAAATTCATCCATCTCTGTTCTTCTCCCGATACACGCGGCCTAACGTGCCATGTTGTACGACGCGCCGTGATTCAAGTCGATCCCGCAACACGGTCGCGTTGCAACGTTCGGCGAACCGGGCGGTGCGCAGCGCAATTTTAAGATAATAGACGGGTTCTGCGTCGCGGCGACGCGATCGGGCATGGCGGCTTGCGCCCGCACCGATCCGATGCAACCGCAGCCTCGCCGGGCGACGCGCCCGGCACGGCGTTGCCGCATGAACCTGCATTGATCCGACGCCCACACGCGACCGATCGGCAGCGCCCCCGACGCTGCCGATCGGTCGCGTCCCGCAGGGCGGCCGGAGCCGCCGCCTAACGTTTGACCACGGATTTGTCGGGTTCGACCGACCCATCATCCGCGGCGTGTTGCCACTCGGTGATGATCCGCCGCTTCTGCGATGGCGACATCATCATGAATTCGTTCAGCTTCGTGAGGAAATCCCGTCTGGATTTCTCCGGTAGCGTCGCAAATCCAAGCAGCAGCCCGAACACCTTTCCCATATAGCGCACGGCCTTACCCTTCCTTCTTCAGTCGAAATCACGCGACACCGAACCGATGCGGCGTGTCTGCCTTCCCCGTTCTGACGCAGGCGATCTACGTCACCCTGACGTCGCTTTTTCTTATCGTCCCGGCCAGTGCGCCGCCGCGACCGCCATGACGCTCGACGCGGGCCGCTCGTCCGCCGCGCCAGCGTGAAACGCGATCCCGCGCCGCCGCGCGATACGTGCCAGACCGCGACGCAGGTCGGCCAGCGTCACCGGCTTGATCAGCACGCATTCGACGTTCGATGCCGCGTAACGCCGGGCGTCGTCAGGCGCGAGATGCGATGCCACGACGATCATGTCGCACGGCAGCGCGCGTGCATGGACCGTCTCCGCCAGTTCGCATGCCGACATGTCGTGCAGGTCGGCACCGAGCAGCAGCACGTCCCACGCGCCACCGGCGAGCGTGTCGAGCGCCGCGCCGCCGGACGACACGCACCGGACCACGCAGCCGAGCACGTCCAGTTGCTCGCGGAAAATCGACCCGTTGACCGACGCGTCGTCGGCAACCAGCACGCGCGGCACACGCGCGCTGGCAACCGGCACCGCCGGCCGGGCGGCATCGGCCGCGCAGCCCGGCCTGCGCGGCAATTCGACCGTGGCGACGCGGGCCTGCTCGATCGCCGTGCGCAGCCCGTTCAGCGAATAGCTCGACACGCGGATCGTGCGGCCCGCGACGTTCGGCTGCAGCGGGCCGTCCGGCGTCGCCAGCACGATCGGCGTGCCGCCGCCGAGGCTGTCGAGCTCCTCGCGCCGCCAATGGTCGGAGTCGCCGAAAAGCACGATCGCGTGTGCACGCGCGAGGCACCCTGCGGCAATCCCGATCGGACTCGGATGCATCGCGACGTCGAAACCCCATGCACGCAGATGCGGGAACGCGAACGCGCGCCACGCGTCCTCCTGCGACACGACGATCAGCGTCTGGCCGGCGCACGCAACCGCACCGACCGGGGATTTCGGCGCAATCCCCATGCACAGCGGCAGGCGCACGGTAAACAGGCTGCCGATGCCCGGCGCACTGTCGACTGCAATCGTCCCGCCCATCGCCGCAACCAGCCGATCGCAGAGCGCGAGCCCGAGCCCCGTGCCGCCGTAGCGCCGCGTGATCGACGCGTCGACCTGCGAGAACGGCTTGAACAGCCTCGCCTGTTGCGCGCGATCGATCCCGATGCCGGTATCCTCGACGCCGATCGCGAGCTCCGCTGCGCCGTGCGCATTCCGCCCGACCGACACGCGCACGACGATGCGCCCTTCGCTCGTGAACTTGATCGCGTTGCCCAACAGGTTGCCGACCACCTGCACGAGTCGCGTCGGGTCACCGCGCATCCGCTGCGCGCCGTCCGCATCGATATCGGCGAACAGCGCCAGCCCTTTCGCCTTCGCGACCGACGCGAAGGCCGCGAGCTCGCGTTCGATCACGGTGATCACGTCGAACTCGATCGACTCGACCGACATCGCGCCGGCTTCGATCTTCGAGAAATCGAGGATGTCGCTGACGATCGCGAGCAGCCCCGTGGCCGACGCGCGCAGCGTCTGTACCCGGCTCTGCTGCGATGCATCTAGCGCCGTGCGTTCGAGCAGCTCGAGATTGCCGAGAATCACGTTCAGCGGCGTGCGGATCTCGTGGCTCGTCGCGGCGAGAAACGACGACTTGGCCGCATTCGCCGAATCGGCCGCGCGCACCGCCTCCTCGAGCTGATGCACGAGCCGGCGCTGCGCGGTCGTATCGGCAAAGATCGCGATCAGCACGTCCTCGCCCTCGTAACGCGCACCCTGCGCGATGATCTCCAGATGCAGCGGCGCATCGCCGCGTGCATCGAGCACGAGCTCGGTCATCATCGCCTGGCCGGCCCCGCCATTCGCGACGAACGCATCGTACTTCTCGAGCACCTGCACGGACAGCGCGCGGTGATCGCCGCCGTGCGGCAACAGCATTTGCGTCAGCGCGTCGCTCGCGAGCATCACGCGCCGGTCGGACAGCGACACGAGGCTGATGCCGACCGGCGCCATCGCGATCACGCTGCGGCACAGCGCCTCGCTGTCGAACACGCGCGCCGAGCGTGCGTAGACCGGCGTGAGCACGCGCCGGTGGAAGCGCACGAGCAGCAGCCACATCACGACAATCGCGACGAGCGTTGCGCCCGCGAGCGCGCCGGCCTGCACGCCGATGCCGGCCGCCACGTCGGCCCACGACAGCGCATAGGCGATCGTCCAGCCGGTTGCCGCGAGCTTGCTGTCGAACACGATCACGCCGTCGCGAAAGCGCGGCTCGCCGGGCGCGTGGCCGTCCCGCGCGACGTCGAGTTTCAACAGGCGCTCGGTCAGCGCGTTGGTGCGCTCGACATCCGGATCGATCGCGATCACCCGGTTGTCCGCCGACGTGATGAAGAACACGCCGGCCGTGCCGTGCCCGGGCAGCCAGGACAACAGGTATTCCGGCGCATACTCGGTGACCAGCACCGCGAACGGCTGGCCGCCGGCGCGCGCCTCGGCGGCAATCCGGATGCGAGCCTGCCCGGTCACGGGATTGAGGTAGGGCGGCAACCAGCGGACCCGTGGCCGACCGTCATTCGACGCCGGTGCCGGGCCGTCGAAATCGACGCGCAGCGCCGCGAGGACCTGCGCGCGCGCATCGGCCGATGCGAGTGCGGGATTGTCGCGCGACAGATGCGGCACGAAGCCGAACACCCCCGTGCGCGTGCTGTAGTGATAGCCCTCGAGCGTGCGCCCACGATTGATCGAACTCGCCGCACCGATGCGCGACAGCAGGAACGACAGCGCAAGATAGCGCGAGACGTCGTCGCGCTGCGCGGTTTGCCCCGGCACGCCGACCACCAGCGACGGATACGGCTTGATCGCAAGCTGCTGGCCGTGGTCGAAGAACGCCTTCGTGACGTCGGCCGGCGCCGGGCCAAGCTCGCGCCAGATGAGTTGCGTATTCGTGACACCGTTACGGAACGATGTCTCGGCCACCTGCACCACGCCGACGGTTTCCTCGACACCGCTCAGGAAATTGCGCCGCTCGCCGTCCAGATAGCCGTAGACGATCGACGTGATCCCGAGCCCGCAGGCGATCAGAATCAGGATCGTGACGACGATGCCGCCCCCGAACATCGAGATGCTCTGGTAGCGGCGGATGGACTGAAGCGTGCTGTATGGCATGACCTGGCGTGACGGCGCCCGGGGTGCGGACCAGCGGCAGATTCCCTGCCGGGCCGGACGTCACGATGAAAACACTCGGGATAGTGGTAGCCCGATCATGCCAAACGACACTGCGAAAATCAGTCATGCATTATCTTTTTAGTACACGTACGACTTATATGATTGGGGATTTTGAACTCGAACGAGAAGTCGTCGCGAAATCGCGGCACGAGGGACCCATCCCACCGGACAAGCCGCGTTCGATTCGCGCCGGGCGTCACCATGCCGCCGCAACCGGCGACGGACGCGCAAAACCCTGCACCCAGCGCACCTTGAGTGAGACGTTGGGAAAGGATGGTCTTCATGTCGTTATCGATCGATCGAGTCGCTGTTCGGTTTATGTGTTCGTGCGAACTTCGATAAACTCCCCGGCACGGCGCGCGATGGTGGTCTCCCCGCGGCAGCCCCCGTTGCTTTCGGTCCGGTCAGTCGTACCAGTACGTCTGATGCCTGACGCCGTAGTACGGATAGCCCGAGTACCAGTAGTCGTAATAGACATCACGCCATTGCGTGCGCCATTTCCAGTCTTCCTCGTCTTCCTTCTTCGCCTTGCGCGCGAGCTCGAGCAGCTTTTTCGATTCCTTGTCGCCGCGGCTCGCCGCGATCGACAGCCACTTGTCCGCTTCGCGCGGATCGGAACCCGTCTCCTCGAGGCCGAACAGGTAGAAACTGCCGAGCGCCTTCTGCGCGTTCAGGTCGCCGCGCTCGGCGGCGTCGCGCATCCACTTCAGTGCCTGGTAGCTGTCCTGGCGCACGCCGTCGCCGCGGAAACAACGCAGGCCGAGGTCGTACGCGGCCTTCGGCTGGGTCTTCGCGGCCTGCTTCAGCGACACGATGCGCGGATCCCAACGGTCGTCCGCATCGCCCTTATTTTGATAGGAAACCTGATCTTTTTGGGTGGCCAGAACAACCTGTATCGTCGCAGATCCGCACCGTGTTGCCGGTGACGGACGGATCCCGCGCGCACGCGGCCACCAGCAACAGCAACCCCGGTGCCAGCAAACGGCGAACCATTTGCGCTTTCCCTGCGTTTTATTTGCGCCGCACTGCTTCGCGCCATCCCCCCGCGAGCACGTACCCGGCTTGCGTGCGGCGAGGCGAATACAATTCACCCACGCCGACACGCAGTCCAAGGCTCTCTCAGGCTCTCTTCGAATCGTTCAGTCACGCGCTGGCTGCCGCCTTTCGCTGGGTCGACTGCTGTCGACACCGGCCTCCAAACCTGACGCAACAAACAATAGTGACGTGGTGAGCAATAATAATGGAGAAATATGGCATGTCAAGGTGATTCGCGATTTCAAAGTTTGCATATCGCGTCACTTTTGAATATGCTCTTCGTCGCTAAAACCCAGGAGACCCCGTCGAGATGTCCAATAGCGAGCAGGCCAACGTCGATCTCATCACCGCCACCAAGGTGCGCGATCTGCTGACGCGCAACGGCATTCCGCCGCGCAGTCACAACACGACGATCGCGAACGTGCTGGGTCTCAGCTTCTCGGTCGTCACGCGCAAGATGAAAGGCCTGATCCCGTGGAACCTGTCGCAGTTGCAGGACATCGCGACGCACTTCGGCGTGCCGCCCGCGATCCTGCTCGACGACAAGGGCACGCAGCCGGCCGCCGCCGAGATGATCGACGCGACGCTCGTGATCGAGTCGCGCCGCTTCCGCTGCCGCGCCGCGATCTCGGCGAAGGCCAGCAGCCAGAGCGAAACGGATTTCGTCGCGCTGCAATGGCAAGGCGAATGGATCGTCACCGAACGCCAGCACGCGCGCGAGGGGCGCACGTATCCGGTCGACGTCGTCGAACTGCGCTCGAGCCAGCCGAACGTGTACGCGGCGCGGATCGCCGTGGTCGACGACTCGCACGACGTCGCCGAGACGGTATGTGAATATTTCATCGAAAAAGGGGTGAACGCGATCCCTTACTACGACGGCGCGTCGTTCCGCAAGGCGCTGGAAGTCGAGGATTTCGACGGCTACATCCTCGACTGGATGCTCGGCGACCAGACGGCCGCCGAGCTCGTGCGCGGCATCCGGTCGAGCGAGAACGGCGGCGCGCCGATCTTCCTGCTGACCGGCAAGATCTCGACCGGCGAAGCGAGCGAGGACGAGATCGCGCACATCGTGTCGCACTACAACGCGCGCTGCGAGGAAAAGCCCGTGCGCCTGCCGATCCTGTTCGCCGAAGTCGCGCGCGAACTGAAGGTCGCGCTGCCGGCCGTCGCCGCCGCCGCGAGTTGAGACCACGCCGACAACCGACCTGCACACGAACACGACCAAGGGGAAAGACATGCGAGTTTCAACCATCTGGATCAAGAGCCTGCTCACGGCCGGCCTGCTCGGCACGGCCGCCGCGTGCTGGGCCGCGTCGTTCACGTTTACCGTCGACGGCAAGATCGGCCGCGGCAACCAGCCCGGCAAGACGATGTTCGTCTTTTCCGAGCAGGCGCTGATGGCGCTGCCGCAGCACACGATCGTCACGTCGACGAGCTGGACGCCGAAGGCGACCTTCACCGGCCCGCGCCTGTCCGACGTGCTGAAGACCGTCGATGCGCACGGCACGCAGATCGAGTTCCGCTGCATCGACGAATATACGTTCACGATCCCGGTGTCGGATGCCGACAAGTACGGCGTGATCCTCGCGCGCACGATGAACGGCAAGGTGCTCGGCAACGACAACTACGGCCCGCTGTGGGTCATGTATCCGCGCGACCAGTATCCCGACGAACTGAAGACGCCGCTCGGCGAAGCCAAGTTCGCATGGCAGATCATCGGCCTGACGGTGAAGTAAGCAGGCGACATGACACGTGGCCGATGGAAGAACCGAAAAGTCATCGTGGTCCTGGGATCGCTGTGGATCCTGGGATTCGCCGCGTGGGCGTTCCTGCTGTGGGACCTGCTCGCGACGTCGGTCAACGAGGGCGTGCTCGAAGGGCCGCGTGAAGGCGTGTTCTGGACCGCCGCGCAATATCGCAATGCCTATACGCGCTTCGACCGCCAGCTGATTCTCTACGCGACCCACGTGGACGACGACTACGATCACGTGCAGACGCAGCTCGACAGCCTGTCGGTGTCGTTCGGGTTCCTGCAGCGGCCGTCCGAGGTGTCCGAATACTGGCTGCGCATCCCGCGCGCACGCGCCCAGATCGCGGCGCTCGGCGAATTCATGGCGCGCCTGAAGCAGGACGTGCCGTTGCTGCGCGCCGCACCGAAGGACGCGCCGCGCGTGATCGACGAGGTCAATACGTACTGGCCGAAGGTCAACGGCCTCGCGAACGACTTCCGCGCGATCGAGATGGCGCAGCGCGATTTCACGTTCCATCAGCTGAAGGAAAAACAGCGGGCGATCCTAGCGCTCGGCATCATTCTCGGCGTGATCCTGTGCGCGCTGTTCCTGCTGCTGTTCTATACGATGCGCACGCGCGACGACCTGCTCGAGCGGCAGGACGCGGCGCTCGACGCGGAACGCAAGGCGTCCGACCGCGCGTTCGAGATGATCGAGGCGAAGAACGCGTTCCTCGGGATGGTCAGCCATGAACTGCGCACACCGCTGCAGGCCATCTGCGGGTCGATCGAGATCCTGCTCGCGCGGCCGCAGTCCGACGCGAACCTGAAGACGATCCGGCGGCTGCAGAACTCCGCGTCGTCGCTCGAAGCGCTGGTCAAGGACCTGACCGACTACATCAAGCTGCGCTCGACCAAGCGCCTCGCCGAATCCGAGACCGTCGGCATGGCGTCGCTGCTCGCCGAGGTGCTCGATCCGCTGCGTGCGAAAATCACGGCCAAGCGGATCGACGTCGCGCAACAGGTCGAGCCGCACGATCTCGCGATCCGCTCCGATCGCAAGCTGTTGCGGCAGGTGCTGTCGAACCTGATCGAAAACTCGGTGAAGTACACGGCCGACGGATCGATCGACATCGCGATCACGCTCGTCGACGCGCCGGCCGGCCGGCAGCTGAAGCTCGCCGTGCGCGACACGGGCGCCGGCATCGCGAAGCCGCATCTGTCGAAGATCTTCGAGCCGTTCTACCGCGCGAACGACGCCGTCGGCCTGCATGTGGACGGGATCGGCATGGGGCTCGCCGTCGTGCGCGAAATCGTCACGACGCTGCGCGGCCATGTGGACGTGCGCAGCGTCGTCGGCGAAGGCAGCGAGTTCGTCGTCACGCTGCCGGCCGAGGTACCCGATACCGGCGAAACGGCCGGCGACGCGCCCGCGTGGCTAGCCGCCGCCGCGCAACGCAACCGCCGCGCGCTCGTGGTCGACGACAACGACAACGCGCGCGAAACGCTCGGCGCGATGCTGTCGGCGCTCGGTCTCGACGCCGATCTGTGCGGCACCGGGCACGAAGGCGTTGCGCGCTTCGGCGACGCGCATTACGACCTCGTCGTGCTCGATCTCGAGCTGCCGGACCTGAGCGGCTTCGAAGTCGCGCACCGCATCCGGATGGTCGCGCAACCGGACGACGACGGCCGGTTCCCGTCGATCCTCGGCGTCAGCGCGTACGAATCGGCCGAGTTGCGCGAGAACCAGCAGGTGTTCGACGAATTCCTGCCGAAGCCCGTTCACCTGCGCGAACTCGGCGCGCTCGTCGAGAAGCTGCTCGGCTGAACGCGGCGGCCATCCGTCACGGGCTCGCGTGCTTGCGTTCCCGCGCTTTCCATCGCGTACCCTCGCTTACTCGCTTACTCGCTTACTCGCTTACTCGCTTACTCGCTTACTCGCTTACTCGC
The DNA here is from genome assembly GCF_000292915.1 of Burkholderia cepacia GG4. NCBI lineage: Bacteria > Pseudomonadati > Pseudomonadota > Betaproteobacteria > Burkholderiales > Burkholderiaceae > Burkholderia > Burkholderia cepacia. The sequence goes on from NC_018514.1 coordinate 2,410,083, forward strand.
TTACTCGCTTACTCGCTTACTCGCCGATCAGGTGCAGCACGATATCGCGGCGGTGCGCCGCGCGACGATGCTCGAACAGGTAGATGCCCTGCCAGGTGCCGAGCACCATGCGTCCGTGCTCGACCGGAATCGACAGCTGCACTTGCGTGAGCGCGGTGCGCAGGTGCGCCGGCATGTCGTCGGACCCTTCGGTGTCGTGTTCGTAGCGCGTGTCGTCCTCGGGCGCGAGCGCCGCGAAGTAGCGTTCGAGATCGCGCTGCACCGACGGGTCGGCGTTCTCCTGGATCAGCAGCGACGCAGACGTGTGGCGGCAGAACACGGTCAGCAGGCCGGTACGGATCGCCTGCTGGTCGACGAATGCCCGTACCTGCGGCGTGAACTCGACGAGGCCGCTCCCGTGCGCGTCGACGCCGATGTGCGTGATGGCCTGTTGCATGATGACGACCTCAGGCGAGCGCGGCGAAGCCGTCGGCTTCGATCTGCTTCGCATCGGCGGGGCGCACGACGCGCGCGACTTCGACGCCGTCGCGCAGGAACACCAGCGTCGGCCACAGCTTCACGCCGAACGAGCGACCGAGCGGCCGGCCCGGGCCGTCCTCGATCTTCAGATGCCGCACGGCCGGATGCGCGGAGAACGACGCGACGATCGCGGGCTGCGCACCCGCGCAAATCCCGCACCAGTTCGCGCCGAACTCGATGACGGTGGTACCGGCCAGTGCGTCGACTTCCGCGCGTGTCGGCGCGTTGGCGGTGTAGCGTTGCTCAGTGTCCATCGGGGCCCTCGTGTGCGATTGCGCGACGGCCGCGTCGTGCCGGCGTGGGCGGCGTGCGTGGCCTGCAATCTCCCACTGTAGCGGAAAAGGCCGCGCGATGCCGATGGCCGCCAGGCCGGCGGCCCGCCCCGCTTCATTCGAATGACACGACAAGATGCGGGGCGCCGCACGGTCGCGACGGGATCAGCATGCACACGGATCCCCGCAACGAAGGCCCGACCATCAACGCTCCGCATCGCGTCACCGAACCAACATCCGCTCTCGACGATCGCTCGCGCGACTGTCAGGTTTCCCAGACGACCGGCTGCCCGAGCGCGGCCCACTCACCCGCGCACTGTGCGTAACGCCCCTCGATCGCACCCCGCCGGATCTTCAGCGTCGGCGTCAGCAGCGCATTCTCGGCCGTCCAGGTGTCCTTGACGATGACGAGGAACTGCAACCGCTCGTGCGCGGACGCGCCGGCGTTGACGCGCTCGCGCAGCACCGCGAACTCGCGTGTCAACACCGCCCGGTCGAGCCGGCCGGCCGCGACTGCCATGCGCGTGTCGGCCGACGGCATCAGCAGCGCGAACGGCATGGCCAGCCCCGCGCCAGCGACGCAGACGGCTTCGAGCAGCGGATGCGTCGCGAGCTGTTGCTCGATCGGCGCAGGCGCGACATATTCGCCCTTGAGCGTCTTGAACGCATCCTTGATGCGCCCGGTGATCCTGAGGAAACCGTCCGCATCGATTTCGCCGCAGTCCCCCGTCCGGAAATAGCCGTCTGCCGTCGTCAGCCGCGCGGTCAGCTCGGGTTCCTTGTAGTACCCCAGCATCTGGGTCGGGCTTTTCACCTCGATCTCGCCGCCCGCGCCGATGCGGGCGGCGACCCCGACCTGCGGCCGGCCGACGCTGCCCAGACGCGGGCAGCCGGGAAGATTGGCATGCGAGATCGCGAAGTTTTCGGTCATCCCGTAGACATCGAGCAGTTCGAGACCGAGGTCGCGATACCAGCGCATCAGACTGTCCGGCAATGGCGCGGACGACGTGAAGGCAAGACGCACCTGGTCGAGCCCGAGTTCGCGCAGGATCCTTCGTTTGACGATCCGTCCCACCACCGGCACCGCGAACAGCCAGCGCTGCGTGCGCGGGGCGAGCTTCTCGTTGATGCCGAGATGGAACTTCGTCCAGAGCCGCGGCACCGAGAAGAAGACGGTCGGGCGCGCGCGCTTGAGGTCGTCGACGAAGGTCGCCAGCGAGTCGGCGAAAAACACGCGGTAACCGAACGCGAGCGACGCGACTTCCACCGCCGCGCGCTCGGCCGCGTGGGCGAGCGGCAGATACGAAAAGCCGCGCGCGGTCTGCCGGGTGTCCCAGTGACCGCTGCGCAGCATCGAGAGGTACGCGGCAGCGAGACTGCCGTGCGACAGCACCACGCCCTTGGGCTGCCCGGTCGTGCCCGACGTATAGACGATCGTGGCCGGCTCGTCGAGCGCCGGCAACTGCACGTCGGCGAGCGGCGCATGCGCGGCCAGGATCTCGCTCCACTGGAGGAGGTCCCGACGCGGTGACAGCGGCAGCGCCGCCTGCTGCAAATCCGCCGGCAGGCTCTCGCGAATGTTGGCCCAGTTGTCGTTGATGCCGTCGAGCTTGCCGAGCAGCAGCAGTTTCGCTTCGCTGTGCCCGAGCACGTAGCGCACCGACTCGGCGCTGAATGCCGGATAGAGCGGCACGCTGACCATGCCGGCCATCATGATGGCCAGATCGGCGACGATCCAGTGCGCGCTGTTGCGGCCCAGCAGCGCGATGCGGCTTCCCCTCGGCAAACCAAGCGAGACGAGATACGCAGCCGCGCGACGCGCCTGGTCGCCGACCTCGCCCCACGAGTAATCGACGACCGAACCGTCGGGACCGGGCTGCGTCAGATAGGTGTGGTGGCGACGCTCCGACTCCCACGCGATAAAGCGCTCCAGTACGGTCGCATCATCCGGCAGCGTCATCGCACGCCTCCCTGTCACCGATGGCCCGGTTCGGTTCCGCCGCACGCGCGCGCCCTCCGGGTTCTTGCAGACCAGTCGCAGCGGGTGCAGCCGGGCTCGATCACGCCCTGCGCCCGCAGCAGCCACGCGAATCGCTTCGCGCCTGTTACGCGCATTAGTCAGGAGTTCGACGTTGTCGATGGTTGTCGTCCACGGTATTTCATGATGCCGCGTTACGCAATGCGCGGGTGCCCGAAGCTGCATCGCCGCATCGCGCTCGCCTCCGCAATCGTCACACGAATGGCATTGCCGCGCGTTCGGCTGACCGCGCGGGCCGGCGCACCCAGGCCGATCGGATAAGATACGGCCGGCCACGCCGATTGGCCCATGACCGAACCGACGGAGTATTTTCAGTGATTCAACCGACCCCAGTATTCAAGGACAACCTCGCGCAACTGCCGGCCATCGACGGCATCGCCCGCATCGATCTCGTCGGCGCGAACGGCGACGTGGTCGCCAGCATCGAGAACCAGCCGGGCAAACAAGGCTCGCTCGCGGTGTACAACTACCTGAAGCAGGCATTCGGCACGCTCGATGCGAAGGCGGCCGAGCATGGTCTCGCCGTGTTCGCGGAGCACACCGCCGACGCACGCAACCGCCCGGGCGCGCACCCGAACGTCGATCGTCTGCTGGCGATCGTCGCCGGCGGCGAAGCGCTGCGCATCGACGTGGTCGCGAAGGACTGAGCGACGCGCCGGATGGCCGGCGAGCCGTCGCAGCCGTCGCGCTGCGGCGGCTGCAGACGCACGTGGTCCGATCGCCACGCGCTCGCCGGCCGCACGTCACTTCCGCGCTCGTCCACCTCCGCGGGATTGCCGCGCGCCATCCGCGGTGAACGAATCGGCGCAACTCGCCAACACGTATCGACACAACCGCGCCGCACCTCACGCGCGCCATGCGATGCGTTGCCCGCGCGGCCAGGCCAGCGACCGCCTGTCCCATCCCGGCAGCCTCGCCCGATCATCGACAGCATCCCGAATCATCCCAGTGCATCGCCGCACCGCCGCTGCGCCGCGCGCACGCTGACAGTGCTGCCCCGCCACGTCGCACCGATCGTCGTGACGCCCCCCTCTCCCGCTGCGAACCAGGCCCGTCGCCGCATCCGTCGATATCCGCGGTTGCTGGCATACATATTGCCAACAACGATCTGACGCCGCGTACCGGCGCCTTGCGATGTTCGGACCGATCCCGCCGGCGTCCGACCGGCAATCCGCAGAGGTCACCACCATGACGCGTTTGCGCACCTCCCTGCAGAGCGGCAACTGGCGCTCGCTGCTCGCGTGCTTCCTGTATTTCGACACCGGCTTCACCGTCTGGGTGCTGTACGGCCCGCTCGCGCCGTTCATCGGCAAGGACATCGCGATGTCCGCCGCGCAACAGGGCTTTCTCGTCGCGGTGCCGGTGCTCGCCGCGGCGATCCTGCGCGTGACGCTCGGCAACCTGTACCAATCCGCGAACGGGCGCACGATCGCGCTGATGGGCGTCGTGTTGTCCGCGCTGCCGGCCATCGTGCTGCCGTGCGTGCCCGGCACGCCGTCGTATGCACTGCTGCTCGTCCTCGGCGTGTTCCTCGGCATGGGCGGTGCGAGTTTCGCGGTGGCGCTGCCGATGGCAGGCAGCAGCTATCCGCCGAAAGTGCAGGGGCTCGTGCTCGGCCTCGCCGCGGCCGGCAACATCGGCGCGGTGCTCGACGGCTTCATGTTTCCGCACATCGCGGCCGCGGTCGGCTGGAAGCTCTCGACCGCCGCCGCGCTGCCGCTGCTCGCGATTGCCGGCTTCGCGATCATCGCGTGGGCCGACGACCGCGGCGAAAAATCCGGCAGCGTGCCGCGCGCGCTCGGCGCGTTCGCCATCACGCTCGCGGGCCTCGTCGCGCTCGTCCTGGCCGTGCACGGCGGGCTGTTCGGGGCCGGCAAGACCGGCGTGCTGCTGCTGCCGGTGATGGGCGCGCTGCTCGCGATCGCGATCCTGCCCGCGCGCTACCGCGCGGTGCTCGCCGAGCGCGATACGTGGGTCATCATGCTGATCTACAGCATCACGTTCGGCGGCTTCGTCGGCATGTCGTCATACGTGACGCTGCTGCTGACGTCGCTGTACCAGATGCCGAAGATCGACGCCGGCCTGTTCATGTCGCTGCTCGCCTTCCTTGGCGCCATCGTGCGGCCGCTCGGCGGCTTCATCGCGGATCGCGTCACCGGCGTGCGCACGCTGATCGTGCTGCTCGCCGCGATTGCCGTCGCCGACTTCGCGTTCGCCGCCTGGATGCCGCCGCTGGCAGGCGGCATCGCGTTGCTGATCTGCCTGTACGTCGCCTTCGGGCTCGGCAACGGCGCGACCTTCCAGCTCGTGCCGCACCGCTGGCAAGGCAAGACCGGCCTGCTGTCCGGCATCGTCGGCGCCGCGGGCGGCATCGGCGGCTTCTATCTGCCCGTCGTGATGGGCATCGCGAAGGAAAGCACCGGCAGCTATCAGCTCGGCTTCGTGACGTTCGGCGCCCTCGCCGCCTGTGCATGCGGCGCACTCGTTTTGCTGCGTGCGCAATGGCTTGGCTGGGCCATGCCCGGCGACGCGCGCGCCGCCGGCATACCGGCGCTGCCGGCGCACGGCATCACGCACCTTGCCGAGTGACCGCCGCCGCGGGCCGGAACCACGGCCCGCGCAACCGGAGCGGCCCGTGCCGCGAGCGAAATGTCGAACCGGGGGCGGCTCGCACGGCACGCGTCGCGACCCGCGCGTGACGGTAATCCGCTGACGAATCGATCGCGTCGGCGCCCGTGCACCGACTTGCATTGCGATGCACCAACGTAGGCCGTGCCGCGCATGCACGCGGTGCGCACCCGCCTGCGTGCATCGCACCGGGGCGCGGCCCGACGCCATTGGCATGTCGCTTGCTTTTTGTCTCCTTGACACGCGGGGCGACCTGCACGCTCAACGCCTAGGAGACGTCGGAATGCGGAAGATGAAGCTGGTGATGGTCGGCAACGGGATGGCGGGCGTACGCACGCTCGAGGAACTGTTCAAGCTGGCCCCGGATCTGTACGACGTCACGGTGTTCGGCGCGGAACCGCATCCGAACTACAACCGGATCCTGCTGTCGCCGGTGCTGGCCGGCGAGCAGACGCTCGAGCAGATCGTCCTGAACGATTACGCGTGGTACGAGCAGCATGGCGTGAAGCTGCTGACCGGCCGCAAGGTCGTGAAGATCGACCGCGTGCGCCGGGTCGCGGTGGCCGACGACGGCACCGAAGCGCCGTACGACCGCCTGCTGCTCGCGACCGGCTCGAATCCGTTCATGCTGCCGATCCCCGGGATCGGACTCGACGGCGTGCTCGGCTATCGCGACATTGCCGACACGCAGGCGATGATCGACGCGTCGTCGCACTATCGCCGTGCGGTCGTGATCGGCGGCGGGCTGCTGGGCCTCGAAGCCGCGAACGGCCTGAAGCTGCGCGGCATGGACGTGACGGTCGTCCACCTCGCGCCGACGCTGCTCGAGCGGCAGCTCGACGCGACCGCGGGCGAATTACTGCGCAAGTCGCTGGAAGCACGCGGCCTCAAGTTCCTGATGTCGAAGCAGACCGCCGCGCTGGAAAGCGACGGCCCGGACGGCACGCGGGTGCGCGCGATCCGCTTCGCCGACGGCGACTCGCTCGACACCGATCTCGTCGTCATGGCGATCGGCATCCGCCCGAACACCGAACTCGCGGAAAGCACCGGCCTGTACTGCAATCGCGGTGTCGTCGTGAGCGACACGATGCAGACTTACGACCCGCGCATCTACGCGGTCGGCGAATGCGCGAACCATCGCGGCATCGCGTACGGGCTCGTCGCGCCGCTGTTCGAGCAGGCCAAGGTCGCGGCGAACCACCTCGCGGAATTCGGCATCGGCCGCTACGTCGGCTCGGTCACGTCGACGAAGCTGAAGGTGACCGGCATCGATCTCTATTCCGCGGGCGACTTCCTCGGCGGCGAAGGCACCGAGGACATCACGCTGTCCGATCCGCTCGCGGGCGTCTACAAGAAAATCGTCGTCAAGGAAGACCGGATCGTCGGCGCGTGCCTGTACGGCGACACCGCCGACGGCGCGTGGTATTTCAAGCTGCTGCGCGAGGGCCGCAACATCGCTGACATCCGCGAGACGCTGATGTTCGGCGAGACGAGCCTCGGCGACACAGGGCACAGCGGCGTCACGCACGCGGCGGCGATGCCGGACACGGCCGAGGTGTGCGGCTGCAACGGCGTCTGCAAGGGCACGATCGTCGGCGCGATCAAGGAGAAGGGGCTCTTCACGCTGGAAGACGTGCGCAAGCACACCAAGGCATCCGCGTCGTGCGGTTCGTGCACGGGCCTCGTCGAGCAGATCCTGATGTCGACGCTCGGCGGCGACTATTCGGCGTCGCCGAAGGCGAAGCCGGTCTGCGGCTGCACGGACCGCACGCACGCGGAAGTGCGCACTGCGATTCGCGAGCACAAGCTGCTGTCGGTGCCGGCCGCGATGCACTTCCTCGAATGGCGCACGCCGAACGGCTGCTCGAGCTGCCGGCCGGCGCTCAACTATTACTGCATCAGCACCTGGCCGCACGATGCGAAGGACGATCCGCAATCGCGCTTCATCAACGAACGCGCGCACGCGAACATCCAGAAAGACGGCAGCTATTCGGTCGTGCCGCGCATGTGGGGCGGCGTGACGACCGCCGACGAGCTGCGCCGCATCGCCGATGTCGTCGACAAGTATGCGATTCCGACCGTCAAGGTCACGGGCGGGCAGCGCATCGACCTGCTCGGCGTGAAGAAGGAAGACCTGCCGGGCGTATGGCACGACCTCGGGATGCCGAGCGGGCACGCATACGCGAAGGCGCTGCGCACCGTGAAGACCTGCGTCGGCTCCGAATGGTGCCGCTTCGGCACGCAGGATTCGACGCTGATGGGCCAGCAGCTCGAACGCGCGCTGTGGCGGATGTACGCGCCGCACAAGGTCAAGCTCGCGGTGTCGGGTTGCCCGCGCAACTGCGCGGAATCGGGGATCAAGGACGTCGGCGTGATCGGCGTCGATTCCGGCTGGGAAATCTACGTCGGCGGCAACGGCGGCATCAAGACCGAGGTCGCGCAATTCTTCTGCAAGGTGAAGACCCACGAGGAAGTGCTCGAGTACGCGGGCGCGTTCCTGCAGCTCTATCGCGAGGAGGGCTGGTATCTGGAGCGCACCGTGCACTACCTCGAACGCGTCGGGCTCGACCATGTGAAGGCGCGCGTGCTCGACGATGCCGCCAACCGCGCGGCGCTGTGGGAACGCCTGCAGTTCGCGCTGAAGGACGAGCCCGATCCGTGGCACGACACCGACGACGCGCAGGTCGACCTGCGCCAGTTCACCCCGATCGCCGTCGAGACGGCCGGCCGCTGATGCCGCCGCCACTGCCACCGCCAGGAAACCCTACGATGCCTACTTTCGAACCCGACTGGATCGCGGTCTGCCGGATCGACGACATTCCCCCGCTCGGCGCACGCGTCGTCAAGCGGCCCGCAGGCGCGCCCGTCGCGCTGTTTCGCACCGCGGGCGACCGCGTGTTCGCGCTGCTCGACCGCTGTCCGCATCGCGGCGGCCCGCTGTCCCAGGGCATCGTGCACGGCGAACAGGTCACGTGCCCGCTGCACGGCTTCAACGTCGCGTTCGGCAACGGCTGCGCGCTGCCGCCCGACGACGGCTGCACGCCCATGTTCAGCGTCGCGTGCGACGGCGACGCGGTGCTGCTCAGGCGCAGCGAACTCACGTCGCTCGCGATCGGCGACGACGCATCCGGCGCACCCGCGTGCGCCGCACCGGGACACGCTGCATGACGGGAATGGCCGCCGTACTCGAGCGCGACGCTCGCTCCGACGCTGACCTGCGCGAAACGCATTCGACCTGCTGCTACTGCGGCGTCGGCTGCGGCGTGATCATCCAGACGAGCAGTGATGGCGACGGGCAGCGCAAGATCGTCGGCGTGCGCGGCGACCCCGATCATCCGGCGAATTTCGGCCGGCTGTGCTCGAAGGGCAGCACGCTGCACCTGACCGCCGCGCCCGAACGCTATGCGCAGACCCGTGCGACGCATCCCGAACTGCGGCACACGCGCGACGCGGCGCGCACGCGCGTATCGTGGGACGACGCGCTCGACCATGTCGCCGCGCGCTTCGCGCGGATCGTCGAGCAGCATGGCCGCGACGCGGTCGGCTTTTATGTGTCCGGGCAGTTGCTGACCGAGGACTATTACGTCTTCAACAAGCTCGCGAAAGCGCTGATCGGCACCAACAACATCGATTCGAATTCGCGGCTGTGCATGAGCTCGGCCGTGGTCGGCTACAAGAAATCGCTCGGCGCGGACGCGCCGCCGTGCAGCTACGACGATCTCGATCATGCGGGCACCGTGCTGATCGCCGGCGCGAACCCGGCGTTCGCGCATCCGATCCTGTACCGCCGGCTCGAAGCCGCGCGCGAACGCAATCCGGCGATGAAGGTGATCGTCGCCGATCCGCGCCGCACCGATTCCGCGAGCGACGCGACGCTGCACCTCGCGCTGCAGCCCGGCACCGACGTCGCGCTGTTCAACGCGATGCTGCACGTGCTGGTATGGGACGGCTCGCTCGACCGCGCGTTCATCGACGCGCACACGAACGGCTTCGACGCGGTACGCGACAGCGTGCGCGAATGGTCGCCCGCCGTCGCGGCACAGGTCTGCGGGCTGCGCGCGGACGACATCGTGACGGCCGCGCGCTGGTTCGCGGACGGTCCGTCGCTGTCGCTGTACTGCCAGGGGCTGAACCAGTCGGCGGACGGCTCGCACAAGAACGTCGCGCTGATCAACCTGCATCTGGCTAGCGGCCAGATCGGCACGCCGGGCGCGGGGCCGTTCTCGCTGACCGGCCAGCCGAACGCGATGGGCGGCCGCGAAGTGGGCGGGATGGCGACGCTCGCCTCCGCGCACCGCGATCTCGCGAACCCCGCCGACCGCGCCGAGATCGCGCGGCTGTGGGGCGTCGACGAGATACCGGCGCAGCCCGGCCTGACCGCGGTCGAGATGTTCGACCGGCTCGCCGAAGGCGAGCTCAAGGCCGTGTGGATCGTCTGCACGAACCCGGCGCACTCGCTGCCGAACCAGGCGGCCGTGCGCGCGGGGCTCGCCCGCGCGGAATTCGTCGTGCTGCAGGATGCGTATGCGCATACCGGTACCGCGCCGTACGCCGACGTGCTGCTGCCCGCCGCAACCTGGGGTGAGAAGGAGGGCACCGTCACCAATTCCGAGCGGCGGATCTCGCGCGTGCGGGCGGCCGTCGAACCGTACGGCGACGCGCGCGCGGACTGGCGGATCGCCGCCGAGGTCGGCCGGCGGCTGGAGGCACGGCTCACGCCGGGCCGCGCCACGCTGTTCCCGTATGCGGACACGGAAGCGGTGTGGAACGAGCATCGCGCGACGACGGCCGGGCGCGATTGCGACATCGGCGGACTGTCGTGGCCGCAGCTCGAATCTGCCGGCCCGCAGCAATGGCCGTTTCCGCCGGGCGCCGCGCACGGTGCCGTCCGGCTGTACGCCGACGGGCGGTTCCCGACCGCCGACGGTCGCGCCCGCTTCATCGTGACCCCGTATCAGCCGGTGGCGGAACCCGTCGATTCGCGCTTCCGCTTCGCGCTGACGACCGGCCGGTTGCGCGACCAGTGGCACGGCTGCAGCCGCACGGGCAGCGTGCCGAAACTCTTCTCGCACGCACCGGCGCCGAGCGTCGACCTGAACGCCGCGGACTGCGCACGCCTCGGCATCGGCCCGCACGACTTCGTGCACCTGACGTCGCGCCGCGGCAGCATGCTGCTGCCCGCGCGCGCCGACGACGCGATCGCGCCCGGCCAGGCGTTCACGCCGATGCACTGGGGCGACGAGTTCGTGTCTGGCGTGGCCGGCAATCGCATCGGCGCCGGCGTCAATACGGTGACCTCCGCCGCGCTGGACCCGCACTCGCGTCAGCCGGAACTGAAGCACGCCGCGATCAAGCTGCTGAAGGCCGACCTGCCGTGGCGCTGGCTGATCGCCGCGCGCTTGCCCGCCGACGAGCTGCTGGCGCGGCAGCGCGAGGTGCGCGCGCTGTTTGCGCGCTTCCCGTACGCGAGTTGCGTGCCGTTCGGCACCGACGCCGGCGGCGGGCTCGCATGGCGCGCGGCGGCGTATGAGCCGGTGCCGGTCGCGCTGCACCGCGAGATCGAGGCGCTGCTCGGCTTGCCCGAACATGCGATCGACGTGATGAGCTACGGCGATGCGCGGCGCGGCACCGCCCGCCGCGTGCGCGTGGTCGACGGCGTGTTGACCGCGTTCTCGGTGTCGGGCGCAGCGGGCGCAACCGAGGACAGTGCCGCCGTGCTGCGCGACTACGTCGACAGCGGGGCCGGCGTCGGCGCGATCGGCCGGATGCTGTTGTTCGCGGGGCGCGTGCCGTTGCAGGCGGCGCCCGCACGCGGCCGCGCGGTCTGCAATTGCGTGGGGGTCAGCGAGCACGAGATTCGTGCGGTCCTGTCGGCATGTCCCGCGACCGCGACACCGGCAGAGCGGTTCGCAGGCTTGCAGGCCCAGCTCAAATGCGGCACGCAGTGCGGCTCGTGCGTGCCCGAGCTGCGGCGGATGAGCGCCGAAGCGGTCGTGTCGTAGCGGCCGGTTCAGTCGCGACCGCGGAGCCGCCGTCCGGGCCACCTCGCGGACTCGCGAGTTGACCGCCCGCGGCGGCCTTCCTACACTGACCTCCCTTTCACGCCTCTCCGGCAAAAAGGGACTTCCATGATCGACCTCTCCACGCTCGCGCTGTTCTCCGGCGCGTGTCTTGCGCTGACCGCCACGCCCGGCCCCGACATGCTGCTGATCGCGTCGCGCAGCGTGAGCCAGGGCCGGCGCGCGGGGTTCGCCACGCTCGCGGGCATTCAGTCCGGCACTTACTGTCATGCGCTCGCGGCCGCGCTCGGGCTGTCGCAGCTCTTCGTCGCGGTACCGGTCGCTTACGATGCCGTGCGCTTCGCCGGCGCCGCGTATCTGCTCTATCTCGCGTGGAAGACGTTCCGCTCGGATGCGACCGCGCGATCGCCCGTCGCGTCGCAGCGCCGCCACTCGAGCGCCGCGATCTTCCGCCAGGGCCTGACGACGAACCTGCTGAATCCGAAGATGGCGCTGTTCGTACTCGCGCTGTTTCCGCAGTTCGTGCGCCCCGGGCACGGCTCGATCGCCGTACAGATTCTCGTGCTCGCGACGGTGCTCAACCTGATCGGGCTCGTCGTCAACGGCGCGGTGATCCTGTCCGCCAGCCGGCTGAGCCAGCGGATCGGCGCGCGCCGCCGGCCGTCGAAGCTGCCGCAGTATCTGCTCGGCACGGTGTTCGTGGGGTTGGCCGCGCGGCTTGCGGTCGCGGGCCGGCATTGAGGGCTGGGGAAAGGCGTCGTCCGCGCATCAATCGACGCGACCGGCGGCAGCGTCGCGGGTATCCGCGACCACGCGCAACTCGCTGCTCTCGAACAAGCTCGCCGGCGTCACCGTGCGGCGCTGCCACGGAATCCGGCCGAAATACCAGATCTTCCAGAAGCCGAGCGGATGATCGGGGTTCCGCCGCAGCAACGTGTCGAAGGTTTCGACGTCGCCGAGCACGATCCGCGTCGCATCGCGCACCACTTCGCGCACGAAGCGCGAGCAGAACTGCCGGCGCGATGCGAGATTGAAACCCGTGTCGTAGACCACGCCGATCCGGCGCATCGCCGCGTCGACGAGCCGGCGCCGCTGCGCGGCGTCGAGCGGCTGCTTCAGCCGCGCGATCACGCACGCGCCGCGATCCGAGCGCGCGAGAAATCGCGACATCGTCGTCACGCGCGACAGCGGAAACGTGCTCTCCGCGACGAGCGGCTCGCCGCCGCGCTCGCCGACGACGATCCCGACGTGATTGGTCCACGCTCGCGTCGCACGCGCCACTTCGAGAAACGGCCGCACCGTCACGCGGATGAACACGATGTCGCCGATCTCGGGTTCGACCGGCAACGGCAGCTGGTTCGGATCGGCCGCGCCGACGAAGCCTGGACGCCGCCGGCGTCCGCCCGGCCGGCGGGTGATCGGTGGCCGGCCCCCCGTGTCGACAAGCATGCGGACCTCGCGCGAGTGGACATGGTTGCCAGCATGTCAGCCTCGGCCACATCACGCATCCGCCTCGTGCGTCAGAGGCCCGATCCGCGCCGCCGGTTAGCGAATTTCGATACCCGGCGGCGAGCCCGCGCAACCTTCAGCGATTCGCGCCCAGCGCCACGCGCAGCCGCTCCATCAGCCGCGTGTAGTGCTGCAGCACGTCGGCCTTGTCCGTCACGTTCGCGGTCGAGAACCGCTCGCCCCAGGCCGGCTTCCATTCGTACGTGCCGTGCACGCTGCGGTCGCCGTCGGGCGCGTGGATCAGCGAACGGATCCGCGCATCGCGGCCGGGCCCCGTATGCACCTCGAACAGCGCGTGGATGAACGTGTGATACGCGGCGTACACGTCCTCGTCGAACAGGTAGCGGTAGATGTGGAACGTGCGGTCCAGTTCGCGCTTCGCGCGGATCACGTCGTCCGGCGAGATGTCCTTCCAGTAGCCGATCCACGTGTAGAAGCACAGCAGCGCATTGAGCTGCGGCGCGACCGTGTCATACAGCGTGAGCCGCTTCTCGATCAGCCGCTGGTTGGTCCACTGCACGAGCTCGAGCCGCTTCAGCCGGCGCGCGACGAGCCAGCCGAGGCACGCGACCGACAGCGGCGTCAGCACGCCGAGCACGAGCTTGACGATTTCCAGCGAATTCCACGGCGTGTTGAATGGCTGCATGAATGACCCGACAAGAAAGACGCACCGTCCGGCGCCGGGCGCTGCGCGCATCCGCGCGTGCCCGTCCGGTCGCTTCACGGTTGACCGTTAGTTGCTTGCGCATCGAATCCCGGATGGCGGTGCATCCGGTGTGCGGCGAAGCGGCTTGTCCCGCCAGTTTATCGGGCCATTGTCACCGGCCGATGACCGTCGTTCCATTCGGCCTCGCCTGCCCGTTCAGCGTTACGTCGGCAGCGCCGACGTGAGCTTGACCTTCTGCATCGGGATGTCGGTCTTCACGCTCAGCACGCCCGGAATGCGCGTCAGGGTTTCCATCTGGAAGCGCCGGTAGTCGTCGATGTCGGCCGCCACCACGCGCAGCAGGAAATCGCAGTCGCCGGCCATCAGGTGGCACTCGACGACTTCCGGCATCTGCTGGACGGCTTCGGCGAAGCGGTTCACGGATTCCGCGTCCTGCCCCTTCAGCCACACGCGCGTGAAGATCGTCAGCCCCTTGCCGACCTTCGCCGGGTTCAGCACCGCCACGTATTTCTCGATCACGCCCGCTTCCTCGAGCAGCCGCACGCGCCGCAGGCACGGCGACGGCGACAGCCCGACTTCCTGCGCGAGCTCCACGTTCTGCATGCGGCCGTCGCGCTGCAGCGCGCTCAGGATCCGCCGGTCGATAGCATCCAGTTTCATTGGCATCGAATTCCAAAAAAATCGCAAATTGCTCGTTCAATGCCAAATTCTCCGGAAGATCGGGCCGCAACGCAACCCGATTCGAGTCAAAAAAGCAGACAATCCTCGTCCCGAAGGAGGAGTAATGAGCAGTAGCGTTTCAACGTCGTCCGGGCTTCGCGACAAGCCCGCCTATATCGCCGAGATGGGTCGCGGATTGCGCGCGGCGCTGCCCGTCATGCTGGGTTTCGTGCCGTTCGCGCTGGTGCTTGGCGCACAGGCCGCGCAAAAAGGGCTGAGCCTGTTCGAGGTTCCGATGATGACGGCCCTGAATTTCGGCGGCGGCTCCGAATTCGCGGCGATCCATCTGTGGACATCGCCGCCGCACATCGCGCTGATCGTCGCGATGTCGTTCCTCGTGAATTCGCGCCACATCCTGATGGGCGCAACGTTCGAGCCGTACATCCGGCGCCTGCCGCGCCGCCACGCGTTCGCCGCGCTGTTCTTCATGTGCGACGAGAGCTGGGCGATGTCGCTTGCCGACGCGCGTTCGCGCTCGGCCAAGCACATCAGCGTCCCCTATTACGCGGGCGTGTGCTCCGGGCTCTACCTGACGTGGATCTCGATGACCACGCTCGGCGCGGCGGTCGGCCCGATTATCGGCAACGTGGAGCAATACGGCTTCGACATGGCCTTCACGGCCGTGTTTCTGGTGCTGTTGCGCGGGATGTGGAAGGGCATGCGTGCGAGCCGCCCGTGGTTCGTGAGCCTCGTCGTCGCGGCGGCCACGCATCTGGCCGTGCCCGGCGCGTGGTACGTCGCGGCCGGCGCATGCGCGGGGCTGATCGCCGCGCTGCTGTGGGAGCCGCGCGATGCTGCCTGATTTCGCGACGGTCGCGACCATCGTGCTGATGGCATCGACGACCTACCTGTCGCGCGTGCTCGGCTATGTGCTGCTGCGCAACCGCACGCTCAGCCCGCGGATGGCGTCGGTGATGGAGAACGTGCCCGGTTGCGTGCTGATCTCGGTGATCGCGCCGGCCTTCGTGTCGACGCGTCCGGCCGACCTGCTCGCGCTCGCCGTCACGCTGATCGCGGCGACCCGCCTGTCGATCCTGCCGACCGTCATCGTCGGCGTCGCGTCGGCCGGCCTGCTGCGGCACCTGCTCGGGTAACGCGAATCCGGTCCGCTGCGCGGGCGGCACGTCAACCGGAGAACGGGCGCGCCATGCGCCCGTTTTTGCATCTACACGTTGCGCGCGGCACTGCGTGGCACGACATGCGTCGCGACGGGATGCTAGCCTTGCGGCTGTACCCGCGATGCCTTCCCCTGTCATTGCCTACCTGCGAGGATCGTCCCGATGCAAGAAACCCGCCCGCTGTTCGACCGCGTCCTGCTCACCAACGACGACGGATTCGACGCCCCCGGCCTTGAAGTGCTCGAACAGGTCGCCACCCAACTGGCGCGCGAAGTGTGGATCGTCGCGCCGGCGGAAGACCAGAGCGGCACGTCGCATTCGCTGAGCCTGCACGAGCCGCTGCGCGTGCATCGCAAGGGCGAGCGCCGCTTCGCCGTGCGCGGCACGCCGGGCGATTGCGTCGCGATCGCGGTCAGCCACCTGATGAAGGACGCGCGGCCCGATATCGTGCTGTCGGGCGTGAACCGCGGTGCCAACCTCGGCACGGAGACGGTGTTCTCCGGCACCGTCGGCGCCGCGATGACGAGCATGCTGGTCGGCGTGCCGGCGATCGCGCTGAGCCAGGCGTTCAGCGACCGCAACGCGGTGCCGTGGAATACGGCGCTCACGCACGCGCCGGACGTGATTCGCCGGCTCGTCGCGGCCGGCTGGGACAGCGACGCGTGCCTCAACGTGAATTTCCCGCCGCGCCCGGCCGACGACGTGCGCGGGCTGAAGGCAACGAACCAGGGCGCCGGCACGCTGCAAGGCGTGGAAATCGTGTCGGGGCGCGATCCGCGCGACATCGAATACCACTGGCTGAAACTGGCGCGCGCGCCGCGCGACGACGATGCGGATTCGGAAACGGTCGCGCTCGGCGAAGGCTACATCGCGGTCACGCCGCTGAAGTTCGAACGCACGCACGACGACGCGCTCGCGCAGCTGCGGTCGAACCTCGGCTGACCGGCGGGATCGGCAGGCAGCTTCGCCGCCGGCGCATGACGCCGGCACGGGGCTGCCGTGACGTTCCGCAGCGCCGCCCTCATCGGCGGCCCCCGTCACGTCAGGTTCAATCCCCCGTCGAGCATCACGATCTCGCCCGTCACGTAATCGGACGCGACGAGCATCGCGACCGTCTGCGCGACGTCGTCCGGCGTCGCCGCACGGCGCATCGGCGCGCGCTCGCGCCAGAGCTGCTGCGCGTCGCTCCAGTCGGCGGTCAGCGGCGTATCGACCAGCCCCGGCGCCACCGCATTGACGCGAATCGCCGGCGCGAGCGTGCGCGCGAGCAAACGCGTGGTGTGATTGAGCGCGGCCTTCGCCGCCGCATACGGAATCGACGCACCCTTCGGCCGTGCGCCCGCGTGCGAGCTGACGTTGATGACGCAACCGGCGCGCCCGCTCGACGCGGCTTCGAGCAGCGCGGGCTGCGCTTCGGCGACCAGCCGGAACGGCGCGATCACGTTGATCTCGTGCATCTCGCGCCACACGTCGGGCGTCGCGGCGGCGAGATCGTCGTGCGGAATCACGCGACTGACGCCCGCATTATTGACCAGCACGTCGAGCCGCCCGTGCACGGCGAGCGCGTCGCGGATCAGCCGCGCGCGCTCCGCATCGTCCGCGAGATCGGCCTGCACGTAGACCGCGCCGAGTTCGCGTGCCATCGCGCGGCCCGTGTCGGCGGAGCTGCGCGAATGCAGGATCACCGCGTAGCCGTCCGCCGCCAGGCGTCGTGCGATGGCCGCGCCGATGCCCGACGTCGATCCGGTGACGAGCGCGACGGGCCGATGCATGCGCGCCGCACGCGGCTCGGCGACGGTTTCGGTTTCAGGCTCCGTTTCGGCAGTCGGGACATTCATCGGCGGGTGCGGCGTGTCCATGGCGTGGAATCCTGTCAGTGGCGTTCCCGCATCATAAGCGCGACGACGCACCCGGACGCGAACGTGACGGCCGCCACCACCAGAATCGCGTCGGCAAACCCGAAGCGGTCGGCCATCAGGCCGGCCGACAATGCGCCGATCGCATAGCCGAGATCGCGCGTATCGCGCACGACGAGGAGCGACGGCAGCAGGCCCGCGACCGCGTAGAACACGCCGACGTAGATCGGCGTCGGCCGCAGCCCGTAGCGGCTCGCGATCGCGCTCGGGCATCTGCCGGGCGCACGGAACATTCCGCTCGCGAGCCTTGAAGCGCGCCTCGGCGAATTGCCGGTCGACACCGAAATCGTCGCGTACTGTCGCGGCCCGTACTGCGTGCTCGCGTTCGAAGCCGTCGCCGCATTGCGCGCGCGCGGCCTCAAGGCCGCGCGGCTGGAGGACGGCTTTCCGGAGTGGAAGGCGGCCGGCCTCGCCGTCGTGACCGACACCGCCGAGTGATGCGCCGACCGGCCGGTTACGGCTGCTTCGGCAGGTCGACGAAATCCTCGAGTTCTCCGGCGACGTAAAGCCGCTTGCCGATTCTCGGGTATTCACACACATCGTGTTCGAGACGCTGGCCGACGATGAACAGCTGCAACGGCGCCTCGCCGGTGTTCTGCAACGTGTGCGCATCGCCGCCGCGCGGAAAGCCGAGGAAATCGCCCGGCCCGATTTCCCACGTGCGTTCACCGATCGTGGCCGTGCCGGTACCAGACAGCACGTACACGCATTCTTCCTCGTACAGGTGACGGTGATACTCGGCCGATTCGTGACCGGGCATCAGCGTGAGCAAATGGGCGCCGATTTGCGTGAGGCCGGTCAGGTCGCTGAGCTGCCGTTTGAGGCGAACGGCGTTGGGATTCAGCGAATGCACCGCGCGCGTCGGCTCCATCTTTGCGATATCGGCGGCCTTCAGCAGTTCCCGGGGAGATGTCGTGGACATGGGGATTTCGTCAGCGTGAATGGATCGGTTGAACGAGCCGCCCGGGCCGGCGCGGCGCGCATGCCACGCTATTGTCCAACATTTCCACGCAGGCGAGGACGCGGCGCGCACGCGCCGCCGCGCAGCACTATCGCGCGCAATCGGCCAGCAGGTTCGCGAGCACCGACGCACCTTGCGCGAGGTGCTGCGGATCGGCATCCTCGGCCTCGTTGTGGCTCAGTCCGGCCTTGCACGGGACGAACACCATCGCACTCGGCGCGACGTACGACAGGTTCACCGCGTCGTGCCCGGCGCCGCTGCACATCTCCAGATACGGATAGCCGGCGGCAGCCGTCACCTGCCGCACGCGCGCGACGCATTCGGCATCGAACACCACCGGCTCGTACTCGGCGATGGTCTGCACCTGCACCTGCGTGCCGCGCAGCGGGATGCGCTGCACGCAGATCGCTTCGATATCGGCGACGAGCCGCTGCAGCGCCGGCCGCGACGGGTGACGCACGTCCACGCTGAAGCGGACCAGGCCGGGGATCGTGCTCGGCGAATTCGGCTGGCACGCGACATGGCCGACGGTCACGCGCGCATCGGCATCGAACGCATGCCCATGGTCGACGATCGCGGCGATCATCGCGGCGGCCACGCCCATCGCATCCTTGCGCACGCTCATCGGCGTCGTGCCCGCGTGCGACTCGAAGCCGGTCACCGTGACGTCGAGTTCGTAGATGCCCTGCACGCCGGTCACCACGCCGATCGGCAGACCGGCGTTCTCCAGCACCGGGCCTTGCTCGATATGCGCTTCGAAATAGGCTTTCGGCATCTGTCGCTCGCGCTCGCGGCCGGCGAAGCCGGTGCGCTCGAGCTCGTCGCCGAGCCGCACGCCCGTCTGCATGCACGGCCGGACCAGCGCGTAGTCGAGATCCAGCGTGCCCGCATAGACGGCCGAGCCCATCATGCCGGGCGTGAAGCGCGAGCCCTCTTCGTTGGTCCACGCGACGACGTCGATCGGATGGCGCGTGACGACACCGTGCTCGTTCAGCGCGCGAATCGCCTCGAGGCCGGCGAGCACGCCGTAGACGCCGTCGAAGCGGCCGCCGAGCGGCTGCGTGTCGAGATGGCTGCCGCACATCACGGCCGGCGCGTCGGGCTGCGTGCCGGGCCGGCGCGCGAACACGTTACCGATCGGATCGATGCGTACCTCGCAGCCGGCGTCCTCGCACCAGCGGATGAAACGTTGCCGGCCGAGCACCTCGTCGGCACTCAGTGCAAGCCGGCAGCTGCCGCCGCGCGCGGTCGCGCCGATCGTCGCCATCTCCATCAGCGAATCCCACAGCCGTTGCTGGTTGACCAGAATCATTGCGGCAGCTCCTGAAAAGCTCCGAGCATATACACTCGATCCGATAAGAAAAATCCAAGATTTCGATTCGTGCGATAACTTTTCCTTGTCACCCATGAAGCTCAAGCAGCTCAATGCGTTTCTCGCGGTCGCCGAGCACCGCACCATCCGCGGTGCGGCCCGCGCGCTCGGCGTCACGCAGCCGGCCGTCAGCAGCATCGTGCGCGAGCTCGAAGCCGAGCTGGGCGTGCCGCTCGTGATGCGCAGCGTCAAGGGCGTCGCGCTGACCGACTACGGCAGCGCGTTCGCGATTCGCGCGCGGCTGATCGTCGAGGAACTCCAGCGCACGCGCGACGAAATCGAGCAGTTGCGGCTCGGCACGAGCGGATCGGTGTCGATCGCGGTCAGCCCGACCGTCGCGCTCACGATCCTGCCGCGTGCATTCGATGCGTTCACGCGCAAGCTGCCCGGCGCGACCGTGAACGTCGACGATGCGCTGACCGCGACCGATCTCGCGCGGCTGCGCGACGGTTCGCTCGATTTCATCGTCACGCACCAATTGTCGAACGCGCTGCCCGACCCCGACGAATTCGCGAGCATCGCGCTGTTCCGCACGGCGTTCGTGGTCGTCGCGAGACGCCGGCATCGGCTCGCGCGTGCGCGCTCGCTGCGCGAGCTAGGCGACGCGCAATGGTGTGTGCCGCGTTATGGGGAGGGTGGTAACGATCTGGTGCATTCGATCTTCACGCCGTCCGGTCTCGAGATACCGAAGCGGGTGCTGCACTGTCCGTCGTTTGCCGCGACGCTCGGGCTCGTGTCGCAGACGGACGCGCTCGGCGTGTTCGCGCGGCCGCTCGCGGACGTCGAACGCAAGTCGCGCGGGATCGTCGTGCTCGATCTCGCCGAGCCGCTGCCGGCGTTGACCGTCGTGATCGTGATGCGGCGGCATGCCCTGCTGACGCCGGCCGCGCTGCATCTGATCGAATGCCTGAAGGCGGCCTCGGCGAACGTGCTGGCGAAGGATGACGACGGCACGTAATCGACGAAGCGCGACGCAAGCAAGACGCAAGCACCGCGCCCGAAACGCTCGCACGCGCCGCCGTTCAGCCCACGTGCACGCCGCGCAGCTTCGTCAGCAACGCGACGAGACGATCGATGTGTTCGTCCTCCGTGCGCCACGACGACACGCTGATCCGGAACGCCGGCCGCCCCTGCCACACGGTCTGCCCGAACCATACGTCGCCCGAATCCTGCGCGGCCTGAAGGATCGCGATCGTCTCGTCGTCGGTGCCGGCGCGCACCAGCACCTGGTTCAGCACGACACGGTTCAGCACGTCGTAGCCGGCAGCGCGCAGGCCGTCCGCGACGCGCTGTGCCTGCGCGCAATGCCGCTCGATCATCGTCGCCACGCCCGCGCGGCCGAGCGCACGCAGCGCGGCCCACACGGGAATGCCGCGCGCCCGCCGCGAGAATTCCAGGTTCAGGTTCTTCTGCGCATCCTGCGCGCCGCTCAGGTAGACCGCGTCGCTGTTCATCGCGGTCGCGAGCGCGGCCGCGTCGCGGCAGATCACCATCGCGCCGTCGTACGGCGTGTTGAGCCACTTGTGGCCGTCGGTCGTCCAGCTGTCCGCGCCGTCGATGCCGTCGGTCAGCGCCCGCTTTGCCGACGCGCGCGCCCACAACCCGAACGCGCCGTCCACGTGCACCCATGCGCCGGCGGCCTTCGCCGGCGGAATCAACGCAGCGAACGGATCGAACTCGCCGGTGTTGACTTCGCCGGCCTGCACGCAGAGGATCGTCAGGTCGTCGAGCGGCGGCAATTCCGCGGGGTCGATGCGGCCGTGCGCGTCGACCGGCGCGACGACGAGACGCTTCATCCCGAAGCCGAGCACGCGCAGCGCCTTCTTCACCGTGATGTGTGCGAACTCGGAGATCACGACCTTCACCTCGGGCGCGCCGATCAGGCCGTCCTCGTCGACGTCCCAGCCCTTGCGCGCGAGCAGCGCGCGCCGCGCGGCGACCAGCGCGACCAGCGTGCAGGCCGTCGCGCTCGTGCCGAAGCCGACCGCGCTGCCTGCGGGCAGCCCGAGCACCTCGACGACCCAGCGCGCGGCCTGCCGCTCGATCGTCGCCGCCACCGGCGAATTCGCGAACGACGACGCGCACTGGTCCCACGCGAGCATCAGCCGCTCGGCCGCGGCCGCCGCCGGCAGCGTCGCGCCGATCACGAAGCCGAAGTAGTTCGGGCCGTTCGACGCGACGGTCGCGGGCGTGCCCTGCTCGTCGAGCAGGCGCAGCACGTCGTCGGCAGGGCGGCCCTCGTCAGGCAGCGGCTCGTCGAACGCGGCGAGGCCCGCAAGCGCGGCCGCGTCAGGGTACGCGCGCCGGTCGTTCGTGGCGGCGAGGTAGGCATGCGCGCGCCGGTCGGCGTCGGCCAGCAGGGCGAGTTCGTCCATTCGGTTGCCTCGGGGGAGATCAGAGTTGCAGGAGATCGCGGCCCAACTGATGCAGCGCATCGTCGATCCGCTTGTAGTACGTGAACTTGCCGACGCGCGTCGCCTGCACGAGCCCGGCATCCGCGAGGATGCGCATGTGGCGCGTGGTCGTGGCCGGCGCGATGCCGAGCTTCTCGGTGATATAGGTGCAGCACACGCCGAGTTCGTCGAAGTCGCCGTGCGGCTGCGGCGGGAAATGCCTGCGCGGCTGCTTGAGCCAGCGCATCACGGCCAGACGGCTTTCGTTGGCCAGTGCGCTGATGCGGGTGACGTCGTCCATGGGTTCGGTCTCGTTTAACGTTTTGAATATTAGCTAAATGACGAAACGTGGACAACCGGGTTGGCGGGGTTTTTTGCGCTCGCCGTCGTGCTGGAATCGGCCTCGTCCGCTACTGCACCGGATTCGACGTCATCGCATCGATGGCTGGCACCGAGCCGCGTCGAGCGTGGCGCGATCCGGTGCGATCAATCCGCCGATGCGCGGGTAAGCGGATCTGCGGGCCGTCGCGCCCCAACGCGACGCGACGGTCGTCACCGCGCGGCGAGCACGCGGTCGATCAGCTCGCCGATCCACAGCGCGAGCGCGTCCATCCGCTCGGCCGGCACGCTGCCGTAGCCGAGCACGAGCCCGTTGTAGCCGTGCGCGGTGCCCGGCAGGCAGAACGACGACAGTGGCCGCAGGATCAGCCCGTGCGCCTGCGCGACGCGGCTCAGTTCCGTGTCGGCGACGGGCACGTCGAGCCGCGCGGACAGATGCATGCCGCCCGCGCCGCCCGACACCGTCAGGCGCGTGCCCAGGCGCCGCTCCAGTGCGTCGTGCAACGCATCGCGCCGCTCCGCGTACACGCGGCGCATACGCCGCAGATGCCGCGTGAAATGCCCGGCGTCGATGAACTCCGCAAGCGCGCGCTGCTCGACCGCGCGGCCCTGCAGCAGCAGCGCGCCCGCCGCGTCGCGCAGCGGCTGGGCGAGCGCGGGCGGCACGACCATGAAGCCGAGCCGCAACGCGGGAAACATCACCTTGCTGAAGGTGCCGAGATAGATCACCGGCGCATCGTCGGCGAGCCCCTGCACGGCCGCGTGCGGCGTGCCGTGGTGCCGGAACTCGCTGTCGTAGTCGTCCTCCACGATCCATGCGCCGGCCGCCCGCGCGTGCGCGACGAGCGCGAGCCGCCGTTCGAGGCTCATCACCGCGCCGAGCGGATACTGGTGCGACGGCGTGATGTAGACGAGCTTCGGCGGACGATCGCGCCAGTCGTGCGGATGCGGCGCCAGCCCCTGCGCGTCGACGCCGATCGGCTCGACGCGCAGGTCGGCCGCGAGAAACGCATTGCGCGCGCCGTGGTAGCCGGGGTTCTCGATCCACGCGACGTCGCCCGCGTCGGCCAGCGCGCGGGCGCACAGGTCGAGCGCGCCCTGCGTGCCGTCGGTGACGATCACCTGCGCAGCGTCGCAGCGCACGCCGCGTGACGCACGCAAATAGCCGGCGATCGCGTCGCGCAGCATCGCATCGCCTTCCGCCGACTGGTAGCCGAGCTGCGCCGGCCCGGCTGCGCGCCATGCGCGCTCGATACAGCGTCGCCATGCCGCGAGCGGGAATTCGTCGACGGCCGGCACGCCCGGCATGAACGGCAGCGATTCGTCGAGGCCGCTCGTCGCGCGCTCGGCCTGCACGACGCGCCGCGACAGCACCGCCCTATCGGCGACGGGCGCCGCAGCGGCAACCTGCGGCCCGCGCAAGCCCATCTGCGCGACCACCGTGCCCTGCCGCGTGCCGATCACGAAGCCTTCCGACGCGAGCCGCTCGTACGCGTAGAGCACCGAGTTGCGTGCGATGCCGAGTTCGTCGGCCAGCGTGCGCGACGCGGCAAGCCGCGCGCCTTCGGCAACCCGGCCGTTCAGGATCGCGTCGCGCAGGCACGCGTACAGCCGCTGCTGCTGCGACATCCGCGCGGCCGCGTGCGGCCCCGCTTCGCGCTCGAAGGTCGACAGCAGGACGGCGTAATCCATCGTGGCTCCAGAAATTGGGTATGTCATGGGTCTACACATGGTGCCACGAACTTTCTATCGTAGATGCCTGCTCCCGTTTCCGGCCGCGCCGGCAACGCTTCATTCCATCCTCGAGAGATTCGCGAACATGAACGCTACCGACGCCGGCCTGACCGTACGCCCTGTGCGGGAAGACGACTACGACCACTGGCTGCCGCTGTGGGACAGCTACAACCGCTTCTACGGCCGGTTCGGCGACACCGCGCTACCGCGCGAGATCACGCAGCTCACGTGGTCGCGCTTCTTCGACGGCGACGAGCCCGTGCATGCGCGCGTCGCGGAACGCGGCGGCCGGCTCGTCGGGCTCGTGCATTTCCTGTATCACCGGAGCACGACGCTGGTCGGGCCGACCTGCTATCTGCAGGATCTCTTCACGCTCGACAGCGAGCGCGGCAAAGGCGTGGGCCG
Source organism: Burkholderia cepacia GG4 (assembly GCF_000292915.1). Classification (NCBI taxonomy): domain Bacteria; kingdom Pseudomonadati; phylum Pseudomonadota; class Betaproteobacteria; order Burkholderiales; family Burkholderiaceae; genus Burkholderia; species Burkholderia cepacia. The sequence continues at coordinate 2,434,694 of NC_018514.1, forward strand.
CGCGTTGATCGAAGCCGTCTACGACGCCGCGCAGCAGCATCGCGCCGAACGCGTGTACTGGCAGACGCATGAAACGAATCACACGGCGATGCGGCTCTACGACACCGTCGCGGAAAAGACGGGATTCGTGATCTACCGGAAGGTATTGCCGCGCTGATCACGCCGCGCGCGGCAGGTCGTACGCGGCGCGGCCGCGACGGCTTCAATCCAGCGGCCGGGCCTGCCGGCCCGGTCGATCCATTGGCCGGCGACGTGCGTCCAGTGTCTTGCAATGGCTTTCGTGTCGGTCATATGTGCTCCCGATCGCGGTTCGTCGTTCCGGCCCAGGATGCGCATGGCAAGCCGAAGCGGCGGCGCGCGTGCGCACGGCCTTGCGCTGCCCGGGTTGTCGGGGTTGTCCGGGTTGTCCGGGTCGCTTCGGTCGGTTTCCGTTTCCGGCGGCGGCGTTCTACAGTTACGAGAAACAACCCGCGCGGCCGCGTATCGTCCCCGCTCGACGATACGCACCCGATTCCGAGGAAAGTCGATGCCGAGTATCGTCGCCGGTCCCGCCGGTCTTCCGCCGAGCCCCGTCGCCGCGGAAACCCGCATGGTGCACGACGTTGCCACGCTGCAGCCGGCCGAATACCGTTCGGCGGACGGTGCGTCGTGGGTCATCGCGACCATCACGCCAGCCAGGGACAGTGGCACGAACGTGACCGGCACCACCTACTTCGATACCGCGAAACAGCAAACCGTCGCGGTGCCCGATGCACGCCGGCGTTATGCGAACCGCGGCACGTGGCAGGTCGTTGCCAGTTCGAGCCCGTCGGTGCCCGCGACAGGCCGCTACGACTGGCTGACGCTCGCGTGGCTGCCGATCAACCAGCGGCCGCTGCCGCAAACGCCCGAGCATCTGTATTCGCCGTTCATCCAGGGCGGCACGATCATTTATCGGTGGCATCCGGCGGCGCAAGGCGGCGAGCGGTTCGGCAACGTGCGGATGATCTTTCCCGAGTGGAAGCAGCCGGTGGCGGACGTGCTGCGATCCGCTGCCGGCGACGCTCCGCAAGCGGCCGCCGCTTCGCCGGCAGCGGCGCTCGATCGCGTGCAGCAGGACGGCAATCCGATGGCCGCCGTGCTCGACTTCGGCGTCGCGCTTCATGAAGAACCGGCCGAGCGGATCGCCGCGCGCCTGCCGGCCTTGCTGCGCGCGAACGACCTGCACGAAGTGTCGGCGATCGTGTATCAGTGCATCGCCGCGTCGCGTGAAGAGGACCGGCCGCGCTTCGTCGAAGCGATCAACGGATCGATCGTCTCGATCGACGACAGCGCGCGCCTGCTGGCGATCGCGTATGGCGCGTTCGCGGCCGGCCGGGCGCGGCCTCGTCCCTTCACCGATGCCGCACAGACCGCGCGCATCAACGATGTGTTCACGGCGTTGAAGCAGCGGACGTCGGCATTGCACATACCGGTGCCGGACGGTTCGCCGTGGGCCGAATTCTTCACCGCATACCGGCTCGGCGGCGCGCCTTCCGGCTCGGGTGGAAACCGGCAGTAATTGCCGAACATTCGGATGGTCAGTCAGCCTGATGCTCGGGAGGCCTGCATGAAAGCGACGTCGTACTGAATGCCCGCGCCCGCATGCGATCCGCATTCGTCAGACGATCCGCATCGCGCGGGCACGACGGGAACCCGTGTGCGTCCCGTAGGGTCGAAACGCATCATGACCGTCGACGGCGTCGCCGTCACCGGTCGCTCCACCCTCCCCGCACTCCTTTCTTCCCATGTTGAGCATCGGTCCCTTCTCGATCCGCGTCGTCGCGGTAGCCGCCGCCGCGCTGCTGGCGTGGCTCGTCGCCCGTTTCATCCAGCGCCGTCCGCCGGACGGTCAGCACAAGACCGCGTCGAGCCTGATCCTCGACGTGCTGCTGCTCGGGCTGATCGCCGCACGGATCGGCTACGTCGCGCAATGGTGGCGCGACTACGCCGCCGCGCCGCGCTCGATCATTGCACTCGGTGACGGCGGCTTCGACTGGCGCATCGGTATGGCCGCCGCGCTCGTGTTCACCGTCTGGCGGCTGCGCCGGCTGCCCGCGCTGCGCCGCCCGGTGACAGCCGGCATCGTCGCGGGTCTCGCCGCATGGGGCATCGCGCAGGGCACGCTGGCGACACTGCAACGCACCGCGCCGCCGTTCGCGTCGATGCAGCTCGAAGCGCTCGACGCGACGCCCGTATTGCCGCAGCGTTTCGTCGGCAAGCCGGTCGTCGTGAACCTGTGGGCGACGTGGTGCGCGCCTTGCCGGCGCGAGATGCCGATCCTCGAACAGGCGCAGCGCGATCACCCCGGCATCACGGTGCTGATGCTCAACCAGGGGGAAAACGCGCAAGCTGTGCGCGCGTTCCTCGAACAGCAGGGGCTGCGCTTCGATCACGTGCTGCTCGATCCTGCGCTGCACGCGATGCATGCGTACGGGTCGCGCGGCTTGCCCACGACGCTGTTCTTCAACGCGAAGGGCGAGCTCGTCGAATCGCACATGGGGGAGTTGACCGCCGCGCGGTTGAAGGACGCCGTCGCGGAGCGCTTTGGTCAGTGATGCCGTCGGCAGCGTGGTCGGGGCCGCTATCGATCATCGGTAGCAGCGCGCGTTCTCGCTGCCGCGCCTGACTCGACCGGCGACACACCGCCTCATCGACAACCGCCGGCTACGCCTACGGCCGTGACAACACCATCACGCGCCCCGACACGCGCTGAAGCTTGAGCCACCCTGTGTCGGCGGTGAACTTCAACTGCTGCAGCGGAAAATCGAATCCCGCCTTCTGCGCGGCGCTGACCACCGCATCGGCGATCCAGCGGATCAGTTCCTTGCCCTCGTCGGTCGTCTGATGGCCGTGCTGGATGCCGTAGAAATAGCGATTCCCGGCGTTGACCTCGTTCTGCAGCTGCATCCAGTGCCCCGGCAATCCGGGCAGCGTTCTGAACAGGTCGGCCACGCGCTGCGTCGTCAGCCCGCGCGCCCACAACGCGCCGTTCACGGCGGGCCTCGCCAGGTTGTGACGGTCTGCTTCCTGGGCCCGTTCCTTGATCTCGCCTTTCAGCGCATCGGGTTTCGTCATCACGCATTCCTCATGAGGGGCCGGCGACGGGCCGGTTCCGTGACAATGACCGCCGGAGAACCAAGCGCCCGCAACGGGCGAGGTTCACGCGTGATGCGGGAGGCGGCCGCGAACGACATGCCGGTGACGCACGCCGGCGTGGCGCGCGGGCAAGGCTACGCGATAGCGCGCGCGGGCACGGGCCCGCCCGCGCCGATTGAACGATACGCGCATTGCACGAATTCAACGCCTGTCAGCACTATCAGTGCCCGGCCATTCGTACCATGCGCGAAACACGCAAAATCAGTCCAGTCCGATAGGCGGCAACGCGCGCTGTCGATATGCTTGTCGAGTGCGGTGCCGGCGGAATCCTGTCTACATCGGGATGATGTCAATCAACGATCTTCGTCGGTCACCGCACCCCTCTCCCTTGCGATCCGGCTTCGGTGCAGGCGTTCGATGGTGGCCGGTGGGCGCGGCCACGACAGAGAACCACGATGTTGAAACAATACGCTGCCATATGCGAACGCGGAGCGCCTGCTCCGACGCCCGACTCTCCCGATTTCCCCGATTCCCCTCCACTCACACCTGCGCGCCCGTCCATTGTTCATGAAAATGCGACACACCTCGATATAGTTTCCTGAATATATCGAATTATTTTCCATTGAATTCGCTTCAGTAAATCGAACTGTTTCGGTTTGCGATTTACTGAACAATTTCCATTCCAGGCCGAATATTTTTTTATTTATTTTTCGCCATGCTGGCCACGTCGCGCTTGAAAAAGCAAACGTTTGCGCGACGCAGCAAAGCGCCTTATCCACCGACCTTCAGGAGGAAAGCATGGCCGACTCTCAAACGTCCTCGAATCGCGCCGGCGAGTTTTCGATTCCGCCGAACACCGACTTTCGCGCGATCTTCTTCGCGAATGCCGCCGAGCAGCAGCACATCAAGCTGTTCATCGGCGACAGCAACGAACCCGCCGCTTATCACAAGCTGACCACGCGCGACGGCCCGCGCGAAGCCACGCTGAATTCCGGCAACGGCAAGCTCCGCTTCGAAGTGACGGTAAACGGCAAGACCTCGGCCACCGACGCGCGCCTCGCACCGATCAACGGCAAGAAGTCCGACGGCTCGCCGTTCACGGTCAACTTCGGGATCGTCGTATCGGAAGACGGTCACGACAGCGACTACAACGACGGCATCGTCGTGCTGCAATGGCCGATCGGCTGACCTGACGCCCGCTTGACGACCGATTCATGCCGGCCGGCGACTACACCGACGGGATCGTGTTCCTGAACTGGCCGCTGGGCTGAATCGGGCGCGGCAGCGCGCGGCATGCGTTGCGCGCCGCTGCCGCGCGCAATGGCGACGGGGTCAACCACGCATTGCGCATCGAATCACTCGAGCAGTCATTTGCATTCCCACGCTGCGCTCCGTGCGCGACAACGGCGAGATCCGCTCACCGGACGTGCGACGCGCAACCTTCCATTAAGACGAGGACGACATGTCACAACCCTTTACCCATGACGATCTGTACGCACTCCTGCAAGTCGCGGGCAACGACGCGACCGCCGTGCAGGCGAACGGCGACCAGGCGGTGCTCGACCGGATGCGTCAGTTCATGACCGCGCAGCTGGTGGAGAAACTGCCGCAGTACGACGTGTTCGTCGACATCGCGACCATCCCGTACAGCTTCGACGTCGGCAGTTGGCAGAACAAGGTGAAGACCGATGCTGCGGGGCAAGTGGTCGCGTGCACGGTGACGTGGGCCGGCGCGCCAGGCGTGCTGCCCGGGGCGGCGGCGAAGTTCGGCGTCGGCGCAGTGGTCAATTACTTCTCGAAAGCGACGCCGCAACCCGAGCCCACGCATCCGGATACCACGACGACCGGCGGCGGCGAACGCGACGGCATCTTCAACCTGCCGCCGAACATCGCGTTCGGCGTGACGGCACTGGTCAATTCGGCCGCGCAGCAGACGATCGAGGTGTACGTCGACGACAACGCAAAACCGGCCGCGACGTTCCAGGGCGCCGGCACACAGGACGCGAACCTGAACACGCAGATCGTGAACTCGGGCAAGGGGAAGGTGCGCGTGGTGGTGACGGCAAACGGCAAGCCGTCGAAGATCGGCTCGCGTCAGGTCGACATCTTCAAGAAGACCTACTTCGGGCTCGTCGGGTCGGAAGACGGGACGGATGGTGACTACAACGACGGGATCGCCATTCTGAACTGGCCGCTCGGCTAAGCGGCAGAATCCGGTCGATCTTCGCCACGCCATCCGGCGTGGCGATTTGGCTCGACAGGATTACCGCCGATTGCAACATGACGCGCTTCGGCTTTTCGCGCCTGTTCTCGATGAATACCGGTTGGCCGGTGATGCGCTATGTCCGGTACAGCATCTGGAACGGCTGGCTGCCGACGTCGGGGTTCAAAGCGGTGGACGCGCCCGAGTTCGAGCGCTACAGCGGCGACTACGATCCGGTGACGGGCGCCGGCGAGCTTGAAATATGGCTGCCTGTCGAGCATTCCGCGTGAGTTGTCGGCACCGATCGGCGCGCCCTCACGCTCGATCCTGACGACTATCCACGGCACTGCACCACGGTGCGCATCAACGTTCGTGCGCAACGCTGCCGGCCGCGCCGGCCGGCGTCCGCTCGATGGTCAGCCGTCACGCGGCGCGCGACGCTGCGACATCACGAGCGGCTGCGTCCACGTGGCCGCGGCCAGTTGCGTACGCGCGGCGCGAGCCACGCTCTTGAACGCCACACGCTGCTCGCCCTTCAGTTTCGCCGCCCTTGCCGCCTGCACCAGTTCGATCGGATCGACGAGACGGGCATGTCGCCGGACTTCGAAGTGCAGATGAGGGCCGGTCGCGGTCCCGGTGCTACCGACGGCGCCGACGCGCTGGCCACGCAGTACCCGCGCGCCGGTTCGCAGCGTCGGCTCGAACGCGGACAGGTGCGCGTAGTACGACATATAACCGCCGGCATGACGGATCACCACATACTTGCCATAGCCGCCCGGCTCGGTGCCGATGAACGTCACGACGCCGCGCTCGGATGCACGGACCGCACGGCCCGTCGGCGCGGCGAGATCGACGCCGGAATGCACGTGACGCGCGCCGGTCACCGGATGCACGCGCGCGCCGAACCGCGAACTGATCCGCGTCGCGCTGACCGGCATCTCGAACCGCGAGCCGGCGAGCGGCATGCCGTCGAGATCGTAGTAGGCGCCCGGCGAGCCTGCCTGCGGTGCGAACCACACAGCGGTGACGCGCTGGCCGCGAAAGCGGACATCGAGCGCCGTCACGCGCACGCCGCCCGCCAGCGTCGCGCTGTCGTCAGGGGCGAAGGCGACGCGGAAGGTATCGCCGCGCGCGCCGCGCTGCTTCGGATCGGTACGCCCGGCCAGCAAGCGGTTGATCTGTGCCGCGACACCGGCCGGCAGATCGGCCCGCGCCAGCGACGCACGCAGGCTGCCGGTGATCGCGCCGGCGCGCGTGCCGCTCTCCTGCCCAGCGAACACGAACGACTCGGCGGATGCCAGCTCGGCGCGATGCGGCTCGAATGCCGGCGGCACGCCGATGGCCGGCAGCGGTGATGCAAAGCCGTAGTCGAAGCGGGCCGCGTAATTGCGCTCGATCGCACCGCGCGCCGCATCGCAGAGGACGACGTACGGCGTACATGCGCCGGCACGCATCGCGAACCTGCCGGAAGCGGCGTGCGCGCGGGCGTTCGCCGCGCGCGGTTCCAGCGCGACACGCGGCACCGTGGTCGATGCCAGCAAGCCGCCCCAGATGGTGCGGGAGGCACTGAAGAAAGGCACGTCGACAAGGTCGGCCGCTTGCGCCGTCACGGGTGTGAACGGCGCGGCGCCGGAAGACACCAGCGCCACTGCGCCCTGCGTGCCGGCAAGCCATGCCGCCGCGGCGACACCGCTCAGCAGCATGCGGCGAATCGGAGCGCGGATGGCCCCGCTTTGCGCGGATCGACCTTGTTCGCGTGCGAGACGGAAACGCAGGTATGACCGCATGACGTCGTCACTCGCTATCAATGAAAAATCGGGAAAGAACCGGATGTCGCGGAGGAACGATCGTCACGATCCGGCAACTCGGAATCGAGTGTATCGACGGGATCGAAATGGCTGAATAGGACCAATCCTGTTTGTCAAACGATCCGCTTAGTACGAGAACGAAATCACGCTTTCACCGCAAGAACGCCCGGTAATCCGCCCCGTTGCGTTCGCGCGAAACCATGCATGCCGTGTACAGTCGAGGGCTGCCGACGCGCGAGCGCACGCCGGTCCGACGATGACGGACACGCTGCGCGCCGCGCCCTGTGTCTTCAAACCGGAACCCCGCCATGTTGCTCGATCATCTTCATCCGGAACGCTGGACGTTCCTGTGGAACGCGCTGTCCACACTCTCCGTCAAGCTCTGCGCGGCCCTCGTGCTGCTCGTCGGCGGCTGGTGGCTGTCGAAACGCATCGGCAACTGGCTGAACCGGGTGCTCTCGAACAAGGAGCGCGTCGACGACACGCTGCGGCCGATTCTCTGCGACGTCGCCGTGTGGAGCGTGCGCATCGTCGCGATCGTCGGCGCGCTGTCGCAGCTCGGCATCGAAACTGCCAGCATCGTCGCGGTGCTGGGCGCCGCCGGCCTCGCGATCGGGCTCGCGCTGCAAGGCACGATGCAGAACATCGCGGCCGGCATCATGCTGTTGCTGCTGCGGCCGTTCAAGGTGGGCGACTACATCGACGGCGGCACGGGTGTCGCGGGGACGGTGGACGAGGTCGGGCTCTTCATGACGCGGCTGACGAAGCCGGACGGCATCTGCGAATACGTGCCGAACAGCGCGCTGTGGGGCAGCGCGATCCGCAACTACACGCGTAATCCGACGCGCCGCCTCGATCTCGAAGTGGAAGTGTCCGTGCACGACGACATCGACCGTGCGCTCGACGCGCTGCGCGCACTGGCAGTGGCCGATCCCGACGTGCTGCAGGATCCCGCGCCGGACGTGATGGTGATGCGCTTCGACGACAGCACCGCGATCGCGAACATGCGCGTGTGGACGCACACGGACAAGTTCTGGGCGATGCGCTGGCGCCTCGCGCGCCAGGTGCGCAAGACGCTCGCCGATGCGGACTGCGCGCTGCCGATCCGCACCCGCGAGCTGCACATCGTGCACGACGCCGAACAGCCGCTGCGGCAAGCCGAACCGCGCCGCGTGCAGGCGTCGCAAAGCGCGTCGTAAAACCTCGGAGCACGCAACAGCGCGAGCCGCGCGGCGCGCCCCGCCTGCGTCACATCCTGACGATGTCGAGCAGCGCCTTCTTGCCGCCCTTGTACGTGAACACCGAGATCGCGCCGTGCTTCAGATCGCCCTGCGGCGTGAAGCTGGTTTCGCCGATCACGCCGCGATATTCGGTCGCCGGCATCGCGGCCAGCACCTTCGCCGGGTCCGTCGAGTTCGCGCGCTTCATCGCGTCGACGATGATGTGCACCGCGTCGTACGAGAACGGCGCATACACCTGCATCGGCTGGTGGTAGCGCGCCTCGTAACGCTTCACGAACGCCCCGCCGCCCGGCATCTTCTCGAGCGCGATGCCGGCTTCCGAGCACACGACGTTGTCCGACGCCGGGCCCGCGAGCTTCGGCAGGTCGGTCGAGCACACGCCGTCGCCGGCGAGGATCTTCGCGCGCATGCCGAGCTGGCGCGCCTGCTTCGCGAGCGGGCCGCCGGTAGCGTCCATCCCGCCGTACATGATCGCGTCGGGGTTCTCGCCCTTGATCTTGGTGAGGATCGCGCGGAAGTCGATCGCCTTGTCGTTGGTCGCGTCGCGCGAGATGACCTTCATCCCGGACGCCTTCGCCGCCTTCTCGAATTCGGTCGCGAGGCCCTGCCCGTACGCGGTCGAATCGTCGATCACGGCAACCGTCTTCACGCCCATGTTCTTCGCCGCGTAGGACGCCAGCGCGGGCCCCTGCTGCGCATCGGTCGCAACCACGCGGTAGGTCGTCTTGAAACCCTGCTGCGTGTACATCGGGTTGGTCGCAGCCTGCGAGATCTGCACGACGCCGCCGTCACGATAGACGCGCGACGCCGGAATCGACGTGCCCGAGTTGTGATGGCCGACGACGCCGACCACCTTGTCGTCGACGAGCCGCTGCGCGACCTGCGTCGCGGTGCGCGGATCGCCCGCGTCGTCCTGCGCGTCGAGTTGCAGCGTGACCTTCTTGCCGCCGATCACGAGCCCCTTCGCGTTGATCTCCTCGACCGCGAGCCGCGCGCCGTTCTCGCTGTCCTTGCCGAGGTGCGCGATCGCGCCGGTCAGCGGCGCGACGTGCCCGATGCGCACGACCTCGTCCGCGTGCGCGGACAGCGCGAATAGTGCGCACGCAAGCGCCACCGCGGTCGCGCCTGCCGTCTTCTTCTGATGTCGATTCATGTTCGTCTCCTTCCTTGTCGCTCTTGGTTCGTGATCAGGACCGTCGTTGATTGCTGGCAAAGCGATGCGGTCACGCGCGCCCTTCGAAGCCGAGCAGCACGTTCACCGCGTTGATACCGATTTCCTCGACCATGTAGCCGCCTTCCATCACGAACAGCGTCGGCAGGTTCAGGCGCGCGAGCGCTTCGCCGATCCGCAGGTAGTCGGGCGAGCGCAGCTTGAAATGGCTGATCGGGTCGTGCTCGAACGTGTCGACGCCGAGCGACACGACGAGCAGGTCGGGCGCGTGCTTCGCGATCGCGGCCGTGGCGTGGCCGAGCGCCGCCGAGTAGGTGTCCCACTGCGTACCCTTCGGCAGCGGCAGGTTCAGGTTGAAGCCCTCGCCCGCGCCCGTGCCGCGCTCGTCCGCGTAGCCGGAGAAGTACGGATACGACACCGCCGGCTCGCCGTGCAGCGACGCGAACAGCACGTCCGAGCGGTCGTAGAAGATGTCCTGCGTGCCGTTGCCGTGGTGGAAGTCGACGTCGAGCACCGCGACACGCGCGGCACCGCTCGCGATGCCGTGCTGCGCGGCGATCGCCGCATTGTTCAGGTAGCAGTAGCCGCCCATGTACTCGCGGCCCGCGTGGTGGCCGGGCGGGCGGCACAGCGCGAACGCCGCGCGCGCGCCGCCGTTCGACAGCAAGTCGGCGCCGGTGAGCGCCGAGTTCGCGCTCGCACTCACCGCGTCCCACGTGCCGGCGTTGATCGGCGCACCGGCGTCCATCGCGAAGAAGCCGAGCTTGCCGTCGATGAAGTCGGGCAGCGTCGCCGCCGACGGCATCGCGCGCACCGGCCACACGAGCGGCAGCGCCTGGCAGGTACGGCCGGTCGCGGTCCATTCGTCCCATGCGCCGGCAAGGAAGTCGACATAGCGCGCGCTGTGCGCGCCGGCATAGCTCGCGCGGTCGAACGCGCGCGGCGCGATTACGTCGCCGAGGCCGGCCGCGCGGACCTGCGCGAGCACCGTTTCGGCGCGAAGGGGGTTCTCGAACGAATCAGTGATCGCGCCGTCCTTCAGTTCGACGCCGCGATGCAGATGGTGATCGCTGCTGTAGACCGTGAGCATGGTTGACCGTTGCAGTGAAGGCTGTGAGGGGTGGCAACAGTCTATTGAGGCCGGCCGGCAATAACTTTGCTTTTCACCTCTTCGTTTCATACAATTTTGAGAAAACCGTCTACGGAGACCCTGGAATGAGCAAAAATCGCGCTTCGGCGGAACTGGACGGCGTCGATCGCGCGATGCTCCGCCTGCTGCAGGAAGACGGCGCGCTGTCCAACGCGACGCTCGGCGAACGGCTGTCGCTGAGCGTCACGCCGTGCTGGCGGCGGCGCAAGCGGCTCGAGGACGAAGGCGTGATCACCGGCTACCAGGCGAACCTCGACCGCCGCGCGCTCGGGATGAACGTGTTCGCGTTCGTGCAGGTCACGTTCAACATGCACTCGGACCAGGATTCGGATCACTTCGAGGACGTGATGCGGCGCCACGACGAAGTGACGTCGTGCCACAAGATCACCGGCGCGGCCGACTACATCCTGCAGGTCGTCGCCACAGATCTCGATGCGTATGCGGAATTCGTCGAACGCGTGCTGCGCAAGCAGGCCGGCGTGTCGTCGATCCAGTCGAGCCTCGCGCTGCGCGAGGTCAAGTTCTCGTCGCGCGTGCCGGTGTCGGATGCGTGATCGTTCATGCGCCCACGCACGGACACCCACTGTCGACCTTCATCCCATGGAGCGCTACCGTATGAAACATTTCATTCCTTCCGCGTCGCTTGCCGCCGCGATCGCTCTCGTATTTGCATTGGGCGCGTGCGCGACGCAACCGCCTACCCCGCTCCCGCCCGATGTCGCCGGGCAGGACACGCAGGGCGCACAGACTGCCCAGGCCGCCCCGCCGATGGTCGGCGGCGATCGCGACGCGCACGGCTGCATCGGCTCGGCGGGCTACGCATGGTGCGAGCAGACGCAGCAATGCGAGCGTCCGTGGGAACTCGCGAAGGCGCGTGGCTTCGCGAATTCGGCGCAGGGGTACGAGCAGTTCTGCCGGAACGGCGCAGCGAAGTGAAGTGATGTGACCGGGTCGCGGTGCAACGCCGCGGCTCGATGAAGTGCAAGCACGACGGGCGACATGCCCGTCGCGCGCGTTTCGCCCCGCTGATGCCGGCCGTTTTTCCCGTTTCGCACACCGTCATTCCGGAAACCCGGACACGCAAAAAACCCCACGAAAACAAGGATATTCCGAGCGAGCGACACCGCAATCGAGTTCGGTTATATTACGCGCCCCTTGCCATCCCGCCCCCACGGAACGCATTGCGCGCGGCCGCTTTCGACGCGGTCCGACGCGCCGTCCGGCTTGGCCTGCGGCAAGGGCCTGCGCGCTCGTCGCACGACCGTGAAGCCTGCGATTGCATGAGTGCATGAAGCCGATCCGAAGGTGTCCTTCGCAACGGCTTCGCGTGCGCACATGCAACGGCGAACGCGGTCGATCCGGAATTCCGGATTCGCGGTCCGGATCTCCGGATACACACGCCGAGTGCGATTTCGCATCGGCCGGGCGGGATGGCAAACCGATGCATCCAAGTTGAAAAAGGGATCTGCTGTGATCAAAACGTTACGGGTAATACTGTCGGCGCTCGCGCTGTGCGTCGCCGCGTCGTCCGCGCACGCCGCCGACACGAAAAAGGTCGACGTCGTGCTGGTGGGCGGCGGCATCATGAGCTCGACGCTCGGCGTCTGGCTGCACGAGCTTCAGCCTGACTGGTCGATGACGATGGTCGAGCGCCTCGACGGCGTCGCGCTGGAAAGCTCGAACGGCTGGAACAACGCGGGCACCGGCCACTCGGCGCTCGCCGAACTGAATTACACGCCGGAGAAGGCGGACGGCAAGATCGACATCTCGAAGGCGATCGAGATCAACGAGTCGTTCCAGATCTCGCGCCAGTTCTGGGCCTGGCAGGTCAGGCAGGGCGTGCTGAAGAACCCGCACTCCTTCATCAACTCGACGCCGCACATGAGCTTCGTGTGGGGCGACGACAACGTCCGCTTCCTGAAGAAGCGCTACGACGCGCTGCAGGCGAGCCCGCTGTTCCGCGGGATGCAGTATTCGCAAGACTACGACCAGATCAAGCAGTGGGTGCCGCTGATGATGGAAGGCCGCGACCGCAACCAGAAGGTGGCGGCAACGTGGACGCCGATCGGCACCGACGTGAACTTCGGCGAGATCACGCGCCAGTTCGTCGGCTACCTGAAGACCCAGCCGAACTTCACGCTGTCGCTGTCGAGCGAAGTGCGCGAGATCTCGCGCAATGCGGACGGCACGTGGCACGTGTCGTGGGTCAAACTGCATTCGGATGAACCGCCGCAGGCCGTCGACGCGAAGTTCGTGTTCATCGGCGCGGGCGGCGGTGCGCTGCACCTGCTGCAGGCGTCGGGTATCCCCGAGGCGAAGGACTACGGCGCGTTCCCGGTCGGCGGCTCGTTCCTCGTGACCGACAACCCCGAGGTCGTGAAGCGGCATCTCGCGAAGGCGTACGGCAAGGCGTCGGTCGGCTCGCCGCCGATGTCGGTGCCGCACCTCGACACGCGCATCATCGACGGCAAGAAGATCATCCTGTTCGGGCCGTTCGCGACGTTCTCGACCAAGTTCCTGAAGAACGGTTCCTACTTCGACCTCGCGAAGAGCACCAACCTGCACAACGTCGCGCCGATGATGCGCGTGGGCGTCGACGAATTCCCGCTGGTCCAGTACCTGGCCGGCCAGCTGATGCTGTCCGACGACGACCGCTTCAACGCGCTGAAGGAATATTTCCCGGACGCGAAGAAGGAAGACTGGCGCCTGTGGCAGGCTGGCCAGCGCGTGCAGATCATCAAGCGCGACCCGAAGAAGGGTGGCGTACTGAAGCTCGGCACCGAAATCGTCAGCTCGCAGGACGGCAGCATCGCGGGCCTGCTCGGCGCATCGCCGGGTGCGTCGACGGCCGCGCCGATCATGCTGAACCTGATGCAGAAGGTGTTCAAGGACAAGGTCGCGACGCCCGAGTGGCAGCAGAAAATCCGCCAGATCGTGCCGAGCTACGGCACGAAGCTGAACGACAGCCCGGCGAAGGTCGTTGAAGAATGGACCTACACGAGCGACGTGCTGCAGTTGTCGCCGCCGCCGAAGATCGACATGGCGACGCCGGCGCAGGCCACCAGCCCGGCCCCGGCACGCCCCGCGAAGGCGTCGGCCGACATGGCGCTGTAACGCGTCCGGCCCCGCTTCGCCGCATCGCACGGCCGCCCTCCGGGGCGGCCGTTTTTCATCGCGGATGCGGGGGGCGCCGTGTGCGTCGTCCGGTGGGCGGCGTCGCAGGCTGCTGCGCTGCCGGTCGCAGCGATGCCGGTCCTTCGCTACCGGTTGTCCCGTTGCCGGTCGGACCGATGCCATCGCACCGCAGCCGATCGCCCCGGCCGCTCGCCCGCTGCGGGTTGTCCGCTGTCGGCCGCGCTCTGCCGGTCGTCCCCAGCAGGCTCCCCGCTACCGGTCCTACGCTACCAGCCACCTGCTACCGGCCGTCCCGTAGCCGGTCGCACCGATGTCGTCGCACCGCAGCCGATCGCACCGGCCGCTCGCCCGCTGCGGGTTGTCCGCTGTCGGCCGCGCTCTGCCGGTCGTCCCCAGCCGGCTACCCGCCACCGGTCCTCCGCTGCCGCCCCCGCATCCGCTAGAATTGCGGGCACGCGCGACGCTGTCGCCACCCGATCCACCATCCGCATCGACGCGGTCCACGCGACCGCCGGTGCGGCCCGCGCCCGAGCCGCGCGAGCGCCGCACCTCGTTGCTGCGCCCGCCCGGGCGCGCCATCAACCGAATTCAGCTGGAGAAAGACCGTGTTTACTTGCCGAAACCAGAGCTGCGGCACGCAGTGGGAGCAGTCCGACGTCGTCATCAAGGACGAAGGCCAGGGGCTGCTGTTCCGCTGCCCGCTGTGCGGCGCGCGCAACTACCTCGAGCGCTTCGAGGACGATGAAGGCAACGTCGTCTATGAACAGATGGAAGGCAAGCCTTACCTCGGAGACCTCTCCTGACATGACCCAACCGACCACCACGCCCTTCAGCGCGCTGCCGCTGACGCCCGCCACGCTCGCCAACCTCGCGCAGCTCGGCTATGTCGACATGACGCCGATCCAGGCCGCGAGCCTGCCGATCGCGCTGGCCGGCCAGGACCTGATCGCGCAGGCGAAGACGGGCAGCGGCAAGACCGCCGCGTTCTCGCTCGCGCTGCTGGCGCGCCTCGACACACGCAGCTTCGACGTGCAGGCGATGATCCTGTGCCCGACGCGCGAGCTTGCCGACCAGGTCGCGCAGGAAGTGCGCCGCCTCGCGCGTGCCGAGGAGAACGTGAAGGTACTGACGCTGTGCGGCGGCACGCCGATGCGCCCGCAGGCGCAGAGCCTCGAACACGGCGCGCACATCGTCGTCGGCACGCCGGGCCGCATCATGGATCACCTCGACCGAGGTAACCTGAAGCTCGACACGCTGAACACGCTGGTGCTCGACGAAGCCGACCGGATGCTCGACATGGGCTTCTTCGACGACATCGCGAAGGTCGCGCGGATGTGCCCGACGACGCGCCAGACGCTGCTGTTCTCCGCGACCTATCCCGACGGCATCGCGAAGCTGAGCCAGCAGTTCCTGCGCAACCCGAAGGAAATCAAGCTTCAGGAGCGCCACGACGACAGCAAGATCCGCCAGCGCTTCTATGAAGTGACCGAGAACGAGCGGCTGCACGCAGTCGGCCAGTTGCTGAACCACTTCCGGCCGGTGAGCACGATCGCGTTCTGCAACACGAAGCAGCAGTGCCGCGACCTGCTCGACGTGCTGCATGCGCAGGGCTTCCATGCGCTCGCGCTGCACGGCGAGCTCGACCAGCGCGAACGCGACCAGGTCCTGATCCAGTTCGCGAACCGCAGCTGCTCGGTGCTGGTGGCGACCGACGTCGCCGCGCGCGGGCTCGACATCGCGCAGCTCGAAGCCGTGATCAACGTCGACGTGACGCCCGACCCGGAAGTGCACGTGCACCGCATCGGCCGCACCGGCCGCGCGGACCAGGACGGCTGGGCGCTGAGCCTCGCGAGCATGGACGAGATGGGCCGCGTCGGCGGGATCGAACAGGCGCAGAAGCGCGAAGTCGAATGGCATCCGCTCGCCGAGCTGACGCCGGCCGGCAACGACACGCTGCTGCCGCCGATGGAAACGCTGCAGATCCTCGGCGGGCGCAAGGACAAGATCCGCCCGGGCGACGTGCTCGGCGCGCTCACCGGCGACGCCGGGTTCGACGGCAAGCAGATCGGCAAGATCAACGTGACCGAGTTCTCGACCTATGTCGCGATCGAGCGCGGCGTCGCACACGACGCGCTGCGCAAGCTCAATGCGGGCAAGATCAAGGGCAAGCGGGTCAAGGTCCGGTTGATGGACGAAGAGTAACGCCGTGATGCCGGACGGGCGCGCCGCAACGCTTACACAGCGCGCCCGCCCAGCATCGCCAGATACTGCTGTACCGCTCCCCATTCCCCGCCGATCCGGCTGAGCACGACGAGTTCGGAACCCGGCACGCTGCCGGTGAGTTTCCGGTAGACGATGTTCGGCGCCGCGATCCGGCTGAGCGGCGCCGGCACCAGCGCCACGCCGAGACCGGCCCCCGTCAACGCCAGCACGGACAGCGTGCTGCTCACCTTGTGCGCGATGTGCGGCGTCTTGCCGAGCACCCGCCGCAGGATCGCCAGCTGCCCTTCGTCGTCGCCGTCGGCGGCATAGAAAATGAACGGCTCGTCCGCGAGCGCCGCGACGCTCACCGAGCGCCGCTTCGCGAGCGGATGCCGGTCGCTCATCATCACGTCCCACGCCCAGCTACCGACCGTCCGCACGGCCAGCTTCGCCTCGACGTCCGTGCCGAAGGCCGGGCAATAGCCAATGTCGAGCCGGCCGGCGAGGATCGCGTCCTGCTGCGCGGCCGGCGCCATTTCGTGCAGGTCGAGCGCCACGTTCGGCCAGGCCGCGTGAAACGCGATCAAGTCGTCGGACAGCCGCCCGGTCGCGACCGCATTGCCGACGAAGCCGATCCGCACCACGCCCGTCTCGCCGCGCGCCGCGCGCTGCACCACCGTCTTCGTGCGCTCGGCCTGTTCGAGCGTGCGCCGTGCTTCGGTCACGAGCAGCCGGCCGGCGTCGGTCAGCGCCACCTTGCGCGTGCTGCGCTCGAACAGCGCGGTTCCCAGTTCGTCCTCGAGCGCGCGGATCTGCGCGCTCAGCGCGGGCTGCACGATATGCAGCCGCTCCGCCGCCCGGCCGAAATGCCCCTCTTCGGCAACCGCGAGGAAGTAACGCAAATGACGAAGGTCCATACGGTCGATTGATCACCACAAACGATTAATCCTGAAATTTAATCTATTGGAATGAAAAATCAACCACGCGCATCCTGATGGACATCCGCTGCGACGCAGCGAACTTTCACAGGAGCCCGATCATGTCCGGCCGCAACCGCATCGATGTCCACCAGCATGTCGTCCCGCCGTTCTGGGCCGACGCCCTGCCCGCGCACGGCGGCGATCCGTCCGGCTGGGGTAGCCCCACCTGGAGCCCGGAAGCCGCGCTCGCGTTCATGGATTCGCTGGAGATCCAGACCGGCGTGCTGTCGCTGACCGCGCCGGGCGTGCAGGGCTGGAACGGCCAGGCGAAGCGCGACATGGCGCGTCAGGTGAACGAATACGTGGCCGGCCTCGTCGCGCAATGGCCGACCCGCTTCGGCAACTTCGCGACGCTGCCGCTGCCTGACGTCGACGGCGCGCTCGCCGAAATCGACCATGCGTTCGACGCGCTGAACGCCGACGGTGTCGTGCTGCTCAGCAACTACGGCGGCGTCTATCTCGGCGATGCGGCATTCGAACCCGTCTGGGACGCACTCGATCGCCGCCACGCGGTGGTGTTCATTCATCCGGCCAAGCCCGCGATCGACGTATTGCCGGGGATGCCCGGCCCACTGCTCGACTACCCGTTCGATACGACGCGCACCGCGTTGCAGCTCGTGCTCAACGGCGTGGTCGCGCGCCACCCGAACGTGCGCATCATCCTGTCGCACGCCGGCGGCTTCCTGCCGTACACCGCGTACCGCTTTGCCGAACTCGCGCCGGGCGTGCGCAACGACGTGCCGGATCGCGACGGGCTGCTCGACCTGCTGCGCACGTTCTACTTCGATACCGCGCTGTCGTCGCCGTCGGCGCTGCCGAGCCTCACGGCGTTCGCGCAATCCGACCGCGTGCTGTACGGCAGCGACTTCCCGTACGCGCCGCCGTCGGTCAGCACGTCGTTCACCGCGGCGCAGGATGCGTATGCCGCGCTGGACGCCGGCCGCCACACCGCACTCAACCGTTCGAACGCACTGCCGCTGTTCCCGCGGCTCGCCGCACTCGCGCGGTAACGCACGATGAAGTGCCGCGTGACGCCCCGCGACGACGGCGTCACGCGCGCAACCGGCCGTCGGCCATCCGCGCTGCGCCGCGCCTTCAGAACGGGATGACGGCCTTCGCCCACACGGCCTCGCCGGCCGGCCGGTTGCGCACGAAGAACTCCTTCACGACGCGCGCCTCCAGACTGACCTTGCCGAACTGGTAACGGAAACCGGGCCCGATCGCGAACACCTGTCCGCGAAAACCGTCGCCCGCGGCCGGCTGCCCGTTCTGCATGTCGTCGGTGGTCTGCTTGACGAAGTAGCCCGACAGCCCGACACGCGCCTTGGGCGTGACCGCATAGCTCGCCGAGTAGTCGATGTGGAACAGGTTCCCCGAGTGGTAATGGGTGTCGTTGTTCGGCGAATTGAAGCTGTAGGTCATCTTCGCGGACAGCTCGACCTTGTCGTTCGGCAGCCACGACACGCCGAACACCGGCCGCGCGGTGTAGTAGTTCTTGCCGGTGTTCAGCGCAGCATGCGCGTCGTACTGCCCGGTCGGAAACACGAACTCGATCGCCGCGACGGTGCGCAGCGCGCCCGAGCCCCAGGCGATCAGCGCGGGGCTGACGATCAGGTCGCCGAGATTGGTGCGGTCGAACGACGCGCCGCCCGCATCCAGCGCCAAATGCTCCATCGGCAGCACCGCATACGCGCCGTAGCGCCCGCCGAGCACCGACAGGTTCGACATCCAGACCACGCGCGGAATCAGCACGTCGGCATCGAGCTTGAAACCCGGCACCGCGCCATTACCGTGCGAATCGTTGAAGCGCGGCGCATGGTAATGCGTGTAGTACAGCAACGCGTACAGCCCGGCTGGCGGCAGCGCACCGGCGAAGAACGCTTCCGCGCCCTCGCCGATCGTGTCGCCGCCGCCCTCCGTCGCCCATGCACCGGTGCTCAACGCCATGCCCGCGCACGCGGCGAGCGAGACCACTCCGAATGCAGCCTTTCGTTTCATCGATGTCTCCAATCTTTGTTCTACTGATTTGATTTCTTGTGGTTGTCCTGCGCTGCCTGTCCTGCCGATACGTTACTCGTTGAAGTGCTCGATCACGAGCCGATTGAAGCGGGCCGCATGCTCGATCTGCGTCCAGTGCCCGCAGCGGCCGAACACGTGCAGCTGCGCGTTCGGCAGCAGCTCGAGCAGCTTCGTCGAGCTTTCGAGCGGAATCACGCGATCCTCGCGCCCGTGGACGATCAGCGTGTCGTGCGTCAGCGCGCGCAGTTTCGCGTCGTCGCTCGCGAGCGCGTCGACCCAGCGCTGGCGCGGCGCGGGAAACATGTTCGCGAACGCCTCCTGGTAGCCGGGCCGCACGCTCGCGTCGTAGCGCAGCTTCGCGAGATCGTCGTTCACGAGCGTGCGATCGAACGCGAAGATGTCCAGCAGGCCGCGCATGTTCGCGATCGACGGCGTGTAGCCCCACACGGCGTCGAGCCCTTCGGTCAGCGTGAAGCGCGTGCCCGCCGCGCCCATCAGCACCAGCCGCCCGACCCGATCGGGTGCGCGGATCGCCAGCGCGAGCGCCAGTGCGCCGCCGAACGAATTGCCGATCACGTGCGCGCGTTCGACGCCGAGCGCATCGAGCAGGCCGAGCGCGTGATCGACCCAGTTGTCCATCGAATACGCGTAGCCGCGCGGCCGTTCGGTTTCGCCGAATCCGGCCATGTCCGGCGCGATCACGCGAAACTGCGTGGCGAGCGCGGGCATCGTGAGCCGCCAGTTCGCGTAGGCCGTGACGCCCGGCCCCGAGCCGTGGATCAGCAGCACGGGCGGCCCGTCGCCAAGGTCGTGATAGTTGGTGTCGAGCCCCCCGGCGATGATCCGGCGGCCCAGTTCAGGATTGGTTGACATGACGCTCCTCCAGTCGATATCGATGACGCGCGGCGCGTCAGCGCCCGCGCTTTTTCGCGCTCTGCCCGCCGATCCCGAAATGCGCTTTCGGCATCTCGGTGATGATCACGCGCACCGATTCGACCGGTGCGTCGAGCGAGCGATGGATGGCTTCGGTGACCTCGGCGATCAGGCGTTCCTTCTTGTCGTCGTCACGGCCTTCCAGGATGTACAGATGTGCTACCGGCACGATGGCCTCCCGTTACGTTCGGAACGTTCAGATGAATCGCAGGCCGACCGAGCCGATGTCCTGCACGCGCAGCGTCACGCTGTCGCCGGCTTCGACGGCCACGGCTTCCGTGATGCCGCCCGACAGGATCAGGCTGCCCGCCGGAATCGATTCGCCGCGCGCGCCCAGGTGATTCGCGAGCATCGCGATCGCGGCGGCCGGATGCCCGAGCACCGCCGCGCCGGCACCGAACGCGACCGGTAGCCCGTTCTTCTCGAGCACGATGCCGAGCGTGCGCAGGTCGACGCCCTCGACCGCCAGCGGGCGGCCGCCGACGACGAAGCGCGCGGCCGACGTGTTGTCGGCCACCACGCTCTTCAGGTCGAACTTGAAATCGCGATAGCGGCTGTCGATCACCTCGATCCCGGCGACGACGAAGTCGGTCGCCGCAAGCACCGCGCCGATATGGCAGCCGGGCCCCGTCAGTTCGGCCTTCGTCACGAACGCGATCTCCGGTTCCACCTTCGGATGGATCAGCGCGGCCGTGTCGCATTCGCCGCCGTCGGGCAGGTCGTAAATGTCAGTCAGAAAGCCGAACACGGGTGTGTCGACGCCCATCTGCCGCATCTTCGCGTGCGACGTCAGGCCGGCCTTGTAGCCGACGATCCGCGCGCCGCGCGCGAGCTGCCGGCGGCGCATCGTGTCCTGAACCGCGTACGCGTCGTCCCAGTCCATCTCCGGATGACGGTCGGTGATCTTCGGCGTGTCGCGCGCCTCGCGCATGCAGTCGTCGAGATGCGCGGCAAGCGACTCTATCGTTTCGGTCGACAGGTTCATGCGGCCTCCCGCTTCGCTTGCGCCGCGCGCGCCTTCGCGAGCGTCAGCGCGGTGTCCTCGATCATGTCCTCCTGCCCGCCAACCATGCCGCGCCGACCGAGCTCGACGAGGATGTCACGGGCCGGAATCCCGTACTTTTCGCCCGCGCGCTTCGCGAACAGCAGGAACGAGCCGTACACGCCCGCATAGCCGAGCGTCAGCGCGTCGCGGTCGATGCGGATCGGGAAGTCCATCATCGGCACGACGAGATCCTCCGCGACGTCCTGGATCTTCCACACGTCGACGCCGGTCTCGATGCCCATTCGCTCGCAGACGGCGACGAACACTTCAAGCGGCGTGTTGCCCGCGCCGGCGCCGAGCCCGGCCGCCGCACCGTCGATCCGGTTCGCACCGGCCTCGATCGCGGCGATCGAGTTCGCGACGCCCATCGCGAGGTTGTGGTGACCGTGAAAGCCGAGTTCGGTCGCCGGCTGCAGCGCGTCGCGCACCGCGCCCAGGCGCGCCTTCACGTCGTCGGGCAGCATGTAGCCGGCCGAATCGGTGATGTAGATGCAGTTCGCGCCGTACGACTCCATCAGCTTCGCCTGCTTCACGAGTCCTTCCGGGCTGTTCATGTGGCTCATCATCAGGAAGCCGACGGTATCCATGTCGAGCTTGCGCGCCATCGTGATGTGCTGCTCGGACACGTCCGCCTCGGTACAGTGCGTCGCGACGCGGATCGTATGCACGCCGAGCGCGTGCGCTTCCTTCAGGTGGTCGACGGTGCCGATGCCCGGCAGCAGCAGCGCCGACACCTTCGCCCGCTTCAGCAGCGGGATCACCGCGCCGAGGTATTCCGCGTCGGTATGCGCGGGAAAGCCGTAGTTCACCGACGAGCCGCCGAGGCCGTCCCCGTGCGTGACTTCGATCAGCGGCACGCCGGCCGCGTCGAGCCCGCTCGCGATCGAGCGCATCTGGTCGAGCGTCATCTGGTGACGCTTCGGGTGCATGCCGTCACGCAGCGTCATGTCGTGGACGGTGATTCGTTTGCCTTTGAGATTCATTGCCATTCCTTTTCGTGCGGTCGTGGAGGTCGCGTCGACGGGCATCAGGCTGCTGCCTGCGCGGCCGACGCCAGCGTGAGGCGGCCGGCCAGCAGTTCCTCGGCGAACATCTCGGCCGTGCGCGCGGCGGCGGCCGTCATGATGTCGAGGTTGCCGGCATATTTCGGCAGGTAGTCGCCGAGGCCCTCGACCTCGAGATAGACCGACACGCGGTTGCCGTCGAACACCGGCCCGTTGACGAGCCGGTAGCCCGGCACGTAGCGCTGCACGTCGGTGATCATCGCGTGCACCGATTCGACGATGCGCCCTTCGTCGGGCGTGCTCTCCGTCAGGCAATGCACGGTGTCGCGCATGATCAGCGGCGGATCGGCCGGGTTGATCACGATGATCGCCTTGCCCTCTTTCGCGCCGCCGACCTGCGCAACGGCCGCGGCCGTCGTGCGCGTGAATTCGTCGATGTTCTTGCGGGTGCCGGGGCCGACCGAGCGCGACGACACGGTCGCGACGATCTCGCCGTATGCGACCGGCTGCACGCGCGAAATCGCGCGCACCATCGGAATCGTCGCCTGGCCGCCGCACGTGACCATGTTCACGTTCATCTCGCCGGAGCCGATGTGGTCCTTCAGATTGACGGGCGGCACGCAGTACGGGCCGATCGCGGCCGGCGTCAGGTCGATCATCAGCACGCCGAGCGCGTTGAGCTTGCGGCTGTTCTCCGCGTGGACATACGCGCTCGTCGCGTCGAACGCAATCTGCACGCCGTCGGCCTGCACGTGCGGCAGCAGGCCGTCGACGCCGTCGGCGGTGGTCTTGAGGCCGAGTTCTCGGGCGCGCTTCAGGCCGTCGGAATCGGCATCGATGCCGACCATCCACACGGGTTCGAGCACGGGGCTGCGCATCAGCTTGGCGAGCAGGTCGGTACCGATGTTGCCAGGGCCGATCAGCGCGCAACGGATCTTTCGGGTCATGGGGTATTCCTCGTTTGCGTGGAAATGGGAACGGACGGCGCTCACGCGAACCGCACCGAACACGCGCCGATCCCGCCGATCGACACGCGGAAGTTGTCGCCGGGTCCGACCGGCGCCATCGCGGCGAGCGCGCCGGACAGGATCACTTCGCCGGCCTTCAGCGGAATGCCGAGGCGGCCGAGCGTATTGGCGAGCCACGCGACCGCGTTCACCGGCGAGCCGAGCGCGGCCGCGCCGGCACCGGTGCCGATCACGTCGCCGTTTTTCTCGAGCACCATCCCGCAGGTCGACAGATCGACGCTGTGCATGCTCACCGCGCGGTCGCCGAGCACGAACACGCCGCACGACGCGTTGTCGGCCACCGTGTCGCCGATCCGGATCTTCCAGTCGCGGATGCGCGAATCGACGATCTCGAAGCACGGCATCACGCATTCGGTCGCCGCCAGCACCATCGCGTTCGTCACGCCCGGGCCGAGCAGGTCGCGTTTCAGCACGAACGCGATCTCGCCTTCGGCCTTCGGCTGGATCAGCGTGTCGAGCGCGATGCACGCGCCCTCGCCGTGCACCATGCCGGACAGCAGGTAGCCGAAGTCGGGCTGGTAGACGCCGAGCATGTCCATCACCGCCTTCGACGTGACGCCGATCTTCTTGCCGATGACGGTCTCGCCGGCGTCCAGGCGGCGCTGCACGAAGCGCTGCTGGATCCGGTACGCGTCGTCGACCGACAGGTCCTCATGCTGCGACGTCAGCGGCGCGACGGGCACGCGCGATGTCATCGCGTCGTACAGCCGGTCGCCCAGCGTGGTAATCAACGTGGATTCCATAAGAATGTTCCGGTCAGTAACGGGTGGGTCAGAGCTTGATGCAGACGTTGCGGAGTTCCGTGTAGAACTCGAGCGAATGCACGCCGCCTTCGCGGCCGATGCCCGATTGCTTCGCGCCGCCGAACGCGGTACGCAGGTCGCGCAGGAACCATGAGTTGACCCACGCGATGCCGACGTCGATCGACGCCGCGACGCGATGCGCGCGCGACAGGTTGGTCGTCCAGATCGCGGTCGACAGCCCGTACGCATTCGCGTTCGCGCGGCCGATCACCTCGGCTTCGGAATCGAACGGCATCACGAGCGTGCACGGCCCGAAGATCTCGTCGCGCGCGATCGGCGAATCGTCGCCGAGGCCGGTCCAGATCGTCGGCTGCACCCACGCGCCGCCGCGCAGGTCGTCCGGCATGTCGGGCACGCCGCCACCCGTCACGACCGTCGCGCCGAGCTCGGCCGCCTTGCGGTAGTACGACAGCACCTTGTCGCGATGCGCCTGGCTGATCAGCGGGCCCAGGCCGGTCGACTCGGCCTCCGGGCGGCCGGGCCGCAGCTGCTCGGCGCCGGCCTTCAGTGCGGCGACGAAGCGCTCGAACAGCGGCCGCTCGACATACACGCGCTCGGTGCCGAGGCAAACCTGCCCCGCGTTCGCGAAGCACGAGCGCAACGTGCTCTCGACGGCTGCGTCGAAATCACAATCGGCGAACACGATCGCCGCGTTCTTGCCGCCCATCTCGAGACTGACGGGGCGCGCACCGTCGGCCGCGGCCTTCATGATGGCCGCGCCGGTGCGCGTCTCGCCGGTGAACGTGATCGCGTTCACGCCCGGATGCGTCGTCAGGAATTCGCCGGCCGAGCCCGGCCCGAAGCCGTGCACGACGTTGTAGACGCCGCGCGGCACGCCCGCCGCGTTCATCACTTCGCCGAGCAGCGCGGCCGTCTGCGGCGTCTCCTCCGACGGCTTCACGACCACCGTGTTGCCGCACGCGAGCGCGGGCCCGACCTTCCAGGTCATCAACAGCAGCGGCAGGTTCCACGGGCAGATCACGCCGACCACGCCGACCGGCCGACGGATGGCGTAGTTGAGCGCGCCCGCGCCGTCCGGCGTCGCCATTTCGAAGGTTTCGCCCGGCACGTTCTTCACCACGTCGGCGAACACCTTGAAGTTCGCGGCGCCGCGCGGGATGTCGATATGGCTCGCGAGGCTCACCGGCTTGCCGGTGTCGGCCACCTCCGCTTCGAGGAAATCGTCGAAGCGGCGCGTGATGCCGTCGGCCACGGCATACAGAAGCTCGACGCGCTGCGCGACGGTCAGGCCGCCCCACGGCCCCGCCAGCGCCGCGCGGGCCGCCTGTACCGCCGCGTCGACATCGGCGCGGCTCGCTTCGGCCACCCGGGCGATCAGCGCGTTGTCGAGCGGCGAATGCTTGTCGAACCAGCGTTCGCCCGCGCGATAGTCGCCGTCGATGAAGTTGCGGACGAGCCGCAGGTCCGGCTGCCCGCCGGCGGGGCCGCGTGTCGCGGCAATGGGTTCGGTGTCGTACATGATGTGTGTGCCGATAGTCGTGAATCCGTGATCCGTGGGTTTGTGAAGCGCGTTCGCGTGCCGTGTGTCATGGCCCGCCGAAGCCGGCCGCGGCGAGGCCCGCATGCGCGCATTGCTCGTCCTGCGCCTCGCTGCCGCCCGACACGCCGATGGCGCCGATCAACGCGCCGCCGTCGACGATCGGCAGCCCGCCGCCGAACGCGACGAAGCGCGGCCGCAGCACGAGGCCCTGCCGCACCGCGTCCGAGTGCGACGCCAGCGCGTCGTGCCACGCGCCGGTCGGCAAGCCGAAGCTGGCGGCCGTGTACGCCTTGTCGATCGCGATGTCGATCGAATGCAGCGGTGCGCCGGGCATGCGCACGAAGGCCGCGAGCAGCCCGGCCGCATCGACGACCGCGACGTTCACGCGCACGCCGAGCCGCTCGGCGGCCCCGGCCGCCGCCTGCGCCGCGCGCGACGCGGCTGGCCAGTCGATCGTGCGCAGGTCGATGCTCCGGTTCGTATCGTTTCGTTCCATGGCGCTGGGCTCCTTCCCGGGTCAGGTGTAGACCGTCGTGAACGCTTCGTTCAACTCGCCGGAGTGGAAGAAGATCCCGCGCCCGAGTTCCTCCTCGGTCCACGTCGTGACCGGGCGATCGGGCTGCGCGAGGTAGCCGAGCCCCGCGAACGTCTCGTTGCGGTTGCCGCTCGGATCGAAGAAATAGATGGTGGTGCCGCGCGTGATCCCGTGCCGCGTCGGCGCGACGTCGATCTTCACCTTGTTCTTCGCCATCACGTCGGCCGACTTCAGCACGTCGGCCCAGTCGTCGAGGAAGAACGCGATGTGATGCAGGCCGTTGCGCGGGCCGCCGACGAACGCGATGTCGTGCGGCGTGGTGCTGCGGAACATCCAGGTCGCGGCCTGGATCGTGTTGCCCGGGCCGACCATCACCTGTTCCGCCAGATGGAAGTCGAGACACTCGGCCATGAAGCGCGTGTTCTCCTCGACGCGGTTCACGCCGGCCTCCGGGTTCAGTTCGCACATCAGCAGGCAGTGGTCGAGCCAGTGCACGGCCGAGCCCGGAATGTCGTCGGGCCACGGATCGGGGTTCAGCGAGCCGACCGCGGTGCCCACCAGTTCCTTCTTCGCGAACAGTCGCAGCTCGTGCCCGCTCGGCAGCAGGAACCGCAATTGACGGCCGACCGCCGGCAGCGCGCCTTCGGGCAGCATCTCGGTCGCGATCCCGTACGCTTCGATGCGCCGCTGCAGCGTATCCAGATCGGCGTCGTGCTCGACCTTGTACGCGGCATGCTTGAGCCCCGCCTGGTCGGACGGCGACAGAATCAGCGAATACCTGTCCCATTCGTCCCAGCATTTCAGGTAGACGTTGCCTGCCGCGTCGCGCATCGTTTCCTGCATGCCGAGCACGCGTATGTAATGACGCAGCGCCGCTTCCATGTCCATCACCTTCAGACTGACATGACCAATACGCATCACACCCATGGTGAGTCTCCTCCTGGTTACTTGTTGATCGCCGGCGCGCCCGCACAGGCCGCGCCGCAGAAGAACGGTTTTTTCAGCCGGCCGGCCACTTCGAGTTCGACGTCGCCGTCCGGCACGACGCGGCACGCGAGCGCATAGCCGTCGTTCTCTTCCTCCGCGCTGACGTGTGCGCGGCTGACCGGCCCGAGCTTGCGCACCGCGCCGCGCAGCACGCGCACCTTGCACACGCCGCATCCGCCGTTCAGGCAGCCGACCGGAATGCCGCGCCGGCCGAGCTTCGCCATGCCGGCCAGCAACGACTCGCCGGACCTGCACGCATAGCGCTCGTCGGTCTGTGCGATCCTGACCGTCCCGCATACGCGGCCCGCGTCCATGTCACACCCGCCGGAACAGCGGGCTGCGCGTCTGTTGCGCGTCGGCCGCCGAGATGAACTTCTCGTGATAGATGTCGCGTTCGAACAGGCGGCCCTGCATCAGCGTGGTGATGCATGCGTCGATCATCGCGGGCGGTCCGCACAGGTACGCCTGGTGCCCCGAGAAGTCGCCATCGAAATGCGCCTTCGCGACGTCGTGCACGAAGCCTTGCGCGACGCCGCCGTTCCCGTCCGGCCCGCCTTCGGACAGCGCCGGCACGTACGTGAAGTTCGGATGGCGTTCGGCGAGTGCGCGGAATTCGTCGTGGTAATACAGTTCCTTCGCGCTGCGCTGGCCGTAGACCAGCGTGATCGGCGCGGTGACGCCGCTGGCGAGCAGGTCCGCGATCATCGAGCGCGGGCTCGACAGCCCCGACCCGCCGGCCATGAAGATCATCGGCCGAGCGGCCGAGCGGCGCACGAAGAAGCGGCCGTACGGGCCCGACAGGCGCACGCGGTCGCCCGTCGCCAACTGCTCGTGCAGGTAGCCGGTGCCGAGCCCGCCCGGCACCTGCCGCACGTTCAGCTCGATCTCGCCGGTGGCGGCGACGTCGGCCGGCGCATTCGCGATCGAGAACGCGCGGCTCTGCCCGAGGCCGGGGATCTCGAGCTGCACGTACTGGCCGGCCTGGAAATGGATCGGCTGCGACAGTTTCAGGCGGATCGACTTGATGGTCGGCGTGAGCGGCTCGATGCGCGTCACGTCGGCCGCGAAGTCCCTGACCGGGATGATCTCCGCGTCCGGCTCCTCGTCGACGTCGGCCTCGATCACGGTGTCGGCCTGCAGCGTCGCGCAGCACGCGAGCGCCTTGCCTTCCTCGCGCTCGAAATCCATCAGCGCGAACGGGTTCGCGTCGCCGAGGTCGGTCTCGCCGTCGAGCACCGCGACCTTGCAGGTGCCGCACAGCCCGTGACAGCACGCATGCGGAATGTAGATGCCCTGGCGCAGCGCGGCGTCGAGCATCGTCTGTCCTTCCTCGACCTCGATCGTGACGCCCAGCGGTTCGATGGTAAGTTGGTGGCTCATGATGGTTCGCTCGTCCGCGTGGCGGTCAGAAGCTCGCGCCGCCGAGACCGTCGAGGCCCGGCGTGCGGAAGCTGATCAGGTCCTTGTGCCCGAGGCCGTTGTCGGCCAGGCTCTTCGCTGCATCGGGCGTCCACGGTTCGCCGGAGCGAAACCACTCGACGCGATCCCAGTCGATCTTCGCGAAGTCGGGGTGATAGCCATAGATGGGCGGCAGCACCGTGTCGGCCAGCGCGCCGAACGGCATATCGGGCGGCAGCGGCAGGCAGAACGGCGCCGGGAACATCAGGTGGTCTTCCCAGCACACGTAGAGCAGCGGCGCCGGAAACTTCTCGACGGCATCCTTCATCGGGAAGTCGTAGGATTTGAGCGCGATGACGGCCATGTTTGTCTCCTGTCGGCCCGCGTTCGCGCAGTGGCGCGCGCGGGCCCTCTTCAAGGTTGCGTATCGGTTGCTTGTCAGTTGCTCGTGGCCTGGCCTCGCCATGCCGCGAAGTTCTTCTGGTCTTCGGAGCCGTCGAAATCGAGGTTGTCGCGGCCCATCTGCACCGCGTAGTAGTCGAGCACCGCGGCGAGCGGATCGAAGCCTTCCGCGCTCGGGTCCGCATCCGGCGGGAAGCAGTTGCCCTGATGGATCTGGTGTACCGGCAGCCACGCCTGCACGTATTTCTGCGGCTCGTGATCGAAGATTTCCTTGCAGTGATCGCTGCAGAAATGGAACCTGTTGCCGAGGTAGTTCGACTCGCGCGCGCCGATCTTCGTCGGGTTGCCGGGCTCGGTGAACAGCATCGGGATCTGACAGGTCTGGCACAGCATCGGCAGCGTCTTCATGTAGAAGCGGTTGCCGGCCGTCGCCTGCTCGCCCCAGTAGTCGAAGCGCGGACGGTAGTGGCGGTCGAACGAATCGGGATACTTCGCGGACAGCCACGCCAGCTCGTCTTCGGTCGGCACCCACGTGTGGAATGCCGAAGCCGCGTTGAAGCCGTAGAACGTCGACCAGGCCTGGTGGCTGATGTGGTCCTTGCCTTCGCACGCGTCCTGCCAGCCCTTCGGCTCGCGAATGCCGTAGCGCGCGAGGTCCTTGAACAGCGCGCCGCCGTTCTGCTCCGCGTACATCTCCCACGATTCGCGCCAGCTCATCACGCGCTTCGGCTGCATGTAGTCCATCATCATCGCGACCAGCGTGAGCAGCCGGTAGCCGCGCCAGAACCACTTGTCGATCCAGCGCTGCACGATCGGCACGTTGTCCGGATCCTGTTCGAGCAGGAACTTGATGCACTCGATGCCGAGCGTCATGTGGCGCGATTCGTCCGACTGCGCGGAGAACCCGAACGTGACGGTCGACATGTCGCCGTTGTAGGCGGCGCCCGACATGAACGGCACGAACAGCAGGTTCGTCAGCACGTATTCGAACGAGAAGCTGACCGCGGTCAGGAACTCGAACGGCCCCGACGAATAGGCATCCTCGAAGAACGACTTCGGCACCGACAGGTACCAGACGCGGTCGAACCAGTGGTTCGAGTGATGGAACCCGTTGAAGAACTTGTTGTACGTCGACATCGCGTGCGTTTCGGTCTGGTAGTGCCGCAGCTCGTCGATCGACTGCATCTGGCACGCGATGCGCGCGCCCTCGCCGGTGAAGTGCCGGCCGACGTGCGCGAAGCCGCGATGCGCGAGATATTCGAGCGGCGTCACGCCCTGGATGAACAGCTTCAGCGCGTTGATGTAGCGAGCGTCGGTCACGCCGAGGAATGCGTTGTTCTGCGTGAACGCGTCGATCACCGCGTACAGCTTCTTTTCCTTCTCGCCCTGGTATTTCCAGTACGCATCCATCGTCAGGCGAAACGGGTCGACCCACTTGTCCCAGTCGTGGATCTTGATGCCCTCGTAGCGGTCGTACGGGAAGACCTTGTCCATCGGCTGGTAGGTCGTCTCCCAGCCGAGGCCGCGCGTCATTGCCGCGTAGCGATCCTTCAGGCCGAGCTTTTTCTTGAGCGTTGGCGTGTCCATGCGTGTCTCCGGTGTTGTCGGTGCGCGTTGCGCGGCGTTCAGTGCGACCAGCTCAGCGTGAACTGGTCGTCGTCCTCGTCGATGCGGCCGGACAGCGTGATCAGGTTCACCTGAAGCTGCTGCAGGTCGAAGCGCGTGCCGGTCAGTTCCTCGATCGTTTCGCGGCGGATCGTCAGCCGGTCGGGCGCGTCGATCTTGACCATCCCGGGCGATTCGACCACCACCGCGCGCGGGTTGTCGGCGACGATCGCGTCGACGATCGGTCTGGACTCCTCATTGGCCTGAAAGGCGATGAATACGTTGGACATTGCTGGCTTTCCTTGGGTTGTGAGGTGACTGCCCGTCGTCAGAGTGCGATGCCGAGCTTGACGACGCGCGCATGGAATTGCTCGCGCACTTCGTCGAGCGCAGCCCGGCCCGCGTCCTGCAGCGCGTGCGCCGCGACCGGTGCGAGCGCCGCGTCGGCCCGCGCGGACCAGTCGCGGGTCCAGCGTGCGAGCAGCGCGCGGTTGTCGTCGGATTCGGCGGCCATGGTCTTCACCACCGCGTCGATCCAGCGGTTCGATTCGGCGTGCCATTCCGGCATGAACGCGGTCAGCATCGCGACCGCCGAGCCGCCCGCGAGCGCGATCCGTTCGTCGACGAAGCGGTCGTAGACGAGCGGATACAGCAAGCCGTCGAGCGCGAGGTTCTGCGCGACGAACAGCTCGACCGGGTCGGTCACGACCAGCGTGTCCTCGACGTAGCGGCGCAGCGGCTGCCATGCGGCGTCGCCGGTCCAGGTCGCCTTGGCCGCGTCGAGCACGTCGGGCTCGGCCATCGCGAGCGCGAGACGCGTCAGGTACTGCGCGACGCCGAGGTTGTCCATCGCATGGAACATCGCGGGCGCCGTGAACGCGGTGCCGTAGCCGAGCGCGCAGATCTGCGCGTTGTTCATGTTCGCGCCCCACGCGACATGGCGCAGCGGCACCAGCACGTCGAGCGCCTGCGCGACCACGTCGTCGCGCATCAGGCCGATCATCCGGCGCGATTCGACGAACTCGAAGTTCGACTCCATCGCATCCTGCTGGCGCGCCCGCGTCGTCGCCCACGACGCGTAGTAGAACTGGCGCGGGTCCTTCAATGCGTACCAGTTCGCCATCCGGATCGCCGAGCGCGACGGATCGAAGATCTCGTGGTCCGGATCCCAGGTCGGGCGGTAATGGAAGTTCGCCTGGGGCTGCGCGCCCATCATGCCTTCCTGGTAGCGCGTCGCCGTCTTGTCGCCGCCGATGTTCTGCGCGACATGCGCAAAGGTGTGCCGGAGCGGCTTGATGTCGACTGTCTTCAGCTCGATGGTCACTTCTTGCTCCTCAAGGTCATGGGTTCGCTTCGACGTCCAGCCGCGTGACCTGCTGTTCGCGGCAGAACGCATCGAAGGCGGCAGGAGACAACGTCAGCTCGACGAACAGGTCCGGCGCGCCGCCGAGCGAAAACTCGAATTCGACGAAGCCGCGCACGTTCGTGCCGGTCACGCGGACGCACTTGCGGCCGGGGTCGAGCGGGGGAAGATCGGTCGGGTGCTGATTCATGATCGGTGTCGCCTCCATGCCGACCTTCAATGCAGCATCCGTGCCACGTTCGGCTGGGCACGCAAAAAATCTCGATAATTCAGGGAAAGCCCTGACGCGAAGTTCAAATTCGCGATCCACAATGGCGGTTAACCAGAACGGAAAACGCACGCCGGCGAGCACGCTAAACCCCATAACCGGCGGACCTTTTCATCATTTGAGCAACCCACTCGAGCGCATTTGATGAAATGAGCAAACCGATCGACCCGCCGGCACCCCGACGGCGAAAAATTTGAAAATCACGAGAAATCTCGATGGAGGAGACATGACGCGGCCCAGCCTGCCCCCTTTGCCGCCGGACACCGACCTGCGCAAGCTGATCCATTTTTCGGCGCGCGACGGTCGCATCTGGCTGGCCGGACAGCGAATGGTGCTGCTGCATGCCGGCGCGCTGGCGACGCTGCGCCAGGAGCTGATGGAAAGCGTCGGACCGGCGCAGACGCGGCGTTTCTTCACGCGGGTCGGCTTCGCCGCCGGCGAACGAGACGCGGCGCTGGCCCGCGAGATCCGCAGCGGCGCATCGCTGTTCGACATGTTTCATGTCGGCCCGCAACTGCACATGCTCGAAGGCGCCGCGCAGGTCATCCCGTTGCGTTTCGAAGCCGATCCCGCGACCGGCGCGTTCTATTGCGAATACCGCTGGGAACATTCATGGGAAGCCGACGTGCACCACCGCACGTTCGGGCCGCAGCCCGAACCCGTGTGCTGGATGCTGATCGGTTATGCGACCGGCTACACCAGCGCCTTCATCGGCCGGACGATCCTGTTCAAGGAAACGGCCTGCGCGGGCATGCACGACGCGCACTGCACGATCGTCGGCAAGCCGGCGGACGAATGGCCCGACGCGGAAGAAATCTCGTCGTGGTTCAAGGCCGACTCGCTGATCAACACGATCCGCGATCTGCAGACCGAAGTCGAATCGCTGCGCTTCGAGATGACGCCCGACGACGGCCGAACCCGGCTCGTCGGACGCTCCGATGCGTTTCGCACGGCCTATGCGTTGCTGGAGACGGCCGCACCGACCAAGGTCGCGGTCCTGCTCACCGGAGAAACGGGGGTCGGCAAGGAACGCTTCGCACGTGCGCTGCATAGCCTCAGCCCGCGCGCGGCGAAGCCGTTCGTCGCGATCAACTGCGCGGCCATTCCGCATGCGTTGATCGAGTCCGAACTGTTCGGTGCGGAGAAAGGTGCGTTCACGGGCTCGCAGGCCGCGCGCGCCGGGCGCTTCGAGCGCGCAGACGGCGGCACGCTGTTTCTCGACGAGATCGGCGAGTTACCGCTCGACGTCCAGGCGAAGCTGCTGCGCGTGCTGCAGGAGGGCGAGGTCGAGCGGCTCGGCGCGACCGACGGCCGGAAGGTGGACGTCCGGGTCGTCGCGGCGACCAACCGCGATCTCGAACAGGCCGTGCGCGACGGCACGTTTCGCGCAGACCTCTATTACCGGATCAACGTCTACCCGGTGCTGATTCCGCCGCTGCGCGACCGGCAGGACGATATCGCGCCGCTCGCCGACGCGATGCTCGAACGCTTCGCGGCGCTGCACGGCAAGCCGGCGCCGACGCTCACCGACTACGCCTACGACGCGCTGCGCTGCTACCGCTGGCCCGGCAACGTGCGCGAGCTCGAGAACCTGATCGAGCGCGCGGTGATCCTGTCGCGCCCGAACCGACCCGTCGACGCGAAGGATCTGTTCCCCGGTGTCGGCTCGCCCGGCGGCGCAACGGTCGACCGGGCCGGACTGATCCGGCCGGCGGCCGCGATGTCGATCGACTGCGGGACCCTCCTCGACCAGCTGCAGGGCGGCGGCGGGCTCGACGGCCTCGAGCGTGCGCTGCTGCACGAAGCCGTCGACCGCGCGAACGGCAACCTGTCGGCCGCCGCGCGCCTGCTCGGCCTGACGCGCGCGCAGCTCAGCTATCGCCTCAATCGCAAACAGGATCAGGAGGACGCGTGACATGAACACCATCCTGCCCGCGCATCCGTTCGACGACCCGCTGCCGGCGCACGAGCCGGCCGCCGACGATGCGGCCGAACCGCATGCCCGCACGCTCAGTGAGCACGCGTATCACCAGCTCAGGCAACACATCATCGAGGGGCATTACCCGCCAGGCGCGAAACTGCGCGTCGAGCACCTGAAGGACGTGTACGGCGTCGGCGCGGGCACGTTGCGCGAGGCGCTCACGCGGCTCGTCAGCGACGCGCTGGTCGTGGCCGAAGGGCAGCGCGGATTCCGCGTCACGCCGATGTCGGTCGACGACCTGGAAGCGATCACGCGGCTGCGCATCCATATCGAGGTCGATGCGCTGCGCGAGTCCGTGCGGCGCGGCGACGACGCGTGGGCGCAGCGCGTGCGCCAGAGCTTCGACCAGTTGTCGGCCTGGGAGCGGCCGGTGTCCATCGAGAACCGGGCCGCGTGGGAAGCGTGCAACCGGCGCTTTCACGAAGCACTGATCTCGGCCGCCGCGACACCGTGGACCTATCTGATCCTGCGCATGCTGTCGCAGCAAAGCGAACGCTACCGGCGCGTGTGCATCGGGCTCAGCGATTCGAAGCGCGACGTGCATGCGGAACACACGTGCCTGTTCGAGGCCGCGATGCGCCGCGCCGATGCGCGCGCCGCGCTCGCACTCGAAGACCATATCGGCGCGACGCTCGCCGTGGTGCGCAATGCGCCGCCCGGCACGTTGCCGTTCTAGCGCAACGGTGCGCTCACGCCAGTTCGGGATACCCGTGTGCGGCCGCGTCTCGCGCGAAGCGGGCGATCGTGTCGTACGCGCCCGGCGGCAGCCGCTCGAACCCCTTCAGCCGCAGTGCGATCGCCCGTTGCGCATCGGCTGCCAGCGCGTGCTCGAGCGCATCCTGCAACGCGCCCACCAGCCTGCTGTCGAGCGCCTTCGACGCAATCAACGGCAACCCCGGCGCCGACGCCGTCATGCCGATGGTCCGGATGTCGTTCAACAGCTCGGGTAGCGCATCGCGCACGTACGCGAACGTCACGCAGTCGATCGCCGCGCAATCGGCGTCGCCGGCCGCGAGCGCACGCAGCACGTTCAGGTGCGAGCCGAACGGCACGACCGAACGGAAGAATCGTCCGTCATGCGCATGCGGCGCGGCCGCATGCCGGAACGCGTTCATCCCGCTGTGCGAATCGTCGCTGTTGAACGCGGCGCGCAGCCCGCGACAGGCGGCCAGCGTCGTCGCACCGCCCGCATGGACGCGTGCCGATACGACTAGCACGCTGCGGTAGTGCGCACCGTCGCAACCGGACGCATCGAAGGCCGGCGTCGCGATCAATTGCACGGTATCGCGCAAGCCAAGCATCCGGTACGGATAGCCGCACGTCTGTGACAGCAGCAGGTCGTCGCGCCGCCACAGCGTGTGCAGATCGCCGAACGGCTCGTCGAGCAGCGCGACGCCGGCAGGCCCGCCGGTGCGCGCGAACGCATCGACCGTGTCATGCAGCAACGCGCGCCACAGTGCGGCGTGGCGCGGCGTCACGTTGTACATCGGCAGTCCGGCGATCCATGGGCTCATGCGGGCATTCTACTCAGCGGTGGTGCCTCGGAGGAAGCTGGTTCTATCGCGCCTTGGTGCCTTGGCAGGTGGCGGGTGGCGGGTGGCGAGCTGTGGGCCGTGGGCTGTGGGCTGCGGGGTGCGGGGTGCGGGGTGCGGGGGTAGCCAATGCTTATCGGCCTCGCAGCGATAAGCAAATGCGAATTGCTTGGTTAGCCTGACGATGCATCCCGATTAGCGTTCCAGTGTCGCGATCCTTTTTGGCAAGCCGCGACGCCTGTCGGCCAACCGCATCGCGTCCCGCACCGGAGCGTGACCGTCCGCTACCGTATCACCCGTATCGCCTGTTTCATCCCGCCCCAGCACCATGGCCGAATACTTCGACGTCGACCACGCACGCGCGATCGCCGCGCTCGACGCCCGCTTCACCGCCCGCACCGAGTGGCCGACCTGGCTGCTGGTCGCCGCGATCTACGGCGGCTGGCTCGCCGTGCTGCTGCTCGTGCGTGCGGAGCACCTGTCGCTCGCGGCCGCGACGCCGCCGTTGATCCTGCTCGGCGCGTGGCATATGTCGCTGCAGCATGAACTGCTGCACGGCCATCCGACGCGCTCCGCGTTCGTGAACCGGCTGCTCGGCTATCCGCCGTTGACGATCTGGTATCCGTACACGCTGTATCGCGACACGCACCTGGATCATCACCGCGACGAGGACCTGACCGTACCGGGCGTCGACCCCGAATCGAACTACGTATCGCATGATCAGTGGGCGCGGTTGCCACGCTGGCTTCGCGCGCTGACGGTTGCGCGCACAACCTTCATCGGGCGCCTGGTGTTCGGACCGACGACGAGTATCGCCGCGATGTTCGCCGACGCGTTCCGTGCGTTCCGGCACGGCGATTTTCGCTATCTGCCGATGTGGGGAACGCACGCCGCCTGCGCGGTCGCGCTGCTCGCGTGGCTGCAGTGGGCGATCGGCGTGCCGTGGTGGTACTACCTGCTGGCGGTCACGTGGCCCGCGCTGTCGCTCGCCATGATCCGCTCGCTGTACGAGCACCGCGCCGCCCCGCATCCGAAGGCGCGCATCGTGATCAACGAAGCCGGCTTCGCGATGCGGCTGCTGTACCTGAACAACAACTATCACCTCGTCCATCACGACCTGCCGAAGCTGCCGTGGTACGACCTGCCACGCGCATACCGGGTGCGGCGCGACGCGTATGCGGAGAAATGCGGCGGCTTCGTGATTCGCGGCGGGTATCGCGAGTTGCTGGCGCGTCATGCATGGACGCCGACCGACACGCCCGTGCATCCGTTCGACCAGGGCACGGCATCGCTGTCGACGGGGAGTGGCGCGAAGGTGGCCACGGTCGGCGGCTATCTTCAGATCAGTACGTGACGGCTCGCCGAGCCCGCATCGCCCACGTCACCGCGCGCGCTCGCGCACCAGCTCGCCGATCCAGTCGATGAACACCCTCAGCCGCGGCGACAGGTGGCCGCGATGCGGATACAGCACCGACAACGGCAACGGCGGCGGACGCAGTCGCGTGAGAATCTCCGTCAGTGTGCCGCCGCGCAGCTTCTCCACGACGTGATAGCGCGGTACCTGAATGATCCCGAGCCCGGCCTCGCACGCCGTCACGTACGCGTCGCCGTTGTTGACCGACACCGATGCCGGCAGCTCCGTCGTCTCCGTCTTGCCGTCCATACCGAACACGAGCGGTACGCGCTTGCCGCTCGACGCCGACACATAGGCAACCTCGCGATGCTTCGCGAGATCGGCGAAATTGCGCGGCCGGCCATGCGCGGCCAGATAACCGGGGCTCGCGCACGTGACCTGCTCGAGCAGGCCGACGCGGCGCGCGACCAGCGACGAATCCGTCAGCTCGCCGATTCGCACGACGCAGTCGACGCTTTCCCGCGCGAGGTCGACGCGACGGTCGCCGACGCTGAGGTCGAGCGTGACCTGCGGATAGCGCGCGAAGAATTCGGGTAGCGCCGGAATCACGACGAGCCGCGCAAACGAACTCGCGAGATCGACCTTCAGCGCGCCCTGTGGATGGCGCGCCGCATGCGAGAACGACGCTTCGGCCTCGTCGATCCCGTCCAGGATCGCCACGCAGCGCCGATAGTATGCGGCACCGTCGACCGTCGCGCTCACGTGCCGCGTCGTGCGCACCAGCAGCCGCGCGCCGAGGTGCGACTCAAGCTGCTTCATGATCTGCGTCGCCGACGCGCGCTGCATGCCGAGCTGCTGCGCGGCGCGCGTGAAGCTGCCGGAATCGACGATGCACGTGAAGAGCCGCATCGCCACCAGTCTGTCCATCTTGTTCGCCCGGACTGTTTATCGAAAGTAAACAGTGTTGATATCCAGCGATGAATTGTCAATTCCACCGACAACGCCGAAAATGTCGGCACCTCCTGGCTACCAGACAACCCTCCGCTGCGGATCCGGCCCCGGCCGCGCACGTTACCCCTACGACGATGCAACCGAACACCTCGCCCGGCGCGATCCGCTCGATCGGCAACGACTGGTCCATCTCCGCGATCACCGCGGGCTTTCTCGCGGTGCTGATTTCCTACGCGGGCCCGCTCGCGATCTTCTTCCAGGCGTCGCAGGCTGCGCATGCGTCCAACGAGATGGTGGCTTCGTGGGTCTGGGCGATCTCGATCGGCGCGGGCGTGTCGGGCCTGTTCGCCAGCTGGAAACTGAAGGTGCCGATCGTGACCGCGTGGTCGGCGCCCGGCACCGCGCTGCTGGTGGGCCTCTTTCCGCAGCTGACGCTGAACCAGGCCGTCGGCGCGTACATCACGGCCGCGCTGATCATCCTGGTGATCGGCATCAGCGGCTATTTCGATCGGCTCGTCCGCCACATTCCGCGCGGTATCGCGTGCGGGATGATGGCCGGCATCCTGCTGCCGTTCGGCATGCACGCGTTCTCCGCCGCGACCGCGCAGCCGGTGCTCGGCTTCGGGATGATCGCGGCGTACGTGATCTTCAAGCGCCTGCTGCCGCGCTACAGCATCGTGCTGGTACTGCTGACGGGCGCCGCGCTCGCGACGCTGCTCGGGATGACGCACCTCGGCAACGTGTCGCCGAGCATCGCGCGGCCGGTCTTCATCGCGCCTGAATGGACGCTCGGCACCACGCTCAGCCTTGCGCTGCCGCTCGTCGTCGTCAGCCTCACCGGCCAGTTCCTGCCGGGGATGACGATCCTGCGCGTATCGGGCTATCACACGCCGGCGCGGCCGATCATCACCGCGACCAGCGTGATGTCGCTCGTCGTCGCGTGCTTCGGCGGGATCACGATCGTCGTCGCGGCGATCACCGCGGCGCTGTGCACGGGCAAGGACTCGCACGAGGATCCGGACCGGCGCTATATAGCCGGTATTGCGAACGGCGTGATCTACCTGATCGGCGGGCTCTTCGCGGGAACGATCGTCACGCTGTTCTTCGCGCTGCCGAAGGCCTTCGTCGCGATCCTCGCGGGGCTCGCGCTGATCGGCGCGATCGGCGCGAACGTGCACGGAATCTTCGAGGACGAGGATCATCGCGAAGCATCGGTGATCACGTTTCTCGCGACCGCTTCGGGGATGACATGGCTCGGGCTCGGCTCCGCGTTCTGGGGGATCGTGATCGGATCGGTCGCGTATGCGGTGTTGAGCAGGGTGCGGGGGCGTCGGGGCGTTTAGGCAGGCTCGGAATGCCTCCTGCAAAACGCACGTCCCTTGTATCGGTGAATCGCAACGCACATCGACTCGCCGTGCAGTTCGATACGGTCACTTCGACACGGCGATTCCTTGACCTGCCCGGTGCCGTGCCGTTGTCGGCGAGCGGATCGGCATCGCTCTGTCCGGTCGCGGAGATGTTTTGCATCGGCCCCCCCGCCGCCGCGAGAATCTGCGCGACCTGTCGGGCGCGGGATTCGGAAAGCGCCTGATTGTTGTCCCGTGATGTCGCGCCAGCCGGCACGTTGTCGGTGTAACCAGCGACTCGTACGGGCGCAGCGGGTGCCGACGCGACAACGGTCCGACCGACCGTAGCCATCATGGATGGCCCACCACGGCGCGACCGTCACGTCACCCGACCCGTACATGCCGTTGAACCGGAGCGTCAGTGCGTTCGCCGCCGTATCCCGATGCAGCTCGACGTTACCGGCAGCCATCTCATCACGCCGGCTCAAGCGGAGCTGCTCCGCCACGACGTCAAGCGAGGAGGTCATCGTAGCCGGCTTGCCATGAATCCAATGGCCCACTACCGCATAACCCGCTGCCCCCAGGCGACCACACGCGTCGGCGAACTTCGATATCCAGTGAGGAGTCGGCGATTCGAGGCGAAGATTTCAACCACGCGAGACCTGACCGGTTCAGGTCAACATATCCTCAGCAAAAGGTAATGAAGTGACCGCCGAGCGGATTGCCTTTGCAAGGCGACTTTAGCGATCACATGGAGCACATCGTTGCGCCATGCCACATCAGGCGTATTTTCAGCCGTCGCTCACTGCGCACGCTTGCGCACCAGCGTCGCGAGTGCGTCCGCCGGTGTCGTCGTGCCATACACCCGCCCCGACACGCCAGACTCGACATCGATCTGCCCCGCGTTGTGCACGTCGTACAGATCGACGATCAGTTGCGCATGGCGCTCGCTGAGCCCCGCGCGCAATAGCGTCGCGGTCCAGGCGTCACGCGGCAGTTCACGCGCGACGATCTGGCGATCAGCCGCCGCACCGAGCCTGTCCGCGATGTCCCGCACGCTCACGCGCTGCGGTCCTTCCATGCTGACGATGCGCGGTCCGTTACCCGGTTCGGCCGGATCAAGCAGTAGCCGCGCCGCCGCGACACCTACATCGGGTGCCCACACCGTCGGAAACACCTTGTCGACCGGATGATGAAAGCTCGGCAGCACGCCGGTTGCGAGCGCGACCGGCAGCACGCGCGTCCAGTTCTGCAGGTGTTCGGCCGAGCGCAGCAGCGTGAGCCGCGTCGGAACCGTCTTCAGCTTTTCTTCCAGACGATGAAAGAGCCGCGTGATGCCCGTGTTGCCGTCGCGCTCCGCGCCATAGTCCGACAGCGCGAGCAGTACCGGCGGCGGGTTCGCGGCGAGCGCGCCAGTCACGATGTCGATCGTCCGCTCCATCGTCGCGGCCGGGTCGCTGTCGGCGACGGGCACCGGACACAGCATCTGCACGGCTTGCGCGCCGTCGATCGCCGCGGCGGCCGCGCGTGCGTCCGTCAGGTCGGCAATCGCCACGTCGCAGCCGAGCTGCGCGAAGCGTTCGCGATGGCGCGCGTCGCGCAACACCGCTCGCACGGGATGGCCTGCGTCGCGCAGGGTCGTTACTGTCGACAGGCCGACGTTGCCTGATGCACCGAAAATCACGAACACGATCCGCTCCTGGGAAAAGGGTGTGGTGATTGTCGGCGCTCACCGCCAGCGTGACGCGCACAGACGGATGACCCGGACAGGAACAGATGACGGATTACGCGGTTGCCGGGTTCGTCCGCTGCGTGGCCGGACGCGGCAATGGTCCAGCAGGCGGTTGAACCATTGCCATGGAGCCTGACCTGGTGTTGCTGCCACACCGAAGCAGGCGGAACAACGCATTACCTGCACCAGCAGACAGCGGAGTCGCCCATCGTCGGCCCGCGCGCGGAACCCGTCTGGTGCGGCGGTCGATCAACGGTCCTCGCCGTCATAAGCGAGCCTGAGCCCGCCCCGCGCCCCCGACCGCACAATCTCCGTCGGGGTCGCCCCCAGCACGCGATTCATCCAGTTCGCCATATGGCTCTGGTGCGCAAACCCGGCTTCCAGCGCAACCTGGCTGATACTGAGCCGGCCTTCGAGCAGCAGCACCTTCGCACGCTCGACGCGGCGCCGCACCACGTACTGATGCACCGGCATCCCGAGCGTCTCGCGAAACAGCACCTTGAAATGCGGCACGCTGATCGACACGAGCGCCGCGAGTTCGGCGAGCGTCATGCGGCGTTCGAGGTTGGCCTCGACATAGTCGATCACGCGCGCGGCCGCTTTCGGCGCAAGCGTACGTCGGCGCTCGCGGAACACCGGCTGACTGTCGACCAGCCGCGCGATGAGTGCCGTGCACAGGCTCTCCGCATAGAGCGGATCGGACGCATCTTCCGCTTCGAGCTCGGCGGCCATCGCCCAGGCGATGTGCTGCAGGCGCGGATCGCGCACCTGCAGCCGCCGGCGGATCTGCGCCTGCGACGGCTTCAGCTCCAGTTGCTCGAACGTACGCTGCACGAACGTGTCGCTGAGCGCAATGTGCAGGATCCGGCAGTCGGCGCTGTCGGTCCACTGGCCCGGCAGGCCGGCGGGAATCACGTCGACGTCGCCGTGCGCCTGGATGCGCGACACGCGTTCGCCGTCGCACACGCAGTCCGCGCGCACGGGCGAGCCGATATGCACGCCGATGCGGTGATGGTCGGCGGCCGGAATCCGGTACGTGCCCGCGCGAATCTCCAGCAGCGACGCGCCGAAGCCCCGCCAGCCGAGCCCGCGGCTGGAGCGCAGACTGACCGGCACGCCGTTGTCGGCCGGCGCGGCGAGAATCGGATCGCTCATGGTTGCCCTCCACCAGATCGGGTGTCGAACGCGCATTGTGACGCCTTTTGCGGCTGCCTGCCGGGCCCGCGCGGCCATTCCCGCACCGAGCAGAAAAAGATCATCCGTTTCTGCTCCGGCCGATCCTTGCGTGCGCGCCAGCAGGCGTCGCGACGCTTACGATCGCCTCATCCGACACCTACGGAGCCCGCCATGCCCCATTACTGCCCGCAACGCGCGGCGTTCGCCGCCTCTTCGCCGTCCCGCGCCGCCCGCCGCCCCGCCTCCCGCCACGACCGGACCGCCCTCGCCATGCGATGCCTGCGCATGATCGGCTGGTACCGGCTCGAACGGCTGCTCGCATCGATTCCCGACAGCAACGACGACTTCGGGATCGTCTGACGGTCGGCCCGCACGGCGCTCGCGCGCCGACCTCATCCGCCTACTTGCGCCGCCGCTCGTGCGGCGCCACGGTCGCGCCGTCGATCACCGGCGCGCCCTGCTTGATCAGGAAGTCGCGAAACAATCCCGTCACCTGCGAGATCCGCCGGTCGGCAAGCGTGACCACGTACCATTCGCGCTCGATCGGGTTGCCCGGAAACGGCAGCTGCCCGAGCAACCCTGCGCGCAGCTCGAGTGCACACGCGTGCAACGACAGGAACGCGATGCCGAGCCCGGCTTCAGCCATCTGCTTGATCGCCTCATTACTCGACAGTTCGGAGCCCACATGGAACCGGTAGCCGGCCGTCTTGAACAGGCTCTCGACCGTGGAGCGCGTGCCCGCGCCGCGTTCGCGCACGAGCAGGTGCGCGGATTCGAGATCCTTCAGCGCAACGCGCTTGCGCTGCATCAGCGGATGCCCGGGCGCCGCGACGAACACCATCGGATGCTTCGCGAACTCGACCGCGTGCGTGCGCAGCTCCTTCGGCGCGCTGCCCATCACCGCGAGATCGATTTCATGCGTCGCGAGCATGCGGATGATGTCGTCGCGGTTACCGACCTTGAAATATGTCTTCACGTGCGGACGCGTCGCGGTGAACTTCACCAGCAGCGGCGGGATCAGGTACTCGGCCGTCGTGATCGCGCCGATCCGCAGCGTGCCGCCGAGATCGCCCGTCAGCGCGGCCACTTCGTCGCCGGCCTCGCTCCACAGATGCAGGATCTCGCGCGCATAGCGCGACACGATCTCGCCGGCCGCGGTCAACTGCACGCCGCGCCCCACCCGCTGCAGCAACGCGGCGCCCACCGCCTCCTCGAGCAGGCGAACCTGCAGCGATACGGCCGGCTGCGTCAGGTTCAGCTCCTCGGCCGCACGCGACACGCTGCCGAGCCGCGCAATCATGTCCAGCGCCTTCAGCTGCCGGAACGTCGCGGTCTTTCCTATAAGTGAATACATATGAGTCGCTTATAAACATTAAATTGTTCGTGCAGGTTCAAAACTATATCGTCGGTTCTTGAGCAATGTCATCCGAATCGTCATCAGCGGGAGCCACAACATGGACAACATCACGCCTACCCTTGCAACGGATCGCGCACCGCGCGTGCCGCGCATCGTGATCGTCGGCGGCGGCGCCGGCGGCCTGCAGCTCGCCACGCGCCTCGGCGACACCGTCGGGCGCCGCGGGCAAGCCGACGTCGTGCTCGTCGACCGCTACCCGACGCACTTCTGGAAGCCGCTGCTGCACGAAGCCGCGTCGGGCCATCGCGATCCGGCATCGCACACGATCGAATACGCGGCGCAAGCGAAGCGCCACGGCTTCCGCTTCGTGCAGGGCGCGCTGCAACGGGTCGACCGCGCGGCACGCACGGCGACGATCGCCGCCGTGCAGGACGCGGACGGCACGGAAATCCTGCCGCAGCGCGCGCTCGACTACGACGATCTCGTGCTGGCCGTGGGCAGCGTGACGAACTTCTTCAACGTGCCGGGCGCCGCGCGCCACGCTTTGCCGCTCGAAAACCTCGACCAGGCGGAGGACTTCCGCCGCAAGTTCCTTGCGGCGTGCACGAAGGCGAACCATCAGGCCGAGCAGCAGCCCGCACGGCGCGCTGCGCCGATCTGCATCAACGTGATCGGCGCAGGCGCGACGGGCGTCGAGCTGGCCGCCGCCCTGCGGCACGCGATCCAGC
The DNA here is from genome assembly GCF_000292915.1 of Burkholderia cepacia GG4. Classification (NCBI taxonomy): domain Bacteria; kingdom Pseudomonadati; phylum Pseudomonadota; class Betaproteobacteria; order Burkholderiales; family Burkholderiaceae; genus Burkholderia; species Burkholderia cepacia. The sequence goes on from NC_018514.1 coordinate 2,478,749, forward strand.
AGCTGACGACGTATCGCTTCAAGGCGTTGGTGTCGGCGCGCGACGTGCACATCCGGCTGATCGAAGGCGGCCCGCGCATCCTGCCGGCACTCGATGAAAGGCTGTCCACCAAGATGCACGCGCAACTGCGCACGCTGAACGTCGACGTGCTGACGGATACGCGCGTCGCGGAAGTCGGTGCGGACGCGGTCACGACGGCGACCGGCGAGCCGCTCGCGAGCGACATCACGATCTGGGCCGCGGGCGTCGCGGGCCCCGCGATCCTGCGGGAACTCGGCGACATCGCGCTGAACCGGTCGAACCAGGTGATCGTGACCGATACGCTGCAGACGCCCGACGATCCGCACGTGTATGCGTTCGGCGACTGCGCCGCGTGCCCGTCGGCCGATGCGAGCGGCATCCTGCCGCCGCGCGCGCAGGTCGCGCACCAGCAGGCCGTGTACCTGGGCGAGGCGCTCGCGCGGCGCCTCGCCGGCAAGCCGGTGGCGGGCTTCACGTTCCGCGACGCAGGCACCGTCGTGTCGCTTGGTTCGGCCGGCGCCGTGTACCAGGGCGACCTCGGCGTGCGCTCGCGCTCGCTGATCGTCGACGGGCTCGCCGCGATCGGCCTGTACAAGTTCCTGTACCGCAAGCACCTGTTCAGCGTGGTCGGACTGAAGCGCGCGCTGTTCCAGTCGCTGAGCCACTGGCTGCAAGGCCGCAACCAGCCGTCGATCAAGCTGCACTGATCGCCGGCCCGCACGCGGCATCGCAAGACGGCGTATCGGGCGTGCATCGCCCGATACGCCGTTTGCTTGTCTGCACCCATCCGGTGCATTCGCATCGTGTGCACGTTTGGTGCATCACATCGAAGGCCGTCGATGCAATGCAAATCATGCGAAAACGCCGTGCTGCGCGCCTCCCGCGCCAGCTCTGGCTGGCGACCCGATTCATTAGTCTAATCCTATGAGTCGGATATAAATATTAATTGGTCGCATATTCCGGATCGACGCTAAGGTGTGTGGCATTCCCGTCCGCGAACGGATCGTTACGTCACTGGAGAGGAAACACCGTGGTCATCGAAGCCATCGTCACCCGTCTCGACGCAGCATTCGCGCAGATCGAAGCAACGCCGGACTCGCACGAGTCGCGCAACCAGCGCGATGCGATCATCCAGTGGCTCGACAGCGCGTCGGAGCAAGGATATCGACTCGGTCTCGTCACGACGCTGCCGGCCGCCCGGCTCAGCGACATGTTCGAAGGCCAGTTCGGCCGCGCGAACCTCGACCGCTTCTCGGTCGTCGTGACCGACGCCAATCAGCAGGATTCCGTATCAAACCAGCATCCGTTCGACGTCGCGCTGCAGGCACTCGGCGTGCCGCCCGAGCGCGCGGTGGCCGTCGCGAGCAGCGAACCGGAACGCCGCGAAGCCGAGACGTTCGGCCTGTCGCGTTGCGTGCGCATCACCGACACGGTGCGATCGATCGCATCGGCAGGCGTGCACTGAACTGAGCGCCTGCACACGGGCCGGCACTCGCCGGCCGGTCGCGATCCGGCGGCATGCCGACGATTGCCCGACCGAAACCTGACATCTCACGCAAACCGGCATCCGCGAACACCAGCAGCTCGCCACGCGTCTCGCGCAGCGGCTGCCGACGCCGTTCGCGTCGGGTAGCCGGCAGATCGTCGTCGTCAACTCGAGGCAGGACCGCGCGGTCGACAGTTCGACCTGCTTCTCGGCCGCGCTCGTGTCACCGGCGTTCATCGCGAGGCTCGGCACGGACGGCTATACGTTCGCGAACGCGGGAACCTGCGCGTTCACGTCGTCGGACAGCAAGTTCACCAATACGCGGAAGGGCGACGGCAAGACGAAGATCGCGCCGGGGAGTCGCTTCTACGACCACGCGGGGTTGAAGCGCTGTGACGGGTATCCGTGACGCGTACGGCGCGCGTCGTGGATTGCGTGCTTCGTCAATGCAGCGTCGCCGTGCCCGTGTGTGCCGCCCGCGGACCCTTCGGATGCGCCGCGACCTGCAACTTCGAATCCGCGCTACCCACGTGGTGAGATGTGCGGGCCTGCGCGGGAGCCGCATGCGGCTTCGCTGCATGGGTCGCGCCGGGGTGCGCTGCGGCCGGTGCCTTCGATGGCGGACGCGCGGCTTTCGGTGCCTGCTTGACGGCCGTCGGCGTGTTGGCCGCCACCCGCGGATGCTTGGCCTGCTGCGCGTACGCGTTGACGTCGTGATCGCTCATCCACGCCTCCGTGTATGCCGCCGATGCAGGATTCGACAGATTGAAATAGGCGACCGACGCCACGAGAAACGCACGACCATGCGTGCGACGATTGAATGCGGTAATGACGGGTGCTCCTTGCGCTTCGGTGTCGACGCCCGATGCCGGCGTCGTCGTGGCGGCACAATAGATGAGTGCATTCGGCATCGCAATGCGTCCAACCGGTGAGCCGAACGATTCTTGATGATTGGCGCGCCAGTCTGGCGCGGATCGCGACCGCCGCCACCCTCGCGCCACCGAACTCGCGTTCGCGAACGGTGTCGAACGAGCATCGCCGGAGACTCACATGAAACGCGCCGCGCCTGTCGCCATCCTGATCCTGCTTCTCGCTGCCAGCGTGCCGGCCGGTGCCGCCGCACCGATTCCGCAGCAAGCGAAGAATTGCGTGCCGTCCTCCACGTCATCCGGCACCCAGCCAGGTTCCCGCTCGACGACAAAGGCCCCGCCGATCCGCGTATGCGTCGGCGACTCCGACACGCAACTGAACCTGCCCTGGTTTCTGACCGACGTACTCACCGCGGTGGACACGCATCAGTCGCCGCGCGACCTGCTCCACAAGATGCGCGACGATTTCTGAAACGCGGCCGCCCCGCCCAAGGTGACGCGTTACGCAAATATTTCCTTTTAAGCATCAATCGGAAATATTAACCATTTGTTGAATACCGATATTTCTTAATCGTGCGCTGCATCTTATACTTGCGGCGCACCAACCTCGTGCCAAGAGACGGTGTCTTCCATCCCGGCCGCACTCCGATGCGGCCGGGGTTTTTTTCGATGCGCCAAGCCAACATACATTCAAACCCGATGTATGTTATTGGTTACCGAGAAGCGCGCCGACACCGGCGATTCCGCCGCCTTGCCGCTTCAAGCGGTCGCGAGCGTAGAATCGATCAGCGTCCCGATATCGGCACGAGCCGCCGTGCTCCGGTCCAGGCATGGCGAATGCTCTGCGTCTGTCCTTCGACCGGTTCGACCTGCATTCCCATGCGCACAACAACAAACGCGACCCGAGGAACCACCACGCCCATGCCGGGCCCGAAGCCCGTATTCCAGCGCAGCGGGGCGTGGCCGCACATCGTCTTCTCCATTACCGCGATCGTCTGCATGCTCGTGCTCGTCGTGGCGCTCATCGTGGCCGAGCGTCTCGTGCGCGAATCGGTTGCCCGGCACGAGCGTGTCGTCGCGAACGACATCGTGAGTTCGGTCGACCGCATCCTGGACGGCGTTCACTCGCGCCACACGGACGAGCTGCTTGCACTGGTCGGGCGGCCGTGCGCGGCGGTCTTCAGGACGCTGGCCGAAGTGGGCACTCACCTGCGCTACCTGCGCGCGGTCGCGCTGGTCAACGACGGTCGCCTCACCTGCTCGTCGGCGCTGGGCGCGATCGACGTCCCGCTCGACGCGTACGTGCGCACGCCGGAACCGGGCGCCACGGTCACCACCCTGCTGCCGCAGACGCCGTTTCAGCATCGCGTGCCGGTGCTGGCGGTGTTTCGCTCGACCGTGCACGGTTCGGGCATCCTGTACCTGGTCGAGGGTGACTACGTCGCCGACATGCTGGCTCACGGCGCCCGCTACGGCGTGGAAACCGCGATGCTGTCGATCAAGGGCGCGGGCAGCCTCGATCAGCGTGGCATCTTCGTGCCGGAATCCGGCGCGGCGCCGGCGCCCGGCAGCACGATTGCATCGTCCCGCTGGCCGTTCACGGTATCCGTCACCGCGTCCGGCTCCTACGTTTCGCGGGTGCAGCGGCACTATCAACTGATCTCCATCACGATCGCGCTGCTGCTGAACGGGCTCATCGGGGCCGCGTACCTGCTCGCGATGGCGCCGCGGCGGCTGTTGCTGAAGGCGGTTCGCAATGCACTGAAGCGCGACGAGTTCCACGTCGTGTACCAGCCGATCGTCGACATCGAAACGCGCAGGACCGTAGGCGTCGAGGCGCTGCTGCGCTGGCACCATCCGAAATGGGGGGCGATCAGCCCGGCCGTGTTCGTGCCGCAAGTGGAATCGAGCACGCTTCTGCCGAAGGTGACTGAATTCGTGCTTCGAACGGCTGCGTCGGAACTGACCGAACTCGCGCCGTCGATGCCGCTGCACATCGCGATCAACGTCGCACCGAAGGATCTCGAACGCGCGCGTTTCGTGGCCGTCATCGAAGACACGATCCGCCGGCTTCCGCCGGGCTTCACGCTGGTGCTCGAAGTGACCGAGCGGATCCTGCTCGAAAAGAACGCGCGCACCACCGCGATGTTTGCCGCGCTGCGCTCGAAAGGCGCGAAGTTCGCAATCGACGATTTCGGCACGCATCACAGCAATCTCGACCTGCTGTCGCGCTTTCCGTTCGACTATGTGAAGATCGATCGGCAGTTCATCTCGCAGCTGACGACGGGCAACGCGAAACTGATCGAGGGGATCGCGGCCGTCGCGCGCCACTACGACCTGAAGATCATTGCCGAGGGCGTGGAAACCGAAGAACAGCATCGCGCGCTGCACGCGGTCGGGATTCAGTATGCGCAAGGCTACCTGTACCAGCGGCCGCAGCGACCGGAACAGCTGAAGCAGGAATTCGCAGCGATGCCGGCGTAGGCCGCGGCCGGCACCGGACGTTCGACGCCCCCGCAGCGCGATACCGAGCGCGTGCGTGCGCGCGTCGCTCCGCCCCCGTGTCGCATCGATCGACGCGCGGGAACCGCGCGCAGGCGCTAAAATCCGCCGCCTGAGCATCCACGACGAGCAAGCGTTTTGACGGCGTTCGAGCAGGGCTTCATCCTCACCCGCCACTGGCGGGACACCGCGACCGGCATCGAGATCGAGTTCTGGCTGGCAACCGAACACGGTCCGCGCCGCGTGCGGCTGCGTCCGCAGGAAGCCGTCGCGTTCGTGCCGGCCGAGCAGCAGCCGCTCGCCGAACGCGCACTGGCCGGCGAACGCGATACCGAACTGCGCCCGCTTGCGCTGCGCGATTTCCGCCAGCGCACCGTAGCCGGGCTCTACTGCCGGCGCTACCGCCATCTTTCCGCGCTGCAGAAACGCCTTGCCGCGGCCGGCGTCGACGTCTACGAAGCCGACGTGCAGCCGCCCGACCGCTACACGATGGAGCGCTTCATCACCGCGCCCGTGCTGTTTCGCGGCACGGCCGGCCGCGACGGCACGCTGACCGACGGCGAACTGAAACCGGCGACCGGCTACCGACCGGCGCTGCGCTGCGTGTCGCTCGACATCGAGACCAGCGTCCACGGCGAGCTGTATTCGATCGCGCTCGAAGGCTGCGGGCAGCGGCAGGTCTACATGCTCGGCCCGCCGAACGGCGACGCGCCGGCCGTCGACTTCCGCCTCGACTACTGCGACAGCCGGGCCGAGATGCTCGCGCGGCTCAACGACTGGTTCGCCGCGCACGATCCCGATGCGGTGATCGGCTGGAACCTCGTGCAGTTCGACCTGCGCATCCTGCACGCGCACGCGGAACAATACGGCGTGCCGCTGAAGCTCGGCCGCGGCGGCAGCGTGCTCGACTGGCGCGCGCACGGCCAGCAGCCCGACCACTTCTTTGCGGGCGCGGCCGGCCGCCTGATCCTCGACGGCATCGACATGCTGAAATCGGCGACGTGGACGTTCCCGTCGTTCAGCCTCGAATACGTGTCGCAGTCGCTGCTCGGCGAAGGCAAATCGATCGACAATCCGTACCAGCGGATGGACGAGATCCAGCGCCGCTTCGATCACGACAAGCCGGCGCTCGCGCGCTACAACCTGAAGGACTGCGAGCTCGTCACGCGCATCTTCGACAAGGCCGACCTGCTGTCCTTCGCGCTCGAACGCGCGACCGTCACGGGCCTCGCGGCCGATCGCACCGGCGGCTCGGTCGCCGCGTTCACGCACCTGTACCTGCCGCGCATGCACCGGCTCGGCTACGTCGCGCCGAACCTCGGCGACGTGACGGGACAGAACAGCCCCGGCGGCTTCGTGATGGACTCGCGGCCCGGCCTGTACGACTCGGTGCTCGTGTTCGACTACAAGAGCCTCTATCCGTCGATCATCCGCACCTTCCTGATCGACCCGGCCGGGCTGATCGAAGGGCTCGCGCATCCGGGCGACGACACGTCGGTGCCCGGCTTCCTCGGCGCGCGCTTCTCGCGTACCGCGCATTGCCTGCCCGACATCGTGCGGCGCGTGTCGGAAGGTCGCGACGAAGCGAAACGCCAGCGCAACGCGCCGCTGTCGCAGGCGCTGAAGATCATCATGAATTCGTTTTACGGCGTGCTCGGCTCGACCGGCTGCCGGTTCTTCGATCCGCGCCTCGCGTCGTCGATCACGATGCGCGGCCACGAGATCATGCATCGCACGCGCGAGCTGATCGAAGCACAAGGCTACGAAGTCATCTACGGCGATACCGATTCGACGTTCGTCTGGCTCGGGCGCGAGCACGACGACGAGCAAGCCGCCGCCAAGGGCCGCGCGCTCGTCGACCACGTGAACCGCTGGTGGCAGGCGCACCTGCGCGATCGCTTCGGGCTGGAAAGCGCACTCGAACTGCAGTACGAGCGCCATTACCGGCGCTTCCTGATGCCGACCATTCGCGGTGCGGAGGAAGGCAGCAAGAAGCGCTACGCGGGTCTCGCACGGGCGGCGGACGGCGGCGAAGACCTCGTGTTCAAGGGGCTCGAAACGGTGCGCACGGACTGGACGCCGCTCGCGCAGGCGTTCCAGCGCGAACTCTACCGGCGCGTGTTCAAGCGCGAGCCGTACCAGGACTTCATTCGCGATTACGTGCGCCGCACGCTCGCCGGCGAATACGACGCGCAACTGATCTATCGCAAGCGCGTGCGCCGGCCGTTGAGCGAATATCAACGCAACGTGCCGCCGCACGTGCGCGCCGCGCGGATCGCCGACGAATTCAACCACGCGCGCGGCCGGCCGCTGCAGTACCAGCGCGGCGGCTGGATCAGCTACGTGATGACGACGGCCGGCCCGGAGCCGCTCGAGACGATGCGCTCGCCGATCGACTACGCGTTCTACGTGAGCCGCCAGCTGCAGCCGGTCGCCGATGCGATCCTGCCGTTTCTGCGGGACGATTTCGAACGCGTGATTTCGGGGCAGGGGCAATTGTTCGGCGACTGACGGAGCGGCGACACCGCGTTCGCCCATCCGGTCACACGGTTGCACACGCAACCGCTTCGCGCCCCGTTCTCTTCAGACCACCCACCCGCACCGATCGGCATTCAGGCGGGCCTGCACGTCGAGCGATAAGTAAAACCGATCGACCCGGTCGGAAATCCGACTTGGACGCCGCGCGCGCCGCAGCGCACAATTTCGTCCATCGCAATCGAACGAAACCCTGATCCTTCGTCCCCGAGTTTTCGTGGCATCCGCCGTCACCGATGTGTGTCGCCATGCGCTTGAACAACAAGGAAAAGGCGTGCACGCCGTGCTTGAAATGCCTGCAACAAACCTCCTTTCCGTGCGGTCTCCTGGTCCCGCACACCCCGCCTCCCTCCGCCGCGGCGCATGCCGCAAACCGGCGCTGCACGACATGACGTGCGGCACGCCGCCTCCGACGCCGTAGCGCAGCCGCAGCAACACACTCCGCCTGTCTCGCCCAAGGAAACCGACGTGTCGAAAGCCACCGTCGCGCCGCTACGGTTGCGCGATCCATTCTCCATCGATCCGAGAAAGCTCCTTTTCTCGATCAGCACTTTTATCGCCGCCGCGCTCGTGCTGCTGATCTCGTTTGCCGTCAGCTTTCCGCGTCCGTGGTGGGCGCTGCTGACGGTCTACGTGACCGCGCAGCCGATGGCCGGCGCCTTCCGGCCCAAGACGATCTATCGGCTCGCAGGCATCGCCGCGGGCGCGGTCGTCTCGGTGGTGGTCGCTCCCAATCTGCAGAATTCGCCGGTGCTGCTGGTGCTGTGCCTCGCGCTGTGGATCGGCCTCTGCATCTATCTCGCAGTGCTCGACCGCACGCCGCGTGCGTTCCTGTTCCAGATGGCCGCGTTCAGTTCGGCCGTGATCTGCTTCCCGTATCTCGACGATCCGACCAACATCTTCATCACCGCGGTGTCGCGCGTCGAGGAAATGACGGTGGCGATCCTGTGCGTGACGATCACACACATGCTGCTGAAGCCCGCGAACAGCCGGCCCGTGATTCACGAGCGCGCGCTGTCGTTTCTCGGCGATGCGTGCCGCTGGACAGCCGAGGCATTCGGCACGCATCACACGCGGCTCGAACACGAGCATCGCCGCAAGCTCGCGGCCGACGTCACCGAACTCGGGATGATCGCGACGACGCTGCCGTTCGACCAGCGCTTCGCGCTCGCGACGCGCGACACAGTCACCGCGCTGCAGCACCGTCTCGCCGCGCTGCTGTCGATCGCGTCGGCCGCCGCGAACCGGCTCGACCAGTTGCGCTCGCTGAACGCAGTCGATGCGGAAACCACCGCGCTGGTCGACGCAGTCATCGACGACCTGCACGCGTCGCAGGAAGTCGGCGAAGCGCTCGACGTCGGGCTCGCCGCGCGTTGCCGCGCGCTGGCGGCCGAGCGCCTGCTCGATCCGACCTGGACGTCGCTGCTTGCCGCGAACCTGTTCGACCGCACCGCCGATTTCATCGACACGCTGCACGCGGCGCGTGGGCTGGTGCGCACCTTCGCGGAAAGCGACGCCGAGCTCGCGCGCCACCTGCCGCCCGTCGACGGCGCGCGCCGCTTCAAGCTCGCGCGCGATCACGGTCTTGCGCTACTCGCCGGCGCCGCGACGACCACCGCGATCATCATCTACTGCGCGGTGTGGATCCTGCTCGCCTGGCCGAACGGCTCGGCGACCGCCGCATTCGCCGCGCTCGTCACCTGCTCGTTCGCGGCGCAGGACGATCCCGCGCCCGTGATCGGCCGCTACCTCGTAGCGACGCTCGTCACCTTCCCGCTCGCCGCGCTGTACCTATTCGTGATCCTGCCGCGTGTCGACGGCGCCGGGATGCTGATCCTGACGCTCGCACCGGCCTTCATCTGGATGGGCTACATCCAGGCCGATCCCGCGCGCACCGCACGCGCACTCCCGATGTTCTCCTGCTTCATCGTCGCCATGGGCTTTCTCGATCGTTTCCAGGCCGACTTCGCGCTGTTCCTCAACACGGGGCTCGCACAGGTCGGCGGCATCGTCACGACGCTCGTCGTGACCAGACTGTTCCGCTCGGCCAGCACGCGCTGGACGGCCTACCGGATCGTGCGCCAGAACTGGGCCGATCTCGCGCAGATGGCCGATCCGCACCGGCCGCTCGATGCGCCCGCATGGACCGCGCGCGCGGTCGATCGGCTCGGCCAGGTGGCCGCGCGCATGGCATTCGCGAATCCGGACGATGCGCTGCATGCAGTCGACGGCCTGAGCGACCTGCGCATCGGCCGCAACATCATCCAGGTGCGCGAGAGGCTCGACAAGGGCGACGCGCACACGCGCGACGCAATCGAGGCCGCGCTCGAGGAGGTGTCGAACCTGTATCGCGCCCGCGCCGACGCGCACCACCCGATTCCGGCCACGGCGCCGCTGATGCGCGCGCTTACTCGCGCGATCGGCGCGGCCGCGCGCAATTCCACCGGCCGCGACGATGCCACGCTGCTCGCGCTGGTCGGCATGCGCTGCAACCTGTTCCCGCATGTGCAACTCGTCGAAGGAACGACGCGATGATCGAAGAGATCCATATTTTCGGCATCTACATGCCGTCCGCGCTCGCATGGGCCGTCGTGGCGCTGGCCGTCACGTTCCTGTTGCGCGGCGTGCTGCTGCGCCTGCCGCTGCGCGTGCTGCTGTGGCAACCCGCGCTGCTCGAACTGGCGGCCTTCTTCCTGCTGTGGTGGGGCATCGCCCGTCTCGCCGACGCCTATTTCCCGTATCGCCTGCTCTCCTGATCATGAAACGAATCATCCCCTTGTTGCGTACGGTGCTGACGGCCGCCATCATCCTCGGCATCCTCGGCGCGATCTACGGACTGTGGGTCCGCTACCAGATCGAGCCGCTCACGCGCGATGGCAAGGTCCGCGCCGACGTGGTGCCGATCGCACCCGACGTCAGCGGCCTCGTCACCGACGTGCGCGTCCACGACAACCAGAAGGTGACGAAGGGCCAGGTGCTGCTCGTGATCGACCCGTCGCGCTACCGGATCGCGCTCGAGCAGGCCGACGCGAACATCGCGAGCGAGCAGGCCGAACTCGACGAAGCGATTCGCGAGGACCGCCGCAACCGCGCGATGCCGGACGTGGTCGCCGAGGAGTCGACCCAGCAGGGCACGACGCGCGTCGAGAAGCTGCGTGCCGCGCTCGCACAGGCCCGCTCCGCGCGCAACCTCGCCGCGCTGAACCTCGAGCGCACGCTCGTGCGCGCGCCGATCGACGGCACGGTGACCAACGTCGGGCTGCTGCCCGGCGTCTACCTGAACGCCGGCAAGGGCGCGATGGCGCTGGTGAACGACACGTCGCTGCGCGTCGAGGGCTATTTCGAGGAAACCAAGCTGCCGGCGATTCATGTCGGCGATCCGGCCAGCATCTACCTGATGGGCGTCGCGAGCGAGATTCGCGGCCATGTGCAGAGCATCGCCGGCGGCGTCGAGGACCGCGAACGTGCGGGCGGCGACGCGCAGCTCGCGAACGTGAACCCCGCGTTCACGTGGGTGCGGCTCGCGCAGCGCATCCCGGTGCGGGTCGTGATCGATTCGGCGCCGCCCGGCGTGCGGCTCGTACCGGGGCAGACCGCGTCGGTCCAGATCCATGCGCGCGCCGGCGACGTCACGGTGCGCAGGAGCCTGCCATGGTGAGCCTGCGCAGGACCGCCATCGCCGTGCTGTGCATCGCGCTCGCCGCCTGTGCGGAGGTGGGCCCCGACTACCGCGTGCCGTCGAATGCGCTCGTGAACGCACCGGCCGCCAACGGCGCTTTCGTTGCGGGCGCATCGGTCGCGTCGACCGATCCGCTGCCCGATCACTGGTGGCGCCTCTACAACGATCCGGTGCTCGACGGTCTCGTCGCAAAGGCGCTGGCCAGCAACGTCGACCTGCGCGCCGCGCAGGCGAACCTCGAACGCAGTCATGCGCTGCTGGCGGCGACGCGTACGGCGCGCGAGCCGAGCATTGGCGTCGACGCGTCGACCAACTACACGCAGCAGTCCGCGGCCGCGGTGCTGTCGCATGTCGAACCGCCGCGGCACGAGATCTACAACATCGGGCTCACGATGAGCTACGACCTCGACCTGTTCGGCGGGATCCGGCGCGGGATCGAGGCGGCGTCCGCCGACAACGAGGCCGTCACCGCGGCGCGCGACCTCGTGCGCGTGAACGTCGCCGCGGAGGTCACGCGCGCGTATTCGGACCTGTGCAATGCCGGCAACCAGATCGACGTACTGCAGCGCGCGATCACGATTCAGCAGCAGCGGCTCGCGCTCACCCGCCAGCTGATCGCGAACGGCCGCACGCCGACGTTCGAGCAGCAGCGCGACCAGGGCGGCATCGACAGCAGCCGCGCGCAGCTCGCGCCACTGCAAGCGCGCCGGCTCAACTCGGCATTCCGACTCGCGACGCTGACCGGGCAGCCGCCGGAAAACTACGATCGCGCGCTGCTCGCGTGCCGCACGCCGCTCGCGCTGTCGAAGCCGATTCCAAGCGGCGACGGGCGCGCGCTGCTGAAGCGCCGCCCTGACGTGCGCGCGGCCGAGCGCCGGCTCGCCGCGTCGACGGCGCGCATCGGCGTCGAAACCGCCGCGTTGTATCCGGACATCAAGCTCGGCGCGAGCATCGGCTCGACCGGCGGCGCCGCCGCGTTCTTCACGCCGCTGACGAACCGCTTCGCGGTCGGCCCGATGGTGACGTGGGACCTGCATCGCAGCGCAATCCGCGACCGCATCGAAGCCGCCCGGGCCGACAGCCGCGCGAGCCTCGCTCACTTCGACTCGACGGTGCTCACCGCGCTGCGCGAAACCGAGACGTCGCTCGACACCTATGCGGGTGCGCTCGACCGGCTGCAGCACCTCGAGGCGTCGCGCGACGCCGCACGCGACGTGATGGACCGGACCGCGGAACTGCGGCGCGGCGGCCGGGTCGGCGGGCTCGCGGCGCTCGACGCCGAGCGCACGTGGGTCGCCGCGGAAACGGCCGTCGCGGCCGCGCGTCAGGATGTGAACAACGACCAGATCGCGACGTTCCTGGCACTGGGAGGCGGCTGGCAATGAGCACGCCCGACGACATCGCGATCGAACCCGCGGCGCCCACCGATGCGGGCCGGCACGCCGGTGCCGCCGCCAGCCTGCTGCACGACGACGCAGCAGGCGCGCCGATCGCGGCCGGCGCGCCCGGCCCCGGCATCGTGGTGCGCGAGCGCACCACGCCGCGCCATGCACGACCCCGAACCGCCACGACGCAACCGGCGCATAATGGCGCGATGCCCGACCCACGCGACCAGCGACTCATTCCGCGGAAGATGAAGTTCACCCAACGCAGCCCCCTGCTTCGCAACATCAGCTATCTGCTGGCGATCGACGAGCACCGCAATTTCACGCGGGCCGCCGAAGCGCTCAGCGTGTCGCAATCCGCTCTGTCGCAGAAGGTTCGCCAGCTCGAAGACGAGCTCGGCGCGCAACTGTTCGACCGCAGCGGCCGCATGGTCCAGCTCACCGATTTCGGCAGCGTCTACCTCGACTATGCGCGCCGCGCGTACAACGACCTGCTCACCGCGCAACGCGCGTTGCACGACGTGCACGACCTGTCGCGCGGGCAACTGCGGGTCGGCTTCACGCCGACCTTCACCGAATACCTCGTCGCGCCCGTGATCGAGCAGTTTCACGAACGCTATCCGGGCATCGTCGTCGAGATCACCGAGATGTCGCTCGATGCGGTGGAGACCGCGCTCGGCGACGACCAGGTCGACCTCGCGTTCGGCTTCGTCGACGTGCGCTCCGACGAAATCGAGGCCGAGGCGCTGTTTCCCGAGCAACTGATGCTGGTGGTCGGCCGCACGCATCCGCTGACTGCGCAGCATGAGCCCGTCACGCCGACCCAGCTTGCCGAGACGCCGCTCGCGCTGCTGACGACGAGCTTCGTGTCGCGCTTCTATGTCGACAGCTATTTCCAGACGTACGCCATGCAGCCCGACGTCGCGTTGCAAGCGAATTCGATCAGCGCAGTGCTGAAGATCGTGAGCCGCGGCAAGATCGCGACGATCCTGCCCGGCACGATCGAGTTCGAGCATCGCGACCTGCAGTACGTGCCGCTCGATCCGCCGTTTCCCGTGCGCACGGTCGCGCTGCTGCGCCGCAAGGGCGCCTATCGGACCGTCGCGGCGACGGCGTTCGCGGAGATGGTGCGCGAGATGCTCGAACACGGCAGCCTGTCGTCGCTGCGCACGCTCACGGTGCGCGATCAGCCGTGACACCTGCGCCGCCGCCCGACCGGCGGCGCGCGTCGCACAACCCGTCGTGTCGAGCCAATGCCGCATCCGCGCGACGGATGCGGCGCTTGTGCGTTTAGCCGCGCACATGTCGCACATTTCATTTCGGATTCCATAATCAACCGGTTATCGCATGCGCGCTTGATTGACCGGTTAACGATCGATTTGCCTTATCGACCGGATCGGAAATACGCCTTGGACACGATCAGGGTTTTCCTTCATCCTTTCGTCATCGATTCCAGGTGAATCGGTCGCGCCGAATCCCGGCGTCGAGGGCCCCGGTGCCCATGTCGCACGATCCTTCCGCAGCACGCCGACCAGACTCGACAAGAAGAATCCGACACGCCCCCCGGCCATCGACAAGACGACTCGACCACGCCGAGATACCGAATCGAATTGGTAAAAATCCACATTCATCTGATCGGAATCCTAAATGTCAAAGTCGATCCTTGCCCCTGTCGCAGTCGCCCTCATCGCGTTCTCCAGCGTCACCGCAACCGCAAGCGCATACGCACAACAACAGCCGGCAGTGCCCGCCGTCCAGCAGCGATCGCACGCTGCCGATCAGGCCGGCACCACGCAACTCGCCGCACGCTCGAACGACGACAGCGGCGTGCGCGCCGCCGCGCCGAAGCTCGTCGTGCCGCTTCGCCAAACGCCGGCCCTCACCCCGACCGCGCCGGCCACCCCGGACGCCGACTGCGTCGGCCCGGTGAGCTTCTGCAACGTCTACTTCGGCAGCTGATAGCGCCGTCTCCAACACCCCTGCTACAGGAACCGTCGTGAACCATCTGTTCAGTGCGATGCGGGTCTTTCTCAAGGTTGCAGACACGCATCATTTCTCCCATGCCGCCAACCAGCTGAATCTATCGCCGTCGCTGGTCACACGCTACGTCGGCGATCTCGAATCGCACCTGGGCGTGAAGCTGCTGCAACGCTCGACGCGCAAGACGGTGCTGACCGAAGTCGGCGTCCGCTATGCGGACGGGTGCCGCGCGCTGCTGATGGATCTCGCCGAGATCGAATCGCGCGCGACGCAGGAGTCGAGCCGGATCTGCGGCGACCTGAACGTCGTCGTGCTGCACAGCCTGATGTCGACGGAACTGGCCGGGCTGTTCGCCGACTACCAGTCGCGCCATCCGGACGTGTCGCTGCACATCACGCTGAGCGAATCGGAAGTCGACCTGCTCGGCGGCGGGTTCGATGCCGGCATCGTCGCCGACACGATGATCACGTCGGTGTCCGTCGTCTCGCGCACGCTGGTGCATGCGCCGCTCGTCGCGGTCGCATCGCCCGGCTACCTGCTCGAAGCGGCGCCGCCGCGGCGGCCGGCCGACCTCGACGGCCACCGGATCGTCGGCTTGGCGGCAGGGGCGAAAACCTACCGGTGGGCCGGCCCGAGCGGCACGCTCGACGCGATCCCGCTCGATGCGCCGGTCACGGTGAACAGCGCACTGATGCAGCGTCAGCTCGCGCTGGCCGGCAGCGGCATCGCGCTGCTGCCCGAATACGCGGTCGCGAACGACCTGCGCATCGGCACGCTGACGCGCGTGCTCGGCGACTACCGGATCGTGAACGACGGCGTGGCCGTGTCGCTCGTGTACCCGGGCCGCGAATTCCTGCCCGGCAAGGTGCGCGCGTTCGTCGATCTCGCCGCCGACCGGTTCAGGCTGCCGTCGATCACCCAACCGCGCGCGGTCAGCGCGATCAACCCGCGGGTCGCCGTCGCGGCGGCTGCCGATGCGTGAAGCGCGTCGTCGTGCACCGCCACTCTCACTGATTCTGGAACACAGCTCGCCAGGATTCGCCGTATATCCGCTCGATCCGGGTTCCTAAACTTGTCGCATCGGTTCAGCGCATCGCATTCGCGCCCAACCCCAACGAAACCGTCTGAGGAAATTGTGAAATCCATCATCGTTACCATCGCCACCGTCGCCGCTACCGCCACCGTTCTCCTCGCCGCACCGACCGTGTCTTACGCGCAGTCGTCGCACTCGACGCTCACGCGTGCGCAGGTTCGCCAGGAACTGCTCGACCTCGAATCGGTCGGCTACAACCCGTCGACCGGCGACGGCGACAACTATCCGGACGATATCGTCGCCGCGCAGGAGCGCCTGGCCGCGAAGCGGCTCGCCGAACACAAGAGCAGCGAAGCCGCATACGGCTCGACCGGCGCGCCGGGCACGTTCTCGGGCGCGCCCGTGGCTGCGGCAGTGAAGCAGTAACACGCCGCCGCTCGGCGCGGCGAGGACGGCTTCCCGAGCCGGACTCTCGCCGCCCGACACTGCGATGCCGTCGGTGGCCGGCCCGAGGACGGCGCTGAAACGCCAGTGCCGCTCGCGGACGAACGCCTCGGCACGGTCGTCCGGAAGGAGCCGATCGGTGTGGCCGGCGCGATCGTCCGGTGGAATTTTCCGCTGCTGATGGGCGCGTGGAAGGTCGCGCCCACGCTCGCGGCCGGCTGCACGATGGTGCTCAAGCCGTCCGAACTCACGCCGCTCACCGCGCTGGCGCCGGCAGGCATCGCCGCCGCTGCCGGGCTGCCGGCCGGCGTACTGAACGTCGTGACGGGCCGCGGCGCGGACGTCGGCGCGCCGGTCAGCCGCGGGCAGTACGACAAGGGTCTGACCACGGTCGCGTGCGGCTCGTGACGGGCGGCGGCCGGCCCGCGCAGTTCGGGCTGTCGCGCTCGCCGGTGCGCGACGCCATTGCCCGGCTGAGCAGCGAGGGGCTCGTCACGATCCTGCCGAACCGCACGACGCTCGTCACGCCGTTCGAGATCGAGGAATTCCCGAAATACATCTCGGCGCTCGACCTGATCCAGCGCGCGGTCACGCGGCTCGCGGCCACGCAGCGCTCCGAAGCCGACCTCGCGAAAATCCGCAAGGCCGACGACGTCTACATGGCGGCCGTCGCGAGCGGCGACTTCCAGGCGATGTCGGAGACCAACAAGGCGCTCCACATGGCGATCGCGCACGCCGCGAACAACCCGTACTTCGTCGGCTACTACGAGCGGCTGCTCGGCGAAGGGCAGCGCCTGCTCCATCTGCATTTCGACTTCACCGTGAGTTCGCCGACGGCGGCCAAGCTCGGCCGCGACCACGACGAACTGATCGACGCGATCGTGCGGCGCGATGCCGATGCGGCCGAGCGTGCCGCGCACGAGCATACGATGCTGTTCCAGAAGCGCTTCCTCGACTACATGAAGCAGAACATGACGGAATCGATGGCCGTGCTGTAACGCACGGGCTTCGCCGTCGGCACGCCGCAGGCCGGCACGCGCACGCGCCGGTCCGGCTAAAATACCGCCCTGCCGCGCCTCCTGCCGCGGCCGGAGGACATTCATCATGACCGCACGACGCGGTGCCGCGGTCGCCATCGCGCCCGGCCACGAGACAGCCAGCCTGTCGAAAGCCCAGAAAACCTTCAATACGCTCGTCAAGCACATCGAAAAGCGGCGCGAACGTCTCGGTGCGTGGGAAGCCGTCATGCCGGTCTTCCACAAGAAATTCGTCGACGGGCTGTTGCCGCTCGAACAGGAATCGACGGCGCTGCGGATCAGGTTGATCCATCTGCTCGACGACGCGTTCCTGCAGAAGGGCCTGAGCAAGGCCGAACAACGCACGCTTTCCGACCTGATCGCCGGTATGGCGCGCGACCTGCTGAACGTCAGCGACGACGCAGCGCTGAAGGTCATCTACAGCCGGCATCACGCAGCCAGCGATGTCGGCAACGCCGCTGCCGCTCCCGCACCGATGAAGCGGGAACCGGAGCCGGCGCCCGACACGGGGCCGGCAGACGATCTCGACTCGCTGTCGCCCGACGAACTCGCCGAGCGGATGCAGGCCGAACTGGACGCACAGTTCGAGCGCGACATGGCCGCTCACGCGGCCCGCGAGGCCCAGCGCGCGAAGCGCAAGAAAGCACCGAAGCAATCGGCCGAGCAGGCCAGGCGCGAAGCCGAACAGGCCGAATCGAGCAAGTCGATTCGCGAGATCTATCGCAAGCTCGCCAGCGCGCTGCATCCCGATCGCGAAACCGATCCCGGCGAACAGGAACGCAAGACCGTGCTGATGCAGCGGGTCAACCATGCCTATGCGAAGGGTAATCTCCTGCAGTTGCTGGAACTGCAACTGGAGATCGAACAGATCGACCGGCGTGCGATCGACGGGCTGAGCGAAGCGCGGCTGACGCGCTACAACGGCATCCTGGAGGAGCAGATCCGCGAGCTGGATCAGGAGATCGTGCACGTCGAGGGCGATTTCCGGCGGACTTACGGCATCGCGTCGTCCACCAAGCTTGCGCCCGATACCGTCGTCCGCATGCTCACGCGCGACATTGCCGGCATGCAGCGCAGCAACCAGGACCTGACGGTCGCGCTGCGCGAGTTCGACGATCCGGCAAAGGTCAGGGACTGGCTGAAGGATATGAAGCGCCGGCCGGCATCTTCCCGCTTCGACGACGATTCGTTCTGAGCGCGCGCGGGCGCTCCCCGCCCGACCGGCGTTTCAGGCCACGACGACACTGGCCGCGAACGCGTAATGGGCACGGCCTGCGCGCGTCACTGCGGCTCGCCCATCCCGCCCATCATCATCATCAACTGCTCCCGCAGCCACCGACTCCCCTGATCCTGATCGGCGCTGCGATGCCAGTAGCAGAAGTATTCGAGGCCCGGCATCTCGAACGGCAGTTCGAGAATCCGCGCCGGATAGCGTTGCAGCAGCCGGAGCGGCGCCGTCAGCGCGAGATCGCCGCGCATCGCGATCAGCGGCGCGACCATGTAGTGCTGCACGCGCATCTGGATGTTGCGGCGCAGCCCGAGCCGCGTCAGTTCCGCATCGACGTGCCCGCTGCCCTTGCGGCGGCTCGACACGTGGATGTGCCCCATCGACAGGTAGTCGTCCATGGTCAGCGTATCGCCCTTGAACGGGTGATCGTCGCGGATCATGCATGCGTAGCGGTCGCGAACGAGCAGCGTCTGGTGCAGGTGCGGATCGCCGATCAGCGGCGCATCGATCGCGATGTCGACGGAGCCGTTCGCGAGCGCGGTCGCCACTTCGCGGCGGTCCATCGTATAGCTGCGCACGTGCATACCGGGCGCATGCGTCTGCAGCAATTCGCCGAGCGCGGGCAGCAGCAGCGCCTCGGTCAGGTCGCTCATGCTGAGCCGGAACACGCGCTCGGACGAAGCCGGATCGAACACGTCGCCTTCATGTGCGCTCGAATCGAGCAGTTGCAGCGCCTCGCGCACGCGGCCGACGATGTTCTCGGCCATCGGGGTCGGCATCATCCCGGCCGGCGTACTGACGAACAGCGGGTCGTTCAGCGTCTTGCGCAGCCGCGCCAGCGCGTTGCTGACGGCCGGCTGGGTGAGGTTCAGCACCTCGGCCGCGCGCGTCAGGTTGCGCTTGTTGTAGATCGCCTCGAATACGACGAACAGGTTCAGATCAATCTTCGAAAGGCGCATCGCCGGATCTCCTTGCCGGCATCTTACGGCGCGCGCCTCCCGTTCGTCCATGACGCTCCCTCGCGCGGCGCGCGGCTCAACCGCGCGGCGGCCGCGTCAGGTACGGTTCGGTCGAACCGCGCACGGCGTCCTTGATCTCCATCCGCGCGATCGCCTGCAGGTGCACCTCGTCCGGACCGTCGGCGAAGCGCAGCGCACGGCCCCAGGTCCACAGGTCGGCGAGCGGCGTGTCGGGGCTCAGGCCCGCCGCGCCGAACACCTGCATCGCGCGGTCGCACACGTTCGTGTACACGGTCGGCACGAGCGCCTTGATCATCGAGATTTCCTTGCGGGCGGCCTTCGCGCCGACCTTGTCGATCATCCACGCGGCCTTCAGCACCAGCAGGCGCGCCTGGTCGATCTCGATGCGCGAGCGCGCGATCCATTCGCCGATCGTGCCGTGCCGGTTCAGCGGCTTGCCGAACGCTTCGCGCGACTGCGCGCGGTCGATCATCAGTTCCAGCGCGAGCTCGGCCGCGCCGATCGAACGCATGCAGTGATGGATGCGGCCCGGCCCGAGGCGGGCCTGCGCGAGCGCGAAGCCGCTGCCTTCCTCGCCGAGCAGGTTGCGCGCCGGCACGCGCACGTTGTCGAACGTGATCTCGCAGTGCCCTTCCGGCGCGTAGTGATTGACCACCGTGATGTTGCGCAGGATCGTCAGGCCCGGCGTGTCGCGCGGCACGAGGATCATGCTCTGCTGCTGGTGCGATTCCGCATCGGGATCGGTCTTGCCCATCACGATGAAGATCTTGCAGTTCGGGTGCGCGGCGTTCGTGATGAACCACTTGCGGCCGTTGATCACGTACTCGTCGCCCACGCGCTCGATGCGCGTCGTGATGTTGGTCGCGTCCGACGACGCGACGTCGGGCTCCGTCATCGCGAACGCCGAGCGGATCTCGCCGCGCAGCAGCGGCAGCAGCCACTGTTCGCGCTGCTCGGGCGTCGCGAACAGGTGCAGCAGCTCCATGTTGCCGGTGTCCGGCGCGTTGCAGTTGAACACTTCCGACGCCCAGCTCACGCGCCCCATGATCTCCGCGAGCGGCGCGTATTCGAGGTTCGTCAGGCCCATGCCGGGCTCGTCGTCCTTCAGGTGCGGCAGGAACAGGTTCCACAGGCCCTCGTCCTTCGCGCGCGCCTTCAGTTCCTCCATGAACGACACGGGATACTGCCCCGCATGCACTTCCTCGTTCCACTGACGAATGCGCGGCACGATGTGCGCGTCCATGAACGCGCGCACGCGTTCGCACAGTTCTTCCACTTTCGGGGTGTAGCCAAAATCCATGATCGACTCCTCGAGATTCCGTTTTCCGTTCGTTCAGAAGGCCGAGATACCGCCGTCGACGGCGACGGCCTGCCCGGTCAGATAGGTGTTTTCCTTCGCGCACAGCGTGAGCATCGTCGCAACGATCTCGTCGGGGCGGCCGAGCCGCTTCATCGGCGAGCCCTGGGCGAGAAAGTCCTGGCGCTCGCCGATGTCGCTGTCGGTGACCATCGGCGTCATGCTGTAGAACGGGCACACCGCGTTCACGCGGATGCCGTGGCGCGCATATTCGAGCGCGGCCGTCTTGGTGAGCCCGACCACCGCGTGCTTCGACGCCGCATAGGCGGCCAGCTTCGGCGCGCCGCCGAGCCCGGCCATCGACGCGACGTTCAGGATCACGCCTTCGCGCTGCGCGAGCATCTGGCGGATCTGGTGCTTCATCCCGAAGAACACGCCCTTCGTGTTCACCGCGAAGCTCAGGTCGAGATCGGCTTCGTCGGTATCGACCAGCGCCTTCAGCGGCGGCGCGATGCCCGCGTTGTTGATGCCGAGGTCGAGCCGTCCGAAGCGCGCGACCGCCGCATGGACCAGCGCCGCGACGTCCGCTTCGATGCGCACGTCGCAGCGCTGCACGATCACGTCGGCGCCGGCTGCACGCAGCGGCGCGGCCACGCGTTCGAGCGCCGCGTCGTTCAGGTCGCCGAGCGCGAGCCGCGCGCCCATCGCGGCCAGCTCGCTCGCCAGCAGCGCACCGAAGCCGCTCGCGGCGCCGGTGATCATCACGGCCTGCCCGGCGTAGCTGTCGATTTTCATCGCGCGCTCAGATGGTCAGGCCGCCGTCGACGACGATACATTCGCCGTTCGTGTAGCTCGACGCATCCGACACGAGGTACAGCACCGTGCCGGCCATCTCGCGCGGCTCCGCGTGGCGGCGCAGCGGGATCTTCGCCGTCCAGGTTTCGTAGATGTCCTTGTCGGCGAACAGCGCGCCCGCGAACTTCGTCTTCGTCAGGCCCGGCAGCAGCGCGTTCACGCGAATGCCGAACGGCCCGCACTCCTTCGCGAACGCCTTCGTCATGTTGACGACCGCAGCCTTCGTGATCGAGTAGATGCCCTGCCGGTCGCCCGGCTGCAGCGCGTTCACCGACGCCGTGTTGACGATCGCGCCGCCGCCGTTCGCCTTCATCAGCTTGCCGGCCTCGACCGACATGAAGAAGTAGCCGCGGATGTTCACGTCGACGGTCTTGTCGTACGCGGCGAGATCGGTATCGAGGATGTGCCCGAAATACGGGTTCGCGGCCGCGTTGTTCACGAGGATGTCGAGCCGGCCGTGCTTGCCGCGGATGGTCTCGAACGTCGCGGCGATGTCTTCCAGCCGGCCGACGTGGCAGGCCAGCGCTTCGGCGCTGCCGCCCGCCGCGACGATCGCGTCCGCGACCGCCTGGCAGTCATCGAGCTTGCGGCTCGACACGATCACGTGCGCGCCCTGCTCCGCGAGCAGCTTCGCGATTTCCTCGCCGATGCCGCGGCTCGCGCCCGTCACCAGGGCGATCTTGCCCGTCAGGTCGAACAGATTCGTTGCCATGTTGCTGTGCTCCTCCATTGATGTGTTGTCGTGTCGCGGCTCAGCGGTGTGCGTCGATCACGCCGACCGCCAGCTCGGCCAGCCGGCCGGCCATTTCGCCGACGCGCAGCGCCTGCTCGCTCGACGCATTGCCTTGCAGCGCGCGCGCCTTCACGCCTTGCGCGATCGCGGCGAGCCGGAAGAAACTGAACGCGAGATAGAAATGCCAGTCGCGGATCGGCTCGATCCCGCGCAGTTCGCAATAGCGCGCGACGATCGCGGCTTCGTCAGGAATGCCAAGTTCGGCACGATCCTGGCCCGCGAGCCCGCGTACCTGGCCGCCCGACGGCAGCCGCAGGCACATGCAGAAATACGCGAGATCGGCGAGCGGGTTGCCGAGCGTCGACAGTTCCCAGTCGAGCACGGCCTGCACGCGAAAGCCGTCGCGCGCGAACATCAGGTTGTCGATCCGGAAATCGCCGTGCACCAGCGCGGGCCGGCCCGTGTCTTCCGGACACGCCTTCGGCAGCCAGTCGATCAGCGTCTCCATCGCGTCGAGGCGCTCCGTTTCCGCCGCGCGATACTGCTTCGTCCACACGCCGATCTGGCGCTCGAAGTAGTTGCCGGGGCGGCCGTAGTCGGCGAGGCCCACCGCGTCGACGTCCACGTCGTGCAGCGCGGCCATCGTGCGCAGCAGCGCGTCGTAGCAAGTCGCGCGTTCGTCTTTCGGCAGTTCCGGCAGCGCCGGATCCCAGAAGATCCGGCCGTCCTCGAAGCTCATCACGTAGAACATGCTGCCGATCACGTCGCGGTCTTCGCAGAGGTGATACGGATGCGCGACCGGCACCGCGGTGCCCGACAGCGCGCTCAGCACGCGGAATTCGCGATCGACCGCATGCGCGGATTTCAGCAGTTCGCCGGGCGGCTGGCGGCGCAGCACGTAGCGGCCGCTCTTCGCGTGCAGCAGGAAGGTCGGGTTCGACTGGCCGCCGGCAAACTTCTCGAGGTCGAGCGGGCCTTCGAAACCCGGCACGTGCGCTTCCAGATAGCGCGTGAGGCGGGCTACGTCGAGGGGCTGGGAAGGATTCGTCATCGTCGCGATCGTTCGTAGGGTCAGCCGTAGGTGCGCCACGTGCGCCGTGCGGGATCCTCGAGATGCGGGATGCCGTTGAACGACGCCAGGTGGAACGCTTCGGCGTTGAAGAAAAACTGCGAAAGGCTGCTGTTGCGGATCTGCAGGTTCAGCGCGATCGCGCTCGACGGCGGCGCGGCGAGCACCTGCTGAACGGTCACCGCGATCGGGCCACCGGAACTCACCGCGAGCACGCGCTGGTTGCCGCCGTGCCGGATCGCGGCGCGGGCGTCGGCGACGCGCTGCTGGAAATGCGTCCAGGTCTCGGGCGCCGTGTCGCCGAGCTGGTCGTCGGCCCACAGGTGCAGCACCTGCCGCAGAGCGCGAAAGTACTCCTTCATCGAACCGGCCGCGAGTCGCGCGATCTCCGGATAGTCGCCGGCCGCCGCCGCGAACAGCCCGTGGAAGTCGTATTCGTTCAGGCCCGGATGGCGGTCGACCGGCACGCCCTCGCGATTCATCCCGCGCAGGATCGCGTCGACCGTCTGCGCATGCCGGTTCATCGTGCCGCAGATCACGCGGTCGAATGTCAGGCCCTGCGCGGCGAAGTACTCGCCGAGCCAGACGCCCTGCTGCTCGCCTGCCGCGGACAGCCGGTCGTAGTCGTCCGTGCCGAACGACGCCTGCCCGTGCCGTACCAGAAAGAGTTCAGCCATTGCATGCCCGCCAGAGTCAGTGTGATACCGAAGGCCCAGCATAGCGACCGGGCCTGCATTTTTGAAATTTATTTTCTGAATCAGTCGGTATTCATTTCATGAATTTCGGGTATCTGGACGGGGTGCGTTCGCCGGCCCCCGCACGCAGCGGCACAAGAATTGCAGGAGCAGCCACGGTGTGTCGAACACTTCCAGGAGGGGGAGAGGCTCGGTACGCGCCCTGAACGGGAAACGGGGCAACGGCGCATCGCCGACCATCAGGCCGCGGCGACGGACCACGTGCGTGTGCGCTCGCGGCCGCACGGCACCGCGAGCGCGGCGAGTGCGTGCTCGTCGGCTTTCAGCGCGGGGGCCAGCGTGGCGCGCAAGTGGTCGACGAAGGTACGGACCTTGGCATCCAGGAAGCGGCGCGACGCGTACATCGCGTACACCTCGAGCATCGTCAGCCGGTAGTCTGGCAGCACGCGGACGAGCCGTCCGCTGCGCAGGTCGTCGACGACCGAATAGATCGCGAGCGAACCGATGCCCAGCCCGGCGCGCAGCGCGATCGACAGCGCTTCCGGCGCATTCGCCTGGAACGGCGCGGCCAGCACGGCGTGCGACACGGTTTCGCCGCCGGCGCCGTGCAGCAGCCATTCGCCGCTCGCTTCCGCGGGCGTATCGAGGCGCAGGCAGGTATGGTTCGCGAGATCGGCGGGCGTCGACGGCACGCCGCAGCGATCGAGATAGGCGCGCGACGCGACCAGCACGCTGTAGGACCTGCCGCACGAATGCGCGATGTAACCGGAATCGGGCAGGCTCGACGCGGTGACGATCGACACGTCGTAGCCCTCTTCGACGAGATTCGGCATCCGCTGCGAATAGGTCATCTCGATGGCGACGTCGGGGAAACTCGCCTGATAGGCGACCGCTGACGCGGTCACGTGACTCTGCCCGAGTCCGGGCATGGTGTGCACGCGCAAGCGCCCGTACGGGCGCACCAGTGCGTTCCTGGCCTCGGCATTGGCCTGATCGACGTCGCCGAGGATCGACAGCAGGCGTTCGAAGTAGCGACGCCCGTTGTCGGTCAGCGCGATCTTCCGGGTGGTCCGGTCCAGCAGGCGAATCTGCGCATACGCTTCCAGGCTCGCGACGGCTCTCGACACCTGCGCGGTGGCGACGTCGGTCTGTTTCGCGACGGCGGTGAAGCTGCCGGCCTGCACGACGCGCACGAACGTCTGCATGTTCTCGAGCATGTCCATTTCGACTCTTCGTCCATCGCGGCATCCGCGCCGCGCGCCGGCCGGGCACGGCGATGCGTTCAGTGCTACCGATTGTCCGGCATTCGCCGACGCAGCTTCAGCCCCCCGACCGGGGGGCTGAAATGCCGACCGTTCATGTGGAATGCTTGGCGTTTGCGTCGACGGCGGCCTGCAGCGATCGATCCGCCGCCGGCGTCACCAGCACGATCTTGCCGATATGACGACCGGAATCCATCAGCTCGTGCGCGGCGCGTGCATCGCGAAGCTCGAACATCCGGTACACCTGCGGCTTGACGCTCCCTTGCCGGATCAGCGGCCACACGGCCTCCTCCAGCTCGCGAATGATCTGCGCCTTCTCCGCGTAGGTGCGCGAGCGCAGCGTCGAGCCGATATGCGTCAGGCGTTTCGTCAGCATCGGGAACAAATCGAGTTCCTTGGCCGGCCCGTTGATCACGCCGATCTGCACGATGCGGCCGTTCATCCCGGCCGCCGCGAAATTGCGCGCGACGTAGTCGCCGGCGATGATGTCGACGATCACGTCGACGCCCTTGCCGTCCGTGAAGCGCGCGACCGCGTCGACGAAGTCCTCGTTGCGGTAGTCGATCGCATGATCGGCGCCGAGACGCACGCTCGCATCGCGCTGCGCGTCCGAGCCGACCGTCGTGATGATCTTCGACGCGCCGAACGCCTTCGCCAGCATCGTCGCCGTCGTGCCGATACCGGACGCGCCGCCGTGGATCAGCACGCTTTCGCCGGCCGCGAGCCGGCCGCGCTGGAACAGGTTCAGCCAGACCGTCATGAAGGTTTCCGGCATTGCCGCCGCCTCCGCCATGCCGAGGCCGTCCGGAATCGCGAGCGTATTGCT
The DNA here is from genome assembly GCF_000292915.1 of Burkholderia cepacia GG4. Classification (NCBI taxonomy): domain Bacteria; kingdom Pseudomonadati; phylum Pseudomonadota; class Betaproteobacteria; order Burkholderiales; family Burkholderiaceae; genus Burkholderia; species Burkholderia cepacia. The sequence continues at coordinate 2,504,665 of NC_018514.1, forward strand.
CTCGTTCGCGACCGCGTATTCCGCGTATCCACCGCCCGGAATCAGCGCGCAGACACGATCGCCGATCACGAACCGCGTGACGTCATGCCCGATCGCGACGACTTCACCCGCGACCTCGAGACCGGGAATATCGGACGCGCCGGGAGGCGGATCGTACAGCCCCTTGCGCTGGAACACGTCGGGGCCGTTGACGCCGGCCGCGTGAATGCGGATCAGCACTTCGCCGGGGCCCGGCGACGGCACCGCACGCGTGGTCGGCACGAGCACTTCGGGGCCGCCGGGATGCACGATCTCGATCGCGGTCATGTCGGCAGGAAGGGGTTTCACGTCATCATTCACGATATGATCCTCAACGTTCGTCGCTGTGCAGCCGATTCGCGGGCCATCCCGGAATCGCGGCATCGCAATGTGTGTGAAGCCAGTCTAGGGGCGATGCCGCTTGCAGGCACGCAGCGAATTGCCGATCGGGGAATGCAAAAATGCATCAGTCCGGACCAACGATGAACTGGGACGACGCACGTGTCTTCCTTGCGATTCATCGCGAGCGCACGCTGCGCCGCGCGGCACAGACGCTCGGCGTCGATCAGGCAACGGTCGGGCGCCGGCTCGCGACGCTCGAGCACATGCTCGGCGCCACGCTGTTCCTGCGTTCGTCGAAAGGCTATCTGCCGACGCCGGTCGGCGAACTGGCGCTCCGCGCCGCCGAGGCGATGGAGCAGCACGCACACGAGCTGGTGCGGCTGACGCAAGGGGTCGACCGGCGGCTCGCCGGTGAGGTGAAGATCACGACGACCGATGCGCTCGCGCTCGAATTCGTGATGCCGTCGATCGCGCGGCTGCATGCCAAGCATCCCGACGTCTCGGTCGCCTTGAACACGTCGACGCAAATCCTGAGTCTCGCGAAGCGCGAAGCCGATATCGCGGTCCGCACGGTGCGGCCCGACAATCCCGATCTCGTCGCACGCCGTCTTGCGCGCTGGGACGCGGGCCTGTTCGCATCGCACGACTACCTGCACCGGCACGGCGAGCCCGAGCGCGGCCACGCGTTCGCGGGACACGACCTGGTCGTCTACCAGCCGTACATCGACGCGAGCCGTACGCCGACGCTCGCCGGCGAGCCGATCGGCGACGGCCGCATCGTCACGCGCACGAACTCGAACCTGATGATGCGTGCCGCGCTACGCGCGGGCCTCGGGATCGGCGAGATTCCCGTCCACATGGGCGAGCGCGACGGACTCGCGCGGGTGTGGCCGGAACGCGTCCGTGAGTCGCCGTACGAAGTGTGGCTCGTGACGCACCGTGACCTGCGGCACACCGCGCGGATTCGCGCGATGATCGACGAGATCACGGCTGCGTTTGCCGCGCATCGGTGACGCCGATCGCCGGCGGACGGCCGCCGTTCATTCGTCACCGGGTCGCGTGCGCGACGCATCGAGCGCCAGGCCGCTGCGCACCGCCTGGATGCGCGACGTGACATTGAGTTTCTCGAAGATATTCTTCAGATGCCACTTGATCGTCTCCGGCGCGACGCGCAGCGCACGGGCGATCTCCTTGTTCGATAGCCCGCGCGCGACGTAGTCGAGGATTTCGACTTCCCGCGCGCTCAGGTTGCCGGCCACGCCGGGCCGCGCGGCCGGCGTCGCGCTCGCGGCCCGCTGCGCGTCGAACGCGCGCACCAGCTCGCGCGGATACCATGCGCCGCCGAGTGCAGGAAACCGCTCGACCTGCTTCTGCACGCGCGCCAGCATCCGCTCGACCACCGCCCCCTCGTCGACGAAGGTGCGCACGAGCCCGTTGCCCTGGCCGTATTCGAGCGCGCGGGCGAGCACCTCGAGCGCCGCATCCTCGTCGCCCGCCTGTTCGCACGCCACCGCGCGCAACACGGCCGCCTGCGCGGCGAGCCAGTCGAACCCGCGCGCGGCAAGCACCTCGTGCACGGTCGCCATGACCTGCGCGGCCTCGTCCGCGCGCGCGTCGGCGAGCAGGAGCCGCGCATGCGCGGATTGCGCCATCTGCCACGTCTCGACCTCGCTCGAGGTTTGCTCCGGCGGTGCGGCCGTCACCAGCGACGCGAGCGCCCGCCCCACGCGATGCGCCTGCGTCGGCTGTCCGGCAGTCAGGTGAAACCGGATGCCGGTCGCCATGCACGCGACGCGCAGCCGCAGCCATTGCCGGCTGCACGCGACGTGGTCGGCCTCGTCGAGCAGTTCGTGCGCACGCGCGTCGTTCCCCGACTGGAACTGCAGCTGCGCGGCGGTCTGCACGAACCTCAGCAGCGGCCCGAGCGAGCACGCCTGCATCGCGATGTCGAAGCGGTCGGCCTGCGCGTCGCGCACCTTCGGCCAGTCGTTCCATTCGTAGTAGATCGCCGACAGGTAGCCGGCCGACAGCGCCGTTGCCGCCGACAGGCGCCCCGCCGCCCGCTCGGCGCCGCGCAGCGCCGTCTCGAAGGTCTTCGACGCGTCGTGCAGGCGCCCTGCGACGAACTCCGCGAGGCCGGACATGTTCTGGCGGTACACGTGCGCGAACAGCGGTTCGTGGCCGGACGCCGCGCGCTCCGCCCGCGCCCGGAGATCCCGCGCGTCGTCGAGGCGGCCCGCGTAGCCGAGCCCGAAACTCAGCGTCGTCTGCCCGATCTGCTCGATCCACGAACCGGCGGGCGGCCCGGCCGCGAGCACGCGCTCGCCGAGGTGCAGGGACTCGATGCTGCGATCCGACAGCGCGGCGATCAGCGAGCGGACGGCCAGCAGTTCGGTCGCCGTGACGGCATCGGTGTCGAGCCAGCCGGCCTCGATGTCGGCTTCGAGCGCCTCCAGCGCGCGGCGCGCGTCGACCATCTGCATCGACAGCGCCAGCGCCCACGCATGCGCGATGCGCAGCCGCAGGCGGCCGGCCAGCGCCTGCCCGGGCAGGCGCGATACCCAGTCGAGCACGGTGCGCACGTCGCTCGACGCGATCAGCTTCATCGCACACGCCTCGACCCAGCCGGCGGCCGCGTCGAAATCGCCGGCCGCGAGCGCGTGCCGGACGGCGTCCGGCCATTGCCGCTCGGCCGCATACCATTCGCTCGCGCGGCGCTGCAGCCCGGCGACCACACCGGGCTCGCGCAGTGCCAGTTCCTCGCGCAGGTATTGCAGAAACAGTGCGTGGTAACGATAGCGCCGGCGGTCTCCGTCGATCGACCGGATGAACAGGTTGTGCGCGCTCAGCCACTCGAGGCAGTCGAGCGCATCGTCCCGGCCGGTCAGCGCGTCGCACAGCGCCGGGGTCATCCGGTCCAGCACCGCCGTGTGCAGCAGGAACTGACGGATCGGGTCCGGCACCTGCGTCATCACGTTCTCGTTCAGGTACGCCGCGATGCCGGCGCGGGCGTGACTGACCTGTTCGGCGACGCGCGCCGCGTCGCTGTCGTCGTGCAGCGCAAGGGCCGCCAGTTGCAGGCCCGACACCCAGCCTTCGGTCGCCGTGCGCAGGCGCCCGACGCTGTCCGGATTGAGCGGCTTGCCGGCGACCCGCTCGAAGAACATGTGCGTCTCCGCGTCGTCGAAGCGCAAGTCGTTCTCGTCCACCCGCACGAGCTGGTCGCGCGACTCGAAGTAGCTGAGCGGCAATGCCGGTACCGAACGGCACGACAGCACGACATGCAGGTTCGACGGCGCATAGCGCAGCAGCTCGAACATCGCGCCGTGGATGACCGGCGACGCGAGGCGATCGAAGTCGTCGAGCATCAGGAACAGTTCGACGCCCGAACTCTCCAGCTCGTTGAGCAGTTCGTCGAACACGATCTGCAGCGGAATCAACGCGCGGTCGCGCAGCAGCTGCTGCGCGCGCGTGCCGACCCCGCCGGTCGCCGCGACGATCGCCGCGACCACGTAGGACGCAAAAATCGACGCGTTGTCGTCGTCCTGGTCGAGGCTCACCCATGCGACCTTCACGTCCGACTCGACCAGCGCGTTGCGCCACTCCGCCAGCAGCGTCGTCTTGCCGTAACCGGCCGGCGCGCAGACGAGCGTCAGCCGGCGGTCGAGGCCGCGCCTGAGCCGCCCGAGCCGGGCCATGCGCGACACGATCCCGCGGGTCGACGCCGGCGCGAGCTTGGTGCGCACCAGCACTTCGATCGTGTCGGCGTCCGCCGGGCCGGCCGGCTGTCTGCTGTCCCTCGGCGTCATGCTGTTCCCGTTCTCCTCGCGCTGTGCGCGTGTCCGCCCGCCCGGAAAGCGCAGCCGGCGGCCCGGCCGGATGCCCGGGCCGGGTTGCGCCGCGCGCCGAAACAGCATAGCGATTCGGCGCCGGCCGTCAAAATAGGTGATGTCCGCACCGGCGCGCGCGCTCGCGGCGGCGCGTCACGGTCGACGGCAAAGGACCCGCATTGTTCTTGAACGGACGCGCGATGTTCAGCCCCCCATTCGGGGGGCTACCTCGGGCGGAAAAGTGGCTTCATCCTGACTGGACGGCAGCGGGCGGCCCGCGCCGCCGGCGACGCCGCGGCTTCCCGCAAGGCCTGGCGATGAATGGACGCGGCGGCCGGCGCGCCGCTCAGTCGGGCTGGTAGCGCTCGCGCAGCGCGCGCTTGTTGATCTTCCCGACGCTCGTCTTCTCGATGGCGTCGACGATCAGCAGGCGTTCCGGCACCGCATATCGCGAGATCAGCCCGCGGTCGGCCACCTGTTTCACATGGGCTTGCAGCTCCGCCGGTTCGACGCGCCCGACATGGTCGTCGGCCAGCACGACGAGCGCGAGCGGCCGCTCGCCCCAGCGCGCGTCCTTCACGCCGATCACGGCCGATTCCCGCACGGCCGGATGGCGCGACAGGATGTCCTCGAGCTCGAGCGACGACACCCATTCGCCGCCCGTCTTGATCACGTCCTTGATCCGGTCGGTGATCTGCAGCCGGCCATCGGGATCGATGACGCCGATGTCGTTCGTGTGCAGGTAGCCGCCGGCCCACAGCGCCGCCGACGCCGACGCGTCGCCGAGGTAGCCTTGCGTCGCCCACGGCATCCGCACGACGACTTCGCCCGCCGACCGGCCGTCGTGCGGCACGTCGCGAAACTGCGCGTCGACGATGCGCAGGTCGACGAGCGGCAGCGGCACCCCCGCCTTGGTCCGGCGCGCGATATCGTCGTCCGGCGCGTCGCCGGCCGCGAGCGGCGCATCGACCTGCGCGATCGTCATCAGCGGGCACGTTTCCGACATCCCGTAACCGGTGTACACCTCGATGCCGCGCGCAAGCGCCGCCCGCGCCAGCCCTTCGGGCAGCGGCGAGCCGCCGACGATGACCTTCCACGACGACAGATCGGCCGCGGCCGACGCCGGGCTGTCGAGGATCATGCCGAGCAGCGTCGGCACGCAGTGCGAGAACGTCACAGACTCGCGCGCGATCAGCGCCAGCAAGCCGTCCGGTGCGTAGCGCCCCGGATACACCTGCTTGAGTCCGAGCGCGGTCGCAATGTAAGGCATGCCCCACGCGTGCACGTGGAACATCGGCGTGATCGGCATGTACACGTCGTCGCGATGCACGCGCCCGCGCTCGCGCGGGCTCGACAACGCGGCCATGCCGGCGAGCGTGTGCAGCACGAGCTGGCGATGGGTGAACGCGACGGCCTTCGGCAACCCGGTGGTGCCGGTCGTATAGAACGTCGTCGCGCGGGTCTGCTCGTCGAAATCGGGAAACGCGAAGTCGGGCGAGCCGGCCGCGACGAGCCGCTCGTATTCGTCGGCGAAACCGTCCGGCAGGCCGCCTGCGTCGCCGTCGGCGATCAGCACGAAGTGCCGCGCCGTCTCCAGCCGGTCGCGCAGGCCCGCCAGCAGCGGCAGGAAGTCGCGGTGAACCAGCACGACGCGCGCGCCCGAATGGTTGAGCGTGTACAGCAGCTGGTCGGGCGACAACCGGACATTGGCCGTCATCAGCACCGCGCCCATCATCGGAATCGCGTGGTAGCACTCCAGGTAGCGATGGCTGTCCCAGTCCATCACGGCAACGACATCGCCCGCGCCGACACCGATCGACGACAGTCCGCTCGCGAGCTGGCCGATGCGGTGCCGGAACGTCCAGTAGTCGTGCCTGACCCGGTCGCCGTACACGATCTCCTGCTCGGGCCGCGTCGCCAGCGGCGCATGAAGCAGTTGCTTGATCAGCAGCGGGTACGCATGCGCGGCCGGGGCCGCGCCGTCGTCCGGGCAGGGGTATGACGAATTCATGACTGTCTCCATAAGCGACCGGGCCGGTCGTCGCGATTGCGGCCACGATACCGGACGGGTCGGGTTTCGCGCCCCCCCCTGTCAGGGGGAGGGCTGCCGGGGGAACGGCCGGGCTGTCGATCCCTGGTACTGGCGGCACGACGGCCGCGGCGCGCCACCCACCTGTTCGGGGGGGCCTGCGCCGCAAGACGGCGTTGTAGGATTCATCGCAGTGCGTAGCCTCCCTGTGGGGTACCCGTCCGCACGACCCGGCACGAACGGAGGGCCGGCGCCGCCGGTTCCGGATTGCGTATCGGGACCGCACGCCGGCTGGCCCATGCCCCCCTGAACCCATCCCCGAGCAAGGAGCAGCCATGACTTCCGAAACGACGCAGATGGACCGGGCACCCGCGCCCGATCACGCGGAGAACAACGCGTACTTTCCGTCGCCGTATTCGCTGTCGCAGTACACGTCGTCGAAGACCGATTTCGACGGCGCGGATTACCCGAATCCGTACACGGGCGGCAAATGGAAAGTCCTGATGATCGCGACCGACGAGCGCTACATCCTGATGACGAACGGCAAGATGTTCTCGACCGGCAACCATCCGGTCGAGATGCTGCTGCCGATGCATCACATGGACAAGGCGGGCTTCGAGATCGATGTCGCGACGCTGTCGGGCAACCCGGCCAAGCTCGAACTGTGGGCGATGCCGCAGGACGACGAAGCCGTGCAGGGCACGTACCAGAAATACCTGTCGAAGCTCAAGACGCCGCTCAAGCTGTCCGACGTGCTCGAGCAGGATCTCGGCGCCGATTCGCCGTATATCGCGGTGTTCATTCCCGGTGGCCACGGCGTCCTCGCCGCCATCCCGCACAGCAAGGAAGTCAAGCGAACCCTCCAGTGGGCGCTCGACAACGACCGGCACATCATCACGCTGTGTCACGGGCCCGCGTGCCTGTTGTCCGCGGCGGTCGGCGAGGCGCCGCAGGACTACCCGTTCAAGGACTACGAGATGTGCGTATTTCCCGACGCGCTCGACACCGGGCCGAACCTCGACATCGGCTACATGCCGGGCCCGCTGCCGTGGCTCGTCGCGCAGAGCCTTGAAAAGCTCGGCGCGCGCGTGCTGAACAAGGACATGACCGGCCGCTGCCATCAGGACCGCAAGCTGATCACGGGCGACAGTCCGCTCGCGTCCAACGGCATCGGCAAGCTCGCGGCCGCCGCACTGCTGAAGGAAGTGGGGAACTGACGTCGCGCACGCCGCGCCCCGGCAGGCGTTCTGCCGGGGCGCGGCGTGCCGCAGGTCGGCACTGCGCCGCTTACTCCCGCGTCCACCCGTTCTGATAGAGCTCGCCGGCCAGCACGCCGAGACGCGACGCGAGGATGTAGTTCTCGCCGTCCTCGATCAGCGCCGAGCGCACGTCGCGGAACAGCTTCTCGATCGGAAACTCGCGCGTGGTGCCGTTGCCGCCGAACAGCTGAAACGCCTCGTGCGTCACCTTCATCGCTTCCTCGGTCACGCTCACCTTGGCCTGCGCGGTCGCGTACGGATGGCTCTGCGGCGACATCCGCGAGAACGCGAGGCTGCGCCGCGCGATCGCGCGCGCCATCTCCAGCCGGCGCAGCATCTCGCCGATGCGCAGGTGCGTCATCTGGTGATCCATCAGCAGCACGCCGCCCTGCTTGCGCTCGTGGCAATACGCAAGCGCAAGCTCGAACGCCGCACGCGCGACGCCGACGAACACCTGGCACATGTGCGTGCCCGCGTATGACCACGTCGACGCGAGGTTGCCGAGGTAGTCGTCCTTCAACGCGATCGCGAAGCGCTTCGGCACCTTCACGTTGTCGAAATAGATCTCGCCCTGCGGCAGCGAGCGCTGGCCGATCTTGTCGAGCGGCTTGCCGCGCGACACGCCCGGCAGATCGAGCGGCAGGATCATCGCGATGCCGTTGGTGAACATGCTGCGCTCGCCTTCGCCATAGAACCCGTCGCCGTAGTCGGCCGCCATGTATGCGAGCGCGACCTGCGCGACCGATCCGTTCGAGATCCACGCGGAGCTCTGCCCGTTGATCACGATCTCGTCGGCGCCGACCTTCGCGGTCACGTTGCCGACCGGCTGCCGGCCGTTCGCGCCGAGTTCCTGCCGATACAGGATCGCCGCGTCGGAGCCGCGATCGGGCTGGGTGTTCATCCAGCAGCCGACCTTGCCCGCGCACATCTCGACCAGCTCCGGGCTGCCGACCGAATGCGCCATCATCAGCGGCATCGTCGCGGCGCCGATCGACACGGCCAGGCCCGAATCGCCCCAGCCGAGCTCCTCGCCGATCAGCGACTCGATGCGCACCGCCGTTTCAGGCGGAAACTGCGCGATCAGTTGCGGATCGAGCCCGAGCTTCGCGCTCTCGACGATCGCGGCCCAGTACGGCGAGCCGGGGGCGATCACTTCCTCCGGCGTCATCCGGTCGAGCTCGCGGCCGATCGGCCGCAGCACGTCGCGCGCAAAGCGGTGAACCGTGTGCTGGATCGCGTTTTCCTCTTCGCTCAGCGGCGTCTCGAAGCCGGTCAAGCCGACCAGCGGCAGCGCCGCAGACTTGTTCAGACGAATCATCTCCGTTCTCCTCCTGGACTCCAGTCATGTCGACCAGGCAGCAGCTGCACCCGGCCATCCCAAATTTAGTAACAAATACCAAACATAGGTCATAATGACAAACGCAGGAAGCAAAAAAAAGACAGGGTATTCCCCTGTCTCTTCCTGATTCACCGCTGTGCGGTTCGCGCGGCTATTTGCCCGCGGGCGCCGTCAGCGTGCCGTAGGCGATCGCGCGCGACGTCGCGGTGAAATATGCATCGAGCGCCTGCGTATGCCGCCCGGTGCCATACTGCATCGCAAAGCCGTCCGCAAGCGCGATCAGCATCGTCGCCGCGTGCCGGCTGTCGGCCGCGCTGAACGCCGGATTGACCGCGCGCAGCAGTTGCGCGAGGTCGCGCGTCAGCGTCGCGTACCACTCGTCATAGAGCTTGAAGCACTCGTCGTCGGTGGCCGCGAACGACAGGAAATGCCGGAACAGTGCGTTGTACTTGGCATCCTTCGCATCGGAGATCGAGCGCAGGATGATCTCTTCGAACACGTCGCGTGGCGACGCGTCGCTGCTGATCGCGCGCTTCATGTCTTCGAGATAGGTATCGATGACCGGCTCGATGACGGCCCGCAACACGGCGATCCGGGTCGGGAAGTAGTACTGCAGATTGCTGACGCTGATCCCGGCCGCAGCGGCGACCGCGCGCTGCGAGAATTCCAGCGGGCCGCCTTCCAGCAGCAGCTTGCGCGCAACGCGAATGATCGTGTTGCGCGTGCGCAGGCCTTGCGCCCGCAAACCGTCGGGGTTGCCCGCTGCTGCGGTAGCAGTCGAAGTGCGCCGCTTTCGGGTGCTGCGCTGCTCGTTGGACACTGTCATCGTGTTCGTCGTGAAGATGGCGTTCGGCTTCGTCGAATGGACGCTCCGTACCTTACGGAGCGCAAACGACTATACCCGATGCGAGCCTCATTTTCCATCGAGCCGCCCCTTCGCCGGGCGGTCCGGCCGGATCCGCGTTCCCGCGTCGCAACGAGCGTGTGCGGGGCTACATCGGGCGCACCTTGCGGTTCACGCGCTCGTCGAGCAGGTTCGCGACGCCGAGCATCGCGTTGACCGCACACCAGCGCAGCGGCTCCGGCGGCACCGACGGCGTCTTGTGGGTCAGCGTGTCGAGCAGCGGCGATTGCCCGTCGTGTATGCGCTCTGCCAGCACGCGCCCGATCAGCGACTGCGTGCCGACACCGTGCCCCGAGCAGCCGGCCGTGTAGAACACGTTGCGGTGCGCGCCGGCCGCGCCGACCACCGGCAACGCGTCGCCGGCGAACGAGATGTAGCCGCTCCAGCAGGCACGCACCGGCACGTTGCCCAGTTGCGGAAAGCGTGCGTGCAGCGTCTTCGCGAGCGAGCGATACGCGTCGTCGTCCGCCACGTTCGGCGTCTGCGAACCGTACACGTAGTGCAGCCGCTTGGTCGTCAGCAGCAGCGTGTTGCGCGCGGTGAGGCGATGGCTTTCCATCGTCAGGTGCGGCGTCACGATGCCCTCGCGGTTCGGCCAGCCCAGCGCATCGAGCTGCGCATCGGACAGCGGCTCGGTTTCGAGCGCCGACACGCGCAACGGCATCACCTTGTCGCCGAGCAGCCCGAGTTGCGGCGTGTACGCGTTGGTCGCGAGCACCAGAACCGGCGCGCTCGCGCTGCCGCGCGCGGTGCGCACGCGCACCGTCTCGCCTTCGTCGAAGCCGAGCAGCGCGGTGTTCTCATACAGCTTCACGCCGGCCGCGAGCGCCGCGCGCCGCAACCCCGTCACGTACTTGCCGGGATCGAGCGTGCCGCCGCCCGGCACGTACGCACCGAACAGGAAAGCCGGCGGAATGCCGCGCGCGCGCATCGCTGCGCCGTCGAGGAACTGCGCGGGCGAGCCGAGCGCGATGCCGGTTGCCATGCTCTCGCGCAAGCGCTTCTCCTGCGACGGATGCACGCCCGCGCGGATGATGCCCGACGCGCGGTAGTCGCAATCGATCGCGTAGTCGGCGAGCTTGCGTTCGACATAGGCGACGCCTTCGTCGTAGAAGCCGACGATCCGCTTCGCCTGCTCGTGCCCGACGCGCTTGACGAACAGTTCGTACTCGAGCCCCTGGCCGCCCGCGAGATAGCCGGCGTTGCGCCCGCTCGCGCCGAAGCCCGCGAACTCGCGCTCGAGCACGACGACGCTCGCGCCGCGCGAGGCCAGCTCCAGCGCCGTCGACAGGCCGGCGAAGCCGGCGCCGACTACGATCACGTCCGCGTGCACGTCGCCTTCGAGCGGCGGCTGCGCGTGATCCGGCGCTTCGATCCAGCCACCGATCGGACGATACTTCTGCAACGCGGCGTCCGCGCGGATTGCCTCGCCCCAGCGCGCGAGCGGGCCGGCCGCCTCCATCCCGGCCGCCTGCATCGACGCGGCCGCGCCGACGCCGCCCGCGGCGCGCTCCGCCGCCTGCCGTTCCGCCGGTCCTGTGTGTCCGGCCATCGTCACACCATATGCGTCGCCCATGTCCGCCTCCGTCAATCCCGGCTGAGAATGTGAATCGCCAGCGCCGCTTCCTCGATGCCCTGCAGGCCGCCGCCGTTTTCCTGGATCGCATGGCGCGCGCCCTGCACCTGGCGCGCACCGGCCTCGCCGCGCAGCTGCGTGACCAGTTCGTAAAGCTGCCCGATGCCGGTCGCGCCGAGCGGATGGCCCTTCGATTCGAGGCCCCCCGACGGGTTGATCGGAATCCGCCCGCCGAGCGTGAACTCGCCGCGCTCCGCGGCCGGGCCGCCTTCGCCGAGCGGCACGAAGCCGAGGTTCTCGGCCTGGATGATTTCGCCCATCGCCGACGCGTCGTGCACTTCGGCGACATCCATGTCCTCCGGCCCGACGCCGGCCTGCTCGTATGCCTGCAGCGCAGCGAGCCGGCCGATGTGCTTGTGCGGCTCGTCGATCCGGCGGCGCGTGAAACTGCGGATCACGCTCGCGGCGATCCGGATGCAGCGGCTGCGATCGGCGCCGATGCGGGCCAGCCCTTCCTCGGTACAGAGGATCGCCGCGGCCGCGCCGTCCGACAGCGGCGCGCACATCGGCAGCGTGATCGGATACGTGATCGGCGGCGCCGCCAGCACCTCGTCGATCGTGAACGGCTGGCGGAACTGCGAGTACGGGTTGTGCACCGAATGCGCGTGGTTCTTCGCGGACACGGCCGCGATCTGCCGCTGCGTCGTGCCGTACGTGCGCATGTGATGCCGGCACATCGCCGCGTAGATCTTCATGAAGCGGCTGTACGGCCGCTCGGATTCCGAGCCGGGCGGCGGCTCGATCCCTTCGCCGAGCCGCGCGAGCGTCGCGAAATTGTCGTCGACGCGCGCGACATCCCAGCCGGCCTCGAACAGCGCGAACGACTTCGCCTTGTCCGCGACGTTCATCTTTTCCGCGCCGAGCGCCAGCGCGACGTCGCACGCGCCCGCCTGCAGCTCGCGCACGGCCAGGTGCACGGCCGTGCTGCCGGACGCGCACGCATTCTCGACGTTGAACATCGGAATGCCGTCGAGGCCGATCTTGCTGAACACGACCTGGCCGGGGATCGACAGCTGCCCCTGCAGCGCACCGTTGGTGATGCCGGAGTAGAACGCCGCACGGATCGCATCGGCATGGCAGCCGGCGTCGCGCAACGCGCGCTGCAGTGCCTCGCGTGCGAGGTCCTCGACGCTGCGGTCGGGGTGCTTGCCAAACACGGTCATCGCAATGCCGGCGATGTAGATGTTTCTCATCGTCTGTAGTCCTTATCGATCAGGCTCAAATCCTGCGTTGCTGGCCTCGCCAGTACTGTTCGCGCAGGTCCTTCTTCAGCACCTTGCCGGCCGTGCTGCGCGGCAGCGCGGCGATGAAGTCCACGCTCTTCGGCGCCTTCACCGAGCCGAGCTGCGCCTTGCACAGCGCGATCAGCTCGTCGGCGCTCACCTGCTGGCCCGCATTGAGCTCGACGACGGCCTTCACGGCCTCGCCCCACTTGTCGTCTGGCACGCCGATCACCGCGCAGTCCTGCACCGCCGGATGCGCCCAGATCACCTGCTCGACTTCGCTCGGATAGACGTTGAAGCCGCCGCTGATGATCATGTCCTTCTTGCGGTCGGTGATGTGCAGGTAGCCGTCACGATCGAGATGGCCGATGTCGCCGGTGTGCAGCCCGCCGTCGACGATCGTCTCGGCCGTCTTGTCCGGCGCGCGGTAGTAGCCCTTCATCACGAGGTCGCCGCGCACGCAGATCTCGCCGGTCTCGCCCGGCTTCAGCACCTCGCCGTGCTCGTCGATGATCTCGACGCGCACCAGCGGGTTCGGACGGCCGACCGACGCCAGCCGTTCGTCAGGCGCCAGCGCGCCGTCGACGAAATGCTCGGCCGGCGTCAGGTACGAGATCGATGCGGGTGCTTCGGTCTGCCCATAGCCGCCCGTCATCACCGGGCCGAATACGTCGATCGCGCGCTTGAGCTTCTCGACCGACATCGGCGCGGCGCCGTACAGGAAGTAACGCAGCGACGAGAAGTCGACCTGGTCGATGCCGGGGATGTCGAGCAGCCGGTAGATCACGGTCGGCGGCAGGAAGAACTCGGTCACGCGATGTTTCACGATCGCGCCGAGCAGCAGCGCGGGGTCGGGCTTCGGCAGCACGACCACCGTGCCGCCGCGCGCGGTGCACGGCAACGACATCATCCCGGCGGTGTGCGTCATCGGCGCGGCGGCGAGATTGACCGGCCGCTCGGCCCCATACGACATCGCGATCATGAAGTTCGCGAAGTACGTCTGGAACGAGCGGTGCGTGTTCATCACGCCTTTCGGCAGGCCGGTCGTGCCGCCGGTGGCCGACACCGTGACGACGTCGTCCATCGCGCAATGGACGACCGGTGGCGTCGTCGGCTGCCCTTCGCTCCACGTCGCGAGCGACGGCGCCCACGGCAGGTCGGCGTCGATGCACACCCACAGCCGAACCTTCGGCAGGCTCGGCCGCAGCGCGTCGATCGCGTCCGCGAACGCGCGGTGGAAGAACAGCACCTCGCAGTCGAACGCGTCGAGCACGTACTGGTTCTCGGCCGGCGCGTTGCGGCCGTTGACCGGGATATATGCGAGCCCCGCGCGCCACATCCCGAGCGCGCAGCTCCAGCCCGTCACGTCGTTGTCCGCCCACACCGCCGCCTTCGCCTCCTTCGCGAAGCCGGCGGCGAGCAGCCCGTTCGCGATGCGGCACGACAGCTCGCCGATCTCCTGGAACGTGTAGCTGCGCTCGTCCTGGATATAGGCGATGCCGGCGGGATTGATGCGCCACCCGCGGTCGTAGAAATCGATAATGGCCATGTCACGTGTTCCGTTGAATGTGGTTCGGCAGGGCGGCAGCCGTCACAGTTGCGTGACCGTCGCGCGCGCGAGCCCGCGCTGTTCGAGGAAGCCGAGCAGGTAGCGATGGCCGAACGCCTTCGAGCCCGAGGCGAAGCCCGTGCGCGCGACGTCGCCGTCGAGCAGCTTGAGCACGCCCGCCGCGTGGATCGCGCCGGTCGAGATGTACGGCGTGATGCCGTGCACGGTCGCGCGCACCGACGCGAGCTGGCCGCGGCCGATCGCGAAGTCGACGCTGCGCTGGATCGTCGTGCGCTCGCGCGGCGGCATCGTCGGCGTGGTCGAATCGACGACCTGCTTGAGGATCGCGTCCTGCTGCTCGCGCGGCAGGTGCTTGTATTCGGCTTCCCATTTCTGCCCGAACTGGTGCACCAGCTTCATCACGTTGTTGTCGTAGAAGCCGACGCACGAGATGCAGCTGCGCACGCGCGCATCGCGTTCGAAATAGACGGGCAGCGACGTGCCGCCCCACGGCAGGCAGAACACCGGCTGCATGAGCTCGGGCGTCGCCACGGTGAACGACGCGTCCGCCGCGTGCGGCACGAGCGCCTTCTCCCACAGGTAGCAGGACTCGTGGCGTGCGCCGTCGAAGATCGTCGCGGTCGAACCGATGCTCACGCCGGCCGCGCCGCGCGGGCCGCGCGTCAGCGTGGCGGTCTCCAGCGCATCGATGCCCGGCGTTTCGAGCGCGAGTTCGGCGGCGATCTCGGCGAACGTGTACATGTACGCGTTCGACGACGACACCAGCAGGCCGGCCTGGCGGTACAGCTCGCCGAACTGGTCGCGCACCTCGCGGATATACGACTGCTCGCCGGTCGTATCGAGGTGATGGCAGCCGGCCTTCAGCGCGGCCTCGACGCCGACGAGCCCGAAGCTCGAGAACGGCCCGACGGTATTGCAGACCACCTTCGCGCCGCGAAACGCGTTCACGAGCGCATCGACGTCGTGTTCGGCCTCGATGATTTCGTATTGCGCCGATTCGAGGCGCACGACGCGCTGCGCCATCATGTCCTTCGTGCGGCCCGCGTTGCGCGCGACCGCGGTGAACGGGATGTTCTGGTCGATCAGCCAGTCCATGATCAACATGCCGGTGTAACCGCTGGCGCCATAAACGACGACGGGGTGCTTAGCCATGGTTGTCTCCTGAAACGTGAGTTGTTGAAAATCGGGTAGGACGAACGTCCGCTACTGCCGCTTCGCATTCGGGTGCTTCTTTGTAGAACACATTACCAATCTTAGGTCACTATGACAAAATTAACGGCGAAGAAAAAGGCAGGGTATTCCCGGTCCTGATGCGCCGTCCGCATCATCGGGCCGCGCCGCCCTCGCCACCCACACCGTCCGGCAACAAGCCAGCCAGATAGTGCGCAATCGCCCGTGTGTCGTCGCCGGACAGCGTCGCGGCCACGCCGTTCATCGCGCCGCTCGGATCGTGACGCTTGCCCGTCCGGAACGCCGCAAGTTGCGCCTCCAGGTAAAGCTGCCCCTGGCCCGCGAGGCGCGGCATGTGGTCCTGGCCCGTCAGCGCCGCGCCGTGGCACGCCCGGCAACTGCGGGCCTCGACCAGCGCCATCCCGCGCTGCGCGAGCGCCGTGTCGGCCGGCACCGCCTCGTTGCGCTCAGGCGCCTGCCGCGCGAAATAGGTCGCCAGCGCGTCGATCTTCGCGTCGTCGAGTTCGCGCGACAGCGGCCCCATGTACGCGTTGCGGCGCGCTTCGCTCGCGAATGCGCGCAGCTGCGCGGCGATGTAGGTCGCCGGCTGGCCCGACAGCGACGGATACCACGCGTTCCGCGACTGCCCGTGCGTGCCATGGCAGAAGAAGCAGGTCTCCTGCCGCTGCGGCCACGCGCCGCCGTTCGCCTTGTCCGCGTCGCCGATCGCGGTCATCGCCGTCTCGTAACGCATGCCGTCGACCAGGTCGGGGCCGTACAGCGTGCCGGCTGCCGCCATGCCCGCGATCACGAGCACGGCGCCGATCAACCAGGTTCGTTTCATTCATGCCTCCCCGGTGTGGCCGGCCAGCTTGCCGAGCGCCTGCAGTGCCGCGCGGTGCCCGGAACGCACCGCGCCGTCCATCGAGCCGGGCCACAGGTCGGCCGTCTCGGTGCCCGACCAGATCAGCCGGCCGGCCTCCGGGCGCAGGTATTTGCCCCATTTCGTCCAGAAGCCGGGCGGCAGCGGATGGATGCACTGCAGCGTCCACGGATCGACGCGGCCCCAGTCGTAGTCGTGGAACTGCGTCGGATGCAGCGCCTTGTCGCCGAGCGCGCGCGCGAACACGGTCGACAGCATCCGTTCGGCGGCCTTCGGTTCTGCCGGCAGCGCCCCCGGCGCGACGAACGCGGCGAGCACGCCGACCGAGCCGTCCGGCGGCGAGTTGTCGTACGCCATGAAAACCGGGCCGCCGACTTCGAAGATCTGCCCGTTGTAGCCGTCGTCGCGCCAGAACGGCCGCTCGTACACGTGCACCGTCTTGCGCATCGGCGCATTCGCGGGCCAGTTGCGCTGCAGTTGCGCGCGGCCGGCCGGCAGCGGCGGATCGAACACGATCTGCTCGCAGAGCGCCGGATTCAGCGCGACGATCACACGCCGCGCGCGGAGCACGCCGCGATCGGTCTGCACCTCGACGACGTCGCGATCCCAGCCCGAGATCCTGCGCACCGGGCAGGACAGCCGCACCCTCGTGCCGAGCTCGCTCGCCATCCGCAGGCTCAGCACCTGCGAGCCGCCGACGAAGCGCGTTTCCTGCGCGCCGCCCTTGGTCGACTCGAGCTTCGTGTAGTCGCAGTCGGCGCTGTTGATGATCGACAGGTAGTGCAGCAGCCCGAGCTGCGCCGGCGCGCCGCCGAGCGACAGCTTCGCTGCGAGGCCGAGGAAGTAGCCGTCCTCGTAGGTCACGCCCTGCCTGAGCAACCAGTCGCCGTAGCTCAGCTTGTCGAGCTCCGCCGCGTGCTGCGCGGTCCACGGCTCGCGCGACGGCACACCGCGCGCGAGCGCGCCGAGCTTCGCGCCGATCGCATCATCGCCGCCCGAGCCGCCGTGGAAATCCTGCGCGACGCGCGTGTCGCCGGCGAGCACGACCGTCTTGCCCGCGTAGAAGGTCGGGAACGTGTCGACGCCGAGTTCGCGCGCCAGATCGGCGATTGCCGTCTGGCCGGGTCCGATCCACTGGCCGCCGGCTTCGGAGACGACGCCGTGCCCGAGGTCGTGGTTGCAGGTCCGTCCGCCGACGCGGTCGCGCGCTTCGACGACGACGAACGCGTCGCACCCGGCGCGCTTCAGGTCGCGTGCGGCGGCAAGTCCGGCGAGCCCGGCGCCGATGATCACGACGTCGAGAACGCCGCTCGCGGCCATTGCCGGCGTCGCACCGTCAGCGAACGACACCTCTCCGGCCGCGAGCGACGCGGCGCCCACCGCCGCGAGACGCAGAATCTGGCGCCGGGTCTGCGCGTCCGGCTTGTGCTTGCGATTCATGTTCAGTGCTCCATCCTTTCTTGCTTGCTTGTCAGTCTGCGGATTCCTCTCACCGCGCAGCCAGCACGCCGTCCTGCGAAAACAGGATCGACTTGCCGCGCGCATCGATCAGCGCGGCGGTGAGCGTCGCGCGATCCGCGCGCTGCGCGACGTCGAACGGGCCGCCCGCGACGCGCTGCGCGAGCGTCAGCCCGTCGAGCCCGACGCCGACCAGCCCGCCGCCCGTCGCGACGAGATCGGTGATCGAACTGCGCGTACCGGGGTTCAACGCCGCCCACGTCGCGCCGCCGTCGCGGCTCTCGAACAGGCTGCCGAGCAACCCGCCGACCACGAGCCGGCCGTCCGGCAGCGCGACGCCCGACCACAACGTGCCTTTGCCGCCGGTCGGCAGGTAGGTCCAGTTCGCGCCGGCATCGGTCGACTTGAGCACCATCCCCTGTTCCGACACGACGTAGAGCGCGTGCGCGGCGTCGGTGAACACGTGGTACAGGTTGCGGTCGGCCTTGCCGCCGCCCGGCGGCTTCGGCAGCGTCGTGCGCGTCCACGTCCTGCCGCCGTCGTGCGTCTGCAGCATCAGCGACCACAGGCCGACGGCAATGCCGTCCTGCGCATTCGTGAACAGCACCGAGAACAGCGGCTGGTCGACCGCTGTGTCGAGCCGTTGCGTGACCCACGTGTCGCCGCCGTCGTCGGTCGCGAGAATCGCGCCCCACTGGCCGACCGCCCAGCCGTGCTTCGCATCCGCGAACCACACGGCCGACAGCGTCGCCGACACCGGCACGCGGCGCGCCTGGCGCCAGGTCTTGCCGTCGTCGTCGGACAGCAGCACGATCCCGTGCTCGCCGACCGCGACGATCCGCGACCCGGCGCGTGTCGCATCCGTCAGCATCATGTGGGTCGACGCGGCCCATGCGTGCGCGGGCTGCGTGGCCCAGGCCGCGACGGTTCCGTCCTGCGGTTGCGCGAAGGCCGTCGCGGCGGCGCAGAGCGCGGTACCGGCAACTAGCGTCTTGATCATGGTGAGTCTCCGAAGTGGTGTGCGCGGGCATCAGTGGTTGAACAGATCCGACCAGCCGGCATGCGCTACGCCAAGCGCAACGATCGGTGGCTTGTCGGCATCCGGCGCGGCCGCTGCCTGCCGCTCGGCGTTGCCGTCGTTCGACGACGGCGCGACACCCGGTGTGTCGACCACGGCGTTGCGCGCACTGACGCGTCTTGCATCGGTCGCGAACGCATGCGCCGACGCGGTCCGGTCCGCGACCGCTTGATGAAATCGCGGGCAGGCAACCGCCGCGATGCAAAGTGCGGCGCAAGCAGCTAGCGTCTTGACCATGACTGAATCTCCGTCAGGATGTTCGTCAGCTTCAATGGCTGAACAGGCCCGGGGCACGAGCAGGCTTGCGGCGCGGGAACCAGCGTTCGAGCAGCGACGCGAGCGCGGGCAGCGCGGTCATCGCCATCACGAGGTTCACGATGAACATGAACGCGAGCAGCTTGCCCATGTCGGCCTGGAACTTGAGTGCGGAGAAGCTCCACGTCGCGACGCCGATCGCCAGCGTGATCGCTGTGAAGATCGTCGCGACGCCCACTTCGAGCATCGCGTGCTGCACGGCCGTCACGATGTCCTGTCCGCCCGCGAGATGCACCTGCAGCCGGTTGTAGATATAGAACGCGTAGTCGACGCCGATCCCGACCGCCAGCACCATAACCGGCAACGTTGCGACGGTCAGGCCGATCTGCAGCGCCTTCATGAACCCGTAGCCGATGAAGGTCGCAACCGACAGCGGCACGCAGCATGCGAGCATCGCGCGCCAGTCGCGATACGCGAGGAATACGAGGATCAGGATCGCCGCGTACACGTAGAGCATCATCGGCAGCTCGCTCTTCGCGACCTCGTCGTTCGTGGCGGCCAGCACGCCCGCGTTGCCGGCCGCGAGCCGGACCGTGATGCCCGGGAACGGATGCGCCGCGCGGTATTGCTTCACGTCGTCGAGGATCCGGTTGATCGTGGTCGCCTTGTGGTCGGTCAGGAACAGGTGTACGGCCGTCATCCTGCAATCGCGGCTCATGAAACCCTTCACGCGCGACACGTCCACCGACACCGCGCCGTAGTTTTCGGCATCGATCGGCACGACGTTCATCTTCGGGTAATCCTCGTTGTAGCCCTGGTTGTAGGTGCGCAGCATCGACGAATACGACTGCACCGACACCACGCCCGGCTCGGTGCGCATCGCGGCCGAGAAGTCGTCCTGGTACAGGCCGACCGCCGGGTTGTCGCAGGCCTTGCCGCTCGATTCGAGCGCGACCGTGAGCCAGTCGAGGCCCATGTCGTAGTTGCCGGCGATCGACGTCGCATCGCGGTTGAAGCGCGCATCGGCGCGCAGCTCCGGCGCGCCCGGCTGCAGCGTGCCGATCACGCGATCGCGGCTTTGCCATGCGGCGAGCGCGAAGATCGCGACCGTCAGCGCCACGGTGAGCCCCGCGTACTTCGGCTCGGCCACCCGCGCGAGCACGCGCAGCGGCTTCGCGCGCTGCTGCGCGCGCTTCAGCGAGTTGTCCGCATAGGCTTTCGTGAATTTGAAGCAGGAGGCGGCCACCGGCAGCAGGATCAGGTTCGTGACGATCTTGTACGCGACGCCGAGCGACGCGGTGATCGCCAGCTCGCGCACCATCGGGATCGGAATCAGCAGCAGCGTGATGAACGACACGAACGCGGTGATCAGCGCGAGCACACCGGGGATCAACAGCCCGCGGAAACTGTGGCGTGCGGCGTCGTACGAGCTCTGCCCGTGCGCGATCTCCCGCACGATGAAGTTCACCTGCTGCACGCCGTGCGACACGCCGATCGCGAACACGAGGAACGGCACCAGCACCGCGAGCGGATCGAGGCCGAAGCCGAGCAGCGTCAGCGTGCCGAACTGCCATACGAGTGACGTCAGCGAACACGCGATCAGCAGCACCGTGAAGCGCACCGAATGGCAATACCAGTACACGGCGATCGTGGTCAGCAGCAGCGCGACCGCGCAGAAGCCGAGCACGGCCGTCGCGCCGTCGGCGATGTCGCCGATCTGCTTCGCGAAGCCGATGACCTGGATCTCGTAGCCGGCGTCCTCGAACGGCTTGCGGATCTTCTGTTCGAGCAGGTGGTTGAACGCGACGTAGTCGAGCACCTTGCCGGCGCTGTCGCGCTCGTTCAGCTCGGCCGTGATCATCGCGCTGTCTTCGTTATGCGACACGAGCGTGCCGACATAGCCGCCGAGCGTCGTTGCACGGCGCACGCGGGCGACGATATCCGGTGTCAGCTGGTCGGGGGTGATCGTGCCGGAAATGATCGGCTCCGCGCGAAAGCCTTCGTCGGTCACTTCGTTGACGAACGCGTTCGGCGTCCACAGCGAGCGCACGCCGATGCGGTCGACGTTCGGCAGATACGTGACGGCCTGCGTGACGTTGTACAGCCGCGTGAGCCCTTCCTTCGACCAGATCGACCCGTGCTTCGCCCGCACCACCACCGTGATCCGGTTCGCGCCGAGCAGGTCGTTGCGATATTGCTGGAACGTGCGGATGTACTCGTGCCCGATCGGCATCTGCTTTTCGAAGCCGGCATCCATGCGCAGCTGTACGGCGCACACGGCCATCGCGACGGTGAACAACGCGATCGCCGCGAGCACGAGTGCGCGATGACCGAAGAAGAGCCTCTCGAGGCGGCTGACCAGACGATTGAGCACGACATTACCCCTTCATGAATGGCAGCGGCGCTCGGCGCGCGCCGCCCGTAAGCGCATCACCCGTCAGAAATTCCGGGTGACGAACAGCCCGACGAAATTCCGGTCCGCATACGGCTGGCCCACCGTGTTGTGGCCGCCGAAGAACGCGGTAAAGTTGATGCCGGCCTGCCAGTTCGGCGGGTTCTGGTTGAACAGCACGTAGACGTTCACCGACTTCGCGCCCTGCAGGTAGTTCGCGGTGAAGGTCGGCGTGTAGCCGTACAGGCCGTCCGAGAACGTCACGCCCGGCGTGACCTGCCAGCCCGGGATCAGCGTGCCGTCATAGGTCCAGTTGAAGTCGATCGTCGCGCCGACCGAGCTCGCGGTGCCCTGGCCCATCCCGATCGGATAGCCGAGCCCCGAGCCGTTGTTCAACCAGGGCAGGTAGCCGGTCTGCGGCACCTGCGTGACGGTCTGCCCGTCGATCGTGCGCGTGACGCCGCTCGAGCTCAGCCCCGGGTAGTAGATCCACGTGAGTTCCCACGTGAGTGCGGCCGAATCGGCGCCGAGCCATTTCAGGAACGGATACTCGCTGCGCGTGAGCGCCAGCAGCCCGTTCAGGTCGTACTGGAACTTCTTCTTGTCGACCCATTGCTGGCAATTGATGCCCGCCACACCGTTCGTGTTCAGGTCGAGCGGGCCGCCCGCACCGTAGCAGCTCGACAGCGCGACCGCGTCGCGCGGCCGGTACGACAGTTCGGTGCCGATCGCCCATGGCCCCAGCCCGAAGTTCGCGCTGACGCCGAACAACTGGCGCCGGCCGAGATACGACCATTGTTCGGTGCCGTTCGCGAGCGACGCGAGCACCGGCGACTTGTCCGTGTAGTTCAGGTAGTAGAACGCGAAGTTCGCGTCGAACGAGCGCGGCGAATAGTTGAACTTCACGCCGAACTGCGGCCGGTACTTCGCCGGCAGGTTCGTGACCGACGGCAGGCCGATGCTGTTGAACGGCGGCCCCGCGTAGGCGCCGTTCACGAGCCCGTTCTTGATCGCATCCAGCGTGCCCTGGTTGCCCGCGGCCGCCCCGCCGCCGATCGCGTTCGCGATCGTGCCCGCGCTCGGGCCAGCCACGTTCAGGTTAGTCGTGTTGAGCGTGAACGGTTCGGCGCCGCGGCCGAAGCCGTTCGTCACCGACCAGTACGAGCCGACCGGCGGGTAGCGGTTGCCGTTCCACTGGAACTGGTAATAGCCCTCGGTGCTGAACCCGTGCGACAGGTCGGCGGCAAAGCTCACCATCGGCGCGGGCAGCAGCGCCTGCTTGAGCTGCGAGCCGGGAATCAGCAGCTTCTGCACGTCGAGCGAGTTGGTCGCGTTGATCCCGCTCTGCGCGAACATGCTCTCGCCCCAGTTGATCACTTGGTTGCCGAGCCGCACGTGCGCGTTGCGTCCAGCGATCGTGAAATCCTTTTGCGCCCACAGGTCGAGCAGCTGCGCGTTGTAGACCACCTGCGCGGAAGCGGTGCTCGACAGCGGCGTTCTCGCCGTATTCCCGGCGAGGAAATCGTACATGCCGGTGCCGCGTACCATGAACTTCAGCCCTTCGCTCGGCATCTTCAGCAGCAGTTCGCTGGTCGCGCTGATGTAGGTGCTGAACGGCTGGCCCTTGCGGTAGTTCAGGTCGCCGTTGTCCGCATAGCCCCATTGATTGGTATTCGCGGCCGCGCCGCAGCCGTATGCGTTCGGGTCGCCGGTCAGCGAGCAGCTCGGGCTCTTGGTCCGGATCCCCGCGCCCGCCGTCAGGTTCGTCACCCACGAACCCTGCAGGTCGTTGATGCCCGTCGTGAAGTCGTAAGCGTATGCGCTCGACGTCGCGACACCCGCGAGCGCGATCGATACCGTAGTATTCCTGATCAACCTTGCCGATTCCATGATCCGTCCCCTCCCCTGTCCAACGCCGGCGCGCGGTCGTTGCGCGCGCCGGTCCCCTTGTGCGTCAGCCGATGGCCGTCAACGTTCGCTCACCGAGCGCAGCGATTCCGCCGTGTAGAAATCCTGCTTGAAGCGCGGGTCGTCGGCCTGCTCGAGCCAGCGGACGTCCTTGCCCTGCCCGATCGACGTTGCGTCGAGCACGTAGCGGCCGTTGTTCATGTCGTACTGCGCGAGCGGCTCGTTGTCGCAGGTACCGCCGAGCTCCCACACGGGGATCGGATAGCTCTCCCGCACCTTCCACAGCTTGCCTTGCGCGTCGTAGTCCTCGCCGACCAGCGCGAGCCAGCTGTCCTCGTCGAGATAGAAGGTCTTCTTCGACGCGACGTGCCGCGCGCTCGGCTTCAGCGTCGCCTCGACCACCCACACGCGGTGCGCCTCGTAACGCCGGCTCGTGGGCGCGATGCCGTCCGGCGTCGCGACGTCGTGCAGCTTGCTCTTGAACTTGTACATGCCGAACGCGTTGTACGGCACGATCATTTCCTTCTTGCCGACCAGCTTCCAGTTGAAGCGGTCGAGCGAGCCGTTGACCATGTTGCCTTCGTCGATCAGGTACTGGTTCTCGAAGCCGATCAGCGGCGCGTCGTGCGTATAGGCCGGCATGCGCCGCACGCGGCGCTGGCCGGGAAAGTAGTAGTACGTCTCCGATGCCTTGTCGAAGTACTGGCGCTGCACGAACGCCTGGCCGGCCAGCGCGGCGGGCGAATTCATCTGGAAGTACACGGCCGCGCTCAACTGGTCGACGTCCTGCGGAGAACGCTTGCCGAGCTTGCCGGACGGGAAGTAGTAGGTCTGTGGGCCGACCGCATCGATCCATTCGCTGCCGCCCGGACGCGGCGACACGGTCGTCGCCATCTGCGCCCAGTCGACGCCTTCGCCGCGATAGCGCATCTCGTAGTTGAGGATCGCCTCGATACCGCTCTTCGGTTGCGGGAACGGCACGCCCGGCAGCACGGCCGAGGCGAGCGTGTCGCCGGCCGCGCCGAGCTTCGCGGCCGTCAGGTTCGCCTTCGAGTTCTGCTCGACGGCATCCGGCAGCTGGCATTCGCGATGCGCCGGATAGACGTCCATCCGGTAGCCCTTCTTCTGCTTGATCAGCGCGACCTGCCCGGGCGACAGCTTGTCCGCGTACTTGTCGACGTTCGCCGCATCGATCGAATACAGCGGCTTCTCGTTGCGGTGCTTCCAGAAATCGGCGCGCACCTTGCCCCATTCCCAGCCCGCGTCGGGCGATTGCTTGCCGGCGTAGGCCGGCACCGAGCCGTCCTTGCTCGCCGCGCGATCGGCGCCGGCCGGCGTCAGGTCGTCCGCCGCGACCGCCGTGCCGATCGCGAGACATGCAGCGCCCGCAAGTGCGGACACGGCCCAGAATCGATGCTTGCTCATCATGGTTCTCCTTCCCACTGCACGTGCGCTCGCCCATCATGGGCAACACGCATTCACTCCGTCCGCTTTCGTCGTCCGACGATCGCGTCGCTCCCTGATGGCGGCCGCCCGAGATGACGACCGGCCGCCTGCCTGTTTCGATACTTTTTCGTCATTCCTTCAGGACTGCGATACATGAAGAACGCTCGCCGGAACGGAATGACGTGCCGCCGCCCGGATCAGTCCTTGCCCGACCCGGCCACCGCGACCGCGCGCACCTCGACGCACAGCCCCGGCAGCGCCAGTTGCGAGACGCCGACCGCCGTCCACGACGGGTAGCGGTTCGGGAAATACACGTCCTTGACCGCCGCGAAACCCTGGGTTTCCTGCTGAAGATCCGTGTGGAAGGTCGTCAGTTCGACGACGTCGGCGAGGCTCGCGCCAGCCGCCTCGAGGATCATCTTCACGCTTTCGAACGCGATCCGCGCCTGCGCCTCGACGCCGTCGGCCGGCTGCATCTGCGCGTCGAGCCCGACCTGGCCCGACACCCAGATCGTGTCGCCGACGCGGGTGGCCGGTGAGAAGTGGTACGCGTCGTACCACGGCTGGAACGGAGGCGGAACGATCGATTGCCGCTTGGGGGTGGCTGACATAACGAAAAACTCCTGGTTCAAACGAGTTGACGGAAACACGGTGCACGGAACGGGTCGCCGGCCTTCAGCGCGGCGAGTTCCTCGACGAACAGCACGCCGGCCGGCGTGAATCCCGAGCGGCTTTCATCGGGCAGCGGGCTGAACACCGCGTCGTCGCCGAAGAAGCGCAGCACGAGCGTGTGGCGGTCGGGGAACGCCGCGTCGACCGCGCCGCCGCCGTGCAGCACGCCCGGATGGAGCAGCAGCACGTCGCCCGGCTTCGTTTCCCACGACACGATGTCGTACGCGTCGGGCGCCGCGCGGCGCTCCGCTTCGATGTTCGGCAGACGCGGCCACACGTCGCCACCGTGCAGCGGGTCGGTCGGATCCTCGGCGTTCTGGAACGTGGTGCCGTCGTGGCGCACGCCGTGATGCGAGCCGCGCACGATCTCCAGCGCGTTGCGCTTCGGCACGTGCTCGAAGCTGATCCACGCATTGCCGAAGTGCATGCCTTGCCACGGCAGGTACGACGTGTCCTGGTGCCACGGCGAGCGCGCGCTCTTGCCGCCGGCCTTCATGAACAGCTCCTCGGCGAAGTACCACACGTGCTTCGACCCCCACAGATCGGCGAACAGCTTGCCGAACGGCAGCGTGTCGACGAGTTCGTCGAGCCGTGCCTTCGCGTACGGGTTCGCGTTGTCGTTGTGCGACTGGTATTCGGTGCCGTCGAGCAGCGCCGACGCCATCGGACCCGGGTTCTCCATCCCCCAGTCGAACACCGCGCGGCATTGCGCGAGCTGGGCTTCGTCGAGTGCGCCTTCGACGAGAACCGCGCCGTCCTCGAAGAAAGCCTTGCGCGTAAGTGCATCCATCGTAGATCTCCTGATTCGTCCAACCACTGCCGGCCTGCGATCGCTCACTGCCGACGCCTTCAGTAGAACATGGTGACAATGTTAGGTCATAATGACAAAAATAGAGAAAAGAAAAAGACGGGGTATTCCCTGTTTCGTCTGCCGGTTCGAATCTGCATCGCAGCGGTTTGCCGGCCCGCCATGACAACCCGCTTTCAGCCTTCATACAATCTCGCGACGAAGCCCGGCCACGGCTTCGCCGTTACGTCATCCGCGCACGCGGTCGAACACCGTATGCGTGAGGAAGCCGACCAGCACCGCATCGGCCAGCGTGTCGGCGGTGCTGCGCGCGTCGGCCGCGCAGCACGACTGCACGCCGTCGCTCAGCGCGGTCAGGCCGAGCGCCAGCACGTGCGCGGGCAACGGCAGCGACACGCCGGCGCGCGCCGCGAACGTGTCGATGCACGCGGTCGCGAGCGCCTGCCGCTCGCGCAGGAACGGGCCGAACTGCGCGCGGAACCGCGGGTCGCGCGCCGCCTGCAACTGCGCTTCCAGCCACATCAGCCGCGACGCATGCCGCGCGGCACCTCGCCGCCAGTACGCGAGCAGCGCGCGCTGTGCGTCCTCGGCCGAACCGGGCGGCATGCCGACGATTCGTTGCAGCGCCGTCGCAGCATCGTCGTGATCGCGCCGCAGCAGTTCGAACAGCATCTCCGTCTTGCTGCGGAAGTTCGAATAGAACGCCCCGCGCGTATACCCGGCCGCCGCCGCGATATCCTCGACGCTCGCGGCCGCGTAGCCCTTCTCCGCGAAAATCGCGCACGCGGCACCGAGCAGGCGTTCGCGCGTCGCATCGCGCCGCTGCACGCGGGTCAGGCGGACCGCGTCCATCCGCGCTCTCCTCGATCGCCACGGCCGGACCGGTACACGGTGCGAATCGTCACCATTTCTTCAGTAGAACTACTCACTTCGGATATGACAATACGTTCGCATTCACCTTGCTGCGTCCGGCATCGCGTTCCAGCGCACAATACGCGTAATAGAGCGTGACGGTCAGGTACGACCAGGTCAGCAGCGCCAGTACGTAGAAATTGAACACGACGTTGGTTTCCTCGCCCGGGATCTTGTAGAAGTCGTAGATGCACGCGATCGCCTGCGAAGCAACGAGCGCGATCGTCGTCGTCAGCGCATGGAACACGTGGCCGGCACGCACGAGCCGCAACACGAAACCGGCGAGGTAGATCGACATCAGCGTCCACATCGTCACGTAGAAGTACGGCAACGCGTGCTGCAACGCGCCAGCCACGAGCGCGATCGTCCCGAGCGTCGCGAGCACGAACAGCGTCACGTCCTGCCGCAACGAGGGCCGGTAGCCGTGCGTGATGGCCATCAGGCCGGCAACCGCGATCACCGGCATCCCGAATCCGCGCGAGAACGCATCGAGAAAGTGCGAAATGACGTATGAGACCGGCGATTCGGTCGCGAAGAAGATCACTGCATTGGACGCGGAGATGGTCACGATCCACCACTCGAAGCCGAGCAGGAAGTTGCGCTTGCGGACGAACTTGAAGCCGTACACGCCGGTCGCCGCCGCAAGCGTCGCGCTGGAAAGACTAAGAACGAGTGATCTGTAATCCATGGTTCGAACTCCCGAGGTCGATTGCTGCCGTTGATTCACTGCTTGACGGGGCTGAGGCTCGCGAGATAAGTCGCGACCGCTGCCCGATCGTCCGCCGACATCGCCTGCGCGATGCGCTGCATCGTGCCGGTGGCCTCGCTGCGGGTGCCATTCGCGAATGCGTCGAGTTGTGCGCGCAGGTAGCCGTAGCCCTGGCCGGCGAGCCGCGGAAACTGCGCCTGGCCGGTCAGCTGTGCGCCGTGGCAAGCGACGCACGCGCCGCCCGTCACCCGTTGCTCGCCCTTCGCACGCAGCCGCGCATCCGGCTTGAAATAGCGGTTGTCCAGCGCTGCCTGCTTCGCGTAGTAGTCGGCCACGCGCGCGATCTCGGCTTCGCTCATCGTCATCGCGAGCGGACCCATCGTCGGGTTCGCGCGCTGTCCGCTCGCGAACGCGCGAAGCTGCGCGGCCACGTAGTGCGCCGGCTGGCCGGCGAGGCTCGGATAAGCGTCGTTCAGCGACGTGCCCTTCACGCCGTGGCAGCCCATGCACACGTCGGTGGTGCGCGGCCACGGGCCGCCGTCGGCGTCGTCGGCCTGCGCCGTCGCATCGATATGGCGCTGCAGGCGATAGAAGCCGAACAGCGTGGGGCCGTAGACGGCCAGTAGCGCGCCGGCAACCACGAGCGCGGCGAGCAGCAGCATGCGTTTCTTCATCTCGAGTCTCCTACGCGCGACGCAGTGCATTGAGCGCCTGAAGCGCGGCCTGGTGACCCGAGCGAACGGCACCGTCCATGTAGCCGGCCCAGATGTTCGCGGTCTCGGTGCCCGACCAGATCAGGTTGCCGCACGGCGCGCGCAGCGCGTCGCCATGCGCGGTCCAGAAGCCCGGCGGAATCGCCGACACACACGTAATCGTCCACGGGTCGGCCAGCCCCCAGTCGCGATCGTGGTATGACACCGGCGCACGCGCGTCGTCGCCCCACGCCTGCGCATAGAGGTCCATGTGCATCTGCTTTGCGGCCTGCGGGTCCGACGGCACCAGCGCATTGCGCACGAACGCGTTGATCACGCCGATCTCGCCGCCCGGCGGCGAGTTGTCGTAAGCCCAGAAGATCGGCCCGTCGGTCTGGAAGATGTGGCCGTTCAGCCCCTTGTCGCGCCAGAACGGGCGGCGATAGACCATCGCCGTCTTGCGCGCCGGCGAATGCGCGGGCCAGGCGCGCTGCAGCGCATGGCGCTGGTCCGGCAGCGGCGGATCGAACTGCACCTGGTGGCACAGCGACGGATGCAGCGCCATCACGACCTTGCGCGTGCGCACCGTGCCGCGATCGGTCTGCAACGTGACGACGTCGCGATCCCAGCCGACGATCCGGCGCACCGGCGACGAGAGCCGCACCTTGCCGCCGAGCTGTTGCGCCATCCGGATGCTGAGGATCTGCGAACCGCCGACGAAGCGTGTTTCCTGCGCGCTGTGCTTGATCGAGTCGAGCTGCGCGTAATCGCAATCGGCGGAATTGATCATCGACAGGAAATGGAGCAGCCCCATCTTCGCCGGCGCACAGCCGCCCGACAGTGAGACCGACGCGTTCCAGCCCATCCGGTCCTCCGGCTTGATGCCTTGCTGCGCGAGCCAGTCGCCGACCGACAGCCGGTCGAGTTCGGCCGCCTTCGGCGACGTCCACGGCGCGCCCGACGGCACGTCGCGCGACAGCCGGCTCAGCTTCGCGGCGACCGCCTCGTCGGTACCGAACGTGCCTTCCAGGTCGATCTCGGCGCGGCCGTCGCCGCCGAGGATGACCGTCTTGCCCGCGTAGTAGCTCGGAAACGTACCGACTTCCAGTTCACGGGCGAGATCCGCAACGGCCGTCTGGCCCGGGCCGATCCACTGGCCGCCGACTTCCGACACATGGCCACCGCCGATGTCGAAGTTGAGCGTGCGGCCGCCGACGCGATCACGCGCCTCGAGCACGACGAAGGATTCGCAGCCCGCGTAGCGCAGGTCGCGCGCGGCCGTCAGGCCGGCGAGCCCCGCGCCGACGATCGCGACGTCGAGCACATCGCCGTCGCTGCCGGCGACCGGCGCCGTATCGGCGCTGGCGCGTGCCGCGCCGAGCGCCAGGCCGCCGGCCGCGACGGACGCGCCGGCGATCTTGAGCCACTGCCTGCGCTGCGGGTCGGCCGCCCCGCTGGAGGATGACTTGCTGGACATGATGGTTGGGTTCCTGCCTGCAAATGGCGCGAACGACCACGTGCCCGGCGGCACGCAAACTTCGTTCGCGCGAAATCCGACGACTGAATGCGCGCCGAGGCCGCTTCGTACGCCTGCCTCGCCGCGTGCCGAATGTCCCCGTCACGATCAGGATTCGTCGGCCCGCTTAATTAGTACATGTTGCAAAAGATAGGTCATGATACATAAAACAGGATCGAAAAAAAAGACAGGGTATTCCCCTGTCGTGCGATCGATGGCGGCCGTCCTGAAAGGCGTCGGCAAGCCAGCATGGCCGGACCGGACCGCCCCCGCTTCCCGTCTCCGATCGACGTCATGGGCGGTACGGTAGTATGGCGATTCGATGGAACCCCGATGGATCTGAACAAGCGGCCATGCCCGATATTTCCTCATCTGCCGGCGCCGGCCAGGCGCTCGTCCTGATTGCCGAGGACGAACCCGAGATCGCCGAGATCCTCACCGCATATTTCGCGCGCAGCGGCCTGCGCACCGTGCATGCGGCCGACGGCCGCCGCGCGCTCGAGCTGCACCTGTCGCTGAAGCCCGACCTCGTGCTGCTCGACGTGCAGATGCCGCACGTCGACGGCTGGAAGGTCCTCGCCGAAATTCGCCATCGCGGCAACACGCCGGTCATCATGCTGACCGCGCTCGACCAGGACATCGACAAGCTGACCGGCCTGCGCATCGGCGCCGACGACTACGTGGTCAAGCCGTTCAATCCCGCCGAAGTCGTCGCGCGCGCGCAGGCCGTGCTGCGCCGTTCGATGGCCGACTCGCGCCAGGAAGAACAGCGCGTGCTGCGCGCGGCCCCTTTCGAGATTGATCTCGAGCATCACGAAGCGACGGTCGAGGTCGACGGCACGCGGCACACGCTCGTGCTGACGCTCACCGAATTCAAGCTGCTCGCGCAGCTCGCGCGCACACCGCGGCGCGTGTTCAGCCGCGCCGAGCTGATGGCGACCTGCCTGCCGGAAGGCGACACGCTCGAACGCACGGTGGACAGCCACGTCAGCAAGCTGCGCAAGAAACTGGAAGACCTCGGTGTGAGCGGCGTGCCCGTCAGCGTGCGCGGAGTCGGCTACAAGCTGTGGAGCGGCGAGTGAAGCTCGACGGACTGAGCCGGCAGATCGCGCTGACGATGGGCGCGATGGCGTTCGCGGTGACGCTGCTGGTCGTGCTGACGGCCTACGGGTTCTACTACCTGCTGTATCTGTACCAGCCCGCGTCGTTCGACCAGACGAACTGGTTCCCGACCGGACCGGAGTGGGTGTGGCTGATCGCCACCACGGCGGTCGGGCTCGTGCTGTCGGTCGTCGTCGCGATCCACCTGTCGGGCCGCATCCTCGTGCCGCTGAACTCGGTGACCGACAGCATCCGCCGCGTCGCGCGCGGCGATCTCGGCGCGCGTGCCGTCGCCGGCGACCGTTCGCTGCACGAAGCGGCGCTGCTGGCCGACAATTTCAACGCGCTCGCAAGCGAGCTGCAGCGCGTGACCGAGGAACAGACGTTCTGGAACGCCGCGATCGCGCACGAGTTGCGCACGCCGGTCACCGTGCTGCGCGGTCGCTTGCAGGGGCTCGCCGAAGGCGTGTTCACGCCGAGCGAAGCGCAGTTCCGCAGCCTGCTCACGCAAGTGGAAGGGCTGACGCGGCTGATCGAGGATCTGCGCGTGGTCAGTCTCGCCGATAGCGGCCACCTCAGCATCGAGATCCGCGAAACCGATCTCGCGGCGGACATCCGCGCGGTGGTCGACGTGTTCTCGCACGCGTTGCAGGCCGCCGGCCAGCATCCGGTGCTCGATCTCGACGCGCGGCCGATGCGCTGCGACCCGGTGCGGATCCGTCAGGCGTTGCTCGCGCTGCTGGAGAATGCGCGCCGCCATGCGGCGCCCGGTTCGATCCGGATCGAGACGCGCCTCGAGGGCGGGATGTGCCGCCTGCGCGTCGAGGACGACGGCCCCGGCATTCCGGCCGAGTTCGCGCCGCACGTGTTCAAGGCTTTCCGGCGCGTCGACGATACGCAGCCGGGCGGCAGCGGCCTCGGGCTCGCGGTCGTCGCGGCGATCGCGCACGCGCATCGCGGCGAAGCCGTCTGCACGCCGGCGGCCGGCGGCGGCACGCGGTTCGAGGTGGTTTGGCCCGACAACCTCGAGCCGACGCCGGACGAGCGCCGCTTTCCGGCGCAATCCGCTGCGCAGTCGGCCCCGCCGTCGCCGCCCCTTCCAGGCGCGAGCGACTGACCTGACCGGACGCTCAGCCGCCAGGGCATCACACCGAACGGCCGCGCTCGCACGCGGCCTTGTTCATGCCCGCGTCTCGCGCCCCACGCGTTCGAGCGGCGGATCGAAACCCAGCAGCGTGTACTCCGCGACCGACACGGTCGATTTCCCCGCCGGCCCCTGCACGACGACCGCGCGCACCGCGCCCACCCGGTCGAACTTCAGCCACGTGCCGGCGCTCACCTGGCGCAGCGCTTCCAGCTCCTCGACCCGTGCGATCGCCAGCTTGCGCACCGCGCCGGACACATACACCGGCAGGAACACGAGCGCGATGAAGATCGACACCGTGTCCTTCGACACGCTGTCCAGCACCGGCTGCCCCGACAGCACGAGCGACAGCGACGTCGCGCTGACGAAGATCGCGAGCACCGTCGCGCCCGCGCCGAGCGACGAGAAACGCTCGGCCGCCTGCTTGGTGCGCGCCTTCACCAGCGCGCGCGCCGGCGCCGACGGCACGAGCCATTCGCGCTTCGCGCCGTAATACCCGGCGATCCCGAGGAACACCGTAATCGCGCCACTCACGATGAGTGCGCTGAACAGCGCGCCGAGCATCACGCACACGAACTCGAGCACGAACACGGTGACCAGCGGAACCAGCAGCAGCCGGAACGCATAGCCGTCGCGGCCGTGTCCCTGGATCCACCATTTCACCGGCAGCAGTTGCCAGAAGCGGCTGTCCCGGCGGAGCGAAAGTTGTTGTTCCATGACCCTCAATTCCCGACTGTGCGATTGCGCTGCGTCACTTCATCATGGCTGCACCGCACCACCGGCTTCGATATGCATGCCCGGTGCCCGGCCATCCCGCATCATGCCGCAACCGCCCGTGGAAAACCCGTACCTCGGCCAATCCGGCGCCCGAACACAGCGCAACCGAACGCCTCAGGTTATCAACTGATCCAAAAGATTCATTAGACGATGCTCGCTCCGGCGCGCGATGCTGGCCCGGCCAGTGAACGCGGCGTCATTGCAATGCCGCGCACGAGAATGGAGTGAGACACATGCCTACCGATCACCGTCAACGGCGCCATACGCTGTGGCTGCTGTGCGCGCTGTCGTTCATCCTCTATGTCGACCGCGTGAACCTCGCGACCGCGGCCGGCGCGATCAAGGCCGAACTCGGGTTGTCGAACACCGAGCTCGGCATCGCGTTCTCCGCGTTCGCGTATTCGTACGCGATCTGCCAGATCTTCGGCGGCTGGATCGCCGACCGCTTCGGCGCCCGCATCACGCTGATCGGCTGCGGGCTGATCTGGGTCGCGTCGACGTTCATGACGGGTTTCGTGCACAGCCTCGCGCTGCTGTTCGCCGCGCGCCTGCTGCTCGGGATCGGCGAAGGCGCGACGCTGCCCGCGCAGGCCCGCGCGATCACGCACTGGTTCGCGCGCGAACGGCGCGGCGTCGTGCAGGGCTTCACGCATTCGTTCTCGCGGCTCGGCAACGCGGTCACGCCACCGATCGTCGCCGCGCTGATGACATGGCTGTCGTGGCGCGCGGCATTCTTCGTGATCGGCGCGGTGACGCTGGTGTGGCTCGCATGGTGGTTCGTCGGCTTCCGCGAACACCCGCTCGGCGACGACGACGGCCACACGCGCACCGTCGCCGCCCGGCCCGCGCCGCCGTCGGGCCCGACACCGTGGGCCGCGCTGTTGCGCCGGATGGCGCCGACGATCTTCGTGTACTTCTGTTACGGCTGGACCGCCTGGCTGTTCTTCACGTGGCTGCCGACCTTCTTCCTGAACGGCAAGGGTCTCGACCTGAAGTCGACCGCGCTGTTCGCGTCCGGCGTGTTCTTCGCGGGCGTGGTCGGCGATACGCTCGGCGGCTGGCTGTGCGATCGCATCTACCGCAAGACCGGCAACCTCGCGCTGTCGCGCCAGAGCGTGATCGTCGCGAGCTTCGCCGGCGCACTCGTCTGCATGGTGCCGCTCGCGTTCGTGCATTCGACGGCCGGCATCGCGCTGTGCCTGTCCGGGTCGTTCCTGTGCCTCGAACTGACGATCGGACCGATCTGGGCCGTGCCGAGCGACATCGCGCCGCAACATACGGGCATCGCGAGCGGGATGATGAACGCCGGTTCCGCGATCTCGGGGATCCTGTCGCCGATCCTGTTCGGCTATCTCGTCGACCACACCGGCAGCTGGACGGTGCCGTTCATCGGGTCGGTCGCGATGCTGCTGATCGGTATCGTCGCCGCGCTGCGGATTCGCCCGGATCGCACGCTGTCCGAATCGATGCCGGCGCTCGCCGAGGCGCCGGCCGCGCCGTCGGCGCACTGAAGCCGTTCGCTCCGGGTTCGCCTGCCGCAGCCGCCTCGCCGGCGTCGCCATCACGCTTCACCGCGTTCCGCGATGGTGGTGGCTTGGCTTGGCTTGCTTGGCTGGTTCGGCGTGTTCGGCGTGTTCGGCGTGTTCGGCGTGTTCGGCGTGTTCGGCGTGTTCGGCGTGTTCGGCGTGTTCGGCGTGTTCGGCGTGTTCGGCGTGTTCGGCTTGATCGGCTTGATCGGCCTGCTCGGCTTGATCGGCTTGATCGGCTTGATCGGCCTGCTCGGCTTGATCGGCTTGATCGGCTTGATCGGCCTGCTCGGCCAGCGCGGTTGGCGCGGCTGGCTAGGCCGCCTCGGCTGGCAAACCGCGCCATTACGCATCGCCGTCACCTCCCGCCCCGTCCCGGTGAAACAGCGCGAGAAACTGCTGCGCGGGAATGCTCAGCGGCCGGTCGCGCCGCACGAGGCTCCCGTACGACGGCAGCTTCTGGTCGAGCTCGTAATCGAGGATCGCAACCAGCCCGTGCTCCGCGTTGCGCTGCGCGACCGTCAGCGGAATCACGCCGAGCATCCGCGACCGGTCGACGAGGTTCATCGTCGTCAGGATCGAACCCGTTTCGACCAGCCCACGCGGCATCGGCTGGTGACGCGCATGGAACTCGCGCTCGACGACCTCGCGCGCCGGGCTGCCGGCCGGCTGCAGGATCCACGTGTAGTCGAGCAGCGCGTCGAATTCGACCGGCCCGGCGCCCGCGAGCGGATGGTCGCGGCCCGCGATGATCGCGAGCGCCTCGTCGTCCACCACGCGGAAGTCGCAATCGGTGCCGACATGGCGGCCGATCACCACCTCGAGCACGCCTTCGCGCAACTGCGGCATCAGCCGGTCGCTGGTATCGACCGCGATGTCGATCGCCAGCAGCGGATAGCGCGCCTTCAACTGCACCAGCGCCTCGGTGAGCCGCCCCGGCGACGCCGCCATGATGCTGCCGATCGCGAGCCGCCCCGCGCTGCCGAGCTGCAGCTCGCCGAGCTCGCGATTGAGCGCCTCGACGCTGCCGCGGATCCCGCGGAAATAGCCGAGCACGCGCTCGCCGGCCGGGTTCAGCACGAGCCCGCGCCCGACGCGATCGAACAGCCGTTGGCCGAGCGCGCTCTCCAGTTCGGCCAGCATCTTCGTCGCGGCGGGCTGCGTGAGGCCGAGCTGCCCGGCGGCCGCGCGCAGCGTCGAGCATTCATCCACCGCGAGCAGCAGCGCGATCTGCCGCATCCGCAGCCGGTTCAGCAATTGGGGAGTCGAGTCTCGTCGATCGATCGAGCCCATTTTGATTACTCCAGGTTATCGATTCATCAAGAGTTTTCAATTTACCGACTCATTCCGTCTACCTAGCATGAACCCCATACACCAACGGCCACGCGCCGCCACCGGAGACACCGCATGAACACGCAACCGACCGCCGCCCGCCGCGCGGCCCGTCACGGAGACGCAGCATGACGACCGCCGCCCCCCTGCCCGTCGTCGCGCTGACGCTCGGCGACCCCGCCGGCATCGGCGCCGAACTGATCGCGAAGCTGCTCGCGCGGCCCGACGCGACGTCCCGCGCCAATCTCGTGCTGATCGGCGATCGCTGGCTGTGGGAAGCCGGCCAGCGCGTGGCCGGCGTGACGGTCGACGTCGAGCCCGTCGCGTCGCTCGCCGCCGTGCGCGGCCGGGCGTCCACCACGCGCGCCGCGTTCGTCGCGGTCGACACGATCGATCCGGCGCAGGTCACCGTCGGCCAGGCGGGCGCGGCCGGCGGCCGCTCGACGCTGACCGTGCTCGACCAGTGCCTCGACGCCGCGCTCGCCGGCGACATCGACGCGATCTGCTTCGCGCCGCTGAACAAGTACGCGATGAAGCTCGGCGGGCTCAAGCACGACGACGAGCTGCACCACTTCGCCGCCGCGCTCGGCGTGACCGGCTACTTCTGCGAATTCAACACGCTCGGCGAGCTGTGGACCGCGCGGATCTCGTCGCACATCCCGCTGAAGGATGCGGCGGCCCAACTGAGCGTCGAGCGAATCGAACAGGCCTCCGAACTGATCTACCGATCGCTGCTCGCGAACGGCGTCGCAGCACCGAAGGTAGCGATCGCCGCGTTCAATCCGCACGGCGGCGACGGCGGCAGCTG
Source organism: Burkholderia cepacia GG4 (assembly GCF_000292915.1). Classification (NCBI taxonomy): domain Bacteria; kingdom Pseudomonadati; phylum Pseudomonadota; class Betaproteobacteria; order Burkholderiales; family Burkholderiaceae; genus Burkholderia; species Burkholderia cepacia. The sequence continues at coordinate 2,541,402 of NC_018514.1, forward strand.
CGGCCGCGAGGAAGTCGACATCATCGAACCTGCGGTGCGCCAGCTGCAGGCGCGCGACTGGCCGACCGACGCGCCGTTCCACGGCCCGTTCCCCGCCGACACGATCTTCCTGAAGGCGCAGGCCGGCGACTACCAGGCAATCGTCACGATGTACCACGACCAGGGACAGATCGCGATCAAGCTGCTCGGCTTCTCGCGCGGCGTGACCGTGCAGGGCGGGCTGCCCGTGCCGATCACGACGCCCGCGCACGGCACCGCATACGACATCGCGGGCCGCGGCACAGCCGACGTCGGCGCGACCTGGCAGGCGCTGCAGATCGCGTGCCGGATGGGCGCCGCGCGCCGCACGCCCACCGTTTCGGCGTGACGTTCACACGCCCTTTACACACGACAACACCAAATCCTGGAGACACCATCATGAAGATCCGTTCCGTGCGCGCCCGCGTATTCCAGTGGAAAGGCAAGACCGTCCCGCCGCAGGGCAACTTCTGCTCGAACGCGATGGACCTGCTGTACGCGCCGCAGGAAACCATGAGCACGTTCCGCTTCCACGCGTGGACGGTCGTCGAAGTCGAGACCGACGACGGCATCGTCGGCCTCGGCAACGTCGCGCTCGCGCCGCACGTCGCGAAGGTGATCATCGACCAGTACCTCGCGCCGCTCGTGATCGGCCAGGACCCGTGGGACTACGAATACCTGAACCAGCGGATGTATCGCGCGACCCACGCATGGGGCCGCAAGGGGATCGGCATGGCGGCGATCTCGGCGGTCGACATCGCGATCTGGGACATCCTCGGCAAGAGCGTCGGCAAGCCCGTGTTCAAGCTGCTCGGCGGCCGCACCAAGGAAAAGATCCCCTGCTACTACTCGAAGCTCTACCGCACCGACCTGAAGGCGATGCAGGAGGAAGCGCAAAAGTACCTGAAGGAAGGTTTCCGCGCGTTCAAGATGCGCTTCGGCTACGGGCCCGCGCACGGTCAGCAGGGCGTGATGGAGAACCTGAAGTCGGTCGCGGCGATCCGCGAGGTGATCGGCTACGACAACGACCTGATGCTCGAATGCTACATGGGCTGGAACCTCGAGTACGCGAAGCGCATCCTGCCGAAGCTGGAGAAGTACCAGCCGCGCTGGCTCGAGGAGCCGGTGATCGCGGACGACATCGACGGCTACGCGGAACTGAATCAGCTCACGAACATCCCGATCTCCGGCGGCGAGCACGAGTTCTCGCTGTACGGCTTCAAGCAACTGCTGGACCGCAAGGCCGTGTCGGTCGTCCAGTACGACACGAACCGCGTCGGCGGCATCACGATGGCGCACAAGATCAACGCGCTGTGCGAGGCGTACAGCGTGCCGGTGATTCCGCACGCGGGCCAGATGCACAACTATCACCTGACGATGAGCACGCTCGCATCGCCGATGAGCGAGTACTTCCCGATGTTCGACGTCGAGGTCGGCAACGAGCTGTTCTATTACATCTTCGACGGCGAACCGGTGGCCGAGAACGGCTTCCTGCAGCTGCGCGACGACGTGCCGGGCCTCGGCCTCACGCTGAAGACCGAATTCCTCGACCAGTTCGACATCGTCGAGTGAGGCCCGCCATGAACGCACGCTACCAGGGCGTCTTTCCGGTCGCGCCGACGATCTTCGACGCGCACGGCGCGCTCGACCTCGACGGCCAGCGCCGCTGCCTCGACTTCATGATCGATGCCGGTTCGCAAGGCATCTGCATCCACGCGAACTACTCGGAGCAGTTCGCGCTCGGCGACGACGAACGCGACCTGATCACGCGCACCACGCTCGAGCACGTCGCCGGCCGCGTGCCGGTGATCGTCACGACGTCGCATTTCAGCGCGCGGATCTGCGCCGAACGCAACCGCCGCGCGCAGGCGCTCGGCGCCGCGATGGTGATGGTGATGCCGCCGTACCACGGTGCGACGTTCCGCGTGCCCGAAGCGGCGATCCGCGCATTCTTCCGCGAAGTCGCCGACGGCCTCGACATTCCGCTGATGATCCAGGACGCGCCCGCAAGCGGCGTCACGTTGTCCGCCGCGCTGCTCGCGACGCTCGCGCGCGAGATCGACGCCGTGTCGTACTTCAAGATCGAGACGCCCGGCGCCGCGTCGAAGCTGCGCGAGCTGATTGCGCTCGGCGGCGATGCGATCGAAGGGCCGTGGGACGGCGAGGAAGGCATCACGCTGCTCGCCGATCTCGACGCCGGCGCGACCGGCGCGATGACGGGCGGCGGTTATCCGGACGGGATTCGCCGCATCACCGACGCATATTTCGCCGGACGCCGCGACGAAGCCTGCGAGCAATACGCGCGCTGGCTGCCGCTGATCAACTACGAGAACCGCCAGTCGGGTTTCCTGACCGCAAAGGCGCTGATGAAGGAAGGCGGCGTGATCGCATGCGACCGGCCGCGCGCGCCATGGCCCGAACTGCACCCGCCAGTGCGCGCAGGCCTGCTCGACGCGGCGCGGCGGCTCGATCCGCTCGTGCTGCGCTGGGGACGCTAGCCAGACACCGGTTTGCCCCCGCAACGCACGTGCGTTGCACATAGGCGTGACGGCGGTCCGACAGAAGGCCCCCGCCGCCCTTCACATGGACTGGAGACACCATGAACCTGTTGAACCCGGCCAATCCGGCCTATGAAGCCGGCGAAGCCATTCCGGGCCGCCGCTGGCTGCGCGTGATTCCGCCGCTGCTGCTCGCCTGCATCATTTCGTACATGGATCGCGTGAACATCGCCTTCGCGATGCCAGGCGGGATGAACGCCGATCTCGGGATGGACGCGACGATGGCCGGCCTCGCCGGCGGCATCTTCTTCTTCGGCTACCTGTTCCTGCAGATTCCGGGCGGCCGGCGCGCGGCGCTCGGCAGCGGCAAGACCTTCATCGCGTGGTCGCTCGTGAGCTGGGCCGTGCTGTCGGTGCTGACCGGGCTCGTCACCCATACGTGGCAACTCTTGACGCTGCGCTTCATGCTCGGCGTGGCCGAGGGCGGGATGCTGCCGGTCGTGCTGACGATGGTCAGCCACTGGTTTCCCGACCGCGAACGCGGCCGCGCGAACGCGATGGTCATCATGTTCGTGCCGCTCGCCGGCATGATCACCGCGCCGCTGTCCGGCTTCATCCTCGCCGCGTACGACTGGCGTCACCTGTTCTTCAGCGCCGGCGCGCTGTCGCTGCTGTGCCTGTTCGCGTGGATGATGTTCGCCGACGACGGTCCGGAAACCGCGCGCTGGGTCTCGCCGCGCGAAAAGGCGTACATCCTCGACGCGCTGCGCGAAGAGCAGGAGCGCAAGCGCGCCGCCGGCACGCCGGCTGCCGCGTCGTTCGGCGCGATGCTGCGCAACCCGACGATATGGCTGCTGATCGCGATCAACTTCTGCTATCAGGTCGGCATCTACGGCTATACGATGTGGTTGCCGACACTGTTGAAGAACCTCACGCACGGCGGGATGGGGAAAGTCGGACTGCTCGCGATGCTGCCGTACGTCGCGATGATGATCGGGATGTTCGCCACGTCGTATTTGTCTGACCGAACCGGCAAACGGCGCCTGTTCGTGCTGCTGCCGCTGGTCGGGTTCGCCGCGTGCCTTGCGCTGTCGGTGCTCACGCATGCGTCGATGGTCGTGTCGTTCGCATTCCTGATCGGCTGCGGCTTCTTCCTGCAGGCGGCGGCCGGCGTGTTCTGGGCGATTCCGCCGAAGCTGTGCAGCGTCGAGACGGCCGGCAGCGCGCGCGGCCTGATCAACGCGCTCGGCAACCTCGGCGGCTTCTGCGGCCCGTATGCGGTCGGCGTGCTGACCCAGCACGTGAGCGCAGCGGCCGGCGTGTACAGCCTCGCCGTCACGCTCGCGGTGGCCGGCCTGCTCGCGCTGACGCTGCCCCAGCGCTGCGAAGACTGAAGGACACCACACGCGGGCACGCGAACGAAACAACGGAGACACACCATGAACGACATCCTGTTGCTGGTGCAGAAATGCGCCCATACCTTCAGCTTCTACGATCTCGAAACGAAAGCCGCGCTCAAGCACGTCGTGCTGCCGAACTTCCCGCACGAGTTCACCGTCGACGTGAACGACCGCTTTGCGTACGTCGGCATCTTCGGGATCGAGACCGCCTGGTCGCGCGGCCATGAAGGCGATCACCGGATCGCCGAGATCGACCTCGTCGAGCGCACCCACACGCGCATGCTCGACCTGTGGCCGTACTACCGGCCGCACGGGATGGCGACCGACCGCGACGGCCGGCTGTACGCGATGAGCGAGGCGCACGACATGCTGCTCGTGTTCGACCAGCCGACCCGCCAGGCCGTGCCGAACATGGCCGTGCCGTCCGGCGGCGTGAAGACGCACCTCGTGACGCTCACGCGCGATGCGAGCCGCGCATACGGCGTGCACCTGCTGTCGAACACCGTCACGCAGTTCCATCCGCGCGACGCGACCGTCGCGCCGCGCGCGGTGATGCCCGGCCCGCGCCCCGAAGGCAATGCGCTGTCGAGCGACGAGCGCACGCTGTTCGTCGCGAATCGCGGCGACGACACGCTCGTCGAGATCGACACCGACACGATGACCTGCGGCCGCCGCGTGAAGACGCGCAGCGATCCGAACCGGATCTACTGCACCAGCGCGCCGGACGGCCGCGACCTGCTGCTGCTGACCAATTCAGGCGAGCGGTCGATCTCGGTGTTCGATGCACGGCAGCTCGAAGAGATCGAACGCGTCGCGCTGCCCGCGAATCCGACCGCGCTGTCGTTCCATCCGTCGCGGCGCGTCGCGTACGTATCGTTCCAGGACGACTACGTGCGCGAGCTCGATCTCGATGCGTGGCGGTTCGTCGGCGCGTTGCCGACGCTGCGCGAACCGGATGCGTCGTATGTGCTCGCAGGCACGCGCTGAGCAGCGCGACGGTGCGCCGTCGCCGGACGCGATGCCGGCGGCGCTCGTCGACGCGCATCACCACCTGTGGCAACTCGATGCCGGCGCGCACTATCCGTGGCTACAGGAGCAGTACGACCCGGCGCGCTTCATGTTCGGCGATTACGCGGCGCTGTGTCGCGATTTCGGCGTGGCCGACTATCGGCACGCCGCGCAAGGCGCGCCGATCGTCGCGAGCGTGCACGTCGAGGCCGAACGGGCGCGCGACGAAGCGCTCGCGGAGACGCGCTGGCTGCACGCGGTCGCGGCCATGCAAGGGCTGCCGTCGGCGATCGTCGCGTGGGTCGACTTGCTCGCCGGCGACGCGGACGAGCGGCTCGCCGAACAGGCCGCCTGGCCGCGCGTGCGCGGCGTGCGGTTCAAGCCGCGCAGCGCTGCTTCGCCGGATGCAGCCGTCGACGGGCCGGGCACGCTGCGCGATCCGCGCTGGGCGGCCGCGCTGGAACGCCTGGCCGCGCATGGCCTGAGCTGGGATCTGCGCGTGCCGTTCTGGCATCTCGGCGACGCGGCGGCGCTGCTCGCCGATGCGCCCGATGTCGACGTCGTGCTCGAACATGCCGGGCTGCCGTGGGATCGCTCGGAAGCGGGGCTCGCGCGCTGGCGCAGCGGCATGGCAGCGCTCGCGGCATCGCCGCGCGTGACCGTGAAGATCTCCGAACTCGGCTTGCGCGATACGGTGTGGAACGAGGCGGACAACGCGCGGATCATCCGCGACACGATCGCGATATTCGGGTGGGAACGCTGCCTGTTCGCGAGCAATTTTCCGGTGGCGGGGTTGCGGGTGTCGTATCCCGCGTTGCTGCGCACGTTTGCCCTTGCGATGGTGGATCTCGACGAGGTGGCACGCCAGGCGATCTGGCATGACAACGCGATGCGCGTGTACCGGATGGCGTGAACGTGCTTGACTCATCGGCCGGAAGGCCAGAATCGTACGTATCCGGTTGACCGCAGGATGATTCGAAAGGTATACGAAAGCATTGCGCTTCGCGCGTCGACGTCCTTTCAGTCTGCACACCGGCATGATCACTCACCGCAACGGAAACCGGGCCGGCCTTGGCGATGCCGGTACACTTGGCGACATGAGCCACTTTCGCATCACCTACGACGGGCCCGCGCTCGAATCATCCGAAATGGACGTGCGCGAACTCGCCCCCGCCCTTCTCGCCGTCGGCGATCTGCTCGAGGCCTCGACCAAGGCACTCTGCGGGGATCAGGCACGGCCGCAGGTCAACGTTCGAGGCAGCTTCAAGACCGGCAGCTTCGGAATCGACTTCACGCTCGCGACCTCCCTCCTTGGCCGGATGCGCGACATGTTGAGCGGCAGCGAGGGCGCAGCACTCGCCAATGCTGTCACGATTCTGACCGCGCTCGGGATTGCCGGCCCGAAGGTCGGAAAGGGCCTGTTCGCGGTACTTAAATGGTTGCGCGGCCGCCCGATCCAGCGCGTTCAGATGAAAGAGCGCGCCGCCGTACTGCACGTCGACGGCGAGACGCTCGAGATCGAGCTGTTCGTCCTCACCCTGCTCAGGGATGTGAGCGTCAGGGAGGCGACCACCCGCGCGCTCGCGCCGCTGTCGCGCGACGGCGTGACGATTTTCTCGGCCGGCACCGACACGGACGTGTTCGAGACGGTCACCCGGGACGAGATCGACTGGTTCCGCGCCCCCCCGCAAGTCGATGTACTGATCCTCGACGAGCATCGCAAGATGGCGTTCTCGATCGTGTCGCTCGCGTTCAAGGACGACAACAAATGGCGTCTCTACGACGGTGCCGCCACGATTCACGCCGCGATCACCGATGCGAATTTCCTGAAGCGGGTCGACAACAATCAGATCAGCTTCAGCAAGGGCGACGTACTCGTCTGCAGCGTTCGCGTACAGCAGTGGCAGACCGCCGACGGCGCCAAGACCGAATACGAGGTCACGGATGTCCTCGAGCATCGTCCGGCCGCGCGCCAGATTCAGTTGCCGGGACTTTGACTGGCTTGCCGCGTTCGTGAATCATGCGATTCAATGCGGGCATCCCGCCGCGAGCGAACCCCGACATGCCATCCACCATCAGCCTGCGCCCCGCCTCTCCGCAAGACGTGCCATTCCTGCTGAGACTCCGTCAACTCACGATGACCGAGCATCTGCAGCGCGTCGGCACGCCCACCGACGATGACGCGCACCACCAGCGCATCGCGGCGCACTTCGAGGACGCAATGATCGTCTGCGAAGGCGCCGACGCCGCTCCGATCGGCCTGCTGAAAGTGACGCGCGCTACCGCTGAATGGTACGTTCACCAGATCCAGATCCTCCCGTCCCGGCAAGGACAGGGCATCGGCGCAGCCGTGCTGCGCGAGCTGCTGGTCGAAGCGGCGCGCGAACCCGTGCCCGTGGCGCTCGGCGTGCTGCGCGGCAACCCGGCGCGGCGACTCTACGAGCGGCTCGGGTTCCAACTCGTGGCGGAAACGGAGCGCAGTGCGACGCTGATATGGCGCGCGTGACGTTGCGCGGCCCTGCGGCCCCGCCGCCCCGTCGGCGATGCCCGCCGTTGCCGCACGCCCTGCAAAAAACATGAGCCCTCCCGCCGGGAGGGCCCGCTTGCAGACCGCCCAGCCGGACGATCAGTCGTCGTCGCGGCTCGCGACCTTCTGCGTGACACCCCTGAGCTTCGGGTACGGCTGCGACCCCATCATGCCTTTCCACAACACGCGGTTGAACTGATCCGCCGGCACCTCGTCGGCATCGTCGAAGTCGAACTTCGCCGTCACCTTCGCCCAATACGCCGCGTCATGCTTCGGCGTGACATCCGGCCCGGCCGCGTATTGCAGCAGGTTCCCGGCCGCCCCTTCGGCCAGTTGCAGCCCGGTGCCCTTCAGCACCGTCGACGCGACGGCCGTGTAGCTCCACGACGCCGGACCATGCACGTCGAACACGTCGGTCATCGGCCGCTGGTAGGCGGTATTCAGGTTCATGTGCTGCGTGCCGAGCACGTCCTCGATGGTGCGCAGCGCGTTGACCTGGCTGTAACGCGTCCGGATCACCGCGCCCTGCTTCACGTACGGCCCGACGATATACGCGGGCCCGCGGTGTGAATCCACGTGATCGGGGCCGTCCTGCACATCGTCCTCGGTCACGACGATCAACGTGTCGTTCGCATACGGGCTCTTCGCGACGGCCTCGACGAGCCGGCCGACCGCCAGGTCGTTGTCCGCCTGCTGCGTTTCCGGCGTATTCACGCCGGCGAACGCCGTGCCGAACGCCCCCATGTGGTCGTGGGACAAGCGCACCAGCGACAGCGTCGGCAGGTTGCCGCTCGCGACATACTGGTCGAACTCGCGTTTCCACTCGTTGAGGCGCCACTGGTCCGGATAGGTCTGGTCGAAACCACGGAAGTACACGTCGGTCATCGACGCCAGCCGCGGGTCGAGCGCGGCGACCTGCACGACGCCCGCCGCGCGCGGATCGACGATCGGGTTCGCGGCCGTGCCGATGCTGCCGATGTTGTTCACGAGGAACCCGTAGTTGCGGACCGTGCCGCCGCCGGCCAGCACCGCGTCGAAGATGTAGCCGCGCTGGCGGCCGAACGGCGCATCGGACGACGCATGGTTGCCGGTGCCGGGCAGCAGGTTCGCCGCGCCGCCCGGCAGGCCCGCGGCCGCGTTGCTGTAGTTCGTGGTACCCGCCGGGCCGGCCGCCGCGTCGCGTTGCTGCACCGATTCCCAGTTGACCGGCACGCTGCGGTTGGTACCCTCGCTCTCGTACGACAGGCCGCGATTGACCGCCGCATAGTTGATCTGCTGGGTAATCGTCTCCGTGTTGGTGACGCGCCCCTGCAGCGCCCACGACCAGCCGTCCATGCTGCCGTCGCCCGGATTCATGAAGTTGTCGAGCGTCACGAACTGGCTCGCCAGGCGATGGAAGTTCGGCGTGATGTTCCGGCCGAACTGGGCCAGCCGCGGATCGCCGTTGGCGCCGTTGCCGATGTCGCCGAGCACCTGGTCGAACGTGCGGTTTTCCTTGACGACGTAGATCACGTGCTTGATGTGACGGCGCAGGAAGCCCATCACCTCGTTATCCCGGTCGTTGTTTTCAGGGCGATAGAAGTTGTTGCGCGCGGCCTGCTGCGTCAGCGGCGGCAACTCGTTGGCCGCCGGCACCGGCGCACTCACGAGCGACGCGCGCTCGAGCTGGAACTGGTATTCGTTCGACGCGCGCGACGCGGCGGCCTGCGCCGGGGTCGCGCCGAACAGGTGGTCCGGGTTCGGGCCGGTCGTGCTCTTGCCGTTGACCACGTACATCCACGTGCCGTCGGCGCTGAACGTCACGTCGTGCGGCTCGAAGGCGGTCGGAATCAATCCGGTGACGCGATACGCGCGCTCGCCGACGAGCGGGATGACGGCGATTTCGTTCGCGCCGGCGTTGGTCGCATACAGCGTTCGGCCGTCGCGCGACAGCGTGACCGCGTACGTCGCCGCGCCCGTGTGCGCCTGGCCATGCGCCAGCACGCCGGCCGGTGCGCGCGCGTCGATCCGGGTCACGACCGCGTTGGTGTTGGTGTCGATCACCGCGACCTGGTCGGCGTTGTCCTGCGCGACGAACAGCATCGCTTGCGACGCGTCGAGCGTCATGCCGAGCGCGTTGCCGTCCAGCTTGATGCGTTTGACCAGGCGGCCGCGAGACGGCGACGACACGTCGATCGCGACGATTTCGCGATCGCGATCCGACGACACGTACGCGATGCCGTTGCCCTTCATGACGACCGCGAACGGGAACGTGCCGCCAGCGTCGCCGCTGCGGCCTTCGTTGCCGGAGAAGAACGGACGCAGGTCGTGCTCGTAGCGCACGTTGTTGGTCGCGGTATCGATCACGCTGATCGAATCGTTGTAGTTGTTCGCGACGACGAGCGTCTTGCCGTCGGCCGACAACGCGAGCCCGGCCGCGTTCGGCTGCACGCGGATGCCGACGCCCTTGCCGCCGTGGCCGAGCGCGATCGTGGTCGACAGCGCCCACGTGCCGGCCTGCTGCGCATACACGTAGACCGCATCGTCGCTGCCGCCGGTCGCATAGAGCTTGGCGCCGTCATGCGAGAACGCCAGGCCGACGAACGCGTTGGTCTGCTGGAGCACCTGCTTGAGCGCCGGACGGGTCTTGTTCGCGCCCGCAACGTCGTACAGGAAGATGAATTGCGTCGAGTTCGCGGTGTCGACGGAACCGTCCGGCTTGTACAGCGAGTTCTGGCCGGCGGTGATGATCGCCAGCGTCTTGCCGTCCGGGCTCAATTGCGAGCGCACGGCCTCCCCCGCGACGAAATGCGGATAGGCCGGCAGCCCGGGATTCAGGAATTGCTGGACCGCGCCGCGCACGGCCAGCGGCGTGACGAACTGACCACTCGGCACGCGGACGGCATCGACGGCGTTGACGCTATCCGCGTGCACGTTCGCGGCAAGCAGCACGGCCGACATGACGGCTCCGATTCGGAGAGCGCGCTTGACCTGGCTATTTTTCATAGGAATCCTCTGCAATAGTGGGGCGACTACTGTCTGACGTGTCCGGCATGATCCTGGCCTTGTCTGCCCGTGTCGCGCGGTGGCGAGGGCCGTGCCAATCGATCGAATGGGTTGCGCCGACGATCGCCGACGTGCCGGCATTACAGCGCCGCCCAATGTCAAGCGGATGACCGGCTCCATTGCGTGGCCAGCTTATTACACATCGTTACAGCGAAGGCGTTTCGATGACAGCCATCGTGGTGTCATCGTGGCATTCGAGGCCTCGCCCTCAAGGCGTCCAGCGATAAACGGTGATGCTGTTCCCCTTCACGTTGTTCTTCGTCACAACGTATTCACCGTTCGCGCGGCGATATGCGCGGACGCTGTACATCGCATCGATCGCGCTGCTCGTATCCACGGTCGCGGGGCTCGCATTGACGAGCGTCGTGTCGAGGTTGCCGGTGTCGAGGTTGAATGCATCGAGGTTCGGCCACAGCGGCCCGCTGCTGCTGAACCAGTAGCCGACGAACAGATGATTGCCGGCCGCGTCGATCGACTTCGCGCCGCTGTGCGGCAGCGTGATCACCGGATTCGGCTTCGTCGTGTTGCCCGCGCGCCAGCCGTGATAGACCTCGATGCGCGTGCCGATCGAGGTCCAGTCGGTGCTCCCGACCACACCCTGCGCGAGCACCATCGTGTCGCTGTCGGCGAGATAGATGATGCGCGTCAGCGGCTGGATGCTGGCCGGCACCGGCGTCGGCACGCCCGGCCCCCACGACGGCTTGCCGCTCGCATCGAAGCCGGTCAGCGGGTAGTAGTAGATGGCGCCGGTCTTGTCGAGCCCGGCCCAGACGCCGCCCTTGCTGTCGACGCTGAAACCGGCCGACACGCGCCGGGTCGTGTTGAACGCGGGCCCCGGGATCGATCCGTCCGGAATCGCGACATAGCCGTTCGCCGCGTTGAAATGGAAGAAGTAGTAGATCGGCGGGTTCTGGCCTGCCGCGACGAGAATCCGGTTCGCGCCGGCCGACGTCAGCAGCCCGAAGTGCTCGTCGCGCTGGGTGTCGCTCATGTCGATGCGCGGGTCCGACGGATACGTGAACGGATCGACGGTGTTCGCGACGAAGGTGCCGCCCGCCGTGCCGCTGTACACGTGCGTGCCGCTATAGAACAGCGCGCCGTCCGTGACCGGATCCGGTGCGGCGATGCCTTCGAAGTTGAGCGACTGCAGCGTCCACCGCAGGCTGCCCGCGCTGCTGTACGCGTGAATGTCGGTCGCGCCGTTGCGGCCGAGATCCCAGCTGCCGCCCCACGGGTTGTTGAGCACGTACAGGTTACCGGCGGTGTCCTTGCCGATGCCGGCGATCCGGGTGAAGCGCTGCGCGCCGACCTGCCCCTTGATGCCCGTCGTCGTGTCGAGATAGCCGCCGCGCACGCCGAAGGTGCCGGCCAGTGCGGGCCGGCCCGCGACCGTATAGCGCTTGATGTTCAGGTCGGGGCCTTCGTCGCCGACCAGCAGTTGCCCCGCCGCCGCATCGAAATAGAGCGCCGACGGCTGCGACCCGGCGGCCAGCCGGATCGTGTTCAGCAGTGCGCCGGCCGGGCTGAATTCGACGATCGAACCCGCGCTCTTCTGCGCGACCCAGACGTTGCCCGCCCCGTCGACCGCGAGCGCGCCCGGCGCGGCCACGTTGAGGTCCCGCTGCCAGACGCCGTCGGTCGTGAACACCCGCACGCGATTGCCGTAGAAATCGCTCGCGTAGAGCAGCGAGCCGGCCGTGGCGAGCCCGGTGACGACGTCGATGCGCGGCTGGTTGCTCGCCGCGCTGACCTGGATCAGCTTGTCGCGGAACCGGGTCGCGCGGTTGTAGCGCCCGACCGCCCCGCTGCCGTACCCCTTGCCGGGCTGCAGCGCAACGAACAGCGACGTCGCGTTGCCCGTGATCGCGCTGCCCTGGAATTCGGAATGCGTGCCGAACGAGCCGGCGCTCTTGCCGTTCTGGTAGATCGCGACGCCGCCTTCGTCCTCGTCCCACATCGACGCGGTGTAGATCACGCCTTCGGGCGCGACCCACATCGAGCGCGCGACATTGCCGACGTGTGCCGCGAGCGTGCCGTAGGTATTCGCCAGCCAGTCAGTGGTGTTACCCGCGTATCCGGCCGGCGCAAGCGCGGCGATCGCGGCGGCCAGCAGCACGGCCTGAAGCGGTTTTCTGGCGACCATGGCTGATGCTCTCCTGAATGGTTCGGTCATTCACATGAGGGGGCGGCCGGATGGTTTGAAATCGGTCATGCGTAAATTCTTCCCCTGAATCATCCGGCGCAGTCGGAATTACATCGGGCGTGCATTCGATAATTCGGCGAAGCCGAGCATAACTTCATATAAATCGAAAAAAATTGCGGACCGCTTGCCAGGCGGGGCGCGCGACTACGCAACAGTGAATGTTCACTTACGCGCGTGGCGCGATATCGGGGGAATCAGGCTTGCGCCTGCGGGAAATAGCGCCGCTGATTCGAATGCGACGGTTTGAAATAGCGGAGGGATGATTCGGCGGATCGGGAAAATCGCCGGATGCGGATAAAGGAATGACCGCGGGAGGGTATCGCGCCGGCCTGAATCCGTATCGAATCCAGGCCGGCGCACATCATTTACAACCGGGAAATCACGCGGACGTCGCCGTCTCCCGCGCCTCCGCCTGCTTGATCCCGTCGTTGCCGCCCGCATCGGCATCGTCGCGCGGTTCACCGAGCTGGCCCTCCCACTTCGCGACCACGGCAGCCGCGATCGAGTTGCCGACGGCGTTGGTGGCCGAGCGTCCCATGTCGAGGAACATGTCGACGCCCATGATCAGCAGCAGCCCGGCTTCCGGCAGGTGGAACTGGTTGAGCGTCGCCGCGATCACGACGAGCGACGCGCGCGGCACGCCCGCCATCCCCTTCGACGTGACCATCAGCATCAGCAGCATCGTGATCTGCGTGCCGAGCGGCAGGTCGATCCCGTACACCTGCGAGATGAACAGCACCGCGAACGTGCAGTACATCATCGAGCCGTCCAGGTTGAACGAGTACCCGATCGGCAGCACGAAGCTCGAGATCTTGCGATTCACGCCGAAGCGGTCGAGCGCGTCGAGCAGCTTCGGATACGCGGCTTCGGAGCTCGCCGTCGCGAACGACAGCAGGAACGGCTCGCGAATCAGGCGGATCAGCGTGAACGCGCGCTTGCCGAGGAACGCCACGCCGGCGAGCGTCAGCACGCCCCACAGCAGCGCCAGCGCCAGGTAGAAGCTCGCCATGAACTTCGCGAACGTGAGGAGGATGCCGAGCCCTTCCGTCGTGACCGTCGACGCCAGCGCGGCGAACACGGCGACCGGCGCGAACCCCATCACCGCGCCCGTCACCTTCAGCATGACCTGCGCGAGATCGTCGATCACGCCGGTCAGGCGCTTGCCGGCATCGCCGAGCGCAGACAGCGCGGTACCGAAGAAGATCGAGAACACGACGATCTGCAGGATCTCGTTGTTCGCCATCGCCTCGGCGATCGACTTCGGCACCAGGTGGACGACGAAATCCTTCAGTGTGAACGCCCCCGTCTTCAGGTTCAGCGCCGCGTCGGAGGCCGGCAACGGCAGGCTCAGGTGGCTGCCCGGCTTCAGGATCGTCGCGGTGATCAGGCCGAGCACCAGCGACGTGAACGACGCGATGAAGAACCAGCCGAACGCTTTCACGCCCACGCGGCCGACCGATCCGCTGTCGCCCATCTGCGCGATGCCGACGGTCAGCGTCGCGAACACCAGCGGCGCGATGATCATCTTGATCAGCCGCAGGAACACGTCGGACAGCAGCGACACGTAGCCGGCGACTTCCTTGGCCATTTTCGGGTCGGGAAACGCGCTATGACAGGCGTAGCCCACGGCGATACCCAGCGCCATCGCGATGACGATGTAGCGGGTGATGTTGTGCTTCTTCTTCATTAGCAATCCAAATTACAGAACATGTGTTTCCAGCGGCTGGCAAATCGCCGGCTTCGAATCCGGGACAGCGTTCCGCAGGTGCGGCGCACGCCCGTTTCGGGTGCCGGAGCCCGTCCGTGGGCAGGGCCACGGCGCGCAGGGGGGGGCATTCTATCGCAAACGCCGGACAATCTTTCAAATGTGAAAACGGAGGCCGTGCGCGGTGCGGGGAAGGAGGCGGGGCGGGCTTTCGCCGGCCGGAGGCCGGTCGGCCGGTGGACCGGCGGGCCGCGATGCCGGTGCGGGATTCGGGCACGGTCGTGCCCGGCTGTCAGCCCGGCCGTGCGCGGGACCCCGGCGCAATCGGCGAACGATGCATCACGCCCTCGACGTGCCGGGTCGCGGCATGAACCGGCACAGGCACAGCGGCACCACGACCAGCGCGGCGCCGGCCAGAAACGTGGTCGACGCGCCGAAGCGGGTCCACAGCGCGCCGGCGATGCTGCTCGCGAGCAGCATGCAGAGGCCGCTCACCAGGTTGAATACGCCGAACGCGGTGCCGCGCAGCGTGGCCGGCGAGGTTTCCGACACCATCGCGGCGAGAATGCCCTGGGTAAAGCCCATATGCAGCCCCCACACGGCCACGCCGGCGAACATCGAGAACGTCGACGTGCCGATGCCGAGCAGCAGGTCGGCCGCGATCAGCAGCACCATGCCGGCCGCGAGCAGCACGCGGCGATCCAGCCGGTCCGACAGGACGCCGATCGGCCAGGCGGACAGCGAATAGGCGACACTCATCGCGACCATCACGGCCGGGATCCACGCCGCATCGAGCCCGGTCTGCTGCGCACGCAGCACCAGGAACGCCTCGCTGAAGCGTGCCAGCGTAAACGTCGCGCCGGCCGCGACGACGAACCAGTAGCCGCGGGGGAACGCGCGCAGGGCGCGCCAGCGCAGCGGCGAGCGAAAGCGCCGACGCGGTTCCGACTGCTCGGGCTCCCGTACCCCGAACACGATCAATGCGATCGCGACGAAGGCCGGCACCACGGCGAACCACAGCACGGTCCGGATGCGGTCCTCGAACCCGAGCATCAGCACGATGGCGAGCATCGGGCCAAGAAACGCGCCCACGGTATCCATCGACTGGCGCAAGCCGAAGCAGGCGCCGCGGATTTCAGGCGGGGCGACGTCGGCCACCAGCGCGTCCCGCGGGGCGCCGCGAATCCCTTTGCCGACGCGGTCGAGCAGGCGGGCCGTCACGACGATGGCCGGCGTGGACGCCAGCGGAAACAACGGCTTGGTCAACGCAGCGAGGCCGTAGCCGGCCAGCAGCAACCCCTTGCGGCGCCCAAGCCAGTCGCTGATCGCGCCGGAGAACACCTTGACGATCATCGCGGTCGCTTCGGCCGCCCCTTCGAGGATGCCGAGCGCGACCACGCTCATGCCCATGGTCGACACCAGATAGATCGGCAGCAGCGCATGGATCAGCTCGGACGACAGGTCCATGAACAGGCTCACGAGGCCCAGCGCCCACACGGTCCGTGGAATAGCGGGCTTTCCGGCAATCGGTGATGAAGTCGTCATGATGGGTCGACATCAAGATTGGGAGCGGTGCGGCGTGCCCCAGGGGTTCCCGGTCGCGGCGGGTACGCCGTTTCGCAGGAGCGCGTCAGCGGCCGGCCACCGGCACGCCGCGCGGCAATACCAGCGTGACAGGGCCGTTCGCCCGGTCGCCCGCCACCTCGACACGCGACGCAGCACATGTCGGCGACGGGAAGCCGGAGGCTTCAGCCACTGGCGCGCACGTCCGATCCGACCCAGCGGAACAACCGGGGGCCGAACGACACGGTCACGATCAGCAGGATAACCGTCAGCCCGACATTCCACGCCAGGATCATCACGGTCGCATCGAGTGGATGAAAGAGCGACAGCGCGACACCCGTCGTCGCCGAGACGGCGAGGCTTCCCGCCATTGCCACCGGCATCGGCGCCAGATGCGCGACGTGGCGCAGCATGATCAGCAGCAGCAGCGTGAGCGGCACGCCGATGAGCACCAGCGTTCCGAAGCACCGCGCCGTTTCGCCGGGCGACATCCCGTTCGGACCGAGTTCGACCCAGTTGGTAAGACAACCGTAGCCGACGGTCGACATCCACACGGCCAGTGCCGGCAGCGGCAACAACGCCCAACGCAACGACCGCCCCGGCACGCTCGCGATGAACGCGCCCACCGCGGCGAGGATGCCGGTCAACGCGGCGGCCGACACGCTCGTCACGAACACGCGTTCGTGCAGCCTGAACGGCAGGTCCGGCCGCATACCGTGGACAAACGCGACCGACAGCAGCAGCAGCGCGGCCAGCAGCAGCCAGCCGACCGCGCGTCGGACCGGCTGGCGCAGCGGCCGAACCGGCGCGCCGTCGGCGACCAGCGATTCGATCAGTTCCGGCGTTGACTGCTTCATTGGCGCTTCTCCCGATGATCGAGCAGCTTGCGCAGCGCTTTCAGCCCGCGATGCACGGCTACCTTCAAGGCCGCCACCGTCATGCCGGTGGCCACGGCGGCTTCCTTCAACGACTTTTCCTCCAGCTTGAGCATCTGGATCGCATCGCGCTGCCCCTGAGGCAACCGGGCCAGCGCTTCATGCAGTACCCGCGCGTCGGCCGCCTGTTCCATAAGATTCGCTCCATCGCCCGGGATGGTTTCGTGGTCCGGGTCCAGCGGCAGCTCGCGTGACGCATGGCGCCCCTGGCGGCGCAATGCGTCGACCACGCGGCGGCTCGCGATCGCGACCAGCCACGGGCCGAACGGCCGCTCGGGCGCGTAGGTGTGCCGCACCTGGTGAATGGTCATGAGAATCTCCTGTACGACGTCCTCGACGGTGTCGGGATGGACGCCGTGGCGGGCGACGAACCGCCGGAGATACGGCGTGACGCTCTCGAGCAACCGGCGGTACGCGGCGCGATCGCCGATCTGCGCACACGCCATCAGCATCGACCAGTCCGGCGCCCCGTCCTCCCGAAGCGGTGGCGGCTTGCTGTCGGCAGCTTGCGCCGCGGCTGGCCGAACCAGTCGGACGTGCGCGTCACGAGGGTGTCTCTCGTCTGTCATGTTCCTGGTATCCAGCGACAAAGTCCGGCGCAGAAAATTTTCCGGCACGCTGCGTAACCTTTAGTCGTGGCAGAGCGAATTTTCTGACAAGGTCGCTCATCGGCGATCCCTACTTCAGGAGAAGACACCATGAGCAAATCCGTTTCCGCCATCTCGTCCCTGTCCGCCGCCATCGGGCTCGCGCTCGCCGTGCAAGCCGCGCCGAGCCAGGCACAAGCCATGAAAGATATGAGCAATATGCCGCAGATCGTCAAGGACAACATGGCCCGGATGTCGCAAAACCATCTCGAGAAATGTTACGGCATCAACGCGGTCGCGAAAAACGACTGTGCCGAGGGCGCGCACTCGTGTGCCGGTCAGGCGACGCAGGCTCGCGACACGAAGTCCTTCGTACTGCTACCTGCCGGCGACTGCGGCAAGATCGCGGGCGGCAAGCTCAAGGCGAGCTGAAGGTTCGCGTCGCCATGAACGGGCCCACGCCATTGCACGGCGCCACGCCTCGCCCGATCCCGGCCCGGGCCGGCGTCGGGCTGCGCTTCCGTCACCATCAGGCGGTGCTGGACGAGCAGCCGGCCATCCCGTGGTTCGAGGTGCACACCGAGAATTACATGGGCGGCGGCGTGGCGTCGTCGTATCTGGACGCCATTCGTCAGGACTACCCGCTGTCGCTGCATGGGGTCGGCCTGTCGCTCGGCAGCGCGGACGGGCTGGACGGCGCGCATCTGGCGCGCGTGCGCGAAGCGGTGCGGCGTTTCGAGCCTGCCCTGGTTTCCGAGCACGTGTCGTGGAGCGCAGCCGGCGGCACCTATCTGGCCGACCTGCTGCCGTTGCCGATGACGGAAGAAGCGCTCGACGTCGTGTGCCGGCATGTCGATCAGGTCCAGGCGACGCTCGGACGGCCGATTCTGGTGGAGAACCCGTCCACCTGCCTGCGCTTCGTTCACTCGACCATGCCTGAATGGGAGTTCCTGTCCGAGATCGTGCGACGGACCGGATGCGGCCTGCTGTGCGACGTCAACAACATCTACGTCAGCGCATGCAATCACGGCTGGAATCCGCACGTCTATCTTGCCGCGCTGCCGCGTGCCGCGATCGGGGAGATTCATCTGGCCGGCCACAGTGTCCGGTACTTCGAAGGCGGCCGGACCCTGCGGATCGACGATCACGGATCGCGCGTCGCCCCCGAAGTATGGGCGCTGTACCGCGACGCGCTGCGCCACTTCGGCGCCGTGCCGACATTGATCGAATGGGACACCGGCGTCCCGCCGCTGGGTACGTTGATGGAGGAAGCGGCGATTGCCGAATCGGCACTGGAGGCGACACGCCATGAACACGCATGCGCCCACGCTGGCTGACTTGCAGCAAGCGGTCCGGGCCAATCTGCACGGCACGGCGAACGACGCGCCGACCTGGATCGTGTCCGACGGCTTCCCGCCCGACGCACGTCTTTCCATCTACCGCAACACGATGACCGCCGTACTGGTGAACGCGCTTCGCCTCGCGTTTCCGGCCGTGCAGTCTCTGCTCGGCGCGGCGTGCTTCGAGGGTGCGGCCCGTCGCTTCATTGACGCGGCACCGCCAAGCAGCGCGTGGCTGGACGAATACGGTGCCGCGCTGCCCGCGTTTCTCGCCGAGCTGCCCGAGACCCGGTCGATACCGTATCTTGCCGACGTCGCGCAGCTCGAATGGCACGTGAACAGCGTGCTGCATGCACCGGACGCCCCGACGCTGAATCTCGCGCAACTGGCGACGCTGGACGAGGCCGCGCTTGGCGGGATGCGCCTGCGCACGCATCCGGCGGTACGCATCGCAAGCCTCGCCTTTCCGGCCGATGCGATCTGGCGTGCGGTGCTCGACCGGGACGACGCGGCGATGCACGCGATCCGCCTCGACGATGGCCCGGTGCACCTGCTCGTGCAGCGCACAGCCGAAAGCGTCGAAACGGTTCGCCTGGATGCCGACGAATACCGCATCACGGCGGCGCTGTTCGCCGGCGCAACGGTTCGCGATGCGTTGTCGGTCGCGCCGAACCCGGATGCATTTGCCCACTTCGCAGCACTGCTGGCGCGAGCGTGCTTTTCCGACACGATGCCCGCAGCCGAGGCGGTCGCGCCTTCCGGAGGATTGCCACCATGCCGAACCTGATTCGAACGCCTTCCCCTGCGTCACCCGTCGCTTCGCGGCTGGCGGAAATCGTGCAGCGGCTCGAGCGCGTACCGTACTGGCTGCTCGCGATCCCGCTGCGTCTCGCGGTGGCGACGATCTTCTGGAATTCGGCAATGGCCAAGCTCGCCAACTGGGACGTTGCGCTCGACCTGTTTCGCGACGAATACAAGCTGCCGCTGCTGCCGCCGGAGCTGGCCGCATACATGGCCGTGTCGATCGAACTGAGCATGCCGGTCCTGCTCGTGCTCGGCCTCGCGACCCGGCCCGCGGCGCTCGTGCTGCTCGGCATGACGACCGTGATCGAGATCTTCGTCTATCCGCTCGCATGGCCGACCCACATACAGTGGGCGGCCATGCTGCTCGTGCTGCTGTGCCGAGGGGCCGGATGGCTGTCGCTGGACGCCGTGATCAGGCAGCGTTGGCTGCGCTCCTGACCTGACGGAGCATCGACGGTCGAGCGCCGCCCCTGCTGCGCCGGTGGGCCTGCGTCAGCGATAGACGATCATTCCGATGTTTCCCGCGTCAGCTTCGCGTGCCGCCGTGCGCGGTCGTTCACGATCTGGTGACGCCGGTGATCGGTCATCTTCTTCCAGCCGCGCGCTTCGTCGCGCGTGCGCAGGCATGCCACGCAGTAGCCGGTCCTGCCGTCGAACGAACACACGTCGACGCAAGGAGATTTGACCGCCATGCTTATTGCCCTCGCGTCGCGGACACGACTTCGACGGTGATGTGCGACAGGTTCCTGAACCGCTGGAGCACGCCGTGATAGAAGCGCGCATCCCGCTTCGGGTCGTCCGTCTCCACCGACACGACCGCGCTCATGTGCCCCGGCCCGAGCCGCCACACATGCAGGTCGCCGACCCGGTCGCCACTGCCTTCGATGGCACCACGTACGTTGTCCGTCAGACGACGATCCGCATTCATGTCGAGCAGGATGCCGCCTGTGTCGCGCATCAGGCCGTACGACCAGTTCGCGATCACCAGCGCGCCGATGATGCCGGCCAGCGGATCCATCCACAGCCAGCCGAACGCACGCGCGAGCAGCAGCCCGACGATCGTCAGCACGGAAACTGCGGCATCGGCGATCACGTGGATGTAGGCAGAGCGGATGTTGTGATCGCGCGCCGCCGCCGCGGACGCGCCATGGTCGTGTTCCTCGAACGCCAGTTCGTGCTCGCGGCCGTCCAACCGAACGATCGCCTTGAATTCATGCGGTTCGGGAATGGCTTCGGTCGACTCCAGATAGCCGCCGCGATTTTGCATCGCGAAGGCCTGCCGGGTCCCGTCCGGACGGATCGTCGTCACCGACACGGCGCTCGCATCGACGCGCTTCGTCTCGTGCGTCGCAGGCGCCACGCGGAAAACCGGCGGCACACCGTCCTCGAACACCGACACGAGGAATGCGCCCTGCCGATCGAAGATCCGGTGCGCTTCCGCTTCGTGGCCGTGATCATCGTGATCGTCGTGAGCATGCCCGTGATGATGGCCATGACCATGACCATGACCGTGGCTATGGCCATGGTGGTCGCCGCTCAGCAGCCAGACGCTCGCGATGTTGACGAGCAAGCCGGCCACCGCAATCGGGATTGCTTCACCGAAATGGATCGGCACCGGCGCAAGCAGGCGCGCGACCGCCTCGTACCCGATCAGCAGCGCGATCATCGCGAGCACGATCGCGCTCGTGAAGCCCGCCAGATCGCCGAGCTTGCCCGTGCCGAACACGAAGCGCGGATCGCTCGCGTGCTTGCGCGCATAGGTATAGGCGAGCGCGGCAATCAGCATCGCGCCCGCGTGCGTCGACATGTGCAGGCCGTCCGCGATCAGCGCCAGCGAGCCGAAAATCGACCCGCCGACGATCTCGGCCACCATCATTGCCGCGCACAGCGCGATGACCATCCAGGTCCTGCGTTCGTTCTGCTCGTGCGCGGCGCCGAGAAAGATGTGGTCGTGCCCTGCGCCAAAGGCGTCGTTCGTGAAGTCGTTCATTCCTGCCCTCGATTACTTGAAATAGCTGTGAACGACGTCGATCAGCTGCTCGGTCGCGCTGCCTTCGTCTTCGTGACCTTCGGCATCGACCAGATGGCTGCGGATGTGATCCTCGAGCACGACCGCGAGCAGGCCGTTCATCGCACCGCGGCCGCTCGTGATGAGCTGGAGGATCTCGTTGCAACCGCGCTCTTCTTCCAGCGCGCGTTCGATCGCTTCAACCTGTCCCTTGATTCGGCGGACACGGTTCAGCAGCTTCTGCTTTTCCTTGATGGTGTGGCTCATGGTGGTCCCGTCATATAGCGGGGGGGACTATATACCAAATCGCACTTCCATATAGGGAGGAGGGGTATATGTCGGGCTAATGCAAGGCCGGCGCCCGGGCAGCGACACCCCGTTGCGCGCACGGATGTGCGCCGTGCTCGACACGCTGCAGGCACGACGCCGTAAGCCCGACCCCGGGAATAAGTCGCCGGACGCGGACGTTTACAGAACGTATCGCGCCCAACGGATAACGTTCATGCCGCTGCATCGGCAGGGGCGCTCGTGTGCTCGACGAATCGCGCACGGCAATCGCTCGACTCTCGGCAGGCGCGATGCTTCGACGCAGATGGAGGCAGCCATGCGTGCTACTTGCAGAATCGTCGTCGTCGCCGGGGTGACCGCGCTTGGTGTGGCATCCCATGCGAGCTGGGCGCAGCAAACGGTCAATGCGACGTTGCTGTCGAACTCGATCCAGCTCAAGACGCACAACGTGAAGTCGGGCCGCGTCACACTGGATGTCAAGAATGCCGCGGACAACAACATGGAGCATGAGCTCGTCGTGCTCAAGACGGATCTCTCTGACGATGCGCTCCCTGTCAGCAAGGGACAGGTGCTGGAACACAAGCTGAGAAAAATCGGGGAAGTCGAAGATATCGCGCCGGGCCGGAGCAAACGCGCGTCATTCAAGCTCGCGCCCGGCCACTACGCGCTGATCTGCAACAAGCCGGGCCACTATGAAGCCGGCATGCACGCGGCGCTTGTCGTGACGCGGTAAATCGCCGGGCGGGAACGAGAAATGGCCCGCCAGACTCGAGCGTCATCTACCTCGTTCCGTTTTACAGGTCATCCGTCGCGGGACGGATGACCCTGTCTCCGTCCCGCCCGAGTCAGGCGCGGTGCGCTCATTGCCGATCTCGCCGGAGCGCCTACCCGCCGCCGCCCGCGCGCGAGTGCGACACAATCCGGCTATTGCACCAAGTAATTTTGTAGAAATGGTAACTATTGCGTAGAGTTTTCTACATGAATGCCATATCCACGTGGTCGCTCCTCGTTCTGACCCTTCCGACAGAAAACGCGACGGCCCGCATGCGGTTCTGGCGCGCCCTGAAGGCAAAGGGCTGTGCGGTGTTGCGTGACGGTATCTACCTGCTGCCCTACACCGACGAGCATGAAGCGACGCTGCGCGACCTCGCGGGGGCCATTGCCGACAGTGGCGGCACGGCTCACCTGTTGTGCGCGCCGAGCCTGGACACGTCGCAGGAACTGGAATTCCGCGCGCTGTTCGATCGCGGGGAGGATGACGCCGCCTTTATCCAGACCCTTGCGGACGCCCGCAAGACCCTCGCCGGACAGTCGGCCACGGAACTGACGCGCCTGCTGCGCCGCATGCGCAAGGATTTCGACGCCATTCGTGCGATCGACTATTTCCCGGGCGACTCGGCCACCCGCGCCGAAGTCGCGCTGCAGGATTTCGTCGCTTTGGTTGACACCGTGCTGTCCCCGGGCGAACCGCATGCCGCGGATCGCGCGATCCGTCCGCTGGCGATTGGCGAGTACCAAGGCCGCACCTGGGCGACGCGGCAGCGGATGTGGGTCGATCGCGTCGCAAGTGCGTGGCTGATCCGCCGCTTCATCGACGCACGCGCCCGCTTCATCTGGCTTGCGTCGCCGGCGGATTGTCCGGCTGACGCGCTGGGCTTCGATTTCGACGGCGCGACCTTCACGCATGTCGGCGAGCGCGTGACGTTCGAAGTGCTGCTGGCCAGTTTCGGGCTCGACGACGACCCGGCGCTCATGCGGCTCGGCGAGATCGTGCACGCGCTCGATGTGGGCGGCCCCGCGGCGCCCGAAGCGGTTGGCTTCGAGGCCGTGATGGCCGGCACGCGCCAGCGCGCGGAGCACGACGACCAGTTGCTCGAGCAGATGGGCGCCGTACTCGACTCCCTGTACGCGCACTTCACGTCGAACGGCAAAAACCAGACCGCGTCCAAATCATGACCACTGCCATCGCCTCAACCGAACCGACCTACTCGCTTGGCGAGCTGGTCGCCTACATGCTGCGCCTCGGCACGTTCGGTTTCGGCGGGCCGGTTGCGCTCGCCGGCTACATGCGTCGCGACCTGGTCGAGCGACGCGGCTGGATCACGGAAGCCGACTACAAGGAAGGACTCACGCTGGCCCAGCTCGCACCGGGGCCGATGGCGGCCCAGCTCGCGATCTATCTCGGCTTCGTCCACTACCGCGTTCTCGGTGCGACGCTCGTCGGCGTCGCCTTCGTGCTGCCGTCGTTCCTGATGGTGCTCTCGCTCGGGTTTGCGTACGCGCACTTCGGTGGGCTGTCCTGGATGCAGGCCGTCTTCTACGGCGTCGGCGCCGCGGTGGTCGGCATCATCGCGATGAGCGCCTACAAGCTCACGACCAAAACCGTTGGCCATGACAAGCTGCTCTGGGCGATCTTCCTGACGCTGGCCGCCGTGACCTTCATCACGGAATCGGAGATCGCGTGGCTGTTCGTTGCCGCAGGCCTGATCGGCTGGCTGTGGCGCGCCCCGCCCAAGTGGCTGCACCGCGGCGGGCTCAATGCGGTTGCCGCCGCGAACCTGCCGGCAGCCAGCGGAATACTGAGCGGTATCGATCTGCCGCAGCTCGTTCAGATCGGCGCGTTCTTCATGAAGGCAGGCGCGTTCGTGTTCGGCTCCGGGCTCGCGATCGTGCCGTTCCTCTATGGCGGCGTCGTCACCGAACATCACTGGCTCAACGACAAGCAGTTCGTCGATGCCGTCGCGGTCGCGATGATCACGCCCGGCCCGGTCGTGATCACCGTCGGCTTCATCGGGTATCTCGTGGCGGGCTTACCCGGCGCGTGCGTCGCGGCGCTCGGCACGTTCCTGCCTTGCTATCTGTTCACCGTCATTCCCGCGCCGTACGTGAAGAAGTACGGGCACCGTCCGGGCGTCAAGGCGTTCGTCGACGGAATCACCGCGGCAGCCGTTGGTGCGATCACGGGCTCCGTCCTCGTCATCGCGAAACGCTCGATCGTCGACATACCGACCGCACTGCTCGCCGTCGCAACCGTGCTGCTGCTGTGGCGTTTCAAGAAGTTGCAGGAGCCGGTCATCGTCACGGCTGCCGCGCTCGTCGGGCTGGTGGCCTACCCGTTGCTCCATCATTGAGCCGCACGGCAGGGAGGCACGGCATGGTGATGTACGACGCACGCTACGCGTGGTGCCGGCGTGATGCCCATACCTAGCAGCCGGTGCGCGTCGTGGCTCGCCCGCCGGATGCTGCCGGCGGGCACCGACCAGTCCGCATGGCTCATCCTCGCCAGCCGCGGCATGCGCGGCTTCTGCGATGGATTCATTGCCGTGCTGCTGCCCGCGTATCTGCTGTCGCTCGGGCTTTCGCAACTGGATGTCGGTCTGATCGGCACCACGACACTGACGGGTTCCGCCATCGCGACGATCGCGGTCGGCATGCTCGCGAGCCGCTTCACGCAGCGCCGCATGCTGACGCTCGCGGCGGCGCTGATGGCCGCGACGGGAATCGGTTTCGCGAGCGTCTCCACGTTGTGGCCGCTGTTCGTGATCGCGTTTGCCGGCACGCTCAATCCGAGCTCCGGCGATGTCAGCCTGTTTTTGCCGCTCGAACAGTCGCGTCTGGCGCACGCAGCCGACGGCGCCGCGCGCACGGCGCTGTTTGCACGATACAGCCTCGTCGGGGCCGTATCGGCGGCGGTCGGATCCCTCGCGGCAGGGCTGCCGATATGGCTTGCATCACATATCGGAATCACAGCACTCGGCGCGATGCGCGGCATGTTTCTTGTCTACGCCGTGACGGGCGTCGCCGTCTGCATCCTGTACCGGCGACTGCCACGCCGGGATGCCCACTCGCCGCAGGCAGCGCCCCCGCTCGGTCCGTCACGCCCGATCGTCATGCGGCTTGCGATGCTGTTCAGCGTCGACGCGTTCGCAGGCGGTCTCGTCGTCAACTCGCTGTTGTCGCTGTGGTTGATGCAGCGCTTCGAACTCTCGATCGCCGCTGCCGGCCAGTTCTTCTTCTGGGCGGGCCTGCTGTCGGCCGGCTCGCAGCTCGCGGCCGCGCCGCTGTCGCGCAAGATCGGCTTGCTGAACACGATGGTGTTCACGCATATCCCGTCGAGCGTCTGCCTGATCGGCGCCGCGCTCGCGCCTTCGTTGCCGCTGACGTTGACGCTGCTGTTGATGCGTAGCGCGCTTTCCCAAATGGATGTGCCGACACGAACCGCCTACGTGATGGCGGTCGTCACGCCGGCGGAGCGACCGGCAGCGGCCAGTTTTACATCGGTCCCGCGCAGCCTCGCGGCCGCTGTCGCGCCGACGCTGGCCGGCGGCCTGTTCAGTCTCGGCTGGCTCGGTGCGCCGCTGGCCGCATGCGGCGTGCTGAAGATCGCGTATGACCTTGCGCTGCTGGCGGCCTTTCGGCACGTCAAACCAGACGACGACCGGGCCCGGTAATTGCGGGTAATCGCGGCGACGGTCGAACGACGAATACGCGGGGAGCCATGCAAAGCGATGCCGCCGCCCCCGCGTCAATGCGGCGGCAACCGTCGCGGGAGGAAATCATGAAGAAGCTCGGACGCTGGCGCTACAACCTGCTCCTGCTCATCGCGCTAGGTGGCGGACTCGGCACATCGGGCCTGTTGATTCAGCGGATTTTCGCCTCGGGCGAAGACACCTCGATCGGCACCCTGCCGCTGACGCACGTCGCGGACATCGCGTTGCCGGGCCACCCGACACGACTCGACTATGCAAGTCTGGATCCGAGCCGCAACCAGCTCTTTATCGCGCACCTCGGCGACGGGGAAGTGATTGCCTTCGATACGCGTGCATCACGCGTGACTGCACGGATCGCGGACGTATCGTCGGTGCATGGTGTGTTGGCCGTTCCTGAGCTGTCGCGCGTCTACGCGTCCGCAACCGGGACCGACGAGATCGTCGCGATCGACGCCGCGACGCTGAAAGTCGTCGCGCGCATACCGGGCGGGCATTACCCCGACGGAATGGCCTATGCGGCCGAGGTACGCAAGCTGTACGTATCCGACGAATACGGGAAAACGGAAACGATCATCGATGTCCGTAGCAACCAGCGCGTCGCGACGATCCCGCTCGACGGCGAGGCCGGCAACACGCAGTACGATCCGGTCTCCCGGCACATCTTCGTGAATGTTCAGACGCGTCGCCAGCTCGCCGAAATCGATCCGGCAACGGACCGTGTCGTCGCGCGTGTCGACTTGCCGGGCGCGAAAGGCAATCACGGCTTGCTGATCGAGCCGCACAGCCGCCTCGCCTTCATCGCGTGCGAGGACAACGACAAGCTCCTCGTCTTCGATATGCGCGCACGGCATGTCGTTCAATCGTTCGATATCGGCGGCGAGCCGGATGTACTTGCGTTCGATTCCGCGTCGGACGTGCTCTATGTTGCGGGTGAAGCCGGCATCGTTTCGATGTTCAGCGTCAGCGGCCGGCATGTTGCCAGGATCGGCGAAGGCCGGCTCGGGCCGAATGCGCACGTCGTCGCGGTCGACCCGGCCACGCATCGCTCGTACTTTCCGCTGAAGAATGTCGGCGGCCGGCCCGTGCTGCGCGTGATGGCGGCCTTTACCGACATCTCGTTGCGTTCAAAGCGCGCGCAGGCTGCCTTCGAGCCGATAGAAGTCGAGCGATGATGCAGTGAAGAACGAACGCGACGTGCCGGCGGCAAAATCGTCGATGTGCACCACGGTCGAGCGGTCGGCTTCCTGCCACGAAATTGCGTAGGTCTCGCCTGCAACGTGCTGCCACGTATAGGCGACTTCGCCCTTCGCGCCCGCGTAAGCCCCTTCCGTGATCTCGTAGCGCATATGGATCCCGTCATCGGCATACGCGTTGATGGCGGTGAGTCCGTCGTAGCGGACTTCGAACGTCTTGCCGGCAAACGACGGCAGTTGGGTCGGTGCGTTCATGGTGTGATCTCCTGATGAAAAATGGACGACGCTCGGTGGGCGAGTTCGACAGGTGTGCCGACGCGTTCACGCAGGCCCGCACGGGTCAAACGCACCGCTCAGCGCGGTCAGCGCGAGCGGCATGGCGATGAGGGGTAGTGTGCCCGCTTTACTTTGGTGTAAAAACCCGCCTGAAAACCAATCAATTTTGATTTCGCTTCAACAATGAATGTCTCGCTCGGCGAATCCCGTGCCTCCCGAGGTACGCACCCATCGCCGATGAATGCGCCGACGCGCGCGCCGGCTGCGCCGCGCCATTCAATTGATTCACGGTGAAAAGCGCGATTCCCGAACCGCAGCAACGCCGCCCGCCTGCTCACCGAAGCGTCCGCGCGGCCGGCACAAGCGGATGGCGTAGACGAAGTCCGGGTCCACCATCCGCGTCGGTGGTGAGATTCGAACCCCGCCGCAGGCGCTTCCTCATTGATCGACGACGATCTGGCCATTCATGCCGGGCCAGTCGGAATAGCCGCTCACGCCACCGCCGTACCAGTATTGTTTCGGGGCCTCGGCTAGCGGCGCCCCGCTGCGAAGCCGGTCGACCAGGTCCGGATTCGCGATGAACGGCCGCCCGATGCTGAACAGGTCGGCATCACCGGTAGCCAGCGTCTGCTCGGCCAGGCCAAGCGTGTACTGATTGTTGGCGATGTACGCACCCTTGAAGCGCTTGCGGAGCGCCGCGAAGCTTACGCCGCCGTGTGCGTCGCGGCTCAACTGGGTCACGCCCTCGATGTCATGGATGTAGAGCAGCCCGAGGCTGGACAGCGCATCGACATAGGCGCCGAACGTCTCCACTGTCTTGCTGTCGAGCGGCGTGTTGCCCGGTGCCGTGGTCACGGGCGAGATGCGAATGCCAACCCGGTCGGCACCCCACACGTCGATGACCGCCCGGACGACTGCAAGGGGAAAACGCAGACGGTTTTCGACCGAGCCGCCATATTGGTCGGTGCGGTGGTTGGTACTGTCCCGGACGAACTGCTCCAGCAGATAGTTGTTCGCCGAATGCACCTCCACGCCGTCGAAGCCAGCGAGCTTCGCGTTCTCGGCAGCACGGCGATAGTCCTCGATGATCAGCGGGATCTCTTCCGCATCGAGCTCACGCGGCGTGACGAAATCCTTCATGCCGTCATGCACCCGTATCTGGCCTTCCGGCTTGATGGCGGATGGCGCAACCGGAAGTGCTCCGCCATGCATGTCGGGGTGGGACATCCTTCCGGTATGCCAGAGCTGCAGGAAGATCTTTCCGTCGCGTCGATGTACGGCATCGGTCACGCGCTTCCACGCCGTGATTTGCGCGTCTGTCCAGATCCCCGGGGTACGCGGATAGCCCCGAGCCTGGGACGAAATGTTGGTCGCCTCCGTGATGATCAAGCCAGCGCCGGCACGCTGCGCATAGTAGTCGGCAGCATAGTCAGGTGGAACACCGGCGTCGTCGGCACGGCTGCGGGTCATCGGCGCCATGACGATGCGGTTCTTCAGATGCAGCCCGCCGATCGTGACGGGTTGCAGGATGGGGCTTGAGACAGGGTCAAACATGATTAGTATTCCTTTTAGAATCTGGCAATCAGATTCCTTTTTGAGTCCGAATGAAGCAATGATTAGTCGACAGCCTTTGCCCAGACCGCCTGAGCGTTGGTGAACGCCCGCAAGCCGACATGCGACAGTTCGCGTTCGTAACCGCTCTTCTTCACCCCACCGACCGGAATGCGGGCGTTCGAGGCGGAAAAGCCGTTGATGAATACCCCGCCCGTTTCCAGGCGACGGGCGATGCGCCGGGCACGGGCGATATCACGTGTCCACCGATTGCCACCCAGGCCGTAATCGCTGGTATTGGCAAGCTCGATCGCATGTTCTGCATTGTCGGCCACCGTGATCGCAGCCAAGGCCTCTGACCTTTCGCGCAACGTCGCGGACAAGCGACGATAGGTCGCAACGCGTTCCGCCATCGGGGTCGTGCGCCACAACCGGCTGGCGGCGGCGTTGCCGTCCAGCATGTGCTCGACCTCGTCCGGGGTCCGGAATGCATGGGTTGCGATCAGCTCGCCGGTCGCAGGGTTGCGCGAAATCGCGCCGGTGGCGGGGTTGGTGCTGGGGGTGGGCATCATTGCCTCCGTGACGGTTGAGAGCGGTGTCGGTTGCTCTGGGCGTCACTGTAGGCAATTCGGGCAGCCTGAATAAGGCGTCTTGTGATCCTATGAGTCCGACTCACTGGCAGCGGGTCGCGGGATATACGTCACCAGCGACAGATCCGGCCGCCCTGCGGGTGTCAACGCGACATAGGTGAAGTCGATGTCGCCAAACGTCGGATGTCGAAGGCGCTTGCCGCCTTCGTCGAACCCTTTCACGTCCGTATCCGGCCACCAGTCACGGAACTCGGGACTCAGTCCGGAGAGTTCGTCGACCAGACTGTCGAATGGCACCTTGTCCTGCGCCTGGGCGCGGGCGGCACGAAACGTGGAAATCATGCCGCGCGCCATCTGCTCCCAGTCGAGAATCAGGGTGCGATAAGGTTGGTAGAGGAATAGCAGGCGCAACGTATTGCGCTCGTGCGGTTGCAGCGATCCGTAATCGACGAACAAGTCGGCGATCGCGTCATTCCAGGCGAGAATGTCGAGCCGCGTGTTGCGGACATAAGCCGGCACGTCGATGGCCCGCACCAGCATTTCAAGGCCATCGCTGACCCCGCCGCCGGTTGCTACCGGCGGCAGTTCGCGAGAAGACAGGGCAAAGAGATGGGCCGATTCGACACGATCGAGTTTGAGGACCTTCGAGATTCGCCTGAGCGCGTCGGCGGAGGGCTGGATGTCCCGGCCCTGCTCGAGCCAGGTGTACCAGCTGACGCTGACGCCCGCGAGCATCGCGACTTCCTCACGTCGCAAGCCTGGCGTACGGCGCGGCCCCTCGGGCAGGCCGAATTCGGTTGGCTGGAGGCGCGCGCGTCGGCTGGAAAGGAACGCGCCCAACTCACGCCGTTGTTCAGGAGATGGTCTGCGTGCCATATGACGCTTGAGCAATGACTTCGATGGCAAGAATCTAACGCAGATTGGCGTGGCGTGGCGTGGTCAACTCATCCCGGACACTGCTCCAAGTACTTCTTCTGCAACAGCTGGCGCCAGTCTGTCATTGAATTGAACTGATCTGGCCGTAACCGGTTGTACCAGCGCATCGGCATGGTCAACTTGGCGGTGGAGCGCCAGCCAAGGACTATCCTTCAATCGTCAAGGAGACGCGCAGCGTCGTCGACCCGGTCCCGTTGAAATCATGCCAAACGAACTCGTCTTCGAATCCGTGCTGACTTGCCCGTACTGCGGGTCTGCCCGTTGCGAGACCATGCCCGACAACACCTGCCTGTATTGTTACGAATGCCCCAGTTGCCGCAAGTTGCTGCGCCCGCGCCCCGGCGACTGTTGCGTGTTCTGCTCGTTCGGTTCGATTCCGTGCCCGCCTCGGCAAAAGCAGAGTAACCAGGATCCCTGCGGAGACTGCGGGACGGGCGTGTCGTAGTCCGCCGCCACACCAGCCGGCCGGGTCATTGCGCGCGCAGTACCGCTTTCCCTCGCGTCGCGAGCCCGACTTCGATAGCACCGCGCACGTTGTCCATCAGACGACGATCCGAATTCATGTCGGGCAGGATGCCGCCGGCGTCGCGCATCAGCACCGTACGACCCGTTCGCGATCACCAGCGCGCCGATGATGCCGGCCAGCGGATCCATCCAGAGCCAGCCGAACGCACGCGCGCGCGGCAGCCCGACGATCGTCAGGACGGAGACGGCCGCATCGGCGATCACGTGGATGGTCGCGGAGCGGAACCGGCGTCGACGCGCCGTGCCGAACGCGGCGCGGCCGCGAGCCGCCGCCGGTTCAACGCGGTTCCAATCTGGCCAGCACCCCGCTCACGATCCGGTCGCAGCGTTCCCCGTCGAACGAAAACACGTCGCGCTCGGCCAGGTCGATTTCCTGAGCGAGCGATTCGCGCAGCAGGCTCCTTGCGCGGAAATGCCGCGAGCGCACGGTCGCCTCCGGTATCCCGAGGCACGCGGCGGTTTCCTCGACGCTGAATTCCTCGACGCAGCGCATCACGAACACGATGCGAAACGCTTCGGGCAACGCATCGAGGTTGCGCTCCAGCAATGCACGCCATTCGGACCGCATCAGCGCCCGGTCCGGCGAACCGTTCTGGTCTGTATCCATGATGTCCCGCTCGAAGTCGGCGATCGCAGACAAGCCGACCATCGGCGCGATCGTGTCGCGCCGCGCGCCGCGGCGCTGACGCGTATGGCACTCATTGAGCACGAGCCGCGACAGCCAGGTCGACAGCGACGCGTCGCCGCGAAAACGCGCGATCGCACGAAACGCCGCCAGATAGGCGTCCTGCAGGGCGTCCTCGGCTTCCGCGTCGTCGCGCAACGTCGCCCGCGCGAGCCGGTAGAGCCGCCGATTGTAGCGACGCATCAACTGTTCGAACGCCGTGCAGTCGCCGCTCGCGACGCGCGCGGCGAGCGTGCGGTCGTCTTCTTCCGAAACAGGCAACGGGCTCGGCTCGGGAACGTCCGCATGGCGCATCATGGCTTGCCCTTTACGATCAGTGTCGCTTTCATCGTAGGATGAAACGTGCAGAGATACGCATGGCGGCCCGGTGTATTCGCGACATATGTCCACGACGCATCGGGTGCGATTTCATGCGAGTCGAACACGCCCGCGGCCGTCGCCGTGTGCGCGACGAGATCCTTGTTGACCCAGACGATCGTGTCGCCGCGCGCGACCGTCAGGCTGGCCGGGTTGAAGCGCATGCCTTCGATGGTGATCCGGTGCGTCGTGCCGGCGGTGACGTCCGCAGCCGCGATCGCCAGCGCCGCCAGCACGACGATCCGGCACACGGCACGGCGCCGCGCCGCCGGGTTGCCCGGCTCAGTAGGCCTTCTTCTCATTGCCGTCGCCGAGCGTCGATTGCAACGCGCGAGCGTGCTCGAGGTGGGCGACGAACGCCGGCCGCACCTTCACCAGCAGCGCCTTCAATTCGTCGTTCTTCGCCGACGGAATCAGCTGCTTGTCCATCGCATCGATCACCTGTTGATGATAGGTAACCTCGTGATCGACATAGGCCTTGTCGAATGCGTGCCCCTTGAGCGCCTTGAGCGCGGCGACGTTGTCGTCGCCCTCTTTCTTCAGCGCGTCGCTCGTCGCGTTGGTTTCGGGTTTCAGGTTCAGCCTGGTCGCCAGCGCAACCGCCGATTTGTTCACATTGGTGTGATCGGTGACCATCAACTCGGCAAAGCTTTTGACGGGTTTCGTATGCGTCGTGTTTTCCGCGAGGGTCCCGGCATCGATGTCGACCTGGTTGGCCGTCACGACGATCGCGGCGATCTGCGGGTCTGTCAGTTGCGTCCCTTGCGCAGGGGCGGCGAGCGGCAGTGTGGAAAGCAGTGCCGCAAGGCCCAGCTTGGGCATGAGTGTCATGTGATTTCTCCGGAGCAATGAAAGCGGAGCGATCATCCGCGCCGGTCGACGACGGATGGCTCTGTGGCGATAGACGTCACGACTTTCGGCCGCGTTCCGGTGGGCTCTCGGAGAAAAGGGCTTTGGCACCCTGGTGAATTCGAGGATTTGGACATCTTTTCCGAGACAACCACATGCTGCTCGCCTCAGCAAAGATGTCCTTGTCCACGGCAATTCTCAGGCCACATCGTGACGCGGTTCGGTCGTGCGACGCCAACGTCCCCGCGCGTGCGGCCGGCACTGTCTCGGCGCGTCGCCATGCGAGCGAGCCGACGGGATGGCGCACCGTCCCGCCGGCCATGCGCTCACCGGACGCATCCGCCCGGCGGCCCGTTACCGGTCGTACTCGAAGGACTCTGTGAAGACCGTGTCGACCGGGTCGGACCAGCTCAGGTTCACGAACGAGAAGTCCGTGCTGCCCGTCCAGCCAGCCACCGCCGGGAACGCGACGCCCTGATCGCCCGGCACGTTGAGCGTCACCGCGGCGCCCGGCTGGACCGGCGACGCCGGTGCCGAACCGTTGACGAACGTCGCCGCAGGCTGCCCGGTCGCGGTTGCGCGAATCTGCACGCTACCGCGCTTGACGAACGGCAGCCCCGTTTTCGACGTCCAGCCCAGCGGGAAGGTCGCGCCGCCCGCGAACGTGCCGGCGGAGCCCGGCGTCAGCGCGTCGCGCGTGGACTGCGCCAGATCGTGCCATGCGTACTGGCGCAATGCGTCGGGCGACGGCGACGGCGTACGCAGCCGGACCGTGTAGTGCCTGGCCGGCGTCGCCGTGTTGCCGTTCTGGTAGACGTCGATCGTATAGGCGCTGAACGGCTTGATGTCGGCCAGCTCGGCGGTGCTCAATTGCGGCTTCGCCCATGCGGTATTGTTGCGCGGCGCGTCGCCGGGCCACGTGAACAGGCCCTGATTCGCCGGGTCCTGCGCGACGCCGGCCAGGCGGAAGCTGTTGCGGCACTGCGCATTTCTCGCCAGTGCGGCGAGCTGCGCCGGCGTCTGCCCGCTTGCAATCTGCGCACGGATGTTCAGCGTGTCGCAGGTACCGCTCGACGGCTGGAGGAATACGCCGTTGCGCAAGCCGGGGCCGTTGACGATCGCGAAGTCCACCGCGGTGCCGGCTGCATCGACAGCACCCACCTGCAGGCTGAGCGAATCGACGAACGCGTTGGTCCCCGTCGACGGATTGGCCGGATTCAGCCAGTCCCACTTCTGCGCGTTCGCATTCACCTTGCTCAGTACCGCGCGCTGATTGCCGATCACGCGCCAGCCGGTATCGCCGTTTGCGAGACTGCCCGCCCGCACCGCGAGTTGCACATTCTGCTGCATGCCGTCGCGAATGCCGTCGCTGCGCGTCCACGCGAGCTTGACCCACATCTTGTCGCTGGCGGCGACACGGATGACTTCCGGCAAGCTGAAGCTGGCGTTGTTCATCGCATCGTCGGCCACGATGCCCGGCGTGCCGCCGGCCGGCGCCCCGAACTCCTGGTCGACCGACAGTCCGTTGTTGAGGTACGCGGCGGGCACGCCTGCATTCAGCGCGCCAGACGCGACGTCGTCGACGAAGATCCGGCCGCACGCCGATACGCTGCCGCCCGTGCGCGCGGCGCCGGTCGTACCGGCGAAGCACTGGTTGAGCGCGCTCTGCAATGCCGCCAGATCGCTGGCACTCGGCAGGTTCGACACCACCGCGCCATTGATGGTCGCGGCGGCCGGCAGGCTGGCCTTGTCGCTCGCCTGCGGCGCGACGCCGGGCGCGAGCTGAAGCTGCACCGGCGTATCGCTGGACGCGCCCGCCACCGAGCTGATCTGGACGCCGCCGTCCGGCAGGACGTTGATCTTGACCTGGTCGAGCAACCGGTCGAGGCCCGGCGCGCCCGCGGTCAACGGGCCGGAAATCAGGTCGACGCCCGTATTGCCGGTGGCGGCCAGCAGGTCGGCCAGCGCCGACGAATAGGCCTGCACCGTGCTGGCGACGGCCTGGGCCGTGACCTTGCTTTGCAGCAAACCGGTGTCGGCCAGCAGCTTGGTCGGATTGTCGCCAATGATCGTGGCGGCGATCGCGTTCGTGATCGGCGTGATGTTGATCGTCTGCGTGCCGGCCGTGGCGCTGAGCGCGATCAGCGTGGCCTGCGAATCGGCGACGTTGCCGTATGCCGACAACGCGAATGGCGCGGTCAGGCCGGTCACCGTGCAATGAAACGCGCCAGTTGACGCATCGGCCGGGCAGTCGACCGCTTTGCCGGTCGCATCGACCAGTTTCACGGTGGCGGCCTGCATCGCAGCGCCGGCGGCCGCGACCCCGCTGACCGTCTGCGCGGCAGGTGCCGCGGGCGGCGAGGAGGAACTGTCGCCACCACCGCAAGCCGACAGGATGAGCACTGCAATACCGGATACGACAGGCGTGAGTTTCATTGCGTTTCCCCCGAGACCCTTCTGGTTGATGCGTGTCACATACACCGCTCATGCACGCTGAATGGCGAGGATTCTCGCAAAGCCGATTTTTGCGATCATCATTCAGGTGGATGAAAATCGGGAAATAACACGGCACGAAACGCAAATAACCTGTGTTAGCCTGAAAAAAATTCGGTATTCGAAGCAATATCGTCAGACAAAATCAACATACGAAGATCGCGAAGCGACGGGGGAAGCATGCAACGGGACCAACTCATCGGCGACCTCTACGAGGCCGCGCTGCATCCGGACGGTTTTCTCGAAGTGTTTCATCGGGTATCGGAATCGCTCGGCGCAAACGTGTTTCACATGTTCAGCTGGGACGTCGCGCGCAATGCCCCGAAATTCTCGATCTACTCGCCGCGCGCGGAGTTCGATGAGGTCATCACACTCTACGACCAGTATTACGGCGCGCTCGATCCGCGCCGCGGCTTCGTCGAGAACGCACCGCTCGGCGAATTCGTTTGTTGTCAGGATCACCTGACCGAGCGCGACGTCGAACGCAGCGAGTTCTTCCAGGACTATCAGATTCCGTCGGGATTTCGCTATCTGATGGGGATTCGCTTCGCGCGCCCCGGCAGCGACAACATTCTGCTCGGGTTACTGCGAGCGCACGGCCGAACACCCTATTCTTCGCAAGAACGCGCGACCCTGACCGGTATGGCCGGGCATCTGCAACGCTCGATCAACCTATGGCAAGACGCGAGAGTGCTGCATCGCGACGCCACGCTCGGCGCCGAACTGATGGAGGACCTGGGCCTGTCCGTCTTTGCACTGGACAGGCACTCGCGCGTCCTGTTCGTCAACCAGGCGGCAGAGTCGATGCTGCGCAGCACCACCTGCCTCAAGCTCGAGAACGGGCACCTGAGCGCGACGAGCGGGCCACAAAACGATGCGCTCAAGGCGGCGTTGACGCGCGTCGCGAAGACCCGAAAGAGCGAGAGCCTTGCCCTTTCCGGCACGTTGGTCGCAGCGCACGAAATTTTTCTCAGCATCGCGGTACTGTCCGGACAAGCGCTCCATGCCACTTTCGGCGATGCGACGATGCTGATCACGGTCAGGCGACGCAGCACCGCCCCGCTCGTCGTGGCACAACAGCTGCGGCAGTCGTTTGGCTTGTCGAGCGCCGAAGCTGCGGTCGCGGAAGCGTTGATCAGCGGCAAGACGCCTGACGAATGTGCAGCCAGCGCTGGCGTGTCGCTTGCGACGGTTCGCACCCAGTTGCGTGCAATCTATGAAAAGACACACTCCCGCAATCAGGCCGAAGCGGTCGGACGAATGCTCTGGGTACTCCCGCAACACAAGCGCAACGATTGACACTTCGAAGCGGCGAGAATGAGTTGCCGTGTGCCGCTGGTTTCCGGAAGTCGCGCAGGACCCGAGCGCCGGCGAAATACCATGGCCCGTCGTCGGGTAAGACGTGGTCCGGCCACGATCCGCGCCCGAAATGGCTCGTTGGCAAGTCGCTCGACTGCTATCTGGTCGAGCGAGCAGCGAAGCCGTGGTGGCTCGAAAAGGACGCCTGACGCATAGCGACAGATATCTCGGATTCGATCGAGCATGCGCCCCTATCACCCAAGCGGCCTGAGAACAGCGATCCGCCTGGGTATCGGTGGCGTCGAAGCGATCGGATGGCGCCTGTTGGCCCGCGGCTGATCAACCGCAGTCTGTCGTAAGACACATGAGAGCGCATTTGCCGACATCCTGGTGCCGAGACAGCAGAGGTTCGCTTTCCGACTCGACTCTCCAGTCCATGACCTGCTTGATCGCTGGCGAACCGGGTCCGTGGCTATGGAGCGCTACCGATCAGAACGAGGTCGAGCATACCTTCCCCTGGATCGTGTATGTGGAGGCGGTTCGTCCTCGCGGCGTCGCGCAGAACTTGGGAATCCTTCCCCCAAGACGCCTAGAATTCAGTCATGGCTGCATTCCACAAGGAGGCTGTCATGACTCAGTCGATGATTGGTTGGGTGGTTGGTCTTGCGGTGGTCGCGGTGGTTGCCATCGCGTTGGCGCGCCGTTACCAGAGCGAACATCCAAGTATGCAAATCGTTCAGTGGTTGGATTCCCATCACTTGGGGTGGATGCATCGCAAACATTAACGTTTCCACGCTGGCGGCGATAACCCCGCCTTGCTGAAGTTTACCGGGGACCGAACGCACAGATGCAGGCGGGCGGGTGAAGTCGACTATGTCGTTGTCTCACCGGGGGGCTTGGCAAGGAAGGCATGATGGATGATGAAGTGTGTACAACCCATACGCACGTAGCACGCCTTCGCGTGATGAAGACCGTGTCTGGGCGCTATCGCGGAATCGTCCACGTGCACCGCATTGGAGAGGATCCTGACTCCTCTGAGCAACACGATACCGAAGGGGATTTTGCAACGGACGTAGAGGCGCGTGACGCCGCTCGAACGCTCGCGCGCAGTTTGGTCGACGAGCAAATCGAGGCGCACGAAAAAGCGCAAGGAATCGATTGAATCTGCGTCGGCGGATTGGTCGCTACGCAGCGTCGCTCGGCAACGCAACGTCCATCAGCGCGTAGCGCGCCAGTCGCGCAATGCGGCCGCTCGTCCGTTGATCTGCTTTGAGAGCACGGAAAAAAAGAAATGTCGGTGTTACGGCGCAAGTTTCCTGTTGACCGGCAGCATGGCATCGGCTCGCTCAATATCAGATCGGGACGCGAGTCTCCGATTGACGCGCGCTCCCATGCATTGCTGTTCAGCAAAGAGACGTTTCAAAGAACTGCGTCGAGCATCCAATGTTCGCCTCGGTGCTGGTCGATGATGTCTTCTGCGTAACGTTGCGAGGCCCGGCGTGCGTCACCGGCACTGGCAAATGGCGAACCGTCGACCAGCTTGAAGGTCTGGCTCCGGGTCAGCGTGGTGTCAGTGCCGCGCAGGCAAACCTTGACCGCCGCGTCGAAACCAGCTTCGTAGTTGTGAGTACCGCCGGCGCCTGTGTGAAAGTGAGGGTAAATCAGCGGATATATTTCGAATCCGCGATAGGTACACATACTCATGATGAACTCCTGGTGATTGATGGCTACGAATTGCGTAGACGAGCGCAATCAATCCTGTATCGGCGCTACATGGTCAGCGTCGAACAAATCGGTTTCGAGGCGCACTGGGCGAAGCCCGTTCGTCTTTGTGCCGGAAATTGATACGCCCTTTGGTCAGGTCATAGACCGACAATTCCAGCCTGATCGCAAACTCACGATGAATGAGCCGTCCGGTCGTTCGCGACCGGACGCGCGGCTTCCCCACCCTCTTCCTTGTGGTGTACGTTCGCACATATCCGTGCAGGTCGTCTCGACGCGAAACGGCAGTCGCAGGAGGACCGGGGGCGCCTGCGGCGAATGCGAAAGATCCCGACCGATGACTGCATGACCGATCCCGCACGCAGGATCGGCGAATGATATGGATTACTGAGGAATGATGTTCGATGCCTGCAGCCCCTTGGGCCCGCGCTTCGTCTCATAGCTGACCTTTTGACCTTCGGTCAGCGTCTTGAAGCCATCGCCGCGAATCTCCGAGAAGTGCGCGAACAGATCATCGCCGCCGCTGTCAGGCGTGATGAAGCCAAAACCCTTGCTGTCGTTGAACCACTTGACGGTACCGGTATCCATGGAAATTCTCCTGATATTGGACAATATGTATGCGCCCCGATAGGGGTGCACGACAAAGGATCAAGGAGGGAGAGGACAACGAATACCGCGTTCCGCGGTCAGTGATGAGCAGCAATCGCGCTTCGCTTCTTGAAGGCTTCAGACACCCACCCTACGCGGGGCCAAACACCCTGTCAAGCTGTTTCGGCCGGAGCATTTCGGGTAGCCGCGCAAGAAGACGCCGCGATCGGCGAGGCTCGCCACGGTTGCGCATCCCAGTCTCCATGGCTTCGAGTTGTTTCGAATTTCTAAGTGAAATTTCGACGATACCGTCAGGGCACAATCTCCCCGCGTACCGGCGATTTTTCACACATGGCTGAACCGATGCGGCCCCGCGCCCAATCGGGGCCGCACGCCATGCAGCGGTTCGCTCAGAACTTTCGCTGTACAAGTTCGCCAATGGGCGTAGGATGCATTCGTTGACTGACTCGCTACCGATTCCCGCGCCACTCAACGCGCCCCCCCTCCGAACGTGATCGGGCCTCTCATCGAAACCGCGCAATGCGGACGAGCGCGACGCGTATCGACTGCCTATACGAAGCGTCTGATCGATGCGTGTCTACAGGACATGCGCGTGTTGGATTGCGCGTCCCGATCTCTTCCTCGGTCCATCCTGCTTCTGCGTCCGCGGCGGCGCCACAGACTCGAACACGCCTGGCGCATGGCGCGCCGGCATCGGCGGGAGACTGGATATGAACAGGAAAGACCTGTTGAAATGGATTCGACACGATGGTTCTGGCTTCATCGAGCAGTTCCTTCCGGATGACGCTCGTGCCGAGCTGGATGACGTCATTCGCGATCGTCGTCATGAAATCGATGAGGATGCCTTTCTGATGTTTTTCTCGATCCGCGCGATGTTGCGAAAAGGCGGAATGGCGAGCTGCGAATCGGACCACGAGGCAGGCCAGATCATTGCACTCCTCAAGATTTGAGGGTCCCGGTCGCGACGAGACACTCGCGGTGGCCACTGGTCCCGCAGAAACTGAAGGAGGAAGGCAAATGCAGCTCGATTCAACCCGATTCCATATCGACCCGACACCGCGCAGAGCCGACGGGGAATACATGGCACACGCGCGGATCAGCATCAATCGTTCGGATGGCAGTGAGTGTGACATGCAACTGAGCGGAGATCTGGCTGGCTTCGATGTGCGCGAGGATGCGATTGTCTTTGCGAAAAGCTGGGCCCTCGAATGGCTCGAGGCGCATTCGGTCGACGATCTCCCAGCGTCGATGATTTGAACTTCGGGTGGCACGCCAGCCGCCCGAGCAATTAGGGAGTCGCCGGGATCGAGGCGGACGGCAATACAGCCTGCAGCCAAGGCAGCAAGCACGCCCTTCAACGGGCTCATCACCGCGAGTAGTGCGGTGATCGATGCTGCAGCGGTCTGTGTCTGTCCCGGCGCCTTCGTTCCTCAAGCCACGCCCAGCGCTTCCGTCAACACCTTTACGAACTGGCTAGCGTCCCGCATGGCCCGGTCGAGATCTGAAAGGAAGCGCCCCCACTGCGCCGCTCATCTTTCCCGCGCTGACGCCATCGGGCCGCACGAGTCCCACGTCCACGAAGTCCGCGACTCTCGTAAACCAGACTTCCTCCCAGGTGCGGCACGTCGCATCGGGATATCATTCCAGTCTATCGAAGGCACCCGCTTCGAGATCTTTCCTGAAATGCTGTAGCCAGTCGCTTTCGTCGCCGATCACGTATTCCTTCGTAATCTGCGTCGAGAACCTGGTGATGGTGACATAGCCCTGTAGACCGAGGTTCTCGTCACCCTTCGGGTCGGTCGTATCCGTTTCCTGCAGATCGAAATCGCCCTCTGCCAAACCACGGCGCTCCAGGGTCGCTAGAAAGTCTCGGTGTTCATTCGGTTCGATCAGCCGCATATTCAGCCCCCTTTGTGTTCAGCGGAGATGTCGCGGGGCTCGATGTCACGGGGGCCGACGGCACCCGTTCAAGCGTTGAAATCATGCGCACTGAACCCATGCGGTGTACATCACGATCCCCGACATACGGCGCTACCAGGAAGCAAGCATCATTGCCTGCGGTTTTATCGTCTCGGTCCTTTCATGCTTTCCGACTCCATGGCCGCATTCCGCTCTTCACTCGCCTCGATGGGGTCCATCGCTTCGTCAACCGACGCCGTTGCGCGCTCAGCAGCCGCTTTGGTTTCGTCTTCCAGTGAATCGGCATCGCTGTTGCTGTCATCCGGGGGTAGCAGCATGTCATTGAGCATCGCGCTCAACTCCGGCGTGTCCCACGGCAGGCCACGGCTGGTTCGGACCTTTATGTAGTGTCTCACTTCCGCGTCCTGCTCCGCAGTTAGCGGCAGGCCCTGGAAGGTGCTTTGGGGGTCAGGATCTCTCATCACTGTCTCCTCCTGCTATAGCGTCTTCAGTGTAGTCCCATTGCGACCATGAGAGCCGTGACCGCAGCGCTCATTCGTTGAGTCGAATGCCATGCGTCGCTGCGGCAGGCAACAGGCGCTATCAGCTGTCGTTGGCTGCCTACATCACGATGACATTCGAGCCGCCGAGCCCCTTAGTCAAGAGGCATTCCGTCCACAATTCCGTCCGCGAGTACATCACCTGGTACCGCAGGCAGTGTCTGCAGTCGCGGGTTGACTACGCACACGATATCCATGCGCGGGGCGTCGAGGCGGATGGCTTGATGACACATTGCGCCAGATACCCATGTGAGCAAATATTCTCCGATCATTTCCTGTAAGCCGAGGCAGGTCGCACCCTTCAAGTACGTGCCGCAGTCAATTATTCAAAGACAACATATTGAGACTGCGGACATCTTTTCCGCGAGACAACAATTGTCGCCCGAACCATCGAATTCCCCCGCCTCCCCCGTACCGGCAATCGTCAAACAAACTGTACCGGTACTGTACAGAAAACCGCCGCTACACTGACTCCATCCCAGTCTCGAACCGAATGGAGCATCCGCGATGGAATTCCTCACCTTGAGTGCACTGCCCGCCGGCATGCTGTTCGCGCTCGTCACGTCGATCACGCCTGGCCCGAACAACACGATGCTGCTCGCGTCCGGCGTGAATTTCGGGTTCCGCCGCACGATGCCGCACCTGTTCGGCATCAGCATCGGCGTCGCGATCCTGATGCTGTGCGTCGGCTTCGGTCTCGGCGAAGCGTTTCGGCGCGTGCCGCTCCTGTACACGATCCTCGAGATCGCGAGCGTCGCCTACCTGCTGTACCTGGCATGGCGCATCGGCACGTCCGGCGAAGTGAAGGCGCAAGGCGCCAAGCCGCGGCCGATGACGTTCATCGAAGCCGCCGCGTTCCAGTGGGTCAATCCGAAGGCGTGGATGATGGTGCTGACCGCCGCGACGACGATCCGCCTGTCCGCCGACTACGGGATGAACGCCGCGTGGATGGCCGTCGTGTTCATCCTGATCGGCTTTCCGTGCATCAGCCTGTGGGCCGCGTTCGGCCTCGGCCTGCGCCGTTTCCTGTCGAACCGCCGCGCATTGCGCATCTTCAACGTGACGATGGCCGTGCTGCTGATCCTGTCGCTATATCCGCTCGTCGCGCACCTGCTGCCGCAGTGAGCGCTCACCGCGCGCCCGTTGAGCTTCGCGCGATGCAGGCGTACCCTTTTGGTACGGGTGTGTGCAGCCGCTTCGCCGGTTGCACCACTGCTGCACGGAGATTGCCGATGAAGCCACTGCTGAGAACCGGCGAGCACATCGAAGG
Source organism: Burkholderia cepacia GG4 (assembly GCF_000292915.1). Classification (NCBI taxonomy): domain Bacteria; kingdom Pseudomonadati; phylum Pseudomonadota; class Betaproteobacteria; order Burkholderiales; family Burkholderiaceae; genus Burkholderia; species Burkholderia cepacia. The sequence continues at coordinate 2,584,635 of NC_018514.1, forward strand.
CATGCACTGGATCGCCGAGTACCACCCGCTCACGCACGACATCCGCGTGCTGCGCGAAAACATCGAAGTGGGTACGTACTGCGCGCCGCCCACGCTGTTCGGCGACGAGGAAGAGCTGGGTGCCGCGAACCATGACGATCATCGCAGCCAGGAGGCCGCGCTGCGCGCGTATCTGCGCAACTTCGTGAAGGAACACGACGCGGAGGAGTAGCGGCACGACGGCCGCGATGTCGACGGGCCGCCGAAGCGGCCCGGGGTGCTGTTGCGCGTCATCCGGCCGGCCAGCCGCGCCGTGGCCGGCGTGCGACCGACCTGAATCGATCGCAGCACCCGCCGGGCCGGCGCAGCGCCCCGGCCCCGCTACCGCTCAATGCCCGAGCGACTCGATCTTGCCGCCCGGCTGCGCGACGCCATGCGGCCGCGCCGCCTGCTTGATCAGCAGCGCAACGCATGCCAGCAAACCCGCGACCGCGATCGTCGCGAACACGCCCGCGAACGAGAAGTGCCGGCGCGTCAGTTCGGCGACGAGGAACGATCCGGCGATCCCACCGAAGCGGCCGACCCCCAGCATCCACGCCACGCCCGTGCCGCGCCCCTCGGTCGGATAGAACGCGGCGGCGAGCGCCGGCATCGACGATTGCGCGGTGTTCATCAGCACGCCGGCCACGAACACGACCAGCACGAGCAGCCCGACATTCCCGGCCGCCTGCCCGATCGCATACACGCTGATCGCGGTCAGCGCGTAGCACACGGCGATCACGCGGTTTGCGTTGAAGCGGTCCATCAGCACGCCGCACAGCACCGCGCCGACGCCGCCGAGCGGGAACAGCGCGGAGATCAGCGTCGCGCTCTTCGGCGTGAGACCGGCGTCCTTCAGCAGGATCGGCATCCAGTTGATCGACGCGTAGAAGATCACGAGGCCCATGAAGTACGCGATCCACAGCATCACCGAGCCGACGATGTACGAGCGCGACAGCACGACGCCGAGCCCCCGGCTGCCCGTCTGCGGCGCGGCTTCGGTCATCGCGAACGAGCCGGCGTTCAGCGCCTCGCGCGAGATCCGTGCGAGCGTCGTACGGATCCGGTCGACGCTCTGGCCACGCGCGACCATGAAGCGCACCGATTCAGGCATCTTCAGCAGCAGCAGCACGCCGAGCAGCAACGGCGTCACGCCACCCAGCATCAGCACGCTGCGCCAGCCGAAATGCGGAATCATCCACGCGGCGAGAAAACCGCCGAATGCGGCACCGAGCGGGAAGCCGCAGAACATCAGGTTGATCACGGTCGCGCGGCGCTTGTCCGGGCAGAACTCGCCCATCATCGTGACGGCGTTCGGCATCGCCGCGCCGAGGCCGACGCCGGTGACGAACCGCAGGACCGTCAGGTGTCCGATGGTCGTCGAGAACGCGGACGCGAAACACGCGACGCCGAACAGGAACACCGAGCCGAGCAGCAGCGAACGGCGCCCGAGCCGGTCCGACAGCGGACCCGACACGAGTGCGCCACATGCCAGGCCGAACAGCGCGGCACTCAGCACCGGCGCGAGATCGGGCTTGGTCAGGTTCCATTCGCCCAGCAGCGACGGCGCGATGAAGCCGATCGCGGCCGTATCGAAGCCGTCGAGCAACACGATCACGAAACACATCAGGAACACGAGCCACTGGAAGCCGCCGAACGGCTGCTCGTTAATGAAGGTCTGGACATCGACCACGGGTGTGCGATTCATCGCTAGTCTCCTTGTCGGCCGAAGGTGGCGCTGCAGCGCTGGCTCCGGTCGCATCCAACATTGATATATGCAAGAAGCGCGGCCTCATGGCCGCGCCTTTCCTTTGTTCGCACGCCGATTCGCTGCCGGCGCGTTTGTTCATCGACTACGGCTCGCCGACATCAGCAGGCCGCCCGATGGGATCACTGCCGGCGCTTAGCCCGCACCATCTTGTTCCTTGAAGATCTTGTCCGCGAGATGGAACGCGGAATTCGCGGCCGGCACGCCGCAGTAGATCGCGGTCTGCAGCAGCACTTCCTTGATCTCGTCGCGCGTCACGCCGTTGTTGCGCGCGGCGCGCAGGTGCAGCGCGAGCTCCTCGCCGCGGTTCAGCGCGACCATCATCGCGATGGTCAGCAGGCTACGCGTATGACGCGGCAGGCCGTCGCGCGTCCAGATCTCGCCCCATGCATAGCGCGTGATCAGGTTCTGGAATTCGTCGGTCACCTCGGTGCGGTTCTCGATCGAACGGTCGACGTGCGCGTCGCCGAGCACCGCGCGACGCACCTTCATCCCTGCTTCGTAACGTTGCTGGTCGTCCATCGTCGGTGCCTCACGCGGTCAGGAAATCGAGCAGCGCGCGGTTGAAACCGTCGGTGCACTCGATGTTCGAAATGTGCGCGGCGTCGAATTCGACGTGACGCGCGCCGGGAATCGCGGCGGCCAGCGCACGGCCCTGGTCGGGCGGCGTCGACATGTCCTTCGCACCGGTCACGACGAGCACCGGCAGCGCGATGCCCTTCACTTCCTCGCGCAGGTCGGCCGCGTTCAGCGCATCGCAATTCGCCGCATAGCCGTCCTGGTCGGTATGCACGAAGGTGTCGCGGATCGCGTCGAACAGGCGCGGCTCGCGCTCGACGAACGCGTCGGTGAACCAGCGCGGCAGCACCGCGTCGGCCAGCGCGGCCATCCCTTCGGCACGCGCCTTCTGCGCACGCGGCGCCCAGACTTCCGGCGAACCGATCTTCGCGGCGGTGTTCGCCAGCACGGCGCGTACGATGCGCGACGGGAAGCGCGCGGCGAGCGCAGCGCCGGTCAGGCCGCCCATCGAGATCCCGCAGAAATGCGCGCGATCGATGCCGACGTGGTCGAGCAGGCCGATCACGTCGCCCGCGAGCTGGTCGACCGTGTACGAACCGGCCGGCGCTTCCGAATGCCCGTGGCCGCGCGTGTCGTAACGCAGGATGTTGAAGTGCTGCGTGAGCGGGCGAATCTGCGGCGCCCACATCTGCAGGTCGGCGCCGAGCGAGTTCGAGAAGACGAGCCACGGCGCGTCGTCGCGCGCGGCACGGTCGATCCGGTAATGCAGTTTCACGCCGTTGACAGTGGCGAAGGGCATCAATGTTCTCCTGGTTGTTTCGCGCTCGCGTGCAGCGCGAGCACGGCGTCGACATAGGCCTGCGCCTCACCGACGTAATGTGCGGGATCGAGCAGCCGCGCGAGCGCGTCGCGCGACAGGTGGGCGGATACGGTCGCATCGGCGGCGAGCACGTCGAACAGCGTCGCGCCGGTGCGCACCGCTTCCTTCGACGCATGCTCGACGACATGATGCGCGTCGAGCCGGCCGATCCGGTCGCCGAGCGCGAGCATCACGGCTTCGCCGAGGATCAGCCCGTGCGTCAGGTCGAGGTTCTCGGCCAGGCGCCCGGTATTCACGTCGAGGCCCGCGACGATCTGTGCGATCTGTGCGAGCGCGCCGCCGGTCAGGCGCGCGAGGTCGGGTAGCGCGTCCCATTCGGCCTGCCAGCCGCCGAGCGCGCGCTCGTGCTCCTGCACCATCCCCGCGAACACGGTCGCGACGAGGTTCGGCGCGCGTACCGCGGCGGTCAGCACGGCCGCGCAACCGACCGGGTTGCGCTTGTGCGGCATCGTCGACGAGCCGCCCTTGCCGGCGGCAGCCGGTTCGCCGAGCTCGCCGACTTCGGTCTGCATCTGCAGCGATACGTCGCGTGCGATCTTGCCGAGCGTGCCGGTCAGCATGCCGAAGCACGACGCGGCTTCAGCGATGCGGTCGCGCTGCGTATGCCACGGCACGGCCGGCAGCGCGAGGTTCAGGTCGGCCGCGAGCGCAGCGCTCACGCCGGCCGCGTGCTCACGCAGGCTCGCCAGCGTGCCAGCGGCGCCGCCGAACTGCAGCACCAGCGCCCGCTTGCGCAATTCGGCGAAGCGCGCGCGATGACGCAGCAGCGCATCGAGCCATTGGGCAAATTTCAGGCCGAGCGTGATCGGCAGCGCCTGCTGCAACCACGTGCGACCGATCATCGGCGTCGCGCGATGCGTGCGCGCCAGCGTCGCGAGCGATGCGCACGCTTCGTCGAGCAGCGGCTCGAGCACGTCGAGCGTGTCGCGCAACTGCAGCATGGTCGCGGTATCGATGATGTCCTGGCTCGTCGCGCCCCAGTGCACGAACTTCGCGGCCTCGGGGTCGTCGGCCTTCACCTCGGCGGTGAGCAGCTTGACGAGCGGAATCGCGAGATTGCCGCCGAGCGCCGCGCCACGCGCGAGCGCATCGGCGTCGAGCCGGCCGGCATCGCACGCGCGTTCGATCGGCGCGACCGCCGTGGCGGGAATCACCTGCTGCGCGGCGAGCGCACGCGTGAGCGCGGCTTCGACGTCGAGCATCCGCTGGATCGTCGCGCGGGGCGACCAGATCCGGTTGAGCGGCTCGGTGCCGCAGATGAGGGAGGTCAGGCGGGCACTGTCTTCGAGCATGGCATCAGAGTGGGGAAACGGCGTGCGCCTATTGTCTACCCAAGCGCGCCGGCGTGCGCTCGCTCGCGCGCGCCGGCACGCTTGCGGTTCAGGCTGCGGCCTTGCGCGTCGCGTCGATCAGCGGCACGCCGGTCAGTTTCTGCAGTTCGTCGAACGACAGGTCGGTGAAGATCTCGCTCACCGCGAGGCCGTCGGACGTCACGTCGAGCACGGCGAGATCGGTATAGATGCGGCTCACGCACTGCACGCCGGTCACCGGATACGAGCACGCCGCGACGATCTTGCTCTCGCCCTGCTTCGTCAGGTGCTCCATCATCACGAACACCTGCTTCGCGCCGATCGCGAGGTCCATCGCGCCGCCGACGGCCGGAATCGCATCGGGCGCGCCCGTATGCCAGTTCGCGAGGTCGCCGTTCGCCGACACCTGGAACGCGCCGAGCACGCAGTAGTCGAGGTGGCCGCCGCGCATCATCGCGAACGAATCCGAGTGGTGGAAATACGCGCCGCCGGTGAGCAGCGTCACGTGCTGCTTGCCGGCGTTGATCAGCTCGTCGTCTTCCTCGCCGGGCGCGGGCGCCGGGCCCATGCCGAGCAGGCCGTTCTCGCTGTGCAGGAAGATTTCCTTGCTCGGGTCGAGGTGGTTCGCCACCAGCGTCGGCACGCCGATGCCGAGGTTCACGTAAGCGCCTTCGGGGATATCCAGGGCGACGCGCTTGGCCATTTCATCGCGGGTCAGTCGTTTCATCTCGGTCTCCTTAGGCGGCTTGCGATGCACGTTCGGCGGCCAGCTCGGCCGCATGCGCGGCCTGCGGCACTTCGACGACGCGCTGCACGAAAATGCCCGGCGTCACGATGTGTTCCGGGTTCAGTCCGCCGAGCGGCACCACTTCCGACACCTGCACGATCGCGACCTTCGCGGCGCTGGCCATGATCGGCCCGAAGTTGCGCGCGGTCTTGCGATACACCAGGTTGCCCCAGCGATCGCCCTTGTACGCCTTCACCAGCGCGAAATCGGCGTGGATCGGCGTCTCGAACACATACGACTTGCCGTCGATCACGCGCGTTTCCTTGCCTTCCGCGAGCTTCGTGCCGAAGCCCGTCGGCGTGAAGAAGCCGCCGATGCCGGCGCCCGCCGCGCGGATCCGTTCCGCGAGGTTGCCCTGCGGCACGAGTTCCAGCTCGATCTCGCCCGCGCGGTACAGCGCGTCGAACACCTGCGAGTCGCTCTGGCGCGGGAACGAGCAGATGATCTTGCGCACCCGCTTCGCCTTGAGCAGCGCCGCGAGACCCGTCTCGCCGTTACCCGCATTGTTGTTGACGATCGTCAGGCCGCGCGCGCCCTGCTCGATCAGCGCGTCGATCAGCTCGGACGGCATGCCTGCCGTGCCGAAGCCGCCGATCATGATGGTCGCGCCGTCGTGGACGTCCGCGACCGCCGACTGAAGCGATTCGAAAATCTTGTTGACCATGTCTCTTCCTGATACGTACCCGCGGCACGATGCGCGGCCTGTCGAGGGGACACGCGCGTGTCGCGTGCCGCGCCGGAGGCCGTCTTCGACCCTCGGCATTTGTTCGCTAGTCGAACCTAGATTCGATTAGCGAACGATGGCCGATCATAGAGTCGCGCACAGCGCGTTGTCAAGGCGGGATCCCTCGGGGGGTGCCTGGTCGTCGAACGGCAAACCGACGTAGTTTTCGGCCAGCGACTGCGCGGCGGCCCGCGAGCGCGTCACGTACTTCAGCTCGGCAAACTTCAGGCGATTGACGAACGGCGAGTCCTCCGGCGACGCATGCAGCATGTTCGTCATGAAGTACGAGAAGTGCTCGGCGCGCCATACACGTTCGAGACAGGTCGCCGAATAGCGCTCGAGCGGCGTCGCGTCGCCGTTCCGGTAACGCGCGCCCAGCGCGCGGGACAGCGCGCGGACGTCGGCCACCGCGAGGTTCATCCCCTTCGCGCCGGTCGGCGGCACGATGTGCGCGGCGTCGCCGGCCAGGAACAGGCGCCCGTGCTGCATCGTCTCCGACACGAAGCTGCGCATCGGCGTCACGCTCTTCTGCGTGATCCGGCCCTCGGTCGGCGTCCAACCGGTGTCGTTCGAGAAGCGCGTGTGCAATTCGTCCCAGACGCGCGCGTCGGACCATTCGGCGAGGTTTTCGTCGGGCTTGCACTGCAGGTAGAGGCGCGTGACCGTCGGCGAGCGCATCGAGAACAGCGCGAAGCCGTTGTCGTGATGCGCGTAGACGAGTTCGTCGAGCGACGGCGCCGCGTCGGCGAGGATGCCGAGCCACGCGAACGGGTAGACGCGCTCGAACGTGTTCAGCCGCTCGGTGGGAATCGTCTGGCGCGCAATGCCGTGGAAGCCGTCGCAGCCGGCGATGTAGTCGCAGTCGATGCGGTCCGCGCGGCCGTCGGCGTGCTTGAACGTGACGAACGGGTGCTCGCTTTCGACGTCGTGCAGCGCGACGTCGCTGACTTCGAAATGCATCTGGTGGCCGTGCGCGTCACCGGCCGCGATCAGGTCGCGCACGACTTCGTGCTGGCTGTAGACGGTGATCGCGCGGCCTCCCGTAAGCGCGCTCAGGTCGATGCGGTGGCGCTGGCCGGAAAACAGCAGCTCGATGCCGTGATGTTCGAGCCCTTCGCGGCGCATCCGCTCGCCCAGGCCGGCTTCGTTCAGCGTGTCGACGGTGCCCTGCTCCAGCACGCCGGCGCGGATGCGGTTCTCGCAGTATTCGCGCGAACGCGCCTCGACGAGGATGGCATCGACGCCTTGCAGGCGCAGCAGATGGGAAAGCAAAAGGCCGGACGGACCGGCGCCGATGATGGCGACCTGGGTGCGCATTGTTCGTCTCCTGAACATTGGTTCGAGTAATGGAAACCATTTGAGCGCTTTCCCGACTATGCGGCAACGCGATTTAGGAGATAAGTTGTATATGTTTCCCGGATATTGGCCTCACGATGGACGCGCTCGATCTGAACCTCATTCCCTACCTCGTGGCGCTCGACGACACGCGCAACGTCAGCCGCGCCGGCGACCTGCTCGGCGTGAGCCAGCCGCGCGTGAGCACGGCGCTCGGCCGCCTGCGCGAGTACTTCGGCGATCCGCTGTTCGTGCGCACGTCGCGCGGGATGGAGCCGACGCCGCGCGCACTCGCGCTGCTGCCGGCCGCGCGCGACGCGCTCGCGCAGATCGAGCGCGGGCTCGTCGCGCCGCACGACTTCGATCCGGCGGCGAGCACGCATACGTTCTCGATCGCGCTGTCGGACGTCGGCGAGATCGTGTTCCTGCCGAAGCTGCTGCAGGCGTTCGCGACACGCGCGCCGCACGCGAACCTGCGCTCGGTCTCACTCGCGCACGACGAAGTCGGACGCGGCCTCGAAGCCGGCTCGATCGATCTCGCGGTCGGCTACTTCCCCGACCTGGACGGCAACAACTTCTTCCAGCAGCGTCTGTTCACGCACCGGTTCGTGTGCCTGATGCGGCGCGGCCATCCGCTCGAACAGGCGCGTCCGTTCACGGCCGAGCAGTTCCTCGCATGCGGGCACGCGGTGGTGCGTGCCGAAGGGCGCAGCCAGGAGGTACTCGAGAAATACCTCGCGAAGCAGCGCATGCAGCGGCGCGCGGTGCTCGAAACGCCGCACTTCATGAGCCTGCCGTTCATCCTGAGCCGCACCGACCTGATCGCGACGGTGCCGCACGCGATCGGCTATGCGTATGCGGCCGAGCATGCGTTCATCGTGCCGGTCGAGCCGCCGGTGCCGCTGCCGCGCTTCGACCTGAAGCAGCACTGGCATCGCAAGTTCCACAACGATCCGCGCACCGCGTGGCTGCGCGGTGTCGTCGCGTCGCTGTTCAACGACGAGCAGGACGAATGGCCGAAGTGAGCGGCGGGCCGCACGCACGCCTCTCGAAAGCATGAAACAATGGCCGGATATCCGCGCCGCCGCTGGCGGCCGCATTCGATGGAGCAACCAGATGGGTAAAAAAACCGCACGGCCCGAGCCGGCCGCATCCCGGCCGAGCCGGGCAGAAGCCGAGGATGCCGTTCGCGTGTTGCTGCGCTGGGCCGGTGACGATCCCGCCCGCGAAGGCCTGCTCGACACGCCCGCACGCGTCGTGCGCGCGTATGAAGAGTTCTTCGCCGGCTATGCGCTGGAACCGCACGACATCCTTGCGCGCACGTTCAGCGAAGTCGACGGCTACGACGAAATGATCGTGCTGAAGGACATCCGCTTCGAGAGCTACTGCGAGCACCACATGGTGCCGATCATCGGCCGCGCGCACGTCGCGTATCTGCCGAACCATCGCGTCGTCGGTATCTCGAAGCTCGCGCGCCTCGTCGACGCATTCGCGAAGCGCCTGCAGATCCAGGAAAAGATGACCGTGCAGATCGCCGACACGCTGTTCGACGTGCTGCAGCCGAAGGGCGTCGGCGTGATCCTCGAAGCCGCGCACCAGTGCATCTCGACGCGCGGCGTGCACAAGCCCGGCGTCGAGATGGTCACGTCGCGCATGCTCGGCACGTTCCGCACCGATCCGTCGACGCGGCGTGAATTCCTGTCGATCGTCGCGAATCCTTCTTCAGTCAACCTGACGAATACGTAATGCAGTCCACGAAGCAAGCGGCAAACGCGCCCGTCGTGCTCGTGACCGGCGCGGCACGCCGGGCCGGGCGCGCGTTCGCCGAGTATTTCGCCGCACACGGCTATCGCACCGCGGTGCACTACGACCGCTCCGCCGATGCCGCGCATTCGGCGGCCCGCACGATCGCCGAACGCGGGCACGATTCGGTCGCACTGCAGGCCGACCTGTCGGATGCCGCGCAGATCACCGCGCTGATCGACCAGGTCTATGCACGCTTCGGCCGCCTCGACGTGCTGGTCAACAACGCGTCGGTGTTCTGGCAGGACCATTTCCCGAGCTTCGACCTTGCCGCGTTCGACCAGGCATGGGCCGTCAACTGCCGCGCGCCGATCCTGCTCACGCGCGCGTTCTACGAACGGGCTCGCGCAGCCGGCACGCAGGGCGTCGTCGTCAATGTGATCGACCAGAAGATCAAGGAAAACTTCCACCGCGACCATTTCAGCTACACGGTCGCGAAGGCCGCGCTCGGCAACCTCACGCAGATGCTCGCGCTGTCGTCGTCGCCGGTGCTGCGCGTGAATGCGGTGTTCCCCGGGCTGATGCTGCCGAGCGACGACCAGACGCAGGCCGACTTCGAACACGCGAGCCGCGCGTCGACGCCGCTTGCGCGCATCGCCGGCCCCGACGACGTCGCGAGCGCGATCCTGCTGCTCACGGGCAGCGCGTACAACGGCGTGGATTTCGTCGTGGATGCCGGGCAGAACCTGATCCGCGTCGACCAGGACGTGCTGTACAAGCACCGCTCGCCGGCCGGCAAGCACTGACGTTCCGACCGGCGGCGGCAGCGGCCGTGCGTCGCCCTCGCGTGCGGCGTGTCGGGGTGTCGGGGTGTCGGGGTGTCGGGGTGTCGGCGTCGATCGCGCATCGCGGCGCGTACGCACGACAGGCGTCGACGGCTGCGCGGCAGCCCCCGCACGCACGTACCTGCACGGCGCGAACGACGCCCGCGCCGTTCGCGCGCCGCGTTACGGCTTGTCGGCGCTCCCGCCTTCGCGGACCTTGCCCTGCGCGACGCTCGTACCGGGCGGCACGCTGTGCGTGAGCCACACGTTGCCGCCGATGACCGAGCCGCGCCCGATCGTCACGCGGCCGAGGATCGTCGCGCCCGCGTAGATCACCACGTCGTCCTCGACGATCGGATGCCGTGCGTTGCCCTTGACCAGCGTGCCTTCGCCATCGGCCGGGAAACTCTTCGCGCCCAGTGTGACGGCCTGGTACAGGCGCACGCGTTCGCCGATGATCGCGGTTTCGCCGATCACGACACCGGTGCCGTGGTCGATGAAGAAGCTCGGGCCGATCCGCGCGCCCGGATGGATGTCGATGCCGGTGGCCGAGTGCGCAATTTCATTGATGAATCTCGCGAGCAGCGGCACACCAAGCTGGTGCAATGCGTGTGCGAGCCGGTGGTGCATCATCGCGAGCACGCCGGGATAGCACAGCAGGATTTCGGTGATGTGCTGCGCGGCCGGATCGCCCGCGTAGGCGGCCTGGATGTCGCTGACCAGCAGCGCGCGCACCGACGGCAACTGCCGGCCGAACTCGCGCGCGATCTCGAACGCGCGTTCGTCGAGCGCCGCGAACGGCGTGTCCGCATACTCGGGCAGGAACGGCAGCGCGCGGCGAATCTGTTCGGACAGGATTCGCAGCGTGCTTTCGAGCGTATGGCCGACGTAATAATCGACGCTTTCGTCGGTCAGATCCGGCGCGCCGTAGTGCGTCGGAAACATCGACGCGCGCAGGCCGGTGACGATCTTGCAGATCGCGTCGCGCGACGGCAGCTCGCGGATGCCGCGCGGATGACGCGTGCGATGGAGTTCCTCGCGCGACTCGCGCAAGCCGGCAACGATTTCTTCGAGGCCCCACTGACGGGCGGGTGATGTGGACATATGCCAATGCGGGCAGCCGCGCTCGATCGCACGGCCGCTAATAAAGTGACGGGTTCCACAAGATTACCGCGTTTTCGTCCGGCGGCGGCACGCGCGGGGATCGGCCGGACGGCCGATGCTGCCGGCATGCGACGGCGTCAGATCGTGATGCTGCTCGCGTCGATCCAGCGCACCGCCCAGTCGCGCGCGTGCGCGATGGCGTCGCCTTCGTCGTAAAACTGGAGCTCGGTCGGAAAAAAACGGTTCGCGACGAGCTCCCCGTCGCTCGATCGGGAGATCACGACGTAGGGCTTGAACAAACCGTCACCGGCGCGCGCGGGCGCGCAGTTCAACAGATATCCGCGGTGCGTGAAGGCAGTAGTCGCTTGCATGAATCCGCCACCTCTAGTCCCTTGCTTTGTTGTTCACTACCCGTCTTCAGGGTGCTACGGCGTCCCCGGCGCGGGCAGAGGCGGCCAGACCTCTTCCCCTGTCGCCGCTTCGCAGGAAAAGAATCATACTCTGTAGAAAACGGGTGTTCTAGCTCAAATAAATCATGACAAATCAGCGCGCGCCCCGCGACCGCGGCGATCGCCCGCGCGCCTTTTTCCCGTCGTGCCCGGAACGGGATTTGCTTCGATCCGGACCGCTTCGCCGCCAGGAGAGCCGCGATGGAATCGTCAGCTCAAGCGCACCCCGCGCATCCGCGCAGCGTCGAACTGGACAACGACGACACGCACGACAGCACCGTCGACACCGACGGCAAGAATCGCGAGGCGGCGCGTCTCGCGAGCGGTCGCGCATTCTCGCCGGACCAGATCACGCACAGCAACGCGTCGCTCGTCAACGCGATGCCCGAAGCCGGCGACGGCTTCGCCGGCTTCGACAGCCGGCCCGGCGGCAATCACCCGGCGTTCGCGCTGCGTGAAGGCTACATGGTGATCGAGAAGGGTTTCGACGCGCCGTCGCACGCAGGAGACGAACCTTTCGGCCCGGTTCACCGGATGTACGGCAGTGCGTACTGGCCCGGTCATAGCCGGCGGCCGGAACGCGTGATCGAAATCACGGCGATGCCGAGGTAGCGCGCGGCGGTTGAATCGATCGTTCGTTTGCCGGGTTGAATCGGGACCGATGGCCGACGGTCGATGGAAGCGGATCGGCGCGCGTTCGCGCGCCGTTTGTTCGTTCGCGCGCACGCTGCGCGATCGTCCGAATCGGTATTGGTATCGATATCAACGTCGGTTTTGGTGCGAAATTCGCGGTTTCGCAACGTCGAGCATCGAATTCCGGTCGACGCCGATGCACAGGCGTTGATCGACGTCATGTTGTCGCGACGCGATTGCGCTTCAATGGATGGCAATGCGCGCGGTTGACCGGAACGGTCGTCGGCATGCGTTCGCATGCATCGACGAGGCGGAGCCGCGGCCAGGGCGCGTTCGCATGGCAGGCCATCGGACGATGCCGGTGCAACCGTTACCGACGACGCTGCGCGATCCGCACGGCGTTCGCGCTGTCATTGCGCGGTTAGCCGTCGCGCGCCATCGTCCGGACGGCGGATGCCATGCTGCGCTCCACACGCACATTGGGCACATCGCGCAACACAGCATGCAGCGCGCGCATGGCCCGCGATCGCAGCACGTCGCCGCGACGCCGGAAACGCCGCGATCGCGACGGCCGGCACGTCGCTGCAAAGTCCCTGCCGTTGGTTTACCCTGCCTCGCAGCAACGCACGACCCGCTCGGTCGTTCGGCCGACTTCTGTTCAACCCGCCACTCGGAGACACTATGTACAAGCGCATTCTGGTTGCCATCGACGGCAGCGACACGTCCCGCCATGCGTTCGACGCCGCACTCGCGCTCGCGAAGGAGCACGGCGCGGAGCTGCGGCCGTTCTACGTCGTCGAGAACGCCGCGATCTACTACAACGTGCCGGGCTACGACCCGTCCGTGCTGCGCGACCAGCTCGTCGCGCAGGGCAATGCGCTCGCGGCAGATTTCACCAAGCTGATGCAGGCGGCCGGCGTGACGGGTGAGACGCTGATGAGCGAGGCGTCGTCGCTCCACGACGTGTCGACGCTGATCCTCGACGGCGCGAAGGCGTTCGACGCCGATCTGCTCGTGCTCGGCACGCACGGCCGCCGCGGGTTCCGCCGCCTCGTGCTCGGCAGCATCGCCGAACAGTGCGTGCGCCATGCGACGCTGCCCGTGCTGCTGATCCCGGCTGCCGCGCACGTCGACGAACAGGAAAGCTGAACAACGTCGGCGCATGCATCGCGCACCGCGCACGAGCCACGGCATGCGCGCGCGGTCGCGACGTTTTGTCACCCGACAGCCGCAACTTGCGGTGGGACAATGATTCCGTCGATTCAACGCCGGAGAAAACGATCATGCTGACGCCCGTCGCCACACGTCCCGCCGCCCCGCCCCATGCAGGCAGCTGGGCTCCCCGCCAGGCCCCGCACTGCTCGTCATGCGCGATGCGCCACCTGTGCATGCCGCAGGGCCTCGCACCCGAAGCGCTCAGCCGCCTCGAGACGGTCATCTGCGCGGCACGCCCGGTCAAGCGCGGCGAAGCGCTGTTCCGCGAAGGCGACACGTTCGACAACCTGTACGCGGTGCGCTCGGGTTCGCTGAAAACCGTCGCCACGCGCCACGACGGCCGCGAGCAGGTCACCGGCCTGCACCTCGCGGGCGAAGCGCTCGGCCTCGACGGCATCTGCGACGACACGCACCCGCGCACCGCGGTCGCGCTGGAAGACAGCTCCGTCTGCGTGATCCCGTACAGCGCGCTCAAGTCGCTGTGCTCGGAAGCCGGCTCGATGCAGCTGCGCATGCACAAGCTGATGAGCGAGCAGATCGTGCGCGAAACGTCGCAGACGATGCTGCTCGGTTCGCTGAACGCCGAAGAGCGCGTCGCCGCGTTCCTGCTCGACGTATCGGCGCGCTACCTGAAGCGCGGCTACTCGCCGTCGGAATTCAACCTGCGGATGACGCGCGAAGACATCGGCAGCTACCTCGGCATGACGCTCGAAACGGTCAGCCGCACGCTGTCGAAGTTCCAGAAGCGCGGCCTGATCGAAATGCAGGGCCGCCACGTGCAGATCGTCGACTTCGACGGCCTGCATCACGTCTGAACCCGCGCGGCGCACGTTACGCGCCGCCGCCCGCCTCTCCCGCTCCGATCAGTCGAGAAACAGCGCAGCGCGCGCCTTCAGCGCCGCGCTGAAATCGTCGAGCCAGCCGATCGACAGGCGCCAGCTCTGCCAGTAGAGCTCGATGTCGACGGTCCGTCCGCGCGACATGTCGACCAGCTCGCCCGCCGCCAACTGGCGATCGACCATCCGGTCCGGGCACATCCCCCATCCCAGCCCCGTTTCGCACGCGCGCAGATAGCCGGCGACGTGCGGTATCCAGTGTTGCGGCGGATCGAGCTCCGCGCGCGTCACGCGCCGGATGAAACGCGCCTGCAAGCCGTCCTTCGGATTGAACATCACGCACGGCGCGCGGCGCAGCGCATCGCGCGTAATGCCCGCGCCGAAATAGCGCTCGTAGAACGCCGGCGAACAGACCGCACGATAGCGGATGCGCCCCAGCCGCGTCGACCGGCATCCCTGGATCGGCTCGGCCTGCGCGGTCACCGCGCCCTGCACGCTGCCGTCGCGAATGCGCGCGGCCGTGTAGTCCTGGTCGTCGATCACGAGGTCGAGCAAGGTCTCGCGCTCCGTGCAGAACGGCCCGACAGCGTCGATGAACCAGGTCGCGACGCTGTCGTCGTTGACCGCCACGCGCAAGGTCGGCCAGGCGCTCGCGATCTGGCCCGGCAATGCGGGCATCCGGCCGCCCAGTTCGGCCTCGAGCAACTGCACGCGCTCGGTATGCCGGCACAGCAGCGCCCCCGACGTGGTCGCGACGCACGGCTGCCCGCGCCTGACCAGCACGCTGCCGACGCGCTCCTCCAGCAGCTTCACGCGCTGCGACACCGCCGACGGCGTGACATTCAACTCCTTGGCCGCCCGTTCGAACGAGCCGTGCCGGATCACGGCCGCAAGGGCGTCGAGCAACGCGTAGTCGAGCATTAGATTTCCTTAATCGACATTAGGTGAATTAGCTTCTCTTATTCCCAAGCTGACCGCAGACTAGCGCCAACCGATTCACCCGTCTACTGCTTCGATTCCCCATCATGAACTGGATCGCTTTTTCCCACGGCGCCGCCCTGTGCGGGTCGCTCATCGTCACCATCGGCGCGCAGAACGCATTCGTGCTCCGGCAAGGCATCATGCGCTCGCATGTCGGCAAGATCGTGCTGCTGTGCGCGCTGTCCGACATGATCCTGATCGGCGCGGGCGTCGGCGGCGCGTCGGTGCTCGTCGAGCGCTACCCGACCTTCGTCCACGCGGTACTGTACGTCGGCCTCGCATATCTCGCGTGGTTCGGCATCAACGCGCTGCGCCGCGCGTTCAAGCCCGGACACGAAACGCTCGACGTCCGCGGCGACGCGGTCGCGCCGCCGCCGCAGAGCGCGGTCGCGATCGTGCTGATGACGCTCGCGTTCACCTGGCTCAACCCGCATGTGTATCTCGACACGTTCCTGCTGATCGGCACGGCCGGTGCGCGCGAACCGGAAGGCACGCGGCTTGCGTTCGCGATCGGCGCGATGTCGGTCAGCGTCGTGTGGTTCCTTGGGCTCGGATACGGTGCGCGGCTGCTCGCGCCGTGGTTCCGCAAGGCCGTTGCGTGGCGCGTGCTGGATGGCGCGATCGGCAGCATGGTGCTGTTTCTGGCGGCCGTGCAGTTGCGGTAACGGGTTGGGGCGCTGATTGATCGCGGGCGGCAACTTGCCGCCCGTTTTTCGTTCCGCTCCCGCGTCGTGCTGCAATACGCCCGGTTTCCGCCTGTATCTCCTCCAGCCGCCACGCCCCCGCCGCCGCAAAAATCAGTTCCCGATCGAACGCAGCCGCACGGATCATCCACGTAACGGACGATTCGTCCGCCATCGGCTGCAATCCCCCCGTCTTCACGGCCGCGCGCCCCCTGCACGAATCCGGTCGATCGGCGAGAATGTCCAGCGTCCCGCGACAACGGCGCAAGCGCTCCACCCAACCGCCGTCCCGTCGCATTCATCCCGGCCAATCCCGTCGTTCCAACCCGTCACCCCTCAGATCCGGAGAACAACATGGCACTACGCACCCTCGGCACGTCGGACCTCCAGGTTTCCCCGCTCGCCTTCGGCGGCAACGTGTTCGGCTGGACCGTCGACGAGAACGCATCGTTTGCGCTGCTCGACGCGCTCGCCGACGCCGGCATCAATTTCATCGACACGGCCGACGTCTATTCGGCATGGGCGCCCGGCAACAGCGGCGGCGAATCGGAAACGATCATCGGCAAGTGGCTCAAGCGCTCGGGCAAGCGCGAGCAGGTCGTGATCGCGACCAAGGTCGGCCTGCTCGCGGCGCGCGCGGGGCTGACCAGGGACAACATCCTGAAGGCTGCCGACGATTCGCTGCGCCGCCTGCAAACCGACTACATCGACCTGTATTTCTCACACCGCGATCTCGCCGACACGGCTCCGCTCGAGGAAACGCTCGGCGCATACCAGACGCTGATCGACGCGGGCAAGGTGCGCATCATCGGCGCGTCGAACTACAGCGGCGCACGCCTGCGCGAAGCCGCCGACCTGAGCAAGCGCGACGACCTGCCCGCGTACCAGGTGATCCAGCCGGAATACAACCTGATCGATCGCGCCGCGTACGAACGCGATCTCGAGCCGGTCGTGCGCGACCTGAAGCTCGGCGTCGTCAACTACTACGCGCTCGCGAGCGGCTTCCTGTCGGGCAAGTACCGCAGCGAGGCCGACCTGAAGAAGAGCGTGCGCGGCGATCGCGTCGCCGGCTATCTCGACGCGCGCGGGCTGCGCATTCTCGCGGCACTCGACGACGTGTCGGCCAAGCATGGCACGCAGCCGGCCGCGATCGCGCTCGCATGGCAGATCGCACGCCCGTCGATCACCGCGCCGATCGCGAGTGCGACGTCGCTCGCGCAGCTCGAATTGCTCGGCGAAGCGATCCGCGTGCGGCTCGACGACGAAGATATCCGCAAGATCGACGAGGCCAGCGCGGTCTGAGGTTGTCCACGGCGGGCTGGCGGCTGGCATCGCGAAGTGTTGCGGTTCCAGCCGTCGGCTCGCGTCACGCGCTACCTGCAAACGTCAGAAGCGAATGGTCACCGATTTTGGCTCGGTGTACGCGTCGATGAACGACGAGCCGTACTCGCGGCCGACACCGGAGCCCTTCGCACCGCCGAAAGGAACGGCCGGATCGACGAGCGTATGCATGTTCACCCACACGGTGCCGGCTTCGATGCGCGGCACGTAACGCAGGGCCTTCGAAAGATCGTTCGTCCACAGGCTGGCGGTCAGCCCGAACGGCGTGTCGTTCATCATCGCGATCAGTTCTTCCTCATCGTCGAACGGCACGAATGCGCCGACCGGCCCGAAGATCTCCTTGCGGTACGACGCCGATTGCAGCGAGCGCGGCAGCACGATCGTCGGCTTCACGTAAAAGCCGTCACGCGCATACGCGCCGCCGCCCGTGACGATCGTGTCGCCTTCCGTACGCGCGAGCTCGAACGCGTCGAGGCACTTGCGAAACTGCGGTTCGTTGCAGACCGGGCCGATCATCCCGGCGTCGTCCATCGGATCGGCCGGCTGGAAGCTGTCGAGGCGTGCCTTCATCTTCTCGACCACCTCGTCGAACTTCGAACGATGCACGAAGAAGCGCTCAGCCGACGCGCACACCTGCCCGCTATGCAGGAACCCGGCCTCGACGATGCCGTCGAGGATCTTGTCGACCGGCGTATCCGGCAGGAACGCAGCCGCGTTCTTGCCGCCCAGTTCGAGCGTGAAGCGCGTGAAGTTCGCGTTGACGGCTTCCTCGCCAATGATGCGGCCGGTCGGCACCGAGCCCGTGAACGACACCTTCGCCACGCGCGGATCGCGGATCACCTGCGCGCCGACCTGGCCGGTGCCGTTGATCACGTTGAGCGTGCCGGGCGGCAGCCCGGCTTCGGTCGCCAGCTCGGCGATGCGCAGCATCGTGAGCGGCGTGAACTCCGACGACTTGATGAGCACCGTGTTGCCGGTCGCGAGCGCCGCACCGAATTTCCACACCGGGATCATCACCGGAAAATTCCACGGAATGATCCCGAACACGACCCCCAGCGGCTCGCGCAGCGTGAACGACGTGTAGCGCTCGCCGTTCATGCTCGGATACGACGGGGCGAGCGTTTCGCCCGCGATCTTGGTGGCCCAGCCCGCGTAATAGCGCAGCCAGCGAGCCGACCAGCCGACCTCGATCACGCGCGACAGCCCGATGAGCTTGCCCGACTGCGCGGTTTCGATCTGCGCGAGCGCTTCCCCGTGTGCGTCGATCAGGTCCGCGAAGCGCAGCAGGATGCGCTCGCGATCGGCCGGCGTCAGGCTCGCCCACTCGCCGCGGAACGCGCGATGGGACGA
The DNA here is from genome assembly GCF_000292915.1 of Burkholderia cepacia GG4. Lineage (NCBI taxonomy): Bacteria > Pseudomonadati > Pseudomonadota > Betaproteobacteria > Burkholderiales > Burkholderiaceae > Burkholderia > Burkholderia cepacia. The sequence continues at coordinate 2,603,135 of NC_018514.1, forward strand.
CGCGATCGCGGTTTCGACGTCGTCGTCGGTCGCCTGCGCGACGGAGCCGATCACCGCGTGCGTCGCCGGATCGCGTACCTCGATCCGTTCGCCACGGCCGGCAACCGCGCGGCCGTCGATGTAATGCCCGTGTTCGCGCGCGAGAAACGCCCTGACTTCGTCCAGCATCCGAACCAGTGCCATCTGTATTCCTCCGGAAATCGAAATTGAGTGAAAGGCCCGGCTTGCCGGCCGCTCGTCGATTCTAGGGACGCGTCGCATGCGCCGATCGGCGTTGCGTGCACACTTTTGGCTTCAGCGTGCAGATCGGCATGGCGCAGCGGCTTCCTTGTAGAAACCACCATTGACGCTGCGGGCCCATGCTCCCGACAATGGCGACGTCTCATTCTGCGTCCTGGCCGTTTGCATCAAGCCCGACGCGTTCCCTGGCCCTCTCCCTCTTCCGGCAATGGCACACGAACTCGTCGTCGACGCCAGCAGCAGCCGCAGCGCGAATCTGCGGGACCTGATCGCGGACAGCTTCCTGCCGCTGGTCTTTCACGACACCGGCCCGCTGTTCCGGATGTCGGCGCGGGTGGCCACGGTCGGCGGCCTGCGCATGGCCGACGTCGACACCACCGCGATCCGCGTCGATCGCGATCGCTCGCTCGCGTCGCGCGCCGACAGCGACTGCTACAAGATTCTGTTCCAGATCACCGGGCAAAGCCGCGTCACGCAGCGCAACGCGACGTCGACCGTCAGTCCCGGCGGGTGGGTGATCTACGATGCGACGCAGCCGTACACGATCGAATCCGCGAACGCGTCGCGCTTCGTTGCTGCGCTGACGCCGCCGAGAAGCGGCACGATGTGGCGCTGGTTCGTGGAGCGCGCGGGCGTGCAGGTGCGCAAGACCGTCGGCAATGCGCAACTGGCCCTTCAATCGATCCGTTACCTGATGGACGGGCAGGTGCCGAACGATCCGGAAAGCCTGTTCGGCTTCGAGCAGTCGACGCTGATGCTGCTCGATTCGGTGATCCGCCGCGAGGCGAGCGAGTCGCTGACCGGCGCCGATGCGCGCAGCGCGACCTTGCGGATGAATGCGGAAATCTATCTGTCGCACCACTACAGCGATCCCGATCTATCGCCGGACAAGCTGGCGAGCGCGCTGAACGTGTCGCGGCGCACGCTGTACAGCGCGCTGGCCGCAACCGAGCGGACGCCACAGAGCCTGATCCAGGAATACCGGCTACAGGCGAGCCGGCGTGCGCTGGAGGATCCGGCGGATTCCAACCGCACGTTGCTGGAGCTTGCGATCGCGTGCGGGTTTTCGGACATCACGCATTTCGGGCGGGCGTTCAAGGCGCGGTTCGGGTGTAGTCCTGGGGCATATCGTGTCGCACACCGAAATATGTCGGGGGAGTGACGCGATTCATCGTGTGGTATCGCGTGGCATGAATCGGTCCGCGAACGAATCCGGCATCGCCGCCTGAAGCCGAATCATGTGCCGCAGCTTCAACCGCACTGTGTAGTCGATGCACCGGTCACGACTTTCGCGCCGTGGCAACGCGCGCCACCTTCGATAACGTAGCGCCGTTGACCCGAAGCATCTCCATGCGGACCCACGCCGGGATTCCCGACTGCCCATCTGCCGGTCGATGGTGCGCGCGCGAGCCGCCGCCATGCCAATGAGACAGGGCTCACGATTGGCGAAGTGCTCAAGAAAATCGCTGCGACGAAGCTGCCTGTCGAACACCTCGCCGGTGTCCGCAGCGATCCGGCGCAGTTGGAAGACCCGCTTGGCGATGTCTACGCCTACGACTGTCGGTTCCATTTGCGTTCTCCTGATTGAACGACACCTCATGATGCGATGGGGAGGCGTCCATACCATTTTTGCCGAGCATCCGCTGCAGCTCACGAATCTGCTTGAGCGCGTCGGCCAGTTCCGAGGCCGGAACTACTTCCTCGCCAGCCTTGGGCTGCTCCAGCCCGCACCAGCACCCCACTCATCCGACCCCACATAACTTCCCTTGACACCCTATCTTTCGATATATATCTTTAGATATGTTTTACGACATATAGGACACGATCATGCGACACACCCCTTCCCGCGGCCATGCCCGATGCGACGGTCATGGTGCGCATGCCGGCCCTGAATGGTTCGCCGGCCTCTGGCAGGCGATCGGCCGCCATCGCCGCGGCCACGATCCGTTTGGCGGCGGCCCGTTCGGCGGCCGTGGCGGACGCGGCGGCTTTGGTGATTTCGGCGACGACGGCATGCCGCGCGGACGCCAGTTCAGCTCCGACGATCTTCAGCTTCTGCTGCTCGCGCTCGTCGCCGAGCAGCCGAGCCACGGCTACGAACTGATCAAGGCGCTCGACACGCGCTCGAACGGCTTCTACAGCCCGAGCCCCGGCATGGTGTATCCGGCGCTCACGTATCTCGAGGAAGTCGGCTTCGTCGCGTCGCAGGCGGAAGGCAACCGCAAGCGCTATGCGCTGACCGACGCCGGCCGCGCGCATCTCGATGCGCAGCGCGAGCGCGTCGACACCTTGTTCGCGCGCCTCACGCACCTGGCGCGCAAGATGGAATTCATGCGCCGCGCATTCGCCGGAGAATCGGCTGGCAGCGAAGCTCAGGACGAAGCACAGCCCGGCTGGCTGCCGGAGTTCGTCGAGGCGCGCCTCGCACTGAAGCGGGCGCTGCTCCACAAGAGCGCCGCCGATGCCGACGAACAACGGCGTATCGCGGCGATCATGCGCCGCGCGACTGCCGAAATCGAAGGCGGCACCGGCGCGTAATCCGCGCCGCCCCCCAAATCTCAAGGAGAACGGATCGATGCAGAATCCATCCGAACGCGCCGTCACCCGCGTGCGCCATACCCTCAAGTTCCGCCTGCTGCAGGTCCTGCGCGTGCACGCGGTGACGCCGCACTTGCTGCGCGTCACGCTCGGCGGCCCCGACCTCGCGGATTTCGAATCGTCGTCGTTCGACGATCACGTGAAGGTGTTTTTCCCGCCGCCCGGCGCGGAGCGCCCCGCGATGCCGACGCTCGGTGCGAACGGCCCCGAGTTTCCCGAAGGCGAGCCGAAGCCGGTCGCGCGCGACTTCACGCCGCGCCGCTTCGACCGCGCCGCCTGCGAACTGGATCTGGAATTCGTGCTGAACCATCCGGGCCCCGCATCGCAGTGGGCCGCGCAGGCACGCGTCGGCCAATGGCTCGGCATCGGCGGCCCGCGCGGTTCGTTCGTGGTCCCGACCGATTTCGACTGGCACCTGCTGATCGGCGACGATACGGCACTGCCCGCAGTCGCGCGGCGTCTCGAGCAATTGCCGGCCGGCGCGCGCGCGGCGGTGGTGCTGGAAGTCGCGGATCGCACCGCGCAGATCTCGTTCGATACGCGCGCCGACGTGCATGAAATCTGGCGCTTTCGCGCCGAAGCCGACGCAGCGGACGGCGACGTGCTGCTGAATGCCGTGCGCGAGCTGCCGCTGCCGTCGTCCGGCGACGGTTACGTGTGGGCGGCGGGTGAAGCGCAGTCGATGCGCGCGGTCCGTCTGCACCTGACCGGCGAGCGCGGGGTCGACAAGTCGCGCATCCGCGCGGCGGCATACTGGAAGCGCGGCGCGGCGGCCGTGCATGAAACGCTGGAAGACTGACCGGAACGGCCGCCCGTGCATCGGCGGGCTTGGCATCGGCCGCGCGGCTGATATATATCTATGCCTGCGACGCCGCTGTCGGGCGACAGCCGCCGCATCCTGCCCAGGAGCGCCCGGTCATGACAAAAGAAAGTCCCGCCTCGCCTTTCCTTCGCAACCTGAAGATCATCGGCTACGGCGGTCTCGCCGTCGTCGTGCTCGCGCTGTTCATCGCGATGTGCGCAATCCTGAAGGAAAGCGCGCTCGAACGCGACACCGCACAGCATCCGGGCGAGACGCCCGAACTGCACGAAGCCGGCGGCGGCCCGTCCACTTCCGCCGAAGCAGCCAGGACGCCCGGTTGACGGCGTCCGGCTCGCACTGCTCCGGCGTCGTTTTCCCGCTCAGTGCGTGCGTTCGCGCCCCATCATCACCGCGTGCACGACGTCGCCGATCCGCTCGAGCAATTCGACCACACGTTGCCCATACAGGTGCGCGGCCAGCGCGCCAGCCGTGCCGACCAGCACGCCACCGGCCATGTCGAACGGCCAGTGCACGCCCGCATACACGCGCCCCCATGCAATCGCCACGGCCATCGCTGCCATCACGAACCCGGTGAGCCGCGTGGTGCCGGCGAGCAGCATGCCGACCGCGAGACTCCATGCGAACGTCATGTGATCGCTCGGAAACGAGCTGTCCGGCGCATGCGGAATCAGTTGCGTGCCGACGCCGGCCATGAACGGTCGCGGCGAGAACCAGAAATGTCCGATCACCTGCGCGAGCACCAGCGCCACGCAGGTACCGACGCCGGCCTCGATCGCCTGGCGTCGCGTCGGGCGCTCGCCGAAGATCCAGGTCAGCAACAGCATCACGGGCAGTGCATAGACGAGCCAGTCGGCGGCAAGGATCGCGAGGCGGGCAACGCCTGGGTGCGGCGCCGCACCGGCATTGATGGCGGAAAACAAGGTGAGATTGAGGTTCTGCATGAATCCGGTTGCGTGGGGCGTGATGATTGGACCGGGCGGGCCGGTCGGATGCGAACGATGCTAGTGCTCACTCGCTTAAGCGTTGCTTAACGCGCAGGGTGACCGGTGATCAGAGTCCGTGCGCCGCGCGCGAACGCACTTAGAGGCTGCACTGCAACACAAGTTCACACAATTGTCATATTCCTGCGCGACCGTCTCCCGCAAAAGCTCACCAACGATCCCGTAAAGGCTCACGTTTTTCACATCGTGGCGTCATTGATGCGTGTGACTATCGGGCCGCCACGCGCGATCGATGCCGTTTGCATCATTCGCCTCAACATTTACATCGTAACTAATTCGAAATCGGCAACAATTAATTCCGAATGCGGCATCGCACAACGGCAACGCACAGGCATAGGATTACGGGCTTACGAGCACTCATCCACGAAGCGATCTACAACAAGGAGTCCGCATGAAACCCAGCGATGTCCGATCGAAAGCGTTTGCGATGCCGTTGACCAGCCCGGCATTCCCGATGGGCCCGTACCGTTTCGTCGATCGTGAGTTTCTGATCATCACGTATCGCACCGATCCCGACCGTCTGCGCGAGATCGTCCCCGAGCCGCTGAAGATCACCGAGCCGCTCGTGCATTACGAATTCATTCGCATGGCCGATTCGACCGGCTTCGGCGACTACACCGAAAGCGGCCAGGTGATCCCTGTCGAGTACAACGGCCAGGCCGGCGGCTACACGCTCGCGATGTATCTCGACGATCACCCGCCGATCGCCGGCGGCCGCGAGCTGTGGGGTTTCCCGAAGAAGCTCGCATCGCCCACGCTGAACGTGAACACCGATCACATCCTGGGCACGCTCGACTACGGCAAGGTGCGCGTCGCGACCGGCACGATGGGCTACAAGCACAAGGAACTCGACATCGACGAGCAGACGAAGCGCCTCGCCGGTCCGAACTTCCTGCTGAAGATCATCCCGCACGTCGACGGCACCGCACGCGTGTGCGAACTGGTGCGCTACTACATGCAGGACATCAAGATGAAAGGCGCATGGACGGGCCCCGCGTCGCTCGAACTGGCGCCGCACGCGCTGGCGCCGGTGGCCGACCTGCCGGTGCTCGAGATCGTCGAAGCCCGCCACATCGTCGCAGATTTGACACTTGGCCTCGGCGAAGTCGTCTACGATTACCTGGCTCAGTAACACGTCCGCAGTCCTTACTCCCTGTCAATCCTTTCACCACGGGAAATTCGAAATGAGCAACCTGAATGGCAAGACCGCAGTCGTCACGGGCGCCGCAAGCGGCATCGGCAAGGAAATCGCACTCGAGCTCGCCAAGGCGGGCGCGGCCGTCGCGATCGCCGACCTGAACCAGGACGGCGCGAATGCGGTTGCCGACGAGATCAACAAGGCAGGCGGCAAGGCGATCGGCGTCGCGATGGACGTGACCAACGAGGAAGCCGTGAACAGCGGCATCGACAAGGTGGCCGAGGCGTTCGGCTCGGTCGACATCCTCGTGTCGAACGCGGGCATCCAGATCGTCAACCCGATCGAGAACTACGCGTTCTCCGACTGGAAGAAGATGCAGGCGATCCACGTCGACGGCGCGTTCCTGACGACCAAGGCCGCGCTCAAGCACATGTACAAGGACGATCGCGGCGGCGTCGTGATCTACATGGGTTCGGTGCACTCGCACGAAGCGTCGCCGCTGAAGTCGGCGTACGTGACGGCCAAGCACGGGCTGCTCGGCCTGGCCCGCGTGCTGGCGAAGGAAGGCGCAAAGCACAACGTGCGCTCGCACGTCGTGTGTCCGGGCTTCGTGCGCACGCCGCTGGTCGACAAGCAGATTCCGGAGCAGGCGAAGGAACTCGGCATCAGCGAAGAAGAAGTGGTGAAGAAGGTGATGCTCGGCAATACGGTCGACGGCGTGTTCACGACGGTGCAGGACGTCGCGCAGACGGTGCTGTTCCTGTCGGCATTCCCGAGCGCCGCGCTCACCGGCCAGTCGTTCGTCGTCAGCCACGGCTGGTTCATGCAGTAACGCCCTCGCCTCCCTGACGGGAGGCGATTCCCGCACCACGCCTATTCTCAAGATGGCGTGCCGTCGATCGACGACACGCCATCCGTCTCCGCCATCGATGGCGGGATTTCTCGGAGCAACTGATGAAACCGCACGCGCGTACAGAAAAGCAGGCCGTCGATGCGGCGGACCTGCATCACGAAGCCGGTGCGCCGGCCGCTGCGCGGTCGCTGCCGTACGAAACCATCGCCCTCGTCCTGCAGGGCGGCGGCGCGCTCGGCGCGTATCAGGCCGGCGTGTTCGAAGGGCTGCACGAGGCGGGCGTTCCGCTCGACTGGATCGCAGGTATCTCGATCGGCGCGCTTAACACCGCGCTGATCGCGGGCAATGCGCCCGAACATCGGGTCGAGCGGCTGCGCCAATTCTGGGAAACGATCTGCCAGCCGGCGTTCTTTCCCGCGATGCCGGCTGCGTTCGAATTCGCGCTGTTCAACAGCATCGACCAGATCCGCACGTTCTTCACCGCATCGCAGGCCGCGAGCGCGATGATGCAGGGCCAGCAGGGTTTCTTCGCGCCGCGTTTCCCGCCGCCGCTGCCGGGTGTGTCCGATCATCCGGAAAAGATCAGCTGGTACGACACGTCGGCACTGCGCGCGACGCTGCTCAAGCTGTGCGATTTCGACCGGATCAACTCGGGCGAGACGCGCGTGTCGGTCGGCGCGGTCAACGTCGGCACCGGCAACTTCGTGTACTTCGACAACTCGCGCATCCGCCTCGAACCCGAGCACTTCATGGCGTCCGGCGCACTGCCGCCCGCGTTCCCGCCGGTCGAGATCGACGGCGAGTATTACTGGGACGGCGGCGTCGTGTCGAACACGCCGCTGATGGAAGTGCTGCGCGCGCGTCCGCGGCGCGACACGCTCGCGTTCCAGGTCGATCTGTGGAGCGCGCGCGGGCCGCTGCCGCGCACGATGGCCGACGTCGCGGAACGCACGAAGGACGTGCAGTATTCGAGCCGCACGCGTTTCGTCACCGACACGCTGCAGCGCGAACAGCGCTACCGCAACGTACTGCGCCACGTGCTCGAGCAGGTGCCGGAAGAGCAGCGCAAGAACGACCCGTGGTGCATCGAGGCTGAAGCGATGTCGAGCGGGAAGAAATACAACATCCAGCACCTGATCTATCAGCAGAAGGCGTACGAGCACCACTACAAGGACTATCAGTTCGGTCTGTCGACGATGCGCGACCACTGGTGCGCGGGTCTCGACGACATCCGCAAGACGCTCGCGGTCAAGGACGGCCTCGCGCTGCCCATCAACGACGCGGGCTTCGTCACGCACGACATTCACCGCCGCCGGTGATGCCGTGTGCGACGGACCGGCGCGCTGCCTGCGCCGGTCCGTCCTCGTTTCCGATTCGACATGCCGATTTTCATTGCGCTATTCGCGCTCATCGCCATTGGATGGGGCGCGGTACACCTGTTTCATGTCATCGCCGCGCAGTTCGGCCAGCCAGTCGCGATCGCGGCCGCGGTGCTCGCCGCCGCGATCCTGATCGCGCTGATCGCGTGGTGGATCAAACGCCGCCGCGACATCGCACCGAATACGAAGGAACAAGGCTGGACCCACATCGTGCATCGCGCATGGGGCGAATTGCGCGTATCCGCGACGCAGGGGCTGCTGTGGCTGTCGCATGACGGCGCGGACGGCCGCTATACGCTGTCGCAGCTCGACGCCTGCGAGGCCGCGCCGATCGATGGCCGCTGGCATCTGGTCGTGCGCGTGCGCGACGCCGTGCGCGGCGAATGGAACCTGCCGATGATGGACAAGCGCGATGCGCAGCGCTGGGCGCGCGTGCTGATGCTCGCGAAGGACAACCGGCTGTAACACAGCGGCGCCGTTCGCCAAACGCCCTATCGCGCGCCGAGCGCCCATAACGCGTCGAGCACGTGCTGGGTCGACCGATCGATCGGGCCGGCGCGATGCGCGATGCCCAGTTCGCGCCACAACGCCGGACGCAGCGGCCGCATGACGATCCGTGCGTCGGGCAACGGGGCGCCCGCCTCGTGCGGCAGCAGCGTCGCGCCGTAACCCGCGGCGACCAGACTCTTGATCGCATCGTTGTAGTTGAGTTCGATGCGGGGCTCGGGCCGGTGACCGCCGAGCGCGAACCATTCCGTCGTGAGCCGCGACAGGCGGGTCGTCGCATCGTTGAGAATCAGCGGACGCGTGGCCAGATAGGCCGGCGTCACCCGCGCCGGAAGCCGCCAGTCGGCAGGCAGAAAGGCCAGCACCGGATCGCGCCGCCACGCGCGGATCGACAACCCCGCCACCGCCGGCTGCGGCAACGCCACCAGCCCGACGTCGAGCGTGCCCTGCGCAATGCGCGCCAGCGTGTCTTGCGACGTGAGCACCGCGATCTGGACATCGATGTCCGGATGCCGCTCGCGCAGCCGGACCACCGCCTGCGGCAACAGATGGGCGATCGCCCCGGTCGATGCCCCGAGCCGCACCCGCCCGGTCAGCCCCTGCACTTGCCGCTCCACGTCGTCGAGGGTCGACTCGACCTCGGCCAGCAGGCGGCGCGCCCGCTCCACCAGCACGGCACCGATGGTTGACGGCTGCACGTTGCCGCGCGTGCGGGACAGCAACGGCGCACCGATGCGGCTTTCGAGTTCGGCGACATGAAGGCTGACCGTCGGCGGCGCAAGATGAAGCAGTTGCGCCGCGGCCACGAAGGATCCCTGGTCGGCGATTGCGACCAGTGTACGCAGCCGGTCCAGGCTGATCTCGCGCATGCCCACCTCTCGTTCAGGAAAACTGAATCCGGTAATCAGGAAATTCAACTTTTCCTATTCTAGGCGTTCGGTGGACGATACGGCTTTCCCGATGTCCGAAACGGGGAACGCGACCATCATGAGCCTCCCCACTGTCTACATCGACGGCGACCAAGGTACGACCGGATTGCAGATCCACGAGCGCCTGCGGGATCGCACCGACCTGCGGCTCGTCACGCTGCCGGATGCCGAGCGCAAGGACCCCGCGCGGCGCGCTGAAGCGATCAACGCATCCGATATCGCGATCCTGTGCTTGCCCGACGCCGCCGCGCGCGAAGCGGTCGGCTTCATCCGCAATCCGGCGGTACGCGTGATCGACGCGAGTTCGGCCCATCGCACCGAACCGGAATGGGTGTACGGCTTTCCCGAGATGGTCGAAGGACACGCGCAGACCATCGCGCGCGCGCAGCGCGTCACCAATCCGGGCTGCTATCCGACGGGCGCGATCGGCCTGCTCCGGCCGCTGCAACACGCCGGGCTGCTGCCGCGCGACTACCCGGTGAGCATCCATGCGGTGTCCGGTTACTCGGGCGGCGGGCGAACCGCCGTTGACGCATTCGAATCGAACGGCGCGGCACACGCGAAGCCGCTGCAGGTCTACGGCCTCGCGCTCGCGCACAAGCACGTGCCCGAGATCCAGCTGCATGCCGGGCTCGCGCACCGTCCGCTGTTCGTGCCGGCTTACGGCGCCTATCGGCAGGGCATCGTGCTGACCGTGCCGATCGAGCTGCGCCTGCTCCCGGCCGGCGTGACCGGTGAGTTGTTGCACGCGTGTCTCGCGCACCATTACGCCGGTGCGCGCCACGTCGAGGTCACGCCGCTCGCGGATACGCGCGCGATCACGCATCTCGATCCGCAAGCGCTGAACGGTACGAACGACCTGCGGCTCGGCGTGTTCGTCAATGCCGATCATGGCCAGGTGCTGCTGTCCGCCGTGTTCGACAATCTCGGCAAAGGGGCATCCGGCGCGGCCGTGCAGAATCTCGACCTGATGCTCGGTGCAGAGAGCGACGCGAAAACAGCGAAAGCAGCGTGAGCCGCGTGCGGGCGCCATCGTCCGCCTGCCCGGCGCATCGCGGCCAGCGACGCGCCGGTGCCCACGGCACGCTGCCGGCTCGCGATGCGGTCGCGAGCCGTAAACGGGCGTGTGCCGACGCTCCGCACATGCCCCCGTAAAAGCTCACCTTTGACCGATTTCAGGTCGCATCGTCGCTCGCAGCGGCATTCAAACCGGCAAGCGCCTCCGCCAGAAAATCGACACACACGCGCACTTTCGCCGAAGCCGCGACGCGTTCCGGATACACCGCCCAGATGTTCGCCGGCTGAATCGCGTCCGGCAGCACGCGACTGAGTTCGCCGCGTTCGATCAGCGGCCCCGCTTCCCAGATCGAACGCAACACGATCCCGCGCCCGGCGAGCGCCCATTGCACGGCCACCTCGCCGTGGTTCGTCGACAGCGCGCCGCCGACCTTCACCGTTGCCGTTTCTCCGCGCAGGTTCAACCGCCAGACGCCGAACGGATGGTCGCGCTCCTTGATCGCGAGACAGTCGTGCGAAGCGAGATCCGCGAGCGTGCGCGGCGTGCCGCGCCGTGCGAGATAGTCGGGCGACGCGCACAGCACCCGATAGTTCGCGGCAAGGCGGCGCGCGATCAGGTGATCGGCGATGTCGTCGCCGATGCGCACGTCGAGGTCGTAGCCCTCGCCCGCCACGTCGACCAGCCGGTCGAACAGATCGAGCCGCACGTTTAGCTGCGGATAGCGCGCGGAGAAGTCGAGCAGCGCCGACGCGACGACATGGCGGCCGAAGCCGAAGCTGCTCGAGATGCGCAGCGTGCCGCGCGGCACCGTGCGCGTGGTCGATACGTCCTCGACGAGATGATCGACGTCGTCGAGAATCTTCTCGGCCCGCGCGAACACGCGTTCGCCGGCCTCCGTGACCGTCACGCGACGCGTCGAGCGATGCAGCAGCCGCGTGCCGAGCTGCGCCTCGAGCAGCGCGATACGCTTGCTCACATACGCGGGCGACACCGCGAGCTGCTCCGCAGCCGCGCTGAAGCTCGTCAGGCGGACGACCAGGCTGAAGACGCGCAGGTCGTCGAGATTCGGCGATTTATTCACGATTCGTGGAAAGTCGATTAACCTTTCGCACGATTTTAATCTGAATGGAAATAAATAAAATGGCGTCATGTTCCGCTGCGCACGCTGCCAGCGGCCCGACCAGCCAAGGAGGCTCGCATGAGCGACAAGACGTACAGGATTGCCGTCATCCCCGGTGACGGCATTGGCCGTGAAGTAATGCCCGAGGGCCTGCGCGCGCTCGACGCCGTGACGGCACGCTTCGGTATCCGTTTCCAGTTCGAGCAGATCGACTGGGCGAGCTGCGACTACTACGCGCAGCACGGCAAGATGATGCCGGACGACTGGAAGGCCCAGCTGTCGGGCATGGACGCGATCCTGTTCGGTGCGGTCGGCTGGCCCGCGACGGTACCCGACCACATTTCGCTGTGGGGTTCGCTGCTGAAGTTCCGCCGCGAGTTCGACCAGTACATCAACCTGCGGCCCGCGCGCCTGTTCGACGGTGTGCCGTCGCCGCTCGCCGGCCGCAAGGCAGGCGACATCGACTTCATGATCGTGCGCGAGAACACCGAGGGCGAATATTCGTCGGTCGGCGGCACGATGTTCGAGGGCACCGAGCGCGAAGTGGTCATGCAGCAGTCGATCTTCACGCGTCACGGTACCGAGCGCGTGCTGAAGTTCGCGTTCGAACTCGCCCAGCGCCGCGCGAAGCGCCTGACCGTCGCGACGAAGAGCAACGGCATCGCGATCAGCATGCCGTGGTGGGACGCGCGCGCGGCCGAAATGGGCGAGCGCTATCCCGAGATCACCGTGGACAAGCAGCATATCGACATCCTGTGTGCGCGCTTCGTGCTGCAGCCGGACCGCTTCGACGTCGTCGTCGCGTCGAACCTGTTCGGCGACATCCTTTCCGACCTCGGTCCGGCCTGCACGGGCACGATCGGCATCGCACCGTCCGCGAACCTCAACCCGGATCGCACGTTTCCGTCGCTGTTCGAACCGGTGCACGGCTCCGCGCCGGACATCGCGGGCCAGTACATCGCGAACCCGATCGCGATGATCTGGTCGGCGGCAATGATGCTCGACTTCCTCGGCAACGGCACGGGCCGCGAACGCGAAGCGCACGACGCGATCGTCGCGGCGATCGAGGACCTGCTGCGTACGGGGCCGCGCACGCGCGATCTCGGCGGTCAGGCGGGGACGCAGGAAGTGGGCGAGGCGATCGCTGCGCGGATCGCGGGCTGAAAGACCGATGTGAAGGGTGCGCGGTTGCCAGGCGGTCGATGGAGGTCGTGTTCAGGGGTGAGCCACACGACTGACTGCTGCGCACCTTGGTTGATTCCGACACGCACGTCTGGATGCGTGCGTGTCGATGTCGATTTCGAACGGTGAGCAATGCGGTTCGATGGCACGCACGGTTATGCGTCGATCCATCACCGTGTCTGGCGTCACGTTGAAGTCGAGCGGTGAGTTGCATCGCGCATCGATACACACCGCTTGAATCTCGCCACTGTGCGTGTATGGAGCAAATGCGCCACCGATGTCGCATTCGATTCGCACGTGAGCGACCAAAGCTCGTGCACAGCAATGCATGCTGTGCTTCCGTCAGCGCAATCGCGCCGTTTCCTGCGAAGATTGATCGGTGAGATGCCGGGCGTGAAAAATCACACCGTCCGGCACAGAATGCCCCTTCTCCCGAAAACACTCACCTCAGCACACGCCTCCCGTATTTCCTCACCGTTGGGCACGGACGACGCGCTCGATGCACGATCGAGCACGTCCCCGCATCGTCATCGTGCGGCGTCACAGCCCGAGATCGGACAGGCCGGGATGGTCGTCCGGACGGCGGCCGAGCGGCCAGTGGTACAGGCGATCCGCTTCGCGAATCGGCAGATCGTTGATGCTCGCGTGGCGATGCGCCATCAAGCCGTTTTCGTCGAACTCCCAGTTTTCGTTCCCGTATGAGCGGAACCAGTTGCCGGCGTCGTCATGCCATTCGTATGCGAATCGCACCGCGATGCGATTGCCGCCGAACGCCCACAGCTCCTTGATCAACCGGTAGTCGAGCTCGCGCGTCCATTTCCGCTGCAGCAGGCCGACGATCTCGTCGCGGCCCGTCACGAACTCCGCGCGATTGCGCCACCGGCTCTGCGGCGTATAGGCGAGCGAGACGCGCTGCGGGTCGCGCGTGTTCCACGCATCCTCCGCGGCGCGCACTTTCTGGCGCACCGTGTCGAGCGTGAAGGGTGGAACGGGCGGACGAACTTCCGGGGAAGCGGCCATGGGATGCTCCTGTTCAAGGTTTGGGCCGCGCACGAACGCAGCCGGTTGGGACGCGTTACTTCGACGCTCGAGACACCGTATCGAGCAAGAGTTCGGCGGTTGCGCGCGCATCGCGCGCGACGCTTGCATCGCCACTGACGAGCGCCACGCCGATCGCGCCGTCGATCAGCACCAGCCATTGACGCGCGACGCGGGCCAGCCCGCGGCGCTCGATCCCGGCGGCGTCGGCGTACGCGTCGAACCGCTCGCGCACGAACGCGAGCAAGCGTGCCTTGTGCAGACGTGCGACGACGCGCACCGGATCGTCGGCATCGGCAATCTCGCCGGACGCGTTCAGGAACGCGCAGCCGTGAAAATCGGGTTGCACAAACCAGTCACGCAGCACCTCGAACATGCCGAGCAAGTGCGCACGCGGTGACTTGCCACGCGCCAGCGTTGCGTCGACGAACCAGCGCATCCAGCGTTCGTCACGGCGCTCGAGCGCGGCGACGACCAGCGCCTCCTTCGATTCGAAATGCGAATAAAAGCTCTTTCGCGCGGCACCCGACCGCTTCACGATCGCATCGACACCCGTGGCGTGGATGCCGCCCGAGTAGATCAGCGCTTCGGCCGCGTCGAGAAGCCGGTCGCGAACGGCTGGTTCGCCGAAGAGATCATCATGTGTGTTCATGGGTTTACGGTAGAACGATCGTTCTCACTCGTCAACACCCGGGCGAAAAGGCCCTGTCGGCGGGAGGGCCGAACGCCGCGTGGTTCCGATGGCGCACGGCGCATTTCAGGCGGCGTTTACGACATTTTTTCTTGAAGCGAACGCATGGCGCTCACTACACTTCGGTCACCCTGTCTGGCCGAAAGGACATCATGCAGCGACCGGAATCCGCACGCTCCCGGCGTGCCCATGCGGCTTATGCGAAGCGGCTCGACGGCCGCGTCGTCGTACGGCGTTTCGATCCGCGCAGCGATTCGTACGAGTCGCTGACCGCGTTGCTACATCGCGCGTATGCGCATCTCGGCGCCGCGGGTTTCAACTGTCCGGGGGTCGACCAGCCGGCGTCGGCGACGCGTGAACGCACGCTCACCAGCGAATGTTTCGTCGCGCTCGGCAGCGGGCATCTGGTCGCAACGATCACGATACAGCCGCACGATCCCGATTCGCGTTGCGATCCGTACCGCAGCCGACGCGTCGCGACGCTCGGCCAGTTGGCCGTCGATCCGGCCTGGCAGGACCGCGGCATCGGCCGTGCGCTGCTTGCGTTCGCGCAACGGCGGGCTGCCGCGCGTGGCGCGACGCACATCGCGCTCGATGCGCCGCATGCGGCTGTCCGGCTCGTCGAGTTCTATCGCCGCGAAGGGTTTCAGTTGATCGATGTGATGCGGTTTGCAGCGCATAGCTACGACAGCGCGATCCTGTGCAAAGCCGTCGGGGTGCCCGGCGAGCGGATGCCTGCATCCGACATGACATCGATCGACGTCGCGCAGCGTGCCGACGCGGCGTCATGAAACACGATGCCGACGACGATCGCGCGCGGCTTGCCCTGCGGCATGTCCGCATGCGTGCGGCACTGTGGATGCGCGGTCTGTCGAAGCTGACGGTGATCACGATCGCGGTCACGCAAATACTGACGCTCGTGTTCGACGCTCTGCTCGTTTCAGTCGGCGACACGCCGGAAGCCGCGACGTTGCTGCTGTTCCGCTTCGTCACCTGCGCGCTCGTCAGCTTCTGGCTTCAGGCGGACGCATCGCGTGCGTATCGGCATGCGGCGCAACACGGGCTCGTGACGGTTTCCGGCGTGCATGGCGAGCTGATCGAGATCGCACCGCAATGCCCGAAGCGCTGGCTCGTCGTGCTGAGTCTGCAGCTCGAACCGCGATGGTTGAACGGTGAGCGAATCAAATAGCATGCGGCGCACCGGTCGATGCCGACAGGCCGGCTAACGGGTGAGTTGGCACGTCATCGATCGCCTCACGCATCGAGGCTGCCGTGGGAACGGAGCTAGACCGTGGCAAGCGGGCGAGGCGGCACGGGCCGCGCTATTCAAGCGCGGCAAGCGAGAACGAAAGGGTAAGAAGAAAGACACGGCGCCGAGCGACGCGACAGCGGGGACAGGGGAGGAGCCTTGATAGGTGAGGTGCATGCGCAATGGCATGTCACCGATGGGTCCCGGGGGATCGCAGCGTGATCGCCCTCGCATCACTAACGAGAAACCGCGTGCAGCCGTTGAATTCTGCGCCCACGGGTGCAGCGAATGCATGATCGAGCTGCCGTTCGGCACGCAAACACAGCTCCCGAATTTCCTCACCTTAAGCGTTTGCCGAAGCCGCCGGGCCTCGACAAACGCTCATACCGACGCGAGCGGGGCAGCCGGCAAACGCGCCGAGCGGCCCCGCCGGCACTCAGACCGTCCAGTCGAGAATCACCTTGCCGCTTTCACCGGACAGCATCGCGGCGAAGCCTTTCTCGTAATCGTCGGCCGCAAAGCGATGCGTGATGATCGGCGACAGGTCGAGGCCGCTTTGCAGCATCGCGACCATCTTGTACCAGGTCTCGAACATCTCGCGACCGTAGATGCCCTTGATCTCGAGCCCCTTGAAGATCACCTGGTTCCAGTCGATCGCCGTCTGCGCGGGCGGAATGCCGAGCAGCGCGACCTTGCCGCCGTGATTCATCGCCTCGAGCATGCTCGTGAATGCGCTCGGCACGCCCGACATCTCGAGGCCGACGTCGAAGCCTTCCGTCATCCGCAGGTCGGCCATCACGTCGCGCAGCGACTCGCGTGCGACGTTGACCGCACGCGTCGCGCCCATCTTGCGCGCGAGCTCGAGCCGGTAGTCGTTGATGTCGGTGATCACGACGTTGCGCGCGCCGACATGCTTCGCGATCGCGACAGCCATGATGCCGATCGGGCCGGCACCGGTGATCAGCACGTCCTCGCCGACGAGGTTGAACGACAGCGCCGTATGCGTCGCATTGCCGAACGGATCGAAGATCGACGCGAGATCGTCGGAGATCTCGGGCGGAATCTTGAACGCGTTGAACGCCGGAATCGCCAGATACTCGGCGAACGCGCCCTCGCGGTTCACGCCGACGCCGACGGTGTTGCGGCACAGATGCCGGCGCCCCGCACGGCAGTTGCGACAGAAACCGCACGTGATGTGGCCTTCGCCGGACACGCGATCGCCGATCGCGAAGCCGCGCACTTCCTGCCCCATCTCGACGATCTCGCCGACGTATTCGTGACCGACGTGCATCGGCACGGGAATCGTCTTCTGCGCCCAGTCGTCCCACTTCCAGATATGGATGTCGGTGCCGCAGATCGCCGTGCGGCGAATCTTGATCAGCACGTCGTTGTGTCCGACTTCGGGACGCTTCACGCGCGTGAGCGTGAGGCCCGGGCCGCGTTCGAGCTTTGCCAGTGCTTTCATGATCGCGCCTCCGTCAGACGATGCCGAGCGACTTGCCGACGCGCACGAACGCGGCGACCGTCTGGTCGATCTGTTCCGGCGTGTGCGCCGCGCTCATCTGCGTGCGAATGCGCGCGCGACCGCGCGGCACAACCGGGAACGAGAAGCCGATCACGTAGACGCCTTCGGCGAGCAACCGGTCGGCCATGTTGGTCGCGAGCTGCGCGTCGCCGAGCATCACCGGGATGATCGGGTGCGCGCCCGGGACGAGCGTGAAGCCCGCTGCGGTCATCTGCTCGCGGAAACGCACGCCGTTTTCGCGCACGCGTTCGCGCAACTTCGCACCTTCGTCGCTGCCGAGCAGTTCCAGCACCTTCAGCGACGCCGCGGCAATGCTCGGCGTCAACGTGTTCGAGAACAGGTACGGGCGCGAACGCTGGCGCAGCAATTCGACGATCTCGCGACGGGCCGCGACATAGCCGCCCGATGCGCCGCCGAGCGCCTTGCCGAGCGTGCCGGTGATGATGTCGACGCGGCCTTCGACGCCGCAGTGCTCGGGCGTGCCGCGGCCATGCGTGCCGATGAAGCCGACCGCATGCGAATCGTCGACCATCACGAGCGCGCCGTAGCGATCGGCGAGGTCGCAGATGCCTTTCAGGTCGGCGATGATGCCGTCCATCGAGAACACGCCGTCGGTCGCGATCAGCTTGTGACGCACGCCCGCTGCGTCGGCTTCCTTCAGCTTCGCCTCGAGGTCGGACAGGTCGTTGTTCTTGTAGCGGTAACGCTTCGCCTTGCACAGGCGGATGCCGTCGATGATGCTCGCGTGGTTCAGCTCGTCGCTGATCACCGCGTCGTTCTCGTCGAGCAGCGTCTCGAACAGGCCGCCGTTCGCATCGAAGCAGCTCGAATAGAGGATGCTGTCCTCGGTGCCGAGGAACGCAGCCAGCGCGCTTTCGAGCTGCTTGTGCACGGATTGCGTGCCGCAGATGAAACGCACCGACGCCATGCCGAAACCGTCCTGGTCGAGACCGGCCTGCGCCGCGGCGACCAGGCGCGGATCGTTCGCCAGACCCAGATAGTTGTTCGCACAGAAATTCAGCACGCCGGCACCGCCGGCGAGCCGCACGGCCGCCGCCTGGGGACTCGCGATCTCGCGCTCGGTCTTGTAAAAACCGTCCGCGCGGATCTGGTCGAGCGTCCCGCGCACCTGGGCGAGAAAGGCATCACGCATCGCAAAGCTCCTGACAGGGATTCGCATTCCGGCACGCGCCACTCGTGGCGGCAGCGCAACGGCCTGCTACTGTTATAGTCGGTCGTTCGGTTGACCGCACTTATCCGATATGCCGAACTAGAATTCGAAATACCGAACAACTCTAAGCGAACGGAAACCAAATGGCAAGTTCCTCCGCGTCGCGGCGCACGCCAGCCGGCGCCGCATCGCAGCCGCCGGCCGTCACGCCGCCGCGGGTCGGCGAGCAAATCCAGCGCCTGCGCAACGAGCGCAAGCTGACGCTCGACGACCTGTCGCGCGCGGCCGGCGTATCGAAATCGATGCTCTCCGAGATCGAGCGCGACAAGGCCAATCCGACGATCGCGGTCGCGTGGCGGCTCACGAATGCACTCGGCATCACGCTCGACGAACTGTTCTCGCAACCGAAAGCGCCGGAGACGATCCGCGTGGACGGCCCGCACGACATCCCGACGCTCGCCGGCCACGACGGCCGCTACCAGCTGCGCGTGTGGGGCCCGATCGACCTGGCCGGCAAGTTCGAGTGGTACGAGCTGACGCTGCCCGGCGGCGGCGCGCTCGTGTCGAACGCGCACGAACCCGGCACCCGCGAGCACCTCACCGTGCTGCAGGGTGCGATGGAAATCGAAGCCGCGGCGGCGAGCCGACGCCTGAAAACCGGCGACACGGCGCGCTACCCGGCCGACACACCGCATGCGATCCGCAACCCGGGCAAGGGCGAGGCCCGCGCATTACTGATCGTGATCCATCGCTGACGATGCGGATAGCTGGCCGAAAGGCCAGTTGCGGAAAATACTGTATGTTTGTACAGTATACGGACATTCCGCCATGCATGGCCGGAGCCGGCGCACCGAGGCGCCCGCCCCGGTCGACAGGAGCCTGCGATGACAGAAGAACAAGATTTGGCCGCGCTCAGCTTCAAGGCTGCTGCGCACGACCTCGAGCTGATCGTTCGCCATATTGCCGAGCGCTACATCCGTCAACGCGTCCCGCTGTCGTGGCGCCTGCTGCACGCCATCGAAGCCGAGGCGCTCGCCGATCTCGGCTTTGCCAGCCGGCACGAGGCCGGCATGCGTCAACTGTTCGAACGGCCATCGGACATGACCTTTCCCGAAACGGACGATCCGATCGACTTCGGCCGGTCGAACGCGCTCCCTGCCGTCTTCTCGTTCGCGGTCCTCGCGTATGAAGCGGCGGCCAGGTCGCAGGATGCGGCGCCCCGCGAGCGCATTCACCGTCCGTCCAAAGCGTGGGGCGACTGACGCCATGCCTGGGCCGTCCGACACGGCGGCCCCCTCCCGCATCCTGCTGCCCGCGACGTTGCGGAAAGGGCTACCATATACGCAACTAACGGAATAAATAACATGTCCCTTCCCACGTCCCCCGACACTCCGGCGCGCCCGGAAGAAAAGGATCTGTTCGATCGCGGCGCGTCCGACTGGATCGTCTCGCCCGAGACCGCGTTCGACGCCTGGCTTGCCATGCAGGACTACCGCCGTTCATCGGCTGATGTCTATCGCGCGCAATGGGGTGCCTTTCTCACCTGGCTGCGTGCGCATCAGAAGAACCTGGCCACGGTCGACACGGCATCGATTGCGAACTTCGTCGGCGAGCTTCCGATCCGGAAGACGCAACGAATGCGCTATTTGCGGCTGATCGAGCGCGTGCTCGACCACATCCGGCGCACCGAGTTCGCATCCACCAACCCGGCCCGCTTCATTGCTCAGGATGGCGAAGCGAACTGGCGACAGGCACGCGACAACGAGCCGACCGGTTTCCTGACGCCAGCCGAACGCGCGAAGTTGCTGGCCTACCTGTTTTCGCCGATCAGCGTGTCCGGCTCCGCATACTGGAAAGAACGGCGCGACCGCGCGCTCGTCGCCGCGTTTCTCGGCGCGGGCGTGAAAACCGGCGAAGCACGTGCACTTACGATTAGTTGCATCAATACGAGTGGAACGTCGCTGCAGATCCCGTCAACGCATCCCGATTTCGCGCGCGAAACCCATCTGGCGTCGTTCGCGATCGCGTTGCTCGAAGCATGGCTCGTGGAGCGCAAGCGCCAGGAGATTCCGGGCGATCTCGTGTTCCCGGCCTCGCACGCCGGGCGGCCGATGCACAAGGCGACGATGCTGCGCGCGATCGATGCGATCGTCGAATCCGCCGGGCTCACGTCGTCGCGCACCGCGCGCGCGAGTCCGCAAACGCTGCGCAACACCTATGCGGCCGAACTGTTCGAGCACGACGTGGCGCCCGAGCGGGTCGGCCAATGGCTGGGCTTCGTGCGGCCGATTTCGTCGAACCGGCTGCACCGCGCGTGGAAAAACTGGCGCGATGACCTGGCCAATGGTGCCCCGTCCGACCAGGACGAAACTCCCTGATCCAAAGCCGGCTGCTCACGCGACATGATCCGTGAGCAGCCTTGCTCGGCCGCGCTTCACCGTTTCACAGCTCCCGAAAAACCTCACCTCAAGCGTCCCGGATCACCTCACCTGTGGGATTGCTGTGCCTGCCGGCCCGTCAGTTGCGCGCAAAGCGCGCAACTGCTTCGAATCGGGAAGGCCACGGTCCCGACGCATGTTCGCATTCGGGGCACGATACTTCGAACCCGTCGTCGCCATGCGACAGCTCCGGTTCACCGTCGCAATGCGGGCACTGGTTCGGTACCGGAATCTCGTGATCCAGCGACGTACCGATCGCGGAAAACGCATCCGCATCCAGTTGGCCCGCCTCGGCCAGACGCCGGATCAACGCGGAAATCTCCGGATTCATCCCGCGGCTCGCGCGCAGCGTGTTCACGTCGCGCGTCGCGCGTTCCAGTTCGTCACCCTGGCTGCGCAGCTGTTCCTCGAGCCGGTCCGCGCGGGCCTTGGCCGAACTCAGCTGCTGAAGGAAATCGAATTCCTTGCGCTGCACGTCGCGCAGGCCGCTCTGGTAGGTCGATGCCATGCTGCGCAGCGAATCCAGTTCGACCAGCATCGGTTTGACGCGACGCTCGGCTTCGGCCACCGCATCCTTGATCTGCTGCGCATAGTGCTCGGTACGCTGCTGCAATTCGGCTTGCAGCGTATCGATGCGGTCGCGCAGCGCCGCGTTCTGCGTCTGTTCCGCATCGACGCGGCCGGCCATTGCGGCCAGTTCCTTTTCGAGTCGGGCAACTGTGGTGAGCAGCGTCGCTTCGTTTGCCGAACCGTGCGTCGATTGCGACGCGAGTTGCACTTCGAGTTCGGTCACGCGCGCCTGCAACTGGTCGTTGCGGGTTTCACTGCGGGCGAGCGCGCCTTCGAGTGTTTCCTGGCGGACCGTGGCGTCGCGCAGCCGCTGTTCCGCGTCGGTCACGCCGGCGCGAACCTGTTCGCGGTCAACGTCGAGACTTTCCCGCGCCACTTTCAACGCCTCTTCATATAGCGCGCCGAGCAATGCACCTGCCTTTTCTTCGACCGCTTTCGGAATTGCCGCACCGTCGAGCCTGATCTTGGACGCGGAACGGATGCGTTCCCAGAAGTGATCGATGTCCTTCGGAATATCGCTGGCACTGCCGGTCTGCGTCAGATCGCGAACGTTGGCGGCTGATGGCCGGATGCCCAGATCGAAGAACAGGCGCTTGCAAGCATGCAGCGACAGTTCCTGGCGCCGCGCACCGCTCGCGCGCAGCGATTCCAGTTCTTCTCGGATGACTTCACGCATTTCATCCAGCGTCATGGCAGGACTCACAGACATTGAAATGTTGTGATCATAACGAAATACGTATTTTTTGATACTTGTTTCCGCTGACCGTGGTGAATTTACATCGCTGTGCACAGAAATCGGATCTGTGAGCTGTTCTGGACGAGCCAGCGTTCCGATTCCGTGAAACAAAGCGAAGAAAGTTAGCCAAGTCCTTGTACTAACAGCGTTTTCGAGTAGGCACAGAAAAAGGGCATTTGTTTCACATGACAACGGACATCGCAGCCTGTGGGTGTTCAGGGGTTGGGGTGTCTGTGGAAAACTCGACGGCCGATGTCTTGAGAGTATTAGAAGTAAACACCCTTGAACCCTTAGTTAAAAACGTTAACGCCACGGCACAGCCTTATGTAGCAAGGCTTTCCGGCTGACAAGGTGAAGTTTTACGGGAACCAAGGTGATCTTCTGCGGGAGCTGAAGTGATGGGGTTCAGGGAACTGCGTGAGCCGATGCGGGAAAGGTCGTGAGCGGATTCGGGATCACAGTGAAACACGAGGTTTCCCAAGGGTGAGGGTTTTCGGGTCCGCACAGCCGCGGAGCCCGCGCGGTGACTAGGCACACAGTTTTCTGCCTGTGCAGACATAGGTGAGAATTTGCGGGACCTTCTTCGCGCCCCGATTCTGCCCATCTTTTGGGCAGTTTTCATGAAAGGTGAGGTTTCACGGGACTCCGCGCGGATTTGCTGTGAGGGTTTCCGGGAAACGACTGCCATTTTGCACAGCAAAAGGGCCCTGTGGGGCCTGGGAAGCCCTAAAGGTGAGGCTTTTCGGGAGCGAAATCCGGGTTTTCCAGCCCGGATCCCGTTGAGGTGAGCTTTTTCGGGGCATAAATCACAGCGTGCCGGCGCCCTCACAGGTGAGATTTTTCAGGAGCGCTATTTGCTCGAAAATTGGTCAACGGTGAGGCTTTTCGGGACCTGTGACGGGACGAATTCGCCGAAAAGCCCGCCGGGACTGGCAGAAATCTGATTTTCACTGTGCCTCTTTTGGGCACAGGTGAGGCTTTTCAGGAGCCGACACACAGCTATCGCATCGGCTCGGATGTCAGAAAGGTGAGGCTTTTCGGGGGATGATCGTCGGACACAGCGGAGTGCCTGCGGCACATAAGTATCGGATGCCATTGACATTTTTGATACCACGCCGGTTACGGTGAGATTTTTCGGGAGGTGCTTTCGCGTCCGTTGCAGCGCCGCTTTTTTCAGTAAGGTGAGGTTTTTCGGGAGGTGAAGGCGGTCGATCCCGTGCGTGCCGGGGATTCGTCGGGGGGGGCTGGTCACAGACTTCCGAGCCTGTGAGGTGAGAATTTTCGGGACCGAACGCGTTTTGCACCCTGTACAATGCGCGCCCGGGCCTGTGAAACGGGTTCGATCGACACAGCAGGACGCCATTTCGATCGCCGTTTCCAGCTACCGAACGGGTTCGCGATCGCCCGCACAGGCGCGCCTGTACATGCATACAGGCCGCTGCGGACCGGTCGGCGTGATGCCGGGACATCCAGTGGCGACCCTGTGACGGACGTACGCCGACGCAGTCGTAAAATTACGACAAATCGAAAGGTGAGCGAATACGGGAGCAAGTTTCGCACGTGTCGAGCACAGGCAAAAATCTGTGAATCGGCGCATCCCGCGACACGTCTGGAAGAGTCGGAAACGCCGTAATTCTGGACCGGTGAGCGTTTTCGGGAGGCGGTTGGGGTGAGTGCCGTTTTGCACGCGCACTTCACCGGCTATGGTGAGCATGTCGTTCTGGACGCACATCACCACAGGCGCTATCCTTCCGGAAAACTTCTCCTCCGACCCGACGCATGGCCACGAAGCGCGCCAAGAAAACCGATGTGGATGTGGTGAGTGCCAGTTCAGCCGAATTGCGTAAGGCCGTCGAGGCGATCGCAATTCAGCCGAAGAGCGGCAAGATCACGCTCCTCACCCGCAAGCTGTTCAATGTCCTGCTCGCCGTCGCGCAGCAGGCCGACGACTCGGGCGATACCTATCGCGCGTTGTTGTCGGACATCGTTGCCAACTCCGCTTTCGATTCGAACGACACCGCACTGGTGAAGGAACACCTGCGCCGCATGGTGTCGGTGCAGGTCGAATGGAGCACGGGCACGTCGAGCCAGAAGCCGGGCCGCAAGTGGGGGATCTCGACGCTGATCGCCGATGCGGAAATTCTCGAGGATCCGGCTACCCGCCGCGTGTGGGTCGAATTCTCGTTCGCACCGAAGATCAAGAAGAAGCTGCTCGACCCGGTCCAGTACGCACGCCTGAGCCTGCAGTTCCAGAGCCAGTTGCGCAGCAGCGCCGGCCTCGCGCTCTACGAAATCTGCGTGCGCTACCTGACGAACCCGAGTCACCTGACGATGCGCGAACCGTGGGAATGGTGGCGGCCGATCCTGTCGGGCACGCCGGACACGGAAGCCGGCGACGAGGCGAAGCGCGAGTACAAGTACTTCAAGCGCGACTACCTGCGTCCGGCGATCGCCGAGGTCAACGCGGTCACCAACATCTTCGTCGAACTGATCGAGCATCGTGAAGGTCGGCGGGTCGCGGAGATCCAGTTCCGCGTGACCGAACGCAAGCAGCCGATGCTGGCGCTCGACGAGCATCCGAACGTGTTCGACAGCACGCTGGTCGACCGGATGGTGAAGCTCGGGATTCCGCTCAAGGAAGCGCAGACGCTCTATGCGGACAGCGAGGAAAACCGGATTCGCGCGGCGTTGCAGATGACCGAGCAACGGATGCGCAGCACGACGCTACCGCCGGTGCGCAGCGCGCCCGCGTTGTTCAAGGATGCGCTGAAGAAGGGTTATGCGCCGCCGGTCGAGTCCGTCGACGCGCTGCCCGCCGGCACGCCGTCAGCGAAGGTCGTCGCGGCACAGCCGGACGATCTGAAGGCGCGTCTGTTGAGCGAATTCGCGGCGTTCCGCCGCAAGGAAGCGAAGGTGCTGTACGAGGAGCAAGGCGACGCGGAGCGCGAAGTGGCGCGCGAGTCGTTCGAGTCGGAAGTGCTGCCGACGATGGGCTCGCACCTGCGTGACGACTGGCGCAAGCGCGGCCTCGATTCGAAGCTGGCCGAGACGGCGTTTTTCGACTGGCTGGCCCAGAAGACCTGGGGCGAGCCGACCGACGGCGACCTGCTGTCGTTCACCCTGAATCAATCCCGGGCCGCCTGAGGCCCGTTCAGGCCCGCTGACGGGCCGCCGCCGGCCGCCCGCCCGCACCGGCGGGCCCGGCGCCTCGCCAGGCCCTGCCGGCCGCTTTCCTCAGTCCGACAACAGCATCCGCTCGAGCTGCTCGAGGATCGCGTCGCGCTTGTCCTTCGGGAGGCCGCGCAGGCGCAGTTCGATGCGGTCTTCGCCATACGACTTCAGATCGCCGACCGACTTGCCGCCGAGCTTGATCTCGAGACGCTGCGCATAGCGCTGACGGCCGGCCGGCTTCGGCGTTTCCTGCGCCGCGACGCGGCCCTTGACGATGTCCGACACCTGGCGCGTGCTGAGATCGTCGGACACGATCTTGTTGATCAGCCGCAGCGTCGCGTCGGTGCCGCGCGCATTGTGATAACGGCCGACCTGATACGCCATGTTCGACCCGAAGCGATCGGGGCGCGCGACCATCTCCTGCATCACCGTTTCCGGCAGCTTGCCGATCGACAGCGCAACGGCGACCGTCGATTCGTCGAGGCCGAGATGTTCGGACAGTTCCTTCTGACTCTGGAAGTGCTTGTCGTCGAGGAAGCGACGCCATACGACGGCGTTGTCGAACACCGTCTGCGAATCGCGCTGCACGTTCAGGTCGTAGCCGAGCTTGTAGCTCTGGATCCCGATCGGCACGTCGATCACGATCGCCTTCACCGATTCCTTGTTAGCCTCCTTCAGCGCGCGCACGCGACGGCCGCCGTCGCTGACGAAATACGAGCCCGGATTGTCGTAGTCCGGAATCACGTGGATCGCCTGCTGTTGCCCCTGCTTCGCGAGGTTGACCGCGAGTTCGGCAATCGACGACTTCAGATAGAAGTGGCGCGGGTTGAACGGGCTATGCTTGATCGCCTTCAGCGACAGCTCGATCACCTGGCCGGGCGCGTAGCGGTTCTCCAGACGCCATGCGCGATATTGCGGCGATTCGTCGGTCGACGGATCGAGCAGGACTTCCGGAGCCGGCGGCGGCGTGATGTCTTTCTTGGCGGACTTCGTCGGGGTCGGCGTGGCCGTCTCGGACTTGACGATGCCGTCGATGGCATTCAGTCGATCAAGCGCCGTGCGCTTCTCGCTCGTCGTGATGTCCGGGCGCGCTTGGAATCCTTTTGCAAATTGGGAGGGCTTCATGTGACTCCTTTATGCGCATAAAGTCAGGGCAGCATGGCGACGATTTCGTCGGCACATGCGCGGATTTCCGCAGCGGCCAGCTTGGCGCCGCGATCGTTCATCTGCAGCACGGTCTGACCGAGCGCCATCGCCTGCTTGTACGCTTCCCGGGTCGGGATTTGCGTCTTCAACAGCGGGAAGCCGAGTTCCTCGAGCGCGCGCTTGAGTTCGCGCGTCAGCATGCGCTTCTCTTCGGTCTTGTTCAGCAGGAAGACGGCACGGAGGTCTTCGTTCATCACCTGCGCCTGCTGGATCAGCTTGACCAGCCCGACGCTCGACCAGTAATCGGCCGGCGACGACGAGGTCGGGATCACGGCAATCGATGCGGCGAGCAGCACGACGCCGGACACCTTCTCGGTAATCGACGGCGGGCAGTCGACAACGATGATGTCGTAGTCGTTGATGAACTTCTTGATCTCGCGATGGATCTGGCCGCCGGCTTCGGCGAGGTTGACGACCGGGAAAGGAATACCGGCGTCGCTGTCACCGGATGCGCTCGACCAGTGAATCAGTGTGTTTTGACCGTCTGCGTCGACGACGAGGACGCGCTTTCCTTTCTCATGGAATGCCGCGCCGAGGTGCATGGCAATTGTGCTCTTGCCGACGCCACCTTTTTGTTGAGTGACTGCAATGATTTCCGCGGCCAATTTTCACTCCTGTTTTTGGTCGTTGGAATTCTACAGGACGATATTTATATTTCAATGAAATTGTCGTTCGCCAACTACGCGTTAGCCATTCGGGCTATCGGTTTATGCGCATAAACGAATGGAGGATGCTGGGTGGCTGGAACAGTGGAGTCGAGGTTGTCGCGCGTGGATGATGCGAGACTGGAGAGTCGCGCTGTCAGACGTCTCGTGATCACGTTCGGGAAGCCGGCCGCTGCGATGTGTCAGCACCTGCCCTTCCGCTCGTTGAGAGGGCGCAGCCTCGGTGACGGGTGAGTTTGTGCGCATAAACTTTCGGGTTCTGGTGAGGACCGGCGAGACCAAACCGTCGATTGCACTCACGCACGAATGGGGAGCCAACTCTGCTCCGGCCGACGAGATGCGCGCAAAGCGCGCCGTGTGCGTCGCCGAAGCGCAGTCCGCCCTGCGGTGTTTATGCGCATAAACCATCGAGCGGATCGACGACTACCGTCGGTCGCACACTGGCAGTTGCGTATAAGGTTGAACTGCGACGATGCCCCGGACGCCATCACATATCGAGCCACTCAGGGCATCGAAGCGCGAGCGCTCAACGAGGGCTCCTTCTTGCCGATGCGCTCTGAAACGCGCGATATGAACGGGCATCCCCAACCCGGTAAGGGTGAGCTTTATGCGCATAAACCCAACGACGGATAAGCCATACGGCGGCTTTCGCGCTGCCCCTGCATCACGTCATAGCGATGCGTCGTCACTCACCTGCGCTCTTCGCTCTTGCAGACGGCCTCCGGTGATCGTCCACGCAACACACTTTATGCGCATAAACGCATCAAGCGCGTTTCGCACTCGCTGGCGCGCCCTACGTCACACCGAGTCTTCATTCCCCTCTTCCCCTCTTCCCCTCTTCCCCTCTTCCCCTCGCACGTCGATACCCCGCCGAAACGCCCCCAACCAGACTGGCTACAATACCGACCTCTACCATCCAGGCCTGAACGATGATCACGATCTATCACAATCCCCGCTGCTCGAAGTCCCGCGAGACGCTCGCGCTGGTCGAGACGCTGAACACCACCGGCGCGCCGGTGAATGTCGTCGAGTATCTGAAGACGCCGCCGACGGTCGAGGAACTGGAAGCGCTGCATCGTCAACTTGGGCGCCCGGTGCGCGACATGCTTCGCGACGGAGAGGAGCCGTACAAGACGCTGGCTCTGGCCCGCGCGAATCTGACCGATGCGGAGGCATACGAAGCGATTGCCGCGCATCCGATCCTGCTGCAACGTCCGATCGTCGTGTATCGAGGCAAGGCAGCCATCGGGCGGCCGCCCGAGTCGGTACGTGCGTTGTTCGAATAATTATTGCCTGGCGTATTTTTCTTATCGCGTCACCCCGGCGCGAGTGCGCCGGATCGATCGACTGAAGTCGCGTACCGCAAACGACCTCCGTGGCCGTGACGCCGGCAGCACCGTACGCGACGCTCACCAGCCGCTGGTAGCCGCAATCCAATCACAAGGAGCGCGGCACGCCGGATCGATCGACTGACATCGCATACCGCCGACGATCTCCGACGTCGCGCGCGGGCAGCACCCTCCACAGTGACCGCGAGCCGCCTCCAACGGGCAACCCGACAACCTCATCCGTCGCCCTACCCCGCACTCCCCGAACGACACCGGCAACTCAGTCCTGGCCGTCGCCCGACGATTCATCCGCCTTCCCGGCCGCCCCATCCCTCGCACCCCGCCCCGCCGCCGCTTGCGCGGCCGTCCGCAGCAGCGCGATCTGGCCGCGATAGGCCCGGCAACCGCTGCAGACCGGCAGATGCACGCGCACCTGCACGCGCTCGTGCAGCGTCAAAGACCGGTCGAGTGCATCCGACAGCAGTCGCGTCACGTTCCTACATTTCCCCGGCAGCATCTTCGGTCGTCAGTCCTTTTTCGCTGAGGCAGGTGCGCAGGCGCGTGCGCGCCCGATATAGCAGCACGCTGCAATGATTCGTCGTCAACGTCAGTTCGCTGCAGATGTCGTTGATTTCGACATCGAGGAATTCGCGCATCATGAACACGCGCCCGATTTGTTCCGGCAGATGGTCGAGGCAGACCTGGAACAGCGTCCAGAACTGTTGTTGCTGCAGCAGCGTTTCGGGGCGCGGCCACGGTCGCGGCTTCGTATGCGCGGCCCAGTGCCCGTTTTCCTTGAACAACTCGCGATCGAGCACGGATTCGCCGTCGAGCTCCGCATCGAGCGCGGACAGGCTCACCGTCCGCTGCCGCGCGCGCAAGATGTCGATCAGCTTGTTGCGCAGGATGCCGAACACCCAGGTCTTGTGGGCGGACCGTCCGGCGAACTCGCCCGCGTGCGACCACGCGGCGGTCAGCGCTTCCTGCACCGCATCTTCGGCCGCATCGGCATCGCGGAGCTGAAGTCGCGCGAAACGCAGCAGGTCGTGCCGCAGTTGCGAGAGGTAGGCGGGATCGTCGTACGCGGACGGCATGGCGGGTCGGGAGTCTCAAGGAGCGATCGCGCGCATGCCACCGGGCGGGCTTGTCGCGGTCCGAGCAGCTTACTGGGCGCGACGCCGACCCGCAATGCATGTTCCGTCACGAATTCACGAATCCTGCCGGCGCGCTGCGCTATGCTTGCCGGAGCCCTACGTCGCGCGCCGCGAAATCGCGATGCAGGCGGTCTGTAACATCAGACCATAACGATCAAGTTATCCACAATTTCTGTGGAAAACCTTGTGGAAAGTCGGCCGCTCGGCCCCGTGGGACGGCTCGCGGGCTGGCTTGCCTATAAACAGACCTTTGTCGTCTGTTCAGAATCAATCGATCCGATTCCTTACTCACCGGAAGGAGAAAACCATGTCCTATCGTGTTGCGGTCGTCGTCGGCAGTCTGCGTCGCGGTTCCTGGAACCGTGCGCTCGCGCATGCCGTGATCTCGCTCGCCCCCGCCGATTTCTCGTTCGAATTCGTCGAGATCGGCGAACTGCCGCTGTACAGCCAGGATTACGACGCGGATTTTCCGGAAGTCGCGCAGCGCTTCAAGAAGTCGATCGAAGCGGCCGACGCGCTGCTGTTCGTCACGCCCGAGTACAACCGGTCGATCCCGGGCGTGCTGAAGAACGCGCTCGACTGGGGCTCGCGCCCGTGGGGTCACAACTCGTGGTCCGGCAAGCCGGGCGCGGTGCTCGGCACGTCGCCGGGCGCGGTCGGTACCGCGCTCGCGCAGCAACACCTGCGCAACGTGCTCGCGTATCTCGACGTGAAGATGCTCGGCCAGCCCGAGATGTTCATCAAGCACGACCCGGCGCGCATCGACGACCAAGGCCAGATCGTCAGCGAGGATACCCGCAAGTTCCTGCAGGGCTTCGTCGATCGCTACGTCGACTGGGTGCGCGTGCTGAAGGCGGCCTGATCGCCCTCCCCTTCCCGCTGTCGGCGCCGGGCCCGCGTGCCGTGGGTCAGGTGCCGGTGTGCCGCGCATCGCGCGCTTCGCGGATCCCGAGCAGGATCTCGTCGAGCAGCGCGATGTCGAACGGCTTCGACAACACGCGCACGTTGACGGTGCGCGTGCGATCGAGTTCCTCCGCGTAACCCGTGACCAGAATCACGGGCAGCTTCCCCGGCCGCCTGGCGATGGCTTCGGCGAGATCGATGCCGTTCAGGCTGCCCGGCATGTGGATATCCGAAATCACCAGGTCGAACGTGTCGTTCGCGGCCGCGCCTTCGACCAGGCGCAACGCGTCGTCGGCGGTGGGCGCATAGGTCACGCGGTGCCCGAGCAGCGTGATCAGCGCTTCGGTGCCGGCCGCGACTTCGCTGTTGTCTTCCACCAGCAGCACGTGCAGGCCCGCGAGCGCGCTCGTGTCGTGTGCGACGGCGGTGTGCGGCCGCGCGACGATGTCCTCGACGCGCGCGCGCGGCAGGTAGAGGCGCACCGAGGTGCCGGCGCCGACCGCGCTGTCGATCGTCGCGAGGCCACCCGAGCGCTCGCAGAACGCGAACACCTGCGGTAGCCCGAGGCCCGTTCCCATCCCCTGCGCCTTCGTCGTGAACAGCGGCTCGAACGCGCGCGCGAGCACGTCGGGCGCCATGCCCGAACCCGTATCGTCGAGCGAGATCTGCACGAAATCGCCGGTCAGCGGAAAGCCGTCCTCGCGGCGCAGCGTCACGTTGCGCGCGCCGACCGTGAAGCGGCCGCCGGTCGTCATCGCGTCGCGCGCGTTGACCGCGAGGTTGATCACCGCGAGCTCGAGCTCCGCGACATCGATCCGGATCGGCCACACGCCGGGTTCGATCGCGACGACCAGCAACGACTTCGAACCGAGCGATGTCTTCAGCAGTTCGCGACACGTGTCGAGCCATTGGCCGATGTCGATCGTCTCGTTGTGCAGCGGCTGCTTGCGTGCGACGCCGAGCAGCTGGCGCGTGAGCGACTGGCCGTTCTTCAGCGCGCGTTCGATCGCGTCGAGTTCCTTGTCGAGTTGCTGGACCCCGCGTCGCCGCACGATCTGCACGTTGCTCGAGATGATCATCAGCAGGTTGTTGAAATCGTGCGCGACGCTGCCGACCAGGTTGCCGAGCGCCTGCATCTTGCGCGACTGCCGGTACGCCGATTCGATCGAGCGCCGCATCGACGCCTCCGCCTGCCAGCGGTCCCACGCCTCCTCTTCCGCCTTCAGCCGCTTCAGCGACAGCCAGATCACCGACCACAGCGCGACCGACGGCGCGAACATCGAGATGAACAGCACGCTCAGGTGTTCGTACCATTCGCGCCAGATTGCCGAGGTCCGGTACGCGCAGGTCACGTATACGGGGTAGCTGCCGACCTGGCGGTACGCGACGATCTCGCTGCCGGCGCCGTCATGGCGCACGCGCACGATGCCCATGCGCGGATCGTTGCTGGCGTTGCCGAAGGTGGCGATGCGATCGGTGTGCGCAAGCGACGGCGGCGGCGGGTACGACGCGATCACCGCGCCGTC
Source organism: Burkholderia cepacia GG4 (assembly GCF_000292915.1). Lineage (NCBI taxonomy): Bacteria > Pseudomonadati > Pseudomonadota > Betaproteobacteria > Burkholderiales > Burkholderiaceae > Burkholderia > Burkholderia cepacia. The sequence goes on from NC_018514.1 coordinate 2,635,294, forward strand.
GGAGCGTGCGAGCGCCATCGTCATCGGCGTGGCCGCGCCGCCGAGCAGGTCGCGGTAGAACGCGTTGAAATACGACGACTTGAGCGCGATCGACACCATCCCGGCGAACGAACCGTCGCTATGGCGTCGCGCGACGCCCGTGTTGAACACGGGGATGTTCTCGAGCTTGAGCGGCCCCATCATCAGCCGCGAGATATGTTCGATGACCTTGCCGTCGCGAATGCCCACGAAGTCGTCGCGGTTCGCGATCGACGCATAGGGCGCCGGATAGTAGAGGCTGTTCGCGAGCAGCATCCCGCTCGCGCCGAAGATAGACACCGCAGCCACCTGCGGATAGCCGCCGCCGATGGTGTTCAGCGCTTCGTGGATGTCGGACTCCTGGCGGCGCACGGTGGCGTCGTCCATGTCCTGCACGAGGTCGACGATGCGCGCATCGAGCGTTTCGCTCAGGTCGAACACCTTGAGCGCATGCTCCTCGGCGACGCGCACGGTGCGCATCGTCACGTCGCTTGCCGCGGCTTCGCGCGTCCTCAGGTCGTTGTACGCCATCACCGACACGTAGATGCACGGCAGCACGATCGCCGCGACGAGCAGCACGATCAGCGTGACGCGACGCACCGCGAAATCGTGCTCGGGCGCGCCGGCCGCATAGCTGCCGTCGTCCTGCCAGTCGTCAGCGGGTGTGGAGGCGTGAGTGCGGGAGTCGGCGGGCCGTTCGGACGTCATCAAGGAAAGCGGGTGAAGCGGAGGTGTTCCATCATAAACGAGTTGCGCATGCCCGCCGCGCCGCCGCACGTGCGCGCTACCTGTCAGGTCCGACAGGGGAACACTGAAAGATTGAAAACGCTATGAATCCGGCAGCGCAAACGTACACAAGGAAAAATTTTGCGTGCTTATCCCGGAAATGGTCGCGGCTGTTTTCGGAATGCCGGGCGATCGGATCGATTCTGTTTGAAATAGTGAAAATGGCGAGTTGCACCGCCTCCGGTTTACTCAGAGAATCGCGCCTTGCTTTCCCTATGACAGATATATGCGCCCGCCGGCGTTTGCCGCGCGGTGCGTCGCGTGCATCGTACCGCGGCGCCCGCGCACGGCCGCACGGCGGTTGCCCGCGCTTGATTGCATGGCGGCTCAAGAAATGCGCCGAGCGGTCGTTAACGCGAGAGAGACCATTCCGTATACCGCTTCGCCGCCATGCCTTTGCCGATTGTGATTGCCGACGATTCCTTGCTCGCTCGCAAACTTCTCACAAAGGCGCTGCCGGGAGACTGGGACGTCGATGTCGCGTATGCAGCGAATGGTCGCGAGGCCTTGGCGCTCTATCGTGACGGCAAAGCTTCCGTGATGTTTCTGGACCTGACGATGCCCGACATGAACGGCTATCAGGTGCTGGAGACACTGCGCCACGAAGATCTGAACACGTTCGTGATCGTGGTATCCGCCGATATCCAGCCGCAGGCGCAAGCCCGCGTGCGCGAGATGGGCGCGATCGCATTCGTTGCCAAGCCCGTGACGCCGGAGGCGTTGCTGCCCATTCTCAAGGAGTATGGGTTGTATGCCTGAATCGGTGTTCACGGCGGAGCAACGCGACGCGTTGCAGGAAATCGCCAACCTCGCGATGGGCCGCGCCGCTGCGCGGCTCGCGCTGCTGCTCGGGCACTTCATCGAGCTGTCGGTACCGCGCGTGCGCATCGTGAAGGCCGCCGATGCGGGCGACGCGTTGCGCGAGATGACCGGCATCCACGAGAACGTGACGGCCGTGCGCCAGGGCTTCCGCTCAGACATCAAGGGCGAGGCGATCGTGCTGTGCCGCAGCGCGGGCGTCGCGCGGCTCATGTCGCTGATGGAGCGCACGTTCGGCGACGGCGCGTACGCCGGCATGGCGACGCAGGACGAACTCGTGTTCGACGTCGCCAACGTGCTGATGAGCGCCTGCGTCGCGTCGATCCTCGACGAGTTCGGCCGCAAGCCCGTGTTCTTCCCGCCGGGGCTGCTCGGCGCGAACGTGTCGTTCGACGACGTGTTCCAGGCCAACGCGCTCGCGTGGAGCGTCGCGCTGCTGCTCGAGGTGAACTTCGGGCTCGAGGATCACGCGTTCCGCGCACATTTCGTGATGCTGATGGCCGAGGATTCGATCCGCTTGATGGGCGACGCGCTCGACGCGTTGCTGTCCGCGCTATGAACGCCGCTACCGGAACCGCGTCGCTGAGCGACCTCGTGATCGAACGGGTGGGCTTCGGCCTGTTCGTGCTCGACCGCACGATGACCGTGCTGATGTGGAACCGCTTCATGCAGGACCACAGCGGTATCCCGGCCGCCGACGTGATCGGCCGCGACCTGTTCGACTGCTTTCCGGAACTGCCGCGCGCGTGGCTCGAACGCAAGCTCGAGAGCGTGTTCCAGCTCGGCAGCTTCGCGTTCAGCTCGTGGGAGCAGCGACCCTACCTGTTTCGTTTCGAGCACGACCGGCCGATCACGGGCGGCGTCGACTACATGCAGCAGGACTGCACGTTCATGCCGCTCACGCGCGGCCGCGACGTCGAGGCCGTGTGCGTGACGATCTCGGACGTTACGCACGTGAGCGTGATGCAGCGTGAGCGCGAGGAGGCGGTCGCGAAGCTGCGCGAACATGCGAATCGCGACGGCCTCACCGGCATCGCGAACCGGCGTTTCTTCGAGACGCAGCTCGGCAACGAGTTCGCGCGCTGGCAGCGCTACGGCGGCGACCTGTCGGTGCTGCTGTTCGACCTCGACCACTTCAAGACGATCAACGACCGGTTCGGGCACGCGGCCGGCGATGCTGTATTGCGCGAGACGGCGCGCCGCGTCGCGTCGATCGTGCGCGCGCAGGACACGTTCGGCCGTTTCGGCGGCGAGGAATTCGCGCTGCTGCTGCCGTGCACGAATCTCGACGAGGCGATGCTCGTGGCCGACAAGGTGCGCGATGCGATCGGCCGCACGCCGGTCGATGCGGAGGGCGTCAGCGTGCCGGTGACGGCGAGCGTCGGCGGCGCGTGCGCGAAGGCGGGCGCGCCGGCGTGCGAGGTGCTCGTCAACGAGGCCGACACCGCGCTCTATCGCGCGAAGCGGCTCGGGCGCGATCGGTCGATCGCCTACGCGTAACCGCTGCGCCGCGCGTCCGACGCGCGTGGTTCAGCTTTTCGCGATGTCCGCCAGCACGCCGGCCAGCACGGCCGGCTGCGACATGAACGGCGAATGGCTGCTGTCGAGCTGGTGCACGTGCGTCGGGTTGTCGGGCGCGAACACGTCGGCTTCGTCGATGAAGCGCTGCTGCAGCGCGGGCAGGATCACGCGATCCTGCAGGCACTTGATGTAGTGCCGGTCGATCGCGCCCCAGCGCGAGACGGTCGTCGGGATCGCGGTGGCGAACGGCGCGGCCGGCACGTCGCAGGTCATCAGGTTCGCCACCGCTTCGAAGTCGGCCTGCGACACGTCGTCGTACAGCGCGCGCTTCGCCATCTCGCGATACGCGGCGTCGCCGCTGCGCGGATCGATTCGCAGCGAGCCCGCGACGCGCGGGCTCGCGAGCATCAGCGGGCCCAGCATCTCGCCGGTGTTCTCGGGCGCACGCACGTAGTCGAGGCCCGGCACGCCCGACGCGGGCATGAATGCAGCGAGGTAGACGATCTTCGCGATCTTCTCCGGCGCGCGTTCCGCTGCTGCCGTGACCGCCAGGCCACCCATGCTGTGCCCGACGAGGACGACCTTGCCGCGGCCGAGCGCGTAAGCGTCGTCGACGGCCTGCATTACCTGCGACGCGTAATCGTCGAGCGTCGTGTTCGCGACCGGCGACGGCTCGGCGCCGAACGCGTCCCGGTCGAGCGGCCGGGCGAGATACGACGCGGGGAAGCGTGCGTTGATGCCGTGTGCGGGCAGGTCGCGCGCGATCGACAGGTAGCCGCGCGCGGCCAGCGCGGTCGCGACGTGCGCATAGCACCACGCACCGTGCCACGCGCCGTGCACGAGCACGAAAACGGGATGGTCGGCGTGCGGGGTGGCGGTTACGTTCGTCTCCATGGTGTCCGTGTATTTTTGAGAAAGATGTCCATCTTAGACGAAGCCGCGCGCGTCCAAGCATGAAGCCGCAGCCCGACCGTGTGCGCGCTCGCGCCGGGTGTCGCGATTGCGCCCTTTTGTCTCGTACAGGCCACATTTTGTCCGGATCTGATTTGAATTTGCGCCGAAGCGCGCTAATTTGACGCTTTGCTCCCGTTTCCGCCACATGAACGTCGACTACCTCTTCTATCGGAAGCCGGACAAGCCTGGCCCCTATTCGCTCGACGACCTGGGCGACATCGCGCCGCCGATCGGCCCGAGCGACGCGGTACGCGCGGGAATCGCGCGCGTGTTCGAGCAGATCGACTGGCGGGAGTCGCCCGACGTGCCGGGCGCATGGTTCGGCACCGGCGGCCCGTCGTTCCAGTTCACGGTGGAGCCCGACGGGTGGGTGACGAGCTTCATGGGCTCGCGGCTCGAGCGCCGCTCGATGCTGCAACTGACCCGCGAAATGGGGCTCATTGCGCTCGACCTGCAGCGCGACATCGTCTACGGCTGACGGGCGGCACGGCGTCGCTCCCCGCCCGGGCGGGCCGCGCCGGCCCGTCACTGCCTCGGGCGCCCCGCCGGCGCGGTGCGTGTCCGCCATCGAACTTCAAAGATTGCTATACTTTCGGCCAATTCCGGCTTCCGGCCGGTAATTTGTGCCTGTCTGCGTCGATCGTTCGCATATCTCGCACGCATTTGACGCCCTGACCAACCCAGCCGGGCATGGCTTCTTCAATCGCCCCGCGTGGGTGTCTCCGTGGAGCTCGTCTTGGCCGTTTCCAATCTCGTCGTGGACGAACAAGAAACCGACGCCGCTGCCGTCACATCGGGCAGTTCTTTCTATTTGGCGATGCGCATCCTGCCGGCGGTGCAGCGCGACGCGATGTTCCAGGTCTACGCGTTCTGCCGCGCGGTCGACGACATCGCCGACAGCGACCTGCCGCGCGCCGAGCGCAACGCGGGCCTCGATCGCTGGCGCGCGGACATCGACGCGTGCTTCGCCGGCCAGCCGCCGCGCCACCTGGTGGCGCTCGAGCGCGAGATTCGCGCGTTCAACCTGCAGCGCGACGACTTCCACGCGATGATCGACGGGATGGCGATGGACGCTGCCGAGGACATCTGCGCGCCCGACGAACCGACGCTCGACCTGTTTTGCGATCGCGTGGCGAGCGCGGCCGGCCGTCTGTCGGTGAGGATTTTCGGGATCCCGGAAGCGGAAGGCATCAAGCTGTCGCACCACCTCGGCCGCGCGTTGCAACTGACGAACATCCTGCGCGACATCGACGACGACGCTGCGATCAACCGCTGCTACCTGCCGCGCGAGCTGCTCGCGCGCGAAGGCATCGCGATCACCGATCCGGCGACGATCGTGCGTGACCCGGCGCTGCCGCGGGTCTGCGCGACGCTCGTCGAACGTGCGCTCGACCACTTCCGCGAAGCGGACGCCGTGATGGACACCTGCACGCGTGCGCAGGTGAAGGCACCGCGCATCATGTCGGGCGCGTATCGCTGCATTCTCGAGGCCGCGATCGCGCGCGGCTTTGCCGCCCCGCGTGCGCCGCTGCGCAAGCCGAAGGCGCGCATGCTGATGATCGCCGCGCGCTACGCGCTGTTCTGAGCCGATGCCCAGAACCGTCCACGTGATCGGTGCAGGACTCGCGGGCCTGTCGGCCGCCGTCGAGCTGCAACGCCGCGGGCGGCGCATCGTGCTGCACGACGCGCATGCGCACGCGGGCGGCCGCTGCCGCTCGTGGTTCGACGGGACGCTCAACACGACGCTCGACAGCGGGCTGCATCAGGTTTTCGCGGGGCAGCCGGCGACGCAGCGCTACCTGCGCGCGATCGGCGCGGCCGATCAGCTCGCGGGGCCCGCGCTGCCTGAATGTCCGGTGGTCGACGTCGCATCGCAGCAGCGCTGGACCCTGCGCTTCGGCAACGGACGCTGGCCGTCGTGGCTGTTCGACGCCGCGTCGCGCGCGCCGGGCACGACGCCGCTCGACTACCTTGCGCTCGCGCCGCTCGCGTTCGCGCGCGCGGGCCGCTCACTCGCACAGACGATGCGATGCGACGGCGTGCTGTGGGATCGTTGGCTGCGGCCGTTTTTCCTCGGCGTGCTGAACGTCGAGCCGCGCCACGCAAGCGCCGAGCTCGCGCGAGCGGCGCTGGGCGGCGCGTTCGCCGCGGGCGGCCCCGCTTGTCGTCCGCTCGTCGCGCGCCACGGGCTCGGCAGCGCATTCGTCGAACCGGCGCTGCGGATGCTGCAGCACGGCGGCGCGCAGATCCGGTTGAACTCGCGGCTCGACGCGTTCGAATTCGGCGCGCACGGCAATGCGGTCGACGCGGTCACGATCGGCGGCGAGCGCGTCGATCTCGCGCCGGGCGACGCGGTCGTGCTGGCCGTGCCGCCCGAAGTCGCGCAGCCGCTCGTCCCGGATCTCACCGCGCCCGACACGTTCGGCGCGGTCGTGACCGCGTATTTCGCGGTCGATACGCCGGCCGGCAGCCCGCTGCAGACGACCGTCGTCAACGGGGTCGTCGACGCGGTGCGCACCGGCGGCGGTCCGCTCGCGGCGACGATTCGCGACGCGGGCCGCTGGCTCGACCTGCCGCGCGACGTGCTCGCGCGGCGCATCTGGGACGACGTCGCGCGCGTGACGGGCGCGAACCCGGAAACCGTCCCCGCGTGGCAGCTCGTCGTCGAGCCGCGCGCGGGTTTTGCGGCGGTGCCGTCGCAGGAAATGAAACGTCCGGCCGTGCGTACGCGCTGGACCAATCTTGTGCTGGCGGGTGACTGGATTGCCACCGGCTTGCCCGCCACGATCGAGGGCGCGATCCGTTCCGGCCAGCTGGCCGCGGACGTGCTCCAGACACAATAAGAGAGGGACCGATGAACGATCTCACCGATATGGCTACCCTGTCCGCCGGCACCGCGCCGGCCGGGCTCGACGCGGCCGTCGCCAGCGCGACCGACGCGCTGCTGGCCGCGCAGAACGCGGACGGACACTGGGTCTACGAACTCGAGGCCGATTCGACGATTCCCGCCGAATACGTGCTGCTCGTCCACTATCTCGGCGAGACGCCGAACCTCGAGCTCGAACAGAAGATCGGCCGCTATCTGCGCCGCATCCAGCAGGCGGACGGCGGCTGGCCGCTGTTCACCGACGGCGCGCCGAACATCAGCGCGAGCGTGAAGGCGTATTTCGCGCTGAAGGTGATCGGCGACGACGAGAACGCCGAGCACATGCAGCGCGCGCGCCGCGCGATCCACGCGATGGGCGGCGCCGAGATGTCGAACGTGTTCACGCGGATCCAGCTCGCGCTGTACGGCGCGATTCCGTGGCGTGCGGTGCCGATGATGCCGGTCGAGATCATGCTGCTGCCGCAGTGGTTCCCGTTCCACCTGTCGAAGGTCTCGTACTGGGCGCGTACCGTGATCGTGCCGCTGCTGGTGCTGAACGCGAAGCGCCCGCTCGCGAAGAACCCGCGCGGCGTGCGCATCGACGAGCTGTTCATCGACCCGCCCGTCAACGCTGGCCTGCTGCCCCGCCAGGGCCACCAGAGCGCCGGCTGGTTCGCGTTCTTCCGGGTGGTCGACCATGCGCTGCGCGCGGTCGACGGGCTGTTCCCGAGCTACACGCGCGAACGCGCGATCCGCCAGGCCGTGTCGTTCGTCGACGAGCGCCTGAACGGCGAGGACGGCCTCGGCGCGATCTATCCGGCGATGGCCAACGCGGTGATGATGTACGACGTGCTCGGCTATGCGGAAGACCATCCGAACCGCGCGATCGCGCGCAAGGCGGTCGAGAAACTGCTCGTCGTCCATGAGGACGAAGCGTATTGCCAGCCGTGCCTGTCGCCGGTGTGGGACACGTCGCTCGCCGCGCACGCGCTGCTCGAAACCGGCGATGTACGCGCCGAGGAAGCCGTGCTGCGCGGCCTCGACTGGCTGCTCCCGCTGCAGATCCTCGACGTGCGCGGCGACTGGATCTCGCGCCGCCCGAACGTGCGTCCCGGCGGCTGGGCATTCCAGTATGCGAACGCGCACTATCCGGACGTCGACGACACGGCCGTCGTCGTGATGGCGATGGACCGCGCGCAGAAGCTCAAGCAGACGGACACGTATCGCGAATCGATGGCGCGCGCGCGCGAATGGGTCGTCGGCATGCAGAGTAGCGACGGCGGCTGGGGCGCGTTCGAACCGGAAAACACGCAGTACTACCTGAACAACATCCCGTTCTCGGATCACGGCGCGCTGCTCGACCCGCCGACTTCCGACGTGTCGGGCCGCTGCCTGTCGATGCTGTCGCAGCTTGGCGAGAGTGCGTTGACCAGCGAGCCGGCCCGTCGCGCGCTCGACTATATGCTGAAGGAACAGGAACCGGACGGCAGCTGGTACGGCCGCTGGGGGATGAACTACGTGTACGGCACGTGGACCGCACTATGCTCGCTGAACGCTGCCGGCCTGACGCCGGACGATCCGCGCATGAAGCGCGGCGCGCAGTGGCTGCTGTCGATCCAGAACAAGGACGGCGGCTGGGGCGAGGACGGCGACAGCTACAAGCTCAACTACCGCGGCTTCGAGCAGGCGCCGAGCACGGCGTCGCAGACGGCCTGGGCGCTGCTCGGCCTGATGGCGGCCGGCGAGGTGAACAACCCGGCCGTGGCACGCGGCGTCGACTACCTGATCGCCCGGCAGAACGAAGAAGGCCTGTGGGACGAGACGCGCTTCACGGCGACCGGCTTCCCGCGCGTGTTCTACCTGCGCTATCACGGCTATCGCAAGTTCTTCCCGCTGTGGGCGCTCGCGCGCTATCGCAACCTGAAGCGCGCCAACGCGACGCGCGTGACGGTCGGGATGTAACGCGTGGCCGCGACGCAGCATAACGGCACGTTGCCCGTCATCGCCGTCACGGGGATGGCGTTCGAGGCGCGCATCGCGCGCGGTCAAGGCGTCGAGGCCGTGTTCGCGGCGCGGGCCGACCGGCTCGAGCGCGCGCTGGCCGAGGCGACCGCGCGTGGTTGCGCGGGCATCGTGAGCTTCGGAACGGCGGGCGGGCTCGCCCCCGACCTGGCGCCCGGCGCGCTCGTGATCGCGGATGCGATCGACGGCCCGTTCGGCCGCGTGCAGACCGACCCGGCCTGGAGCGCGCGTCTCGTCGCCGCGCTGCACGACACGCCGGTGTGGGCGCGCGTCGCGCGCGGCACGATGGCGGCGGTCGGCGCGCCGGTGGTCAGCGAGCAGGAAAAGACATCGCTGCATCGCACGAAGGGCGCGCTCGCCGTCGACATGGAATCGCATATCGCGGCGGCCTTCGCGGCATCACGCGGCGTGCCGTTCGCGGTGTGCCGCGCGATCGTCGATCCGGCGTGGCGCACGCTGCCGCGCGCGGCGACGGCCGGCCTGCGCGACGACGGCAGCACGGCCATCCTGCCGATCCTGCGCGAACTGCTGAAGCAGCCGTCGCAGCTCGGCCCGCTGCTGCAGGTCGCGGGCGACGCACGCGCGGCGCGCACGACGCTGATCCAGGCGCGGCACGCATTCGAGCGTGCGGGCGCGATGCGGATCGTCTGAGCGGCGTTCGCCGCTGCTTGCTTCTCCTCCCCTTCCCCTTTTCAAACGCGTACGCGCAAAAAAAGAGCGCTGCATGATGCAGCGCTCTTCGTCTTTCCGGCGGATGCAGTCCCGCGTTACTGCGCGGCCGGACTGCTCGCGGGCATGGCCGGCATCGCGGGCGCGATCGGCGCGCCGTTGGCGGCCGGCGCCGTGGTAGCCCCGGCCGACGCAGCGACCGGCGCCGCGGCCGAGGCAGCCGCCGGTGCCGCGGCAGGCGCGCTCGCAGGCATCGCGCTGTCCGCACCCGGATCGTCGTACTGCGGCAACCCCGGCGTGGCCGGCGCGTTGTTCGGCGCGGTGCCCGATGCGCCACCCGACTCGCCCGGATCCTCGTAGTTCGGCAGACCCGGCACAGACGGCGCGATAGCCGGCGCCGCACCTGGCACCGCTCCCGATTCGCCCGGCTCGGTGTAGTTCGGCGGCGCGGCCGACGCCGACTCGCCGTGATACGTGAGCGACTTGCGCTGCTGCAGGTACGCATCGCGGACGAACGAATACGGATCGAGCGCCGCCTGCTTCAACAGGTCGGTCGCGCCGAGCAGGTCCGACCGCGCGCTGATGAATTGCGCGATGTACATCGGATTGCGCGCGGCCGGCTCGATGTAGTTGAGCAGGTTGAAGCGGACGTCCACCGCGCGGCCGACGCCGTCGCGGACCGTGCTCGGCCCGAACACCGGCAGCACGACGTACGGGCCGGACGGCATGCCCCAGCGCGCCATCGTCAGGCCGAAATCCTGGTGATGCTTCGGCAGCCCGGCCGGCGTCGCGATGTCGATCAGACCGCCGACGCCGAACACCGAGTTCATCGCCACGCGCATCAGATCCTGCGTCGCATCGGTGATACGGAGCTGCAACAGGTTGTTCGCCAGGTTGCCGAGATCGCCGAGGTTCGAGAAGAAGTTGCTGATCGCGGTACGCACGGGCGTCGGCGTGACCTTCTGGTAACCCTTCGCGATCGGCACGGCGATGTTCGTGTCGACCGTGTCGTTGAACTTGTACACCGCCCGGTTCATCGGCTCGAGCGGGTCGTCGGGGTTGCGGTTCGGGCCCGTCGCACAGCCACTCAGCACTGCGCTGGCAGCGACGGTCGCCGCAATGATTCGCACCTTATTCATTGTTTCCTTGCGATTGGTTCTTGGCGCGTTTGACGCGCGGTTTGCCCATCAGGACGGGCTGAAACACCACGGCGCCGATCAGGGTGCAGGTCAACGCCAGCGCGAGCAGCTTGCCCATGCTCGACGTGCCTGGATGATGCGACAGCCACAAGCTGCCGAAGGCGGTTGCCGTCGTCGCGGCGCTGAACAGCACCGCGTGCGTGAGGCTCGAATGCAGCAGGCCGGTTTGCCCCCCGCGCCACGCCATCACGAAGTACACCTTGAACGCGACGCCGACGCCGAGCATCAGCGGCAGCGCGATGATGTTCGCGAAGTTGAGCGACATGCCGAGCACGACGCACATCTCGAGCGTGACGAGGCCGGACACGAGCAGCGGCACCAGCGTGCGCAGCACGTCGCCGAAACGGCGCAGCGTGATCCACAGCAGGATCGTGATCGAGATGATCGACCACAGTGCCGCGTGCAGGAACGCGTTGATGATCGTGTCGGCCGAATGCAGGATCGAGATCGGCCCGCCGGTCGCGCCCGGTTCCGCGGCCTTCACGGTCTTCGCGAAACGGCGCAGCATCGTGTCGTCGTTCGGGTCGACGCCCTTCGGCACCTTCGGCGAGATCTGCACGAGTGCGTGGCCGTCCGGCGCGACCCAGTCGCGCACGAGTTGCGGCGGCAGCGATGCGCGCGTGATGTCCTGCGGTTGCAGCAGCGTCGCGAGCTGATTCAGCGCGATGTGCAGCGTGTCGGAGAACGCACGCTCGGCGCGGTCGCGCGTCGCGCTGTCAGCGGCAGCGAGCTTCGCGAGCGACGCGGACAGGTGCTGCGCGGCGGCCGCGCCCGGGCCCGGGTGATCTTCGGCCGCGTAGCTCAGCAGGTCCGACACGCGCTTGAGCGCGGCGAGGCGCTGTGCGTCGGTCGCGGGCGGCGCGGCCGGCTGCGTCAGCGCGGGCAGCAGGTCGCTCGCGGCCGCGGCGATCGCCGCGCGCTTGGCCGGCTGGTCGGCGGGGATGAAGGTCGACAGCGTGGTCGTGCGGCCGACTTCCGGCAGCGCGTCGAGGCGCTTCGCGGCCGCGTCGCCATCGGCGAGCGACGGCGCGAGCAGCGTGACGTCGTTGACGGCTGCCTCCGGCGAATCCTTCAGTGCGAGCAGCGTTGCCATCGATTCGCTGTGCGGATCCTTCAGGTTCAGCGGGTTGAAGTCGAAGCGCAGGAACGCGAGCAGCGGCAGCGCGCCGATCACGACCACGAGCGTGCCGATCAGGATCGGCTTGCGATGGCGATCGAGGTAATCGTCGACCGGGGCGAGCCACGGGAAGCCCGGCGTCTTCGATTCGCCCGGCGGCGCGAACAGGCGCAGCAGCGCGGGCAGCAGCGTGAGCGTGGTCAGCAGCGCGACGAACATGCCGACGCCCGCGATCAGGCCGAGCTCGGAGACGCCGCGATAGGCCGTGGGGATGAACGAGAAGAAGCTCGCGGCGACGGCCGCGGTGGCGAGTGCGAGCGGCATGCCCATCGAGTGCGCGGCGCCGATCAGCGCGTGATCGATGCGTGGATCGCGGAACCGCTCCTCGCGGTATTTCACGCCGTACTGGATCGAGAAGTCGACGCCGAGGCCGACGAACAGCACCATGAACGCGACCGAGATCATGTTCAGCGAGCCGACCATCGCTAGGCCGAGCGCCGCGGTCACCACGAGGCCGACGAACAGCGTGAAGAGCACCGAGCCGATCATCCGCTTCGAGCGCAGCGCAAGCCACAGGATGACGAGTACGGCGAGCAGCGTGAGCACGCCGTTGAGTGCCGCGCCGTCTTCCACCGACGCGAATTCGTCGTCGGCGAGCGGTTGTTCGCCGGTCAGGCGCACGACCGCGCCGTAGCGTTGCTCGAGGCCGAGCGCTTTCGCCGTGTCGCGGATCACCTGGGTCGTTTCGGCACCGGCCTTCAGCGCGCCGTAGTTCACGACCGGCTGCACCGTGACGAACGCGCGTGCGGGCTGGCGCGCGGCATCGCTGTCGACCAGCGCGCGCCACGAGAACGCGGCCGGCTTGCCGGCAAGCACATCGTCGACCGTCGCGGCGCTGCGGGCGAGCAGCTTGGCCATCGCGGGCAGCTTCACCTGGCCGCTCAGGAGCGGCTGGCCGAGCGTGGTGGACAGCGTGGTCGCGAGCCCGGTCAGGCTCGGGTTCTTCGCGAGTTCGTTGACGAGCGGGCGTGCGCTCGCGAGCTGCGACGTCGTATCCGAGACTTCCTGCGGCGACAGGAACAGCAGCCCGTTGTGTTCGAAGAACGGCCCGCCGCCGGGTTCGGCGACCTGGCCGATATGGCCGGCCTCGGCCTGTTTCTGCAGTGCTTCGGTCAGCGTGTGCGCGGCGGCGGTCGCGAATTCGGGCGCGGGCGCCTCGACCACCGCGAGGATCGTGCCGTTGCGTTGCGGGAAGGCCGTGTCGACGGCCTGGCCGAGCGCGGCCCATTGCGGCTCCGCGTCGACGAGCTTGCTGATGTCCGTGTTGATCTTGAAGTGCTGCGCGACATAGACACCGCTGAAGGCGGCAATGACGAGCGACAGCACGACGACCCAGACGGGGCGTCGTACCGACCATGCAACGAGTCGGACGATGAGAGATGTCACCATGTGGCGGCGGTAATGGGCTGGCCAGAACAAAGAAGCGAGTATACCGGCGCAACGTGGCGTCAGTCGCTACGTTGGAGCGTTAAGGGGCGGGAAGGATATTTGCGCTGCCGCGAAGGAATCGGCGCGAATGGTCGGACGATTGGTAAGGGGATATTTACATAATCGGCGCCGGTCGCGCTGCGGCCGGGGTCCGGTGACAAAAGGGGCTCAAAGGTAACAGTCGGTCACCGTACGGCAGGCCGGCGTCCGGGCCGCTATACTTCGACCCACCGGCCGATGCAATCGATGCAATTGGCCGGCCGTTTTTTTTCCATCGAGTGCGAATATCCGTATGAAACGTCATCTGTTTGCTTTCGTCGCGGCGGCTGCCGTGTCGGTTTCCGCTTTCGCGCAGAGCGCGCCGGTCGATATCGTCCGCAATGCCGTCGAAGGCACCGTCAACGCGATGAAGGCCGATCCGGTCGCGCGTGGCGGCGACATGGCGAAGGTCACGCAAGTCGTCGAGCAGCGCTTCCTGCCCGCGACGAACTTCGAGCGCACGACCCGCATCGCGGTCGGCGACGCCTGGAAGCAGGCAACCCCGCAACAGCAGCAGGAGCTGTACAAGCAGTTCAAGCTGCTGATGACGCGCACCTATGCCGCGTCGCTTGCACAGCTCGGCAGCCAGGACGCGAAGTTCTCGTTCAAGGCGGGTGGCGCGTCGGGCGCCGATGCGCTGGTGCAGTCGACGGTGACGACGCCGGGCGACAGCCAGTCGGTCGGCTACCGGCTCGGCAAGGTCGGCAACGACTGGAAGATCTACGACATCGACATGTCGGGCGCGTGGCTGATCCAGGTCTACCAGGGCCAGTTCAAGGGCCAGCTCGCGTCGGGCGGGATCGACGGGCTGATCGCGTATCTGCAGAAGCACAACTCGCGGACGAACTGATCGCGACGGGCGGTCCGCGGTCCGGATCCATGAAGGGCGCCCTCGGGCGCCCTTTTTGTTGCGGGTTCGCGGCGCGTTCGCCGTGCCGCGCGTTATCCGTCGATGCCGAGCATCCGCAGGCAGTCCGCGACGACGACTTCGACGAACGTCGCTCGATCGGTGTCCGGCGCCGCGATGACGTGATCGGTTGCACCGTGCACGCCCGCGTAGATCAGCAGCGCGGTGACCGTCGGCTGCGCGAGCCGCCATGCGCCGGCCCGCGCGCCGCCTTCGAGAATCGCGCGGAGCTGCCGGGCGCCTATCGGAACGCAATGTCGTATGGGGTTCTCGACCGAAATCGGGTGTTCCGGAATCCTCAGCACTGCGGTTGCGGTGATGTTGGTGCTGTGGCGTGAAATGCGGGAACCGCCGGCAGTCGAGCCGGTGACGGGCGTGCCCTACCGCCGCCGATGCTCGACTGCGAACTTGATCAGCTCCGCCTGCCCTTCTATCTCGAGCTTGCGTTTCAGGTTGAGCCGATGGGTTTCCACCGTGCGTACCGACAGCCCCGTCTGCTGCGCGATCTGCTTGCTCGACAGCCCCTCGGCCAGCGCATCGAGGATGTCGCGTTCGCGCGGCGTCAACCGGTCGAGCGGCGACGTGGTCGCGCGCGCCTGGATCATCCGCGCGGCAAGCCCTTCGCTGAAGAACGTCTGCCCGGCCAGCACCGTGCCGATTGCGCGCACGATCTCGCTGGCGGGCGAATCCTTCAGCAGGTAGCCGCTCGCGCCGGCGCGCACGGCCTGCGTCACGTATTCGACGTTGTCGTGCATCGACAGCATCAGCACGCGAATTCCCGGAAAGCGCTCGTGGAACACGCCGGCCAGCGTGATGCCGTTCATCCCGTTCATGCCGACGTCCATCAGCGCGAGATCGGGTTCGAGCGACGCAGCGAGCGCGAGCGCCTCGTCGGCGTTGCCGGCCTCGCCGACCACGGACAGGTCGGCGGCTTCGAGGCGCATCCGCAGGCCGTCGCGCACCAGCGGGTGATCGTCGACGAGCAGCAGTCGGGCGGCGGGCCGGGCGGTGTCGGGGGCGCTCATGGGCAAAGGTCTCCGGTTATGGGGCGCGTCGTCAGGCGGCGGCGCGCAGCGGCACGCGCGCGGCCACGACCGTGTGGCCGACGTGCGACGTGATCGTCAGCATGCCGCCGAGCGCGTCGAGGCGCTCCCGCATGTTGCGCAGGCCGATGCCGCGGCGCGCATCGGTCTGCGAACGCTCGGCATCGAAGCCGCAGCCGTTGTCGGCGATGGTCAGCGTGACGGAATGCGCGCCGACGTCGAGCGTGACGGCCGCGCGTGACGCCTGCGCATGATGCACGATGTTGCTGAGCGCTTCCTGTGCGATCCGGAACAGCGCCGTATTGACCGGCGCGGGCAGCGGCCGCGCGCCGCTGTGCGCGACCTGCGTATAGCCGATGTCGATGCCGCTTTCCGTGCCGAATTCGCGCACGAGCTGCTCGAGCGCCGCCGCGAGGCCGAGATCGTCGAGCATCGCCGGGCGCAGCGCATGCGAGATGCGCCGCACTTCGCGCAGCGTGTCGCCGAGCCGCCCGACGCCCGACGCGAGCGCCTGCTCGGCCTCGGGCATGCGCGTCGCGCCGCGCTCGAAGCGCGCGAGCGCGGATTCGAGCATCAGCTTGGCAGACACCATCATCTGGCTGATCCCGTCATGCAGTTCGCGCGACAGCCGCTCGCGCTCCTGTTCCTGCGATTCGACGACGCGCTGCGCGAGCTGCTTGAGCTTCGCATCGGCACTGCGCGACTCGCTGACGTTCAGCACCAGCGCACAGACGGCGATCGCCGCCGCGCCGGTCAGCGCGATCGCGGTGAGCCAGCTCATCGTGCGCTCGATGTTGGCGGACGCGCGCGCGTCGATGCGCTGCAGCGCAGTGTCGACGTCGTCGAGATAGATGCCGGTGCCGACCATCCAGCCCCAGCGTTCGAGCGCGACGACGTAGCCGAGCTTCGGCGCGACCTTGCCCGTCGACGGTCGCTGCCACGCGTAGCGCACGTAGCCGCCGCCGTGCGATGCGGCGCCGATCAGCTGCTGGATCGTCAGCGCACCCTGCGGGTCGCGCATCGACCAGTAATTGTGGCCGACGCGCTCGGGCTCGCGCGGATGCATCAGCGAATTGCCGTGCAGGTCGTACACGAAGAAATAGCCGTCGGGACCGAAATCCATCTTCTGCAACATCGCGAGCGCCTGCGTGCGCAGCATCCCGTCGTCGCGCGCGTTGCGGCCGCTCGCGTCGTAGAGCGGCATGATCGCGCTCGTCGCGAGTTCGACGTAGTGCTTGAGCTCGACTTCCTTGCTAGACAGGTACGCGGCCTGGATCGTCGCGTGCTGCGTGTGGGCGAGCGACGTCGCCTGCTGGCGCACGCCGAAGCCGATGCCGGCGATGGCGAGCAGGAACGGCACGATGGCCAGGAGGAAAATCTTTGCCTTGAGTCTCATGGTGGTGCGAAGCGGGCGCGCTTACCGCGCGGCGGCGCGGCGAGCCGACATTGTCGGCGATTTTGGCCCGCGGGCGGCGCCGGCGCGGCGGCCGCCCTGCACGCCGGCGCTCAGGCCCGGCGCGGTTCGCGGTCGGCGACCGTGGACGGCTGCACGACGACCCGGTTGCGTCCGCGCTCCTTGGCGCGATACAGCGCGTCGTCGGCGAGCTTCAACGCGGCCTGGATGCTGTCGTCGTGTTCCGGATAGCAGGTCGTCACGCCGATGCTCGCGGTCAGGCACCCGGATGCGCCCGTATCGTGCCGGATACCGAGATCGAGGATGCCGGTGCGGATCGCCTCCGCGATCGTCACGGCGCCGGTCGTGTCGACGTCGGGCAGCACCACGACGAACTCCTCGCCGCCATAGCGCGCTGCGTAGTCGGCCGGCCGGCGCAGGCATCCGGCGATGCAGCGGCCGACCGCGGCGAGCGCATCGTCGCCGGCCTGGTGGCCTTGTGTGTCGTTGTAGTGCTTGAAGTGATCGACGTCGACGAACAGCAGCGACAGCGCATGCTGCGAGCGCGCGGCGCGGCGCCATTCGCGCGCGAGCGTGACGTCGAGCATCCGGCGGTTGTCGAGGCCCGTGAGGCCGTCGGTGCGCGCGAGCGCCTGCAGTTCGGTTTCCGCGCGGTGGCGCTTGCGCAACTGCACGTCGAGCAGCAGCGACAGGCCGACGAAGCCGAGTGCGAGCAGGGCCATCGCGGAGCCGATCGGGATCGCGCGGTCGTACCACGCGGCGTAGGTGTCCGCTTCGGAGCGCGCGACCATGATGATCAGCGGCAGGTTGTCGAGGTGCCGGAACACGTACAGGCGCCGCACGCCGTCGATCGACGCGGTATCGGCGAAGCTGCCTTCGTTGGCGGTCATGAACTGCCGGAACGTGCTGGCGCGGCTGATGTTGCGGCCGACGATCGCCGGATCGTACGGTTGGCGCGCGAGCATCAGGCCCTTCGTGTTGATCAGCGCCATCGACCCGCGATCGCCGAGCGTGAGGCGCGAGAACAGGTTCTGGAAATATTCAAGCCGGATCGACATCACGGCGACGCCGCCGAACGATCCGTCGGGCCGCGTGATGCGCCGGCTGAGCGCGATGCTCGGGGAGCCGTCGCGCAGCCGCGAATGGTACGGATCGCTGACGTACAGGCCGACGTCCGGGTGGTCGCGGTGCACCGTGAAGTACGGTTCGTTGCCGAAATTCGCCTTGCGCGGCACGTCGCTCTTGCCGTCGACCGCAATGTCGCCGTTCGCGTCGAGCACGTAGATGCCGCCGAGGTATTTGGCGGTCGTCGCGCGGTCGAACAGCACCTGACGGCGCAGCGGCATCGGCAGCGCGACGACCGCGGGATCGTTCTCGCCTTCGACGACCGCCTGCAGCGACAGCGAATAGATCTCGATGTTGCGCTCGATGTCCCACGAAGCCATCAGCGCGATGTTGTGCTGCGTGATGCGGGCACGGTCGCGCGCGTCGATGCGGCCTTCGTACAGCAGGATGGTGCACAGCAGCAACAGCAGCAGCGCGATCAGCAGCCCGGAATAGAAGATCAGGTGCGGCAACAGGACCCGACGCAATTGAGCGACGACACGGCCCGTCAGGCCGGATTCGCTGGGCAGTGCGTAGTCGGTTTCTGCCATGGTCCGTGGATCGATGGGCACCGTCGCCGGGCGGCGGGTCGATGCGATTGTTCGTATGACGTGCTGGCGGCGATCCGGTACGCGGCCCGTTCGGCGCCTGATCCCCCGATCGACGGCGAACGTTGCCGCGCATTATCGGATTTGGCGGCCGGGTACCGGGTAAACCGTTAAATCTCCTGTTCACCGCCGACATCTGCCGCGATTCGACGATCCGACGAATCGGGCGGCGCGGATTGGTCCGAGTATAGCGTGCGCATTCGTCTGCGCGGAAAATGTTGCGCGCTGTTGATCCGGATCAAATTATCGAAGTGGCCGATACTTGCCAATCGCGCGCCGAGCGTTGTGGCGCAAGGCTTCGCGTCGTCGCGTGAGCGGCGCGCATTGAGCGTCCGCCGATTTTCGTGATTTAGCGACCGGCGCGTATGGAAAGCCGTCGGACGATATGCGCCGATTATCCGTTTCAGCGGTTGCGTAAATCCCGAATATGAAAACGGGCGGCCGTGATGGCCGCCCGTTTCGTGAAACCGGCGTACGGGTTTCCGGCATGCGGGAAGACCCGCATGCGCGGATTCAACCGCCGTGCTGTTGCGCCTTGAACGCGAGCCGGAACTGATGCAGCAGCGGCTCGGTATAGCCGCTCGGCTGCGACGTGCCCTGCAGCGCGAGTGCGCACGCGGCCTTGAACGCGGTCGACTGGTCGTAGCCGGGCGCCATCGGACGATAGTTCGGGTCGCCCGCGTTCTGCTGGTCGACGACGCGCGCCATCCGCTTGAACACGTCGAGCACGAACGCCTCGGTGATCACGCCGTGGCGCAGCCAGTTCGCGATGTGCTGGCTCGAGATGCGCAGCGTCGCGCGGTCTTCCATCAGGCCGACGTCGTGGATGTCGGGCACCTTCGAGCAGCCGACGCCCTGTTCGACCCAGCGCACGACGTAGCCGAGGATGCCTTGTGCGTTGTTCTCGACCTCGCTCAGGATCTCGCTCTCGCTCCAGGCGGCGCGCTCGACGACCGGCACGGTCAGCAGCCCTTCGAGCAGCGCGTCGCGTTCGCTCGCGTACGGCGTCTTCTCGAGCTCCTGCTGGACGGCCTGCACGTCGACGAGGTGGTAGTGCAGCGCGTGCAGCGTCGCGGCGGTCGGCGACGGCACCCATGCGGTGTTCGCGCCGGCGCGCGGATGCGCGATCTTCTGCTCGAGCATCGCGTGCATCAGGTCCGGCATCGCCCACATGCCCTTGCCGATCTGCGCGCGGCCGCGCAGGCCGGCCGACAGGCCCGCGAGCACGTTGTTGCGCTCGTACGACTGGATCCACGCCGACGACTTCATGTCGCCCTTGCGGATCATCGGGCCCGCTTCCATCGCGGTGTGCATCTCGTCGCCGGTGCGGTCGAGGAAGCCGGTGTTGATGAACGCGACGCGCGTGGCGGCGGCTGCGATGCACGCGGCGAGGTTCACGCTGGTGCGGCGCTCCTCGTCCATGATGCCCATCTTCAGCGTGTTGCGCGGCAGGTTGTACAGGTCCTCGATGCGCGCGAACAGCGTGTCGGCGAACGCGACTTCGACCGGGCCGTGCATCTTCGGCTTCACAATGTAGATCGAGCCGGTGCGCGAGTTGCGCTTGGCCTGCAGGTCGTGCAGCGAGCACAGCGTCGTGACGACGCCGTCGAGGATCCCTTCCGGAATCTCGTTGCCGTCGCGGTCGAGCACCGCGCCGTTGGTCATCAGGTGGCCGACGTTGCGCACGAACAGCAGCGAGCGGCCGTGCAGCGACAGCGTGCCGCCGGCCGGCGTCGTGTACTCGCGATCGGCGTTCAGGCGGCGCGTGAAGGTCTTGCCGCCCTTCGCGACTTCCTCGACCAGCGTGCCCTGCATCAGGCCGAGCCAGTTGCGGTAGAGCTGGACCTTGTCATCGGCGTCGACCGCCGCGACCGAATCCTCGCAGTCGATGATCGTGCTGACCGCGGCTTCGAGCACGACGTCCTTCACGTTCGCGAGATCGGCGCGACCGATGGGGGTCGACGCGTCGATCTGGATCTCGAGGTGCAGGCCGTTGTGCTGCAGCAGGATCGCGGACGGCGCGTCGGCCGCGCCCTGATAGCCGACGAATTGCGCCGGCTGCGCGAGGTGCGTGACGCCCTTGCCGGTTTCGACGGCGAGCTGGCCGTCCTGTACGCGGTAGCGCAGCGCGTCGCGGTGCGAGCCGCTCGCGAGCGGCGCCGCGTTGTCGAGCACGTTGCGCGCGTAGTCGATCACGCGCTGGCCGCGCGTCGGGTTGTAGGCCGACGTGCGTTCGGCGCCGCCGTCCTCGGGCAGTGCGTCGGTGCCGTACAGCGCATCGTACAGGCTGCCCCAGCGCGCGTTCGCGGCGTTCAGCGCATAGCGCGCGTTCGACAGCGGCACGACGAGCTGCGGGCCGGCTTGCGTCGCGATCTCGCTGTCGACGTTCGCGGTGGCTGCCGCGACGTTCGACGGGACCGGCACGAGGTAGCCGATCTGTTCGAGGAATGCGCGATACGCGGCGTGGTCGCGCACCGGGCCGGGGTGCGCGCGATGCCACCCGTCGAGTTCCTGCTGCAGGCGGTCGCGTTCCGCGAGCAACGCGCGGTTGCGCGGCGCGAGGTCGTGCACCAGGGCCGAGAAACCGCTCCAGAACGCGGCTGTGTCGATGCCGGTGCCCGGCAGTGCTTCGTTTTCAATGAACTGGCTCAGCGCTGGTGCGACTTGCAGTCCTGCTTGGTCGATCATCGTGATTCCTCCCGGGGAAAAATGCGCGCGCGGCTGGCTTAGGCCACGACGCTTTGTGCGCCGGCGCGGGCGATCTGCGCATCCTGTTCGGACTTTACGCCAGACACACCGATCGCGCCCGCCATGCGGCCGTCCACCGTGACCGGCACGCCGCCTTCGAGCAAGCCCGTCAGCGGCACGCTCAGAAACGCGGTGCGGCCACCGTTGATCATATCCTCATACGCCTTCGTCTCGCGACGGCCGAGCGCCGCCGCGCGCGCCTTGTCCTGCGCGATGTAGGTGCTGGCGGCCGACGCGCCGTCGAGGCGCGCGAACGCGAGCAGGTGGCCGCCGTCGTCGACGATGGCGATCGACACGGCCCAGCCGTGGCGCTCGGCTTCCGCGCGGGCGGCGGCGAGCATGCGCTCGACGTCGGCGAGTTCGAGTTCGGGTTTCGTCTTCATGAAGGTTCTCCGGAGTCAGCGGTCAGTTGGCGAATCGGTTGTCGACGAGCTCGATCCAGTGGCGCACGGGCGTGCGGCCCGCGCCGTTCAGGTGAGTCTGGCAGCCGATGTTGGCCGTGACAATCAGGTCCGGCCGTGCGGCTTCGAGCGCATCGAGCTTGTTGTCGCGCAGTTTCGTCGCGAGTTCGGGCTGCGTCAGCGCATAGGTGCCGGCCGACCCGCAGCACAGGTGGCCGTCGGCGACATTCGTCAGATCGAAGCCGAGCCGAGTCAGGATGCTTTCCACCGCGCCGCCGAGCCGCTGCGCATGCTGCAGCGTGCACGGGCAGTGGACCGCGACGCGGCGCTGCGTCGTATCGGCCAGCACGTCGAGCGGTTCGGCCGCGATGACTTCCGCGAGGTCGCGCGCGAGCGCGCTGACGCGCCGTGCCTTGTCCGCGTAGACGGGGTCGGAGTGCAGCAGGTCGCCGTATTCCTTCACGAACGCGCCGCAACCGCTCGCCGTCAGCACGATCGCTTCCGCGCCGGCCTCGATCGCCGGCCACCATGCATCGATGTTGCGGCGCGCGCGAGAGAGACCGGCATCCTGCGCGTTCAGGTGGTATTCGGTCGCACCGCAGCAGCCCGCCTCGCGCGCTGGCGTGACGCTGATGCCGAGCCGGTCGAGCACGCGTGCCGCGGCCGCGTTGGTGTTCGGCGACAGCGACGGCTGCACGCAGCCTTCCAGCATCAGCACGCGTCGTGCGTGGCGCACCGGCGGGCGCGGCGTGGCGGCGGGCACGGCGGCCGGAATCTTGTCCTGCAGCGTGCCGGGCAGCAGCGGACGCAGCGCGCGGCCGGCCTTCAGCAGCGCGGCGAACGTCGCCGGCCGCGGCACGACGTGACGCAGGCCCGCGCGCAACAGGCGCTCGCGCGCCGGGCGCCGCGCGCGCTTCTCGGCTACCGCGCGGCCGATGTCGAGCAGCGTGTGATAGCGCACGCCGGACGGGCAGGTCGTCTCGCAGTTGCGGCAGGTCAGGCAACGGTCGAGATGCTGCTGCGTGCGCTCGCCGCACGGCTCGCCTTCGAGCATCTGCTTGATCAGGTAGATGCGCCCGCGTGGCCCGTCGAGCTCGTTGCCGAGCACCTGGTAGGTCGGGCAGGTCGCATTGCAGAAGCCACAGTGCACGCACGCGCGCAGGATCGCTTCCGCTTCGTCGGCCCGGTCAAGGGCTTTGCTGGCTTCGCTGAGATTGGTTTGCATCGGCGGTTCGAAGTCGGGTTGGCGTCAGACGTCCGCGTACAGGCGGCCGGGATTGAAAATCGCATGCGGATCGAGTTGCGCCTTCAACTGCCGATGCACGCGCAGCAGCGCGGGTGGCAGCGGCTGGAACGGCTCGGGTGTCGTGCCGGGCGTGAAGCAGGTCGCGTGCCCGCCCCACTGCGCGGCGAACCGCTGCACGTCGGCCGGTGCCACGTCGCTCTTCAGCCAGCGCTGCGCGCCGCCCCAGTCGACCAGCTGCACGCCGGACAGCGCATCGAGCGGTGCGGCGGCCGGCACCGACACGCGCCACAGCGGGCGCGGATCGTCGAAGAACGGCAGCGACAGGTCACGCAGCCGCGCCCAGAATCCGTCGTCGCGATCGTCCATCTGCTCGCCGCCGATCGTGTCGCGCGCGGCCTTCACCGAGCCCTCGCCGCCTTCGATCCGCACATGCAGCACGCCGTCCGCGTAGCACGCGCCCGCGAGCGGCAGCCCCGCGCGGCGCCATGCGGCGACGCGTTGCACGGCTTCGCCCGCGTCGAGCAGCAACGCGAGATCGCCGGTGGAGCGCGGCTTCGGCAGCACCTTCAGCGATACCTCGGTCACGACGCCGAGGCAGCCGAAACTGCCCGCGAGCAGCCGCGACACGTCGTAGCCCGCGACGTTCTTCATCACCTCGCCGCCGAAGCGCAGGTGTTTCGCGTGGCCGGTGATCACGCGGCAGCCGAGCACGAAATCGCGCACCGCGCCGGCCCACGGGCGGCGCGGTCCCGACAGCGCGGCCGCGAACATCCCGCCGACCGTCGCCGCGCCGCCGAACGCGGGCGGCTCGCACGGCAGCATCTGGCCGGCCGCGTCGAGCATCGCTTCGAGTTCGGCGAGCGGCGTGCCCGCGCGTGCGGTGATGACGAGTTCGGTCGGGTCGTACGCGACGACGCCGCGGTGCGTGCGCACGTCGAGCGTGCGGCCTTCGACGGCGCGGCCGACGAAGGCCTTCGTGCCGGCGCCGCGGATATGCAGCGGCTGGCGAGCGTGGATCGCGGCGTCGACCTGCGCGACGAGCGCGGCGCTGTCGTCGATCGATTCGGGTTCGTGTTCGCGTCGCATCAGAAGCGCTCCAGTTCGGGAAACGGCAGCTTGCCGTGATGGACGTGCATCGCACCGAATTCGGCACAGCGGTGCAGCGTCGGGATGTTCTTGCCCGGATTGAGCAGGCGCTGCGGATCGAACGCAGTCTTCACCGCGTGGAAGAACGTGATTTCATCGGCGTTGAACTGCACGCACATCTGGTTGATCTTCTCGCGCCCGACGCCGTGTTCGCCGGTGATGCTGCCGCCCACCGCGACGCACAGTTCGAGGATCTTGCCGCCGAGCGCTTCCGCGCGATCGAGCTCGCCGGGACGGTTCGCGTCGAACAGGATCAGCGGATGCATGTTGCCGTCGCCCGCGTGGAACACGTTCGCGACCGGCAGCGCGTATTCGGCGGACAGCGCGGCGATCCCTTCGAGCACACGCGGCAGCTCGCGGCGCGGGATCGTGCCGTCCATGCAGTAGTAGTCGGGCGACATGCGGCCGACCGCCGGGAACGCATTCTTGCGGCCGGCCCAGAAGCGCTGGCGCTCCGCTTCGTCGCGTGCGACGCGGATCTCCGACGCGCCGGCGTCGCGCAGCAGCGCGGCGACACGGTCGGCGTCTTCCTCGACGTCGCTGGCCGCGCCGTCGAGTTCGCACAGCAGGATCGCCTGCGCGTCGACCGGATAGCCCGCGTGGATGAAGTCCTCGGCCGCGCGGATCGCGAGGTTGTCCATCATTTCCAGCCCGCCGGGAATCACGCCTGCGCCGATGATCCGCGCGACCGCGGTGCCGGCTTCGGCGACGTCGTCGAAGCTCGCCATCAGCACCTTGACGCTCGGCGGTTTCGGCAGCAGCTTCACGGTCACTTCGGTGATGATGCCGAGCATCCCCTCGGAGCCGGTGAACAGTGCGAGCAGGTCGAAGCCGGGGGCGTCGAGCGCGTCGGCGCCGAGCGTGAGCGTGTCGCCGTCGATCGTCACGATCTCGACCTTCAGGATGTTGTGCACCGTCAGGCCGTATTTCAGGCAGTGCACGCCGCCCGCGTTTTCGGCGACGTTGCCGCCGATCGAGCAGGCGATCTGCGACGACGGATCGGGCGCGTAGTAGAGGCCGTATGGCGCGGCCGCCTGCGAGATCGCGAGGTTGCGCACGCCGGGCTGCACGCGCGCGATGCCGGCGTCGGCGTTGATTTCCAGGATCCGGTTGAACTTCGCCATCACGAGCAGGATGCCCTTTTCGAGCGGCATCGCGCCGCCCGACAGCCCGGTGCCCGCGCCGCGCGCGACGACCGGTACGCCGTGCGCGGCCGCGACGCGCAGCACCGCGCGCACCTGCTCGACCGTGTCGGGCAGCACCACCGCGAGCGGCACCGTGCGATACGCGGCGAGACCGTCGCATTCGAACGGCTTCAGCGCCTCGCGTTCGTGCAGCACGTCGAGGCCGGGCGCCGCCGCGTTGAGCGCGGCGACGAGCGTGTCGCGGTCGACGGTTGCCAGCGGGCCGTCGATCCGTTCGTCGTAGATGAAACTCATCGTGTGTCTCCGTCTCCACCCTGCAGTCGGCCGCGGGAGGCGCGGCGTGCCGGATGGACGGCATTCTTGGCGGGCGGCGGGGGCGTGTCCAGACGTCTCGGGTGTGGTCATACCAGTTTTTCGAGGGAGGCCTGTGACGTAGGGTTTGATGTGACGGAAAACCCAATCAACACAAGGGTTTGTGAGAAAATCGGTGGTCTTCGTCCAAAGTGGTCATACCAGTATGGGAATGCAGGATCGACAAGCGCCGGCGCGCAACGTCGCCGATGTCGTCGCCGAGCGGATCGAGCAACTGATCGTCGACGGCGTGCTGAAGGCCGGGCAAGCGCTGCCGTCCGAGCGGCGGCTGACCGAGAAGCTCGGCGTGTCGCGCACGGCCGTGCGTGAAGGAATGAAGCTGCTGCGCGCGCGCGGAATCATCGAGACGACGCACGGCAAGGGTTCGTTCGTCGCGAGCCTGACCCCGCAACGCGAAGTCTCGCCGATGATGCATCTGCTCGGCTCGCAGCCGCGCACGCTGTACGACCTGTTCGAGGTGCGCGGGATGCTTGAGACCGAAGCCGCGCGGCTCGCCGCGCTGCGCGGGACGCCCGCCGACTTCATCCTGATCAAGCGCCGCTACGAGGAAATGACGGCGGCCGACGCGCTGGATCTCGACCCGGCCGCGCGCGCGAAGCTCGACCATGCGTTCCATCTCGCGATCTGCGAGGCGTCGCACAATCCGGTGCTCGTCAATACGCTGCGGTCGCTGACCGATCTGCTGCTCAGTTCCGTGTTCGCGTCGGTGAACAACCTCTATCACCGTGAGCCGTTGAAGAAGCAGATCGACCGCCAGCACGCGCGGCTCTACAACGCGGTGACCGGGCGGCTGCCCGACCAGGCGCGCAAGGCCGCGAGCGAACATATCCGGCAGTGCGTCGACTATCTGCGGGAGATCGAACAGGAGGAACAGCGGCTCGTGCGCTCGACGCTGCGCCTCGAAGGGTGGACCTGAGCCGAGTGAAGCGGAATGGCCGGTGCCGCCATGACGTGTATCAAGCATGTCGTGACGGCGGCGCGGCCTGATGGTCGAATATGTCACAATGTGATCTATTCGATGCGTGACCCGGCACGATCCATTTCGCCGGTGCGCGACCTGCGCGCTGGCCGTTGACCGTGACGCGCCGCCGATCCTGAAAGGAGGACGCTGCATGTCGATTCCGACGCGTGGCGACGGGCCGGAGGCCCGCGCCGTCCAGATCCTGCATCGCCCTGTCTGCGACTTGCTCGGCTGTACATGGCCGATCGTGCTCGCGGGCATGGGTGGCGTTGCGCGGGCCGAGCTCGCGGGCGCGGTAAGCGCCGCCGGTGGGTTCGGCTTTCTCGGGATGGTGCGCGAGCCGGTCGCGTTGATCCGGCGCGAAGTCGAGCAAGTGCGCGCGGCCACCGAGCGGCCGTTTGGTGTGAACCTGATTCCCGCGTCGACGCCCGCTGAACTGCTCGATGCGCAGCTCGATACGTGTATCGAGTTGCGTGTGCCGGTTGTAGCGTTGTTCTGGGATGTGCAGCCGGCCGTCGTGCGGCGTCTGCGCGATGCGGGCGTGCGGGTGGTTCATCAGGTCGGCTCGCTCGACGATGCGCGTGCGGCCGAGGCGGCGGGTGCGCAGGCGCTGATCGTTCAGGGGCATGAGGCCGGCGGCCATGTGCGCGGTGATCGGCCGCTGGCCGAGTTGTTGCCCGACGTGGTTCACGCGACGCGGCTGCCGGTGCTCGCGGCGGGCGGGATCGTCGACGGCGCGGACGTGGCCGCCGCGATGGCGCGTGGTGCGCAGGGCGCGGTGATGGGCACGGCTTTTATCGCGACGCACGAGTCGTTCGCACATGCGTATCACCAGCAGCGGATCGTCGATGCGCGTGAAGGCGACACGCTGTTGACCGATATCTTCCACATCAACTGGCCGCGGGGCGCACGGGTGCGTGTGCTGCCGTCGAGTGTGACGCGCGGTGAGCGTGGTGATCCGTTCGGCGACGAGCGCGTTGTGATCGGTGACGAAGAGGGGCGGCCGATTTACCTGTTCAGCACGGATTCGCCGCTGCGTACGATGACCGGCGATTTCGAAGCGATGGCGCTGTATGCGGGCACCGGGGCAGGGCGGATCGGTGCGATCGAATCGGCTGGTGATGTGCTGCGCCGGATCGTGCTCGATGCGGCGGCGATGGTCGAGCAAGGGGCGGGGGCTTCATCGGCGGGTGGTACGGATGAGCGTCGCACGGCCTTGCTGGCGGCGCTCGATGAACTGCTTGAGGCGGAGCGCGCGGGCGCACGCGTCGCGTCGGAGACAGCGCTCGAAGTCGGCGACGATCCCGAGTTGCATCGGCTGATCGCGCATATTCGCCAGGACGAAGCGCACTGGTGCAGCGTGCTGGTCGACGCAATCCGCACGCTCGGCGCGACACCGACGCACGCGACCGGCTCGTTCCATGAAAAGGCGATGGCGATCGACGATCTGGCTGAGCGGATGGCGTTTCTGAACCGCGGCCAGCGCTGGGTCGTGCGCAGGCTGCAGGCATTGCTGCCGGCGCTCACGGAACCGGATATTCATCACGCGCTGTCGTTGATGCTGGTCGCGCACGAGAAGAATATCGGGGCAGTGGATGTGCGGTTGAGGGAGCAGGGGACGGGGAGCGTGTAACGGGTACGGGCTATGAGTGGCCTGCGCTGTTCCGACTATCGCTCGTACCGGTAATCGACAGCAGCGTAAACGACGTTTTTCCCTCGTTTCAGGCTGAATGACGCTATTCGAGGGTTCCCGGTAAAATGCGCCTTTCGGGAATGCTCGGTAACTGCTTCGTCATGCATCGAATTGGATTCTTCGTTTGCCGTGGCTACGATGTGCTTGATCTTGGCGGGCCGCTGTCGGCCTTTAATCAGGTGGTCACAGCCGCCGGCCATACGCCATATGACCTTCATGTCGTCTCGCAATCCGGCGGCCCGGTTCTGGGCAATACGGGCCTTTCGATCGAGACGAAGCCGATCGGAAGGCGCACGTTCGACACCGTCATTTTCGTGGGCGGCGAGATCGAGCCGATGCAGACGTCGGAGAATATCGCCGCCGCCAGAAAATTGGCCGCCAAAGCCTCGCGGGTGGCAAGCGTGTGTACGGGAGCGTTTCTGCTTGCGGAAACCGGCTTGCTGGACGGCTTGAGAGCCGCGACCCACTGGCGATACGCTGCGCTGTTGCAGTCGCGCTTCCCGCGCACGCGAGTCGACGGCGACAGTATCTATATCGTGGATGGCCGCGTCTGGACCTCCGCCGGCATCGCCTCCGGAATCGACCTGGCGCTCGGCATCATTGAAAGGGATATGGGCGCAGAGACTGCGCGCGCCGTCTCCCGGCTTCTGGTGGTGCCGTATCGTCGACCAGGAGGGCAGTCCCAATTCTCCGCCATGTCGCAGATGGAACCGGAATCGGATCGCATCCGCATCGCCCTGAATTTTGCCCGGGAACATCTGGCTGAAGCATTGCCTGTCGAACGACTCGCCGATGCCGCAAGATTGAGCTTGCGGCAGTTCGGCCGAGCCTTTCGCCGCGAAACCGGTGAAACACCAGCCAAGGCGGTCGAGCGCTTGCGAGTCGAAGCTGCGCGGCTGCGCCTGCAGGGTGGCAGCGAACCAATCGAACAGATTGCCCTGGCGGTGGGATTCACAGATCCGGAACGGATGCGCAGGGCCTTCATCAAGCTGCATGGGCACCCGCCGCAAGCAATTCGACGCGAGAGCAGATCGAACGGCGCGCGCTGATCGACCGCCGGCCGATCAGCACGCTGCGTGGTCAACGTCCCGCTGACGGGCTATTGGCGCTTGGTTACTTCACGCTCCATTTCGCCGGACGCTCACTGGTCGGCGGTTTTGACGGGAGCGTAGTCATTCCACATGTCGCGATGCAGCTTCCACACGCCGGCCTGTTTCACAAAGACGAGAATCTGCTTGGCGCGGATCTGGAGCTTGCCATCGTGGTCGCGGACCTCCGCATCCGAAACCTCCGTCACGAACCGGTCATTACCGTAGAACTCGTCATGGCTGAACGATACGGTGCCGGGTTTTGATCCGGCATACCCCTTGGTGAAGTACGCGGCGATCGCGCGGCTCCCGGTGACTTTGTCGCCTCCGGGCGGCAAGAGTGTGCCGTCGTCGGTATAGAGGCGGCCTATCGCCTCATAGTCGCCTCGCGCAAAGGCATCCGCCCATCGCGCGTTTTCGGCCTTGATGGCCGCTTCGGGCGGACGTTGCGAACCGCCGGCGGTGGCCGGCGCGGTGAAGGCGAAAAAGGAGACGCAGGCTGCAAGCGCAACAGTACAAAGACGGATCTGTGGCATCGAGTGATTTCCGAACTGGCTTGAATTGAACGGGTGGTGCCAAATGGGCCGGTGGAGCGGGCAATGTCGGCCGCGGCCTGCATCGAGGCCGGCGGCGGCCATGCGCACCTTGCCCGCAAGCGTTTCAGCGAACGCCGGGGATGCGTGCGAGCCCCCGGGATGCGCCGGGCAGTTTTTTGTCGACCATCGCGATGACATCCGGCCGTGCGTCCCTGGGATGACCAGAGTGGAACGGCGGAGCGGGATCGTATTCGATCGCGAGCTGCGTGAATTCGGCGGCCTGTTGACCGCGCAGTTTCGCTGCCACGCGAAGTGCGAAGTCGATGCCCGCCGTCACGCCGCCGCCGCTCATGAACCGGCCGTTGTCGTCTTCCACGAAGCGATCGGGAACGGGAATGGCGCCATATTCCGACAGCTTGTTGACGAAGGCCCAATGGCAGGCGCTTCGCTTGCCCTTGAGAACGCCTGTTGCGGCGAGCACGAGCGATCCGTTGCAAACCGACGTAACGTATTTGGCGCTTTCTGCCAGACGCCGGATCTGAGCCTGATACGCCGGCTGCATCGGCGCCGTCAAATCGGACCCGCCGGGGACCAGGATCAAGTCGGTCTTCTCGATATCGGCCAGTCGTTCGGTCTTGCCATACACGACGCCAAATTCGAGCGTCACGTTGCCTCCATCGAGGCTCGCGTAGCGCACGTTCGTATTGGGTAGCCGGTGGAAAATCTCGCTGGGGCCGGCGAAGTCGAGAAGCGTACCGCCATCGAAATTGACGATCAGAATATCGAGGGGGTCATTCGGCGCAAGTACCCCCTTGCTGCCTGCCTGTGCAAGAGCAGGCGTGGCGTGCCCAAGCAACGCGCCACCACCCAGGACGGCGCCGAGGGTGGCGGCGCTGCCGAGCTTGAGAACATCGCGGCGCGAACGACCTGCTCGGTTGAGTTGCTTTGCGGAAGCATTGTTATCGCTACTGTCGGTCAAGATGACTTCTCCTTGCACTTCGGCCCCTTCTGCGAGCGCAACCAGGCCGGGCCGGATTGAATAACCGCCACGACGTAAAGCGTGGCGGACGCGAGATCAGGATGTGGATGAGCCGGGATGACGTGTCGGGCTCCGGAATCGTGAACTGCAGGCTTAAAGCTGCGAGGCACCGCCGTCGACGACCAGTTCGGTGCCGACGACGTAGGAGGACTCGTCGCTGGCGAGATACAGCGCCGCGTAGGCGATGTCCTCGGCCTTGCCCAGGCGGCCCACCGGAATCGCTGCGGCGAACTCGGCCCGACGGTCGCGAACCCATTCGTCGGGCATGCCCCACTTGGTGATCAGGGGCGTGTTGATCGCGCCGGGCGCGATCGCGTTGAAGCGGATCTTCCGGTCGAGAAACTCATAGGACCAGCTGCGGGCAAGCGATCGAACGGCGGCCTTTGCTGCTGCAGTCAACGAGATGCCATGCTTGCCGGTCCGCGCGACAAACGATGTATTGAGGATGACTGAGGAACCTTCGCGCAAGTGCGGCAACATCGCTTGAAGCGTGAACACCACACCCTTGACGTTGACGTCCATGATCTCGTCATAGAGCGCGTCGTCGATGTCGTCGACGGCGGACGGGAAAGCCCAGCCGGCGTTGGCGAACACGACATCCAGGCCGCCGAACTGCGCTGTTACCTCAGCGGCAATCGCCCGCATGTCCTTGATCGAACGCACGTCGCCCTTGAGAATGATCGCGTTCTCGCCAAGCTCGGCCTTCACACGCTCAAACACGGCATCATCGCGACCCGTAACCGCGACTCGGGCACCTTCTGCAATGAACAGCTTCGCGGTTGCAAGACCGATGCCACTGGTTCCACCGGTGATCAAAGCCGATTTGTTCTTGAGCCTCATTTTCCATTCCTTTCCATGTTGTGTGATTGATCAGGCCGAAAGCGCACGACGCAATCGCGCTTGTGCGCTTTGCTCAGCTTGATCGTCCGTGGGAAGTATGGAATGTGAGGCGAGTGGCGCAAAGGTCTTATAACCCTCAAAAAGCGCCACTCAATCCGAACGAATGAAAAACGTGTCTCGGCGTTCGGTGACGCCGTGCGTGGCGGTGGATTTCCGCGAGGCGGGGCGGATCGCGGCGCGGTACCTGCTCGAACGCGGGCACGAGGCGATCGGCGTGATCGTCGACGGCTCGGCGAGCGGCGTGCAGGCGGGGCGCGCTACGACGGCTTCGTCGACGTGATGCGCAAAGGGGGGGCTCGACGGGGGCGGCGCCGGGTCGGCACACGGCTGCATAGGCGTGGCGGGCGCATCGGTTGCGCTCGCGTAGCGCGCGGTTGACGAAGCCGGTCAAGGCGCCGGACGCGCGGCGGCGGGCGGAAACGCGTGAGACCGGGCCCGCCCGCCTCACTCGCCTTCGACGAGCCGCATCACGATGCGTCGGGCTGAATCGAGATGCGCGACCGTCATCGCGCGTGCGCCGCGAGCATTGCGCGCGCGGCACGCTTGCAGGATGCCGTCGTGCTCGACCTGGAACGACGGCGTATCCGCGAGCAAGGTAGTCTGCAGGCGCTCGTACCGCTCGACCTGGCTGCGCAACTCCGCGATCGCCTTCAACTGCCGCTCGTTGCCGCAGCACGAATACAGCAGCGCATGGAATTCACGGTTCAGCTCGCCCTGCCGGCGCGGCACGCTCGATTCGCCGAGCAGCCGGTGCACGAGTTCGGCGCGCGCGAGCGTTTCGTCGTCGAGCCGCTTCACGCTGCGGTAGATCGCGTCGCCTTCGAGCAGTGCGCGCATGTCGTAGATTTCCTGCACGTCGGATGCGCTCAGCATCCGCACGACCGCGCCGCGATTGCGGAAGATGTCCAGCAGCCCTTCGCGCTCCAGGCGCTGGATCGCCTCGCGCAGCGGAATCCGGCTGATCCCGAAGCGCTCGGCGAGATCGCGCTCGACGAGCCGCTCGCCTCCCTGCAACTCGCCGTCGATGATCATTTCCCGCAGCGATGCGGCCACCGCGTCCGCCGTGGAGTCGAGTCTGGCTTCCATGCCCTTAGGTTCCTCATTTTGGAATAATGGTATACCAAACGGCATTCCGGTGCCACAATGGCAGCCTCACGTTCCGATAGCAGAGGAGGGCGAGATGGCGCATGGCGAACACAAGTACCGGGTGGCAGTGGAGTGGACCGGCAACCGGGGAACCGGCACGTCGGGGTATCGCGAATATGGCCGCGATCATGTGATCCGCGCGGGTTCGAAGCCGGACATTCCGGGCTCGTCGGACCCGGCGTTCCGCGGTGACGCGGCGCGCTGGAATCCGGAAGACCTGCTGCTGGCGTCGGCATCGGCATGCCACAAGCTCTGGTATCTGCATCTGTGTGCCGATGCGGGCATCCGCGTGCTCGCGTATGTCGACGATGCCGAAGGAACGATGCTCGACAGCCCCGAGCAGGGGCGCTTCACCGAAATCGTGCTGCACCCGCGCGTGACGATCCGCGCGGGCGACGATCGTGCGCTGGCGGAGCGGCTGCATCATGACGCGCATGCGAAGTGCTATGTCGCGAACTCCGTCAACTTCCCGATCCGGTGCGAACCGGTGATCGAGTTCGCCGCCGAGTGATGCAAGCGATGGAGACGACGTTGAAGCTGTTCTACTACCCGGGCAACGCAAGCATGGCGCCCCATTTCGTGCTGGAAGAAATCGGGAAGCCGTTCGAGCTGGCGTTCGTCGACCGCACGCGCGACCAGCACAAGTCGCCCGAGTACCTCGCACTCAATCCGAACGGCCTCATTCCGGTGCTGGTCGACGGTGACCTGGTGTTGTACGAGACCGCCGCGATTTGTCTGCATCTCGCCGATACGCATCCGGAGCAGCGGCTTGCCCCGGCGCTCGGTACGCTCGAGCGAGCCCGCTTCTACAAGTGGCTGATGTGGTTGACCAACACGCTGCAGGCGACGTTGATCGCGTATTTCTACCCGGAGCGATGGGTCGACGCGGGCAACGCGGCGGGCGCCGCGCAGGTGAAGGCGCATGCGGAAGAGAAGGTCACCACGCTGCTGGATCTGCTCGAGGAACAGCTCGACGCAAGCGGCGGCCCCTGGCTGCTCGGTGCGCACTACACGGTGCTCGATCCGTATGCGTTGATGCTGTGTCGCTGGACGCGGGGCTTCACCGAGCCGGCGCGACAACGTCCGCGGCTCAGCGATTATCTGCAGCAGGTACTCGCGCGCCCGGCGATCCAGCGCGCATTGAAGACGGAAGGGCTCGCGGCGCCCTGGGTGTAACCGGATCTACAAGCCGTCAGGGTTCCCTGCGACACGAGTGACGGTTGGTTTTCAGGTTACCGCACAGTTCTGATGAAGCAAGCGCAATCCGGTACTCGCTCCGCCGTCGTCGGAGACGACG
This sequence comes from Burkholderia cepacia GG4, assembly GCF_000292915.1. Classification (NCBI taxonomy): domain Bacteria; kingdom Pseudomonadati; phylum Pseudomonadota; class Betaproteobacteria; order Burkholderiales; family Burkholderiaceae; genus Burkholderia; species Burkholderia cepacia. Next base: position 2,669,586 of record NC_018514.1, read on the forward strand.
GCGGCGAGGATCGCGTACTGACGACTTTTCTGATTGCATGGAGCGTGGCGCTGTTGTCGCAGAGCCATGAGCGGCGACCCTGTTCTCCACGCTGCTGCGGCGGACCCTGTCCCCCAGCCTCACAGCACGACCCCGTACACCGCCCTTGCAGCCACACGAATCGCATCGGCCATCACCTCGACGGCCGGCGAATGCAGCCGGTCGGTGCGCGTGATGATTCCGAAATCGTCCATCCGGCAATCCATCTCCAGCGGCAGCACCGTGACGATCCCGTGTCGCGCGTAGTACAGCGCGACGTCCTCCGCGAGCACGGCGATCATGTCGCTCTGTTCGATCAACTGCGTGATGAACAGCAGCGCGGCCGTCTCGACGACGTTCGCGGGCGGCGCGAGGCTCGCGCGCTGGAACACGAGCTCGAAGCGATGGCGCAGCACGCTGCCGGCCGGCGGCATGACCCACGCGGCGCGCTGCACGTCGGCGAGCGACAGCGGCGCCTGCGCGAGCAGCGGATGGCCGGGCCGTACGACCGCGGCGACCGGCTCGCCCGACAGCGGCTCGTAGCGCAGGTGCAGCTTGTCGTGTTCGGCGGACAGCCGGCCGAGCACGATGTCGAGCTTGTCCTGCGCGAGGTGTTCGAGCAGCGCGTTGCTGGTGTCGATCGCGACGGACACGCGCACGTTTGCATGTGTCCCCTTCACGGCCGCGACGGCCGGCGGCACGAGCCGCAGCCCCGGCGACGTGATCGCGCCCACCGCCACATGCCCGAGATGGCCGGCCTTCAGTGCGGCCAGCTCCTCGCGCGCCTGGTCGAGGCTGCCGAGCGCCGCGCGCGCGTGGCGGATCAGCGCGTCGCCATACAGCGTCGGCCGCATCCCGCGCGGCAGCCGCTCGAACAGCACCGCGCCGATCGATTCCTCGAGTTCGCGCAGCAGCTTCGACGCGGCCGGCTGCGTCATGTTCAGCGCGGCCGCCGCGCGATGGATGCTGCCTTCGTCGGCGAGCGCGACGACCAGCAGGAGCTGGCGGGTCTTCAGGCGGCTGCGGTTTCCCCACGGGCTGGCATCGAGCATCGTACGGGTTTATATCGATATCAGAATCGATATCGTAATCGCCCAAAACGTCATTAGCGAGTTATCAAAATTCTGCCCATACTGCGCCGGTATCCCGTCACCACAGGACTGACGATGTCGGCAACGAAACCCAGGCTGCGCTCCACCCAATGGTTCGGCACGAACGACAAGAACGGCTTCATGTACCGGAGCTGGATGAAGAACCAGGGCATCCCCGATCACGAGTTCGATGGCCGGCCGATCATCGGCATCTGCAACACGTGGTCCGAACTCACGCCGTGCAACGCGCACTTCCGCAAGCTGGCCGAGCACGTGAAGCGCGGGATCTCCGAAGCGGGCGGGTTCCCGGTCGAGTTCCCGGTGTTCTCGAACGGCGAATCGAACCTGCGGCCGTCGGCGATGCTCACGCGCAACCTGGCGTCGATGGACGTCGAGGAAGCGATCCGCGGCAACCCGATCGACGCGGTCGTGCTGCTCGCCGGCTGCGACAAGACGACCCCCGCGCTGCTGATGGGCGCGGCGAGCTGCGACGTGCCGGCGATCGTCGTGTCGGGCGGCCCGATGCTGAACGGCAAGCTCGAAGGCAAGAACATCGGCTCGGGCACGGCGGTGTGGCAGCTGCACGAATCGCTCAAGGCCGGCGAGATCGACCTGCATCACTTCCTGTCGGCCGAAGCCGGCATGTCGCGCTCGGCCGGCACCTGCAACACGATGGGCACCGCGTCGACGATGGCGTGCATGGCCGAGGCGCTCGGCGTCTCGTTGCCGCACAACGCGGCGATCCCGGCCGTCGATTCGCGTCGCTACGTGCTCGCGCACATGTCGGGCATCCGGATCGTCGAGATGGCGCTCGACGGGCTCGTGCTGTCGAAGGTCCTGACGCGCGCCGCATTCGAGAACGCGATCCGCGCGAACGCGGCGATCGGCGGCTCGACCAACGCGGTGATTCACCTGAAGGCGATCGCGGGGCGCATCGGCGTGCCGCTCGAACTCGAGGACTGGATGCGCATCGGCCGCGACACGCCGACGATCGTCGACCTGATGCCGTCGGGGCGCTTCCTGATGGAGGAGTTCTATTACGCTGGCGGGCTGCCGGCCGTGCTCCGCCGGCTCGGCGAAGGCGGGCTGCTGCCGAACCCCGACGCGCTGACGGTCAACGGCAAATCGCTGTGGGACAACGTGCGCGAAGCGCCGAACTACGACGACGAGGTGATCCGTCCGCTCGACCGGCCGCTGATCTCGGACGGCGGCATCCGCATCCTGCGCGGCAATCTCGCGCCGCGCGGCGCGGTGCTGAAGCCGTCGGCGGCGAGCCCCGAGCTGTTGAAGCATCGCGGTCGCGCAGTGGTGTTCGAGAACTTCGATCACTACAAGGCCACGATCAACGACGAAGCGCTCGACGTGGACGCGAGCTCGGTGCTGGTGCTGAAGAACTGCGGGCCGCGCGGTTATCCGGGGATGGCCGAGGTCGGCAACATGGGTCTGCCGCCGAAGCTGCTGCGCCAGGGCGTGAAGGACATGGTGCGGATCTCCGATGCGCGGATGAGCGGCACCGCGTACGGCACGGTCGTGCTGCACGTCGCGCCGGAAGCGGCCGCGGGCGGGCCGCTGGCCGCCGTGCGCAACGGCGACTGGATCGAGCTCGACTGCGAGGCCGGCACGCTGCATCTCGACATTTCGGATGACGAATTGAAGCGCCGCCTGTCGGACGTCGATCCGACCGCGGCGCCGGGCGTGGCCGGGCAGCTCGGCAAGGGCGGCTACGCGCGGCTGTACATCGATCACGTGCTGCAGGCCGACGAGGGGTGCGACCTCGACTTCCTGGTCGGCACGCGCGGCGCGGACGTGCCGAGTCATTCGCATTGAGCGGCAGGCGGGGCGCGGGCAACGGCTCGCGCAACGTGAAGTGGTGAGTGAAACCTTGAAGGCTTGATGGCCTCGCCTCGAGGCCGACGCAGGACCCGACCATGACATCGAGCAGCACGCCGCGCCATCGCGGCATCTTCCCCGTCGTCCCGACGACGTTTACCGACGCCGGCGAGCTCGACCTCGCGAGCCAGAAGCGCGCGGTCGACTTTATGATCGACGCGGGCTCGGACGGCCTGTGCATCCTCGCGAACTTCTCCGAGCAATTCGCGATCACCGACGACGAACGCGACGTGCTCACGCGCACGATCCTCGAACACGTCGCCGGCCGCGTGCCGGTGATCGTCACGACGTCGCATTACAGCACGCAGGTGTGCGCGGCGCGCAGCCTGCGTGCGCAGCAGCTCGGCGCGGCGATGGTGATGGCGATGCCGCCGTATCACGGCGCGACGTTCCGCGTGCCCGAAGCGCAGATCTTCGACTTCTTTGCGCGTGTGTCGGACGCGATCGACATCCCGATCATGATCCAGGACGCGCCCGCGAGCGGCACCGCGCTGTCCGCGCCGTTCCTCGCCCGGATGGCGCGCGAGATCGAGCAGGTCGCGTACTTCAAGATCGAGACGCCCGGCGCCGCGAACAAGCTGCGCGAGCTGATCCGGCTCGGCGGCGACGCGATCGAAGGGCCGTGGGACGGCGAGGAAGCGATCACGCTGCTCGCCGACCTGCATGCCGGTGCGACCGGCGCGATGACGGGCGGCGGGTTTCCGGACGGCATTCGGCCGATCCTCGACGCGTTCCGCGAAGGCCGGCACGACGATGCGTTTGCGCGCTATCAGGCGTGGCTGCCGCTGATCAATCACGAGAACCGCCAGTCCGGGATCCTCACCGCGAAGGCGCTGATGCGCGAAGGCGGCGTGATCGCGTGCGAGCGGCCGCGGCATCCGATGCCGGAACTGCATCCGGACACGCGCGCGGAGCTGCTCGCGATCGCACGCCGGCTCGATCCGCTCGTGCTGCGCTGGGCGCACTGAGCGAGTAGTGAAGGAGGAACGCAGATGAGCGACGTAATTTCACTGGGTGTGATCGGGATCGGCAAGATCGCGCGCGACCAGCATTTGCCGGCGATCGCCGCCGACCCGGGCTTCGCGCTGACCGCGTGCGCGAGCCGTCACGCGGAAGTCGACGGCGTGCGCAACTACCAGGACCTGGGCGCCTTGCTGGCCGCCGAGCCCGAACTCGACGCGGTGTCGCTGTGCGCGCCGCCGCAGGTGCGCTACGCGCAGGCACGCGCGGCGCTCGAAGCCGGCAAGCACGTGATGCTCGAGAAGCCGCCGGGCGCGACGCTCGGCGAAGTGGCCGCGCTGGACGCGCTCGCGCGCGAACGCGGCCTCACGCTGTTCGCGACCTGGCATTCGCGCTGCGCGAGCGCGGTGGAACCGGCGCGCGCGTGGCTCGCGACGCGCACGATCCGCGCGGTGCAGGTGCGCTGGAAGGAAGACGTGCGGCGCTGGCATCCGGGGCAGCAGTGGATCTGGGAGCCGGGCGGCCTCGGCGTGTTCGATCCGGGCATCAACGCGTTGTCGATCGTCACGCGGATCCTGCCGCGCGAGCTCGTGCTGCGCGAGGCGACGCTCTACGTGCCGAGCGACGCGCAGATGCCGATCGCGGCCGAACTCGATTGCGCCGATACGGACGGCGTGCCCGTGCGCGCGGAGTTCGACTGGCGGCACGGCCCCGTCGAGCAATGGGAGATCGCGGTCGACACGTCGGACGGCGTGCTCGCGATCAGCCGCGGCGGCGCGCAATTGTCGATAGGCGGCGAGCCGGTCGAGATCGGGCCGCAGCGCGAATATCCGGCGCTGTATGCGCAGTTCCGCGCGCTGATCGCGCGCGGCGAAAGCGATGTCGACGTGCGGCCGTTGCGGCTCGTCGCCGACGCGCTCCTGTTCGGGCGGCGCGTCGGGACCGACGCGTTCGGCCGCTGACAGCGTGCCGGCACGCGCCACCGCGAGCACGACCGCGCACGACGGAAGTTGAAGACCCAAGCCAATACAAGGAGACACGCATGAACCGCACGATTCGCCGACACACCCTGCGCGCGCTGCTGGCCGCACTTTGCCTCGCGCCGCTCGGCATGCAGGGCGCCGCGCACGCCGACGCGCCGCTGAAGATCGGCTTCCTGGTGAAAATGCCCGAGCAGGCATGGTTCATCAACGAGCAGAACGCGGCCGCCGCGCTCGGCCAGAAGGAGAGTTTCTCGGTCGTGAAGATCGGCACGCCGGACGGCGAGAAAGTGCTGGCCGCGATCGACAACCTCAACTCGCAAGGCGCGCAGGGCTTCGTGATCTGCGCGCCCGACGTGCGCCTCGGCCCGGCGATCGCCGCGCGCGCGAAGCGCTACAACATGAAGTTCGTGACCGTCGACGACCAGCTCGTCGATTCGACCGGCAAGCCGCTCACGAATGTGCCGCACCTCGGGATGTCGGCCACCAAGATCGGCAACCAGGTCGGCCAGGCGATCGCCGACGAGATGAAGCGGCGCGGCTGGAAGCCGGAGGAAGTCGGCGCGTTGCGCATCACCAACTACGAGCTGCCGACGGCGAAGCTGCGCACCGATGGCGCGACACAGGCGCTGCTCGCGAACGGCTTCCGCAAGGAGAACATCTTCGATGCGCCGCAGAAGACGACCGACGACAGCGGTGGCCTCGAGGCGGCCTTCCCGGTGCTCTCACGCCATCCGAACGTGAAGAAGTGGGTGGTCTTTGCGCTGAACGAGGAAACCGTGCTCGGCGCGGTGCGCGCGACCGAACAGCTGCACATCCCGGCGGCCGACGTGATCGGCGTCGGCATCAACGGCGCGGGCGAGGCGTTCGCCGAATTCCAGAAGAAGGAGCCGACCGGCTTCTACGGGACGATCGCGGTCAGCTCGACGAACCACGGCAAGGACAGCACGCAGAACCTCGTCGACTGGATTCGCAACGGCAAGACGCCGCAGGCCGACACGCAGACGAGCGGCAAGCTGATGACCCGCGCGAACTGGCAGGCCGTGCGCGCCGAGCTCGGCATCTGAGCGTGCGGGGCGAGGACGCGATGACGATGCAGACGATGACGGCCGTAACGGGCAACGACGGCGCTGCCGCAGCCGGCGCCGGTGCGCCGCCCCCCGGCGGCGCGCTGCTCGCGCTCGACGGCATCACGGTGACGTTTCCGGGCGTGCGTGCGCTCGATGCCGTGTCGCTGTCGGTGCGCGCGGGCGAAGTGCACGGGCTGATGGGCGAGAACGGCGCGGGCAAATCGACGCTGCTGAAGGTGCTGTCCGGCGTGAACCAGCCGCAGGCCGGCACGCTGACGCTGAACGGCGCGGTGCAGCGCTTCGCATCGACGCGCGCCGCGCTCGAGGCCGGCATTGCGATCATCTACCAGGAGCTGCATCTGGTGCCCGAGCTGACGGTCGCGGAGAACCTGATGCTCGGGCAGCTGCCGAGCCGGCTCGGCGTGGTCGACGAGCGTGCACTCGCGGTGCGTGCGCTCGATGCACTGGAGCGGCTCGGCGAGCACATCGATCCGGACATCCCGGTGAAGTACCTGTCGATCGGCCAGCGCCAGATGATCGAGATCGGCAAGGCGCTGATGCGCGATGCGCGCGTGATCGCGTTCGACGAGCCGACGAGCTCGCTGTCCGCGCGCGAGACGACGCAGCTGTTCCGCATCATCCGTTCGCTGCGTGCCGAGGGCCGCGCGATCATCTACGTCACGCACCGGATGGAGGAAGTCGACGCGCTGTGCGATCGCGTGACGGTGTTCCGCGACGGCCGCCGGATCGAGACGTTCGAATCGGTCGCCGAACTCGACCGCGACCGGCTGATCGGCTGCATGGTCGGGCGCTCGATCGAGGACGTGTACGGCTACCGGCCGCGCGCGGCCGGCGACGTGATGATCGAGGCGAAGGGGCTGACGGGGCCCGGCTTGTCGGAGCCGGTGTCGTTCGCCGCGCGGCGCGGCGAGATCGTCGGCTTCTTCGGGCTCGTCGGCGCGGGCCGTTCGGAGCTGATGAAGCTGCTGTACGGCGCGGCGCGTCCGAGCGGCGGGCACGTCGAGCTGGGCGGCAAGCGCGTCGCATTCTCGAGCCCGCGCGACGCGGTGCGTGCCGGCATCGCGCTGTGCCCTGAAGACCGCAAGCAGGAAGGCATCGTCGCGATCGCGTCGGTCGCCGACAACCTGAACATCAGCGCGCGTCGTCATTTCAGCCCGGCGCGCGTGCTGCTCGACGCGCGGCGCGAACGCGAGCTGGCGCAGAAATACATCGAGCGGCTCGCGATCAAGACCCGCGACGGCGACACGCCGATCGGCGCGCTGTCGGGCGGCAACCAGCAGAAGGTCGTGCTCGCGCGCTGGCTGGCCGAGCGCATCGACGTGTTCCTGATGGACGAGCCGACGCGCGGCATCGACGTCGGCGCGCGCGCGGAAATCTACAACCTGTTCTACGAACTCGCGGAAGCGGGCCGCACGGTGATCATCGTGTCGAGCGACCTGGCCGAGGTGATCGGCGTGGCGGACCGCATCATCGTGATGAAGGAAGGACGGATCGCGGGCGAGGTCGCGAAGGCGCAGGCGACGCCCGACGCGCTGATCAAGCTCGCGCTGCCGCGCTAGCGGCCTGCAGTCAACCGGAAAGCAAACGTTATGAGCCAGGCAATGCAACCCCAACGCACTTCCCCGTCCCCCGATGCCGCAGCCGCGCCCGCGCGAGCGCGCGGCGGCGTGTGGCAACTGATCAACCGCTCCGGCATCGTGATGGTGTTTCTCGTGCTGTTCGCGACGCTGTCGCTGACCGTGCCGGACTTCCTCACGCCGCGCAACATCCAGGGCCTGCTGCTGTCGGTCACGCTGATCGGCTCGATCGCGGTGACGATGATGTTCGTGCTCGCGCTCGGCGAAGTCGACCTGTCGGTCGCGTCGATCGTCGCGTTCTCGGGCGTCGTCGCGTCGACGCTGATTACCGCGACGCACAGCGTCGTGCTCGGCATCGCCGCCGGCGTGCTCGCGGGCGGTGTGGTCGGGCTCGTGAACGGCGTGCTGATCGCGCGCTGGCGGATCAACTCGCTGATCGTCACGCTTGCGATGATGGAAGTCGTGCGCGGGCTCGCGTTCATCACGTCGAACGGCGACGCGGTGATGATCTCCGAGGAGCGCTTCTTCGATCTCGGCGGCGGCTCGTTCCTCGGCATCTCGTATCCGATCTGGAGCAACATCGTCGGCTTCGTCGTGTTCGGCTTCCTGCTGCGCAAGACCGTGTTCGGCAAGAACGTGCTGGCGGTCGGCGGCAACGGCGAGGCCGCGCTGCTCGCGGGGCTGCCGGTGATGCGCATCAAGATCGCGGTGTTCGTGCTGCAGGGGCTCGTGACCGGCTTCGCCGGCGTGATGCTCGCGTCGCGGATGAGCCTCGGCGATCCGAAGACGTCGGTCGGCCTCGAGCTCGGCGTGATCTCCGCGTGCGTGCTCGGCGGCGTGTCGCTGACGGGCGGCGTCGCGACGATCTCCGGCGTGCTGGTCGGCGTGCTGATCATGGGTTCCGTGCAGGACGCGATGAGCCTGCTGAACGTGCCGACCTTTTACCAATATCTGATACGCGGCGGAATTCTGTTGCTCGCGGTGCTGTTCGACCAGTATCGTCGCAACCAGCGGCGCGCGATGAGGATCTGACGAACGCGCGCCCGCCCGCGAATGTGACAGATATCGGGAGACGGCATGCAACAGACTCATCCGGGCGCGTCGGCGCTGCTCGTGGACAGCCGTAACACGCTCGGCGAAGGCGCGACGTGGTGCGATGCGACGCACACGCTGTACTGGACGGACATCGAAGGCGCGCGGCTGTGGCGCTGCCGCGCGGACGGCTCGGAACTCGCACAGTGGCCGATGCCCGAGCGGCTCGCGTGCTTCGCGCTGACGAACGCACCGGACGTGCTGCTCGTCGGGCTCGCGACGCATCTCGCGTTCTTCGACTTGCGCAGCGGCGCGTTCACGCGGATCGTCGACGTCGAACCCGATCTGCCGACGCGCCTGAACGACGGCCGCTGCGATCCGTTCGGCGCGTTCGTGTTCGGGATGAAGGACGAAGGCGGCGACCCGCCGCGCGCGGTCGGCGGGTTCTACCGGCTCAATCCCGACCTCACGCTCGAGCGGCTCGCGCTGCCGGCGGCGGCGATCGCGAACAGCATCGCGTTCTCGCCGGACGGCGCGCGGATGACTTTCTGCGATTCGATGGTGCGCGAGATTCTCGTCTGCGATTACCGCGCGGGCGGCGACGTGGCCAACGTGCGGCCGTTCGCGCGGCTCACCGATGCGGACGGCGACCCGGACGGCTCGACGATGGATCGCGACGGCGGCTTGTGGAACGCGCAATGGGGCGGCCGGCGCGTGGTGCGTTACGGGCCGGACGGCGTCGAGACGGACCGCGTGGCCGTGCCGACCGCGCAGCCGAGCTGCGTGGCGCTCGACGGCGCCGGCCGGTTGTACGTGACGAGCGCGCGGGTGGGGTTGAGCGACGACGCGCTGGCAGGCGATGCCGATGCCGGCGGCGTGTTCGTTGCGCAAACGCGCCATGCGGGGCTGCCGACCGCGCGATTCGCGGGCGCGCCGCGCGGCTGACCGCGTATCGGATCCCGTTCATGGGATGCGTCTGATGCAGCGAGCCTGGCGATCAGGCCCGCGGCCCGCCGCGCATGCGCGAGCGCACGGCGGCTGTCCAGGCTTCCTGGAATACCCGGTTCGCGCGCCGCCCTGCTGGTAAGATGGCCCGCAATTCCATCCGGCCTGCACCATGAGTTCCACCCCGACCAAGCCCGCGAACCCGAAAAACGCCGCGAAGAACGCCGCCCGCGCGACGGGCGACAAGCCGAAGGCGCGCGTGCCGCAGCGCCTGACCTACGTGGTCGGCAGTCTCGAACGGCTGCTGCGCCGCCATATGACCGACGCGCTCGCGCCGCTCGGCATCACGCTCGCGCAGTACACGGCGCTGTCGGTGCTCGAGGCGCGCGGCGCGTCGTCAAACGCGCAACTGGCGGAACGCTCGTTCATCACGCCGCAATCGGCGAACGAGGTGATGAGCGTGATGGCCGCCCGCGGTTACGTCACGCGCGCGGCCGATCCGTCGCACGGGCGCATCATCCTGCTGACGCTGACCGACGAAGGCGCGGCGATGCTGCGCGAATGCGAGGCCGTGCTGCGTCCGCTGGAGACGCGGATGCTCGGCGACGTCTCCATCGACGACGCCACGCACGTGCAGCGCGCGCTCGAACTGTTCGCGCGCAACCTGCGCGGCTGACCCCTTCCCGAACCTTCATCGCGCGGGCCCGTGCGGCCCGCGTTCGCTTTCCCGCCCGCTCGCCGGTCGCCCGACCGCGCCCCGATTCCGTCGTTACCGCCGCTTTCCGCTCCGGGTTTACACCGGCGCTCATGCCGCTTGCAATATCAGGTAGCCTGATATTAAATGAAGCCGTCCGCAGCAGGAATGCTGCGCACCGAATCGCACAGGAACGAACGACAGGAACCGACATGAGCAAGTACGACAACCGCTGGCAGACCGTTGAAGTGAACGTGGAGGCCGGTATCGCGTGGGTGACGCTGAACCGCCCGGACAAGCGCAATGCGATGAGCCCGACGCTGAACCGGGAGATGCTGCAGGTACTCGACGCGGTCGAGTTCGACGACGAAGCAAAGGTGCTGGTGCTGACCGGCGCGGGCGCCGCGTGGACGGCCGGCATGGATCTGAAGGAATATTTCCGCGAGATCGACGGCGGCTCCGACGCGCTGCAGGAAAAGGTGCGGCGCGACGCATCGGAATGGCAGTGGCGCCGCCTGCGGATGTACAACAAGCCGACCATCGCAATGGTGAACGGCTGGTGCTTCGGCGGCGGATTCTCGCCGCTCGTCGCGTGCGACCTCGCGATCGCGGCGGACGAAGCCGTGTTCGGGCTGTCGGAGATCAACTGGGGCATCCCGCCCGGCAACCTCGTCAGCAAGGCGATGGCGGATACGGTCGGGCATCGTCGCGCGCTGCACTACATCATGACCGGCGACACGTTCACCGGCGCGGAAGCGGCGGACATGGGCCTCGTGAACAGCAGCGTGCCGCTGGCCGGCCTGCGCGACGCGACGATCGCGCTCGCCGCGCGGCTGATGGACAAGAACCCGGTCGTGCTGCGCGCCGCGAAACACGGCTTCAAGCGTTCGCGCGAACTCACGTGGGAACAGTGCGAGGATTACCTGTATGCGAAGCTCGACCAGGCGCAGCTGCGCGATCCGGAGCGCGGCCGCGAGCAGGGGCTGAAGCAGTTCCTCGACGACAAGACGATCAAGCCGGGCCTGCAGGCATACAAGCGCTGATACAAGCGCCGACGCAACCGCCAACGCAACCGCAAGAGACAGGCAAGGCAGGAGACGACATGACCGACAGACGGATGCTGATCGCCGGCGAGTGGTGCACCGCCCGCGACGGCAGAACCTTCGACCGATTCAACCCCGCGACGGGCACGCTCGCATCGCGCGCGCCGGCGGCTGGCCTGGCCGACGCCGACGCGGCGGTCGACGCCGCGCACCGCGCGTTCCCCGCGTGGGCGGCGCTCGCGCCGACCGAGCGCCGCCGACGGCTGCTGAAGGCGGCCGACCTGATGGACGCGCGCATCGATGCATTCATCGCAACCGGCGTCGCCGAAACCGGCGCGACGCCCGGCTGGCTCGGCTTCAACGTGACGCTCGCGGCGAACATGCTGCGCGAGGCCGCGTCGATGACGACGCAGATCGACGGCGACGTGATCCCGTCCGACGTGCCCGGCAATCTCGCGCTCGCGATGCGCGTGCCGTGCGGCGTGGTGCTCGGCATCGCGCCGTGGAACGCGCCGGTGATCCTCGGCACGCGTGCGCTGGCGATGCCGCTCGCCTGCGGCAACACGGTCGTGCTGAAGGCGTCCGAAGCGTGCCCGGGCGTGCACGCGCTGATCGGCGCGGTGCTGGATGAAGCCGGGCTCGGCGCGGGCGTCGTCAACGTGATCGCGCACGCGGCGGCCGACGCACCCGAACTCGTCGAGCGGCTGATCGCGCATCCACACGTGAAGCGGATCAACTTCACCGGCTCGACGCACGTCGGGCGCATCATCGCGCGCCACGCGGCCGCGCACCTGAAACCCGTGCTGCTCGAACTCGGCGGCAAGGCGCCGGTGCTCGTGCTCGACGATGCCGATCTCGATGCAGCCGTCGACGCGATCGCGTTCGGCGCATTCTTCAACCAGGGGCAGATCTGCATGTCGACCGAGCGCGTGATCGCCGCGCGGCCGATCGCCGATGCGCTCGTCGAGCGGCTCGCCGCGAAGGTGCGCACGCTGGTTGCGGGCGATCCGCTCGCAGGCCATCCGCTCGGCACGATGGTCGACGCGGCGGCCGCGGCGCGCGCGGCGTCGCTCGTCGAGGACGCGCGTTCGCATGGCGCGCAGCTGCCGCTCGGCTGCCGCGTCGAAGGTGCGACGATGCAGCCCGCGATCGTCGACGGCGTGACGCGCGACATGCGGCTCTACCGCGAGGAATCGTTCGCGCCGGTCGTCGCGATCCTGCGCGCGGACAGCGACGACGAAGCGGTCGCACTCGCGAACGACAGCGAGTTCGGCCTGTCGGCGAGCGTGTTCAGCCGCGATGTCGCGCGCGCGATGGCGGTCGCGCGCCGGATCGAATCGGGGATCTGCCACATCAACGGCCCGACCGTGCACGACGAGGCGCAGATGCCGTTCGGCGGCACGAAGGCGAGCGGTTACGGCCGCTTCGGCAGCCGTGCGTCGATCGCCGAATTCACCGAGCTGCGCTGGATCACCGTGCAGACCATGCCGCGTCACTACCCGCTATGAGCAAGCCGACGATGAAGGTTGTGATGCCCGCGAGCGGGCCGGTGAACGACACGGGCGGCGTGCGCTATCGCGCGGCGGCCGTCGCAGTCGGTGCGGCCGAGATTCGTCGCGCGGACAACGGCGCGTGGTACCTGCGCTCGCGCGAACCGCTCGGCGACTACCCGACGCGCGTGACCGACTGCCTCGTGCGCGGCGCACAGGCGCATCCCGACCGCGTGCTGGCCGCGCGGCGCGGCGCCGACGGCCGCTGGATCGAGATCACCTACGCGCAGATGCTCGAACGCGCTCGTGCGCTCGGCCAGGGCCTCGTCGATCTCGGGCTGTCGGCCGAACGTCCGCTCGCGGTGCTGTCCGGCAACGATCTGGAACACTTGCAGCTGATGTTCGCGGCGATGCTGGCCGGCGTGCCGTACTCGCCGATCTCGCCCGCGTATTCGCTGGTGTCGACCGACTACGGCAAGTTGCGTCACACGCTCGGCGTGCTGCGGCCGGGCGCGGTGTTCGTCGCCGAACGCGCGCCGTTCGCGCGTGCGCTCGACGCGACGCTGCCGGCCGATGCGGCGCTGATCGTCGCGCACGATGCCGATGCCGATGCCGATGCCGACGTCGATGCCGAAGGGCGAGCGGTGCCGCTGTCGCGCCTGCTCGCCACCATCCCGCGCACGATCGATGCAATCCACGCGACGGTCGGCCCCGATCATCTCGCGAAGATCCTGTTCACGTCGGGTTCGACGAAGCAGCCGAAGGCCGTGCCGACCACGCACCGGATGCTGTGCAGCAACCAGCAGATGCTGCGCCAGACGATGCCCGAGCTGACGCGCGAACCGCCGGTGCTGGTCGACTGGCTGCCGTGGAACCACACGTTCGGCGGCAGTCACAACCTCGGCATCGCGCTGTACAACGGCGGCACGCTGTACATCGACGACGGCCGTCCGGTGCCCGGCCGCTTCGACGAAACCGTGCGCAACCTGCGCGAGATCGCGCCGACGATCTACTTCAACGTGCCGAAGGGCTGGGAAGAACTGACCGCCGCGCTCGAAACGGACGCCGCGTTGCGCGACACGTTCTTTTCGCGCGTGAAGCTGTATTTCTTCGGCGGTGCGGGGCTGTCGCAGGCCGCGTGGGACCGGCTCGACCGCGTGACCGACGCGCATTGCGGCGAGCGCATCCGGATCATGGCCGGCCTCGGGATGACGGAGGCATCGCCGTCGTGCCTGTTCACGACCGGGCCGCTGATGCGCGCCGGCTACATCGGGCTGCCCGCGCCCGGTTGCGACGCGAAGCTCGTGCCGTGCGGCGGCAAGCTCGAACTGCGTTTCAAGGGGCCGAACGTGATGCGCGGCTACTGGCACGCGGACGTCGATCCGCGCGACGTATTCGACGACGAAGGTTATTACCGCAGCGGCGACGCGGGCGTGTTTGCCGATCCTGAGCGGCCGGAACTTGGGCTGCTGTTCGACGGGCGATTGACCGAGGATTTCAAGCTGAGCAGCGGCACGTTCGTGAGCGTCGGGCCGTTGCGTGCGAACGCGGTGTCGAGCGGGGCGCCGTACGTGCAGGACGTGGTCGTCACCGGGATCAATCGCGACGACATCGGTTTGCTGGTGTTTCCGCGTGTCGATGCGTGCCGTGCGCTGGCGGGGCTTGCTGCCGATGCATCCGTGACCGATGTGCTGCGCGCGCCAGCCGTGCGCGCGGCGTTCGCGGCGTGGCTCGTCGCGCTGAACCGGCATGCGAGCGGCGGCTCGACGTTCGTCGCGCGCATCCGGTTGATGGACACGCCGCCGTCGCTCGATCTCGGCGAAGCGACCGACAAGGGTTCGCTGAACCAGGCGGCCGTGCAGAAGCATCGCGCGGCGACGATCGACGCGCTGTACGACCCGGCGCGGCGCGACCCCGACGTGATTTACGCGTAACCGGAAGCAAGCAGGTAGCAGCAGGCGTAACGACCGGCCGGCCACTGGACCGGCAGGCATTCTTGCGGCCAGTGAATCAGGTTGCCTGATAAAGACAACCGTTCCGACGACACCTCGCGCGCCGATCCGCCACTGGCCGGCGGCGGCGCGCGGTGGCTGTTGCAGGGCCGACCGACTACAAGACATGGGACTGGAGACACGATGAACACTTACGTTGCCGAAAAACCCACGGTCGCGACCACGCTCGCGCTGTGTTTCGCGATCGCCCTCCTCGAAGGGCTCGACCTGCAATCGGTCGGCGTCGCCGCACCGCGCATGGCGCGCGAATTCGGGCTCACCGTATCGCAGATGGGCATCGCGTTCAGCGCGGGCACCTTCGGGCTGCTGCCGGGCGCGATGCTCGGCGGCCGGCTCGCCGACCGGATCGGCCGCAAGCGCGTGCTGATCGCGTCGGCCGTGCTGTTCGGGCTGCTGTCGATCGCCACCGCGCAGGTGTCGACCTTCGCGATGCTCGTCGTCGTGCGCGTGCTGACTGGCATCGGGCTCGGCGGCGCGATGCCGAACCTGATCGCGCTGTCGTCCGAAGCAGTCGAGCCGCGCTCGCGCAGCAGCGCGGTGGCGACGATGTACTGCGGCATCCCGTTCGGCGGCGTGATCGCGTCGCTGATCGGCGTGCTGCTCGCCGGCGATACCGAATGGCGGCACATCTTCTACGTCGGCGGCGCGGGGCCGCTGCTGCTCGTGCCGCTGCTGGTGTGGTTTCTGCCGGAATCGCGCGCGTATCTCGACGTCGCCGGCACGCAGGCCGCGCGCACCAGCGTCGCACGTACGCTGTTCGGCGACGGCCGGACGACGTCGACGGTCGCGCTGTGGGTCAGCTACTTCTGCACGCTGATCGTCCTTTACTTCCTGCTGAACTGGCTGCCGTCGCTGATGGCCTCGCGCGGGCTCGATCGCGAGCACGTCGGCCTCGTGCAGATCGCGTTCAACGTCGGCGCCGGGCTCGGCGCGCTCGGCATCGGCGCGGCGCTCGACCGGATGCGCGCGTCGCGCGTGGTCGGCGGCATGTATGTCGGGATCGTGTTGTCGCTCGCCGCGCTCGCGGCCGCGCCGGGCTTCGCGTCGCTCGCGGCGGCCGCGTTCGCGGCCGGGATGTTCGTGGTCGGCGGCCAGTCGGTGCTGTATGCGCTCGCGGCGATTTATTACCCGACCGCGATGCGCGGCACGGGCGTCGGCGCGGCGGTGGCCGTCGGCCGGCTCGGTTCCGTCGTCGGGCCGCTCGCGGCCGCGACGCTGCTGGCCGCCGGCCGCAGCGCGCCCGTCGTGATCGGCGCGAGCATCCCCGTCACGCTCGTCGCGGCCGTCGCCGCGCTGGTGCTGATTCGCCGCCCGCAAGCCGGCGACTGAGGGTTCGTTTTTTTCAATGCGCGCCGTCAGAGCGCGCAATTCAACACGGTCTGGAGACGCAACGAAATGAAGACGAAGACAAGGAACGGCCTGCTGGCCGCCGGCGCGTGCTGCGCGCTGGTCGCGACCGGCGCGCACGCGCAGTCGAGCGTGACGCTGTACGGGATCATCGACACGGGCGTCGAGTTCGTGTCGCACGCGAACGCGGCCGGCGACCACGTGGTGCGCATGCCGGGCGTGACGGGCGAGCTGCCGTCGCGCTGGGGCCTGCGCGGCACCGAGGATCTCGGCGGCGGCTACCAGGCGGTGTTCACGCTCGAAAGCGGCTTCAACGTGCGCGGCGGCGATCTCGGGCAGGGCGGGCGGCTGTTCGGGCGGCAGGCGTTCGTCGGGCTGAAGAGCGGCTACGGCACGCTCGCGTTCGGCCGCCAGTACACGATGACCTATCTCGCGCTGCAGGGCGCGGACATCATCGGCCCCGACATCTACGGGCTCGGCTCGTTCGACGCGTACGTGCCGAACGGGCGCGCCGACAACGCGGTGACCTACGTCGGCACCTATCGCGGCGTGACGCTCGGCGCCGCGTATTCGTTCGGTCGCGACGGCGCGGGCACCGGCAACTCGCCGGGGCAGGGCACGTGCGCGGGGCAGGTGCCGGGCGACGCCGTCCAGTGCCGCAACTGGTCGGTCATGCTCAAGTACGACAGCGCGTATTTCGGTGCGGCGGCGTCGTACGAGGAGCAGCGCGGCGGCACCGGCGCGGCCGCGAACTTCTTCGACGGCATCGCGCCGGTCGCCTTCACCAGCAGCGGCGGCAAGGATGCGCGCACCCACGTGAGCGCGTATGCGCAGGCGGCGGGCGCGCGGATCGGCGCGGGCTGGATCGGGCGGCGCGTGTCGACCGGTTCGCCGGCCGCGGCTGGCGCCCATTCTGACTTGTTCTTCGTCGGTGCGTCGTATGCGGTGAAGCCCGATTTCGTGGTCGACGGCGAAGGCTACCGGATCGTCAACAGCGCGCACGACACCCGCGCGACTATGGCCACGCTGCGTGCGACTTATCTGCTGACCAAGCGCACGGCCGTCTACGCGCAATCGTCGTATCTGTGGAACAGCGCACATGCGCGCTACGCGGTCAGCGGCGGCGGCGCCGGCACGACGCCCGGCGCAGGGATGGGGCAGCTCGGCGCGATGGTCGGCGTGCGGCACATGTTCTGATCCGGCAGCCTGACGAACGGGAGCTATCTTGAACAGGAAATCTGCATTCCTCTGTATTGCGCCGCTGTCCGCGGCGGCCATGCTCGCCGGTTGCGGCGGCGACGATTCGGTCAGTTCCACGCCGACCCACTTGAGCGCCGCGGCACCGGCCGCCATGGCGCAGACCTGCGACGCGCTTGCCGCGAAGCTCGCGTATGCGAACACGTCGTTCACGTCGGTGACGACCGCGGCTGCCGGCGCGCTGACGGTGGCCGGCAAACCGATCGCCGAGCATTGCGTGATCGACGGGAAGATGAACGAGCGCGTGAGCGCGGTGGACGGCAAGACCTACGCGATCGGCTTCGAGATGCGCCTGCCGAAAGCGTGGAACGGCCGCTTCTTCTATCAGGCGAACGGCGGGCTCGACGGCAACGTCGTGACCGCGACCGGCGAGATTGGCGGCGGCGGGCCGCTGACCGACGCGCTGAACCTGGGCTTCGCGGTGATCAGCTCGGATGCCGGGCACAGCGCCGCGCAGAACCCGCTGTTCGGCCTCGATCCGCAGGCGCGGCTCGACTACGGCTACGGCGCCGTCGACGCGCTCACGCCGATGGCGAAGCAGGTGATCCGGCTCGCGTACGGGAAGACGCCTGACCGCAGCTATTTCGGCGGCTGCTCGAACGGCGGCCGGCACGCGATGGTCACGGCCGTGCGCAACGCGGGCGACTACGACGGGATTATCGCCGGCGACCCGGGCTTCCACCTGCCGAAGGCGGCGATCGGCGAGATGTACGGCGCGCAGCAGTTCGCGAAGATCGCGTCGGCGACCGGGACCAACGGGCTGCCGGACATCCGCAGCGGCTTCACCGACGCGGAGCGCCGGTTCGTCGGCGCGAAGATTCTCGACAAATGCGATGCGCTCGACGGCTCGGCCGACGGGATGGTGCAGGACGTCGCCGCGTGCCAGGCGCACTTCAGCGTCGAGGCGGACATCCCGACCTGCGCGAACGGCACGCGCACCGGCGCCTGTCTGACGACCGCGCAGAAGAGCGCGCTCGAGAACGTGTTCGCGGGCGCGCGCAACAGCGCGGGCACGGCGCTCTATGCGAGCTTTCCGTACGATCCGGGCATGGCGGGCACGGGCTGGGCCGCGTGGAAGCAGTCGAACTCGGTCACGCTCGACCCGGCCGCGATGGCGTTCACGTTCATGACGCCGCCGAAAACCGCCGCGACACTCGCGAACCTCGCCGGCTTCGCGCTCGGCTTCGACATGGACAACGACGCGCCGGCGATCTTCGCGACGAACGGCGTGTACACGCAATCCGCGTGGTCGTTCATGACGCCGCCCGACGAGACCAACCTGTCCGCGCTGAAATCGCGCGGCGCGAAGCTGCTCGTCTATCACGGTACCGGCGACCCGGTGTTTTCCTTCAACGACACGAGCGACTGGTACGGCCGGCTCGCACAGGCGAACGGCGGCGACGCGTCCGGCTTCGCGCGCTTCTATCCGGTGCCGGGGATGAACCACTGCTCGGGCGGGCCGGCGGCCGACCAGTTCGACATGCTGACGCCGCTCGTCGCGTGGGTCGAGCAGGGCCAGGCGCCCGCCGCGATCGTTGCCGCCGCGCGCGACACGACGAACGCGGTGCCGAATGCGGATGTGCCGACGTCGTGGGGCGCGGGACGCACGCGTCCGTTGTGCCCGTATCCGCAGG
Organism: Burkholderia cepacia GG4; assembly: GCF_000292915.1. Classification (NCBI taxonomy): domain Bacteria; kingdom Pseudomonadati; phylum Pseudomonadota; class Betaproteobacteria; order Burkholderiales; family Burkholderiaceae; genus Burkholderia; species Burkholderia cepacia. The sequence continues at coordinate 2,688,647 of NC_018514.1, forward strand.
TCGCGCGCTACAACGGCTCGGGCGACGTGAATTCGGCGGCGAGCTTCAGTTGTCGCTGACGTAGAAGCGGGGGGAATGTGCCGATGCGCGGGCGCATCGGCACATTTGCCGTGGTTTCGCGGGGGCATCGGCCACGCATGGCGACCGCGTTTGCCGTCACATGCCGCATCCGGAGATACTATGACGCTTTCCTGTCGGCGCGACGCGTCCTGACCGACGTTCTGCGCCAGGTATCTTTCCTCTGATTTGACCATGCAAACCGTTGCAGTACTCGACTTCGAAACAACCGGGCTTTCTCCGAACATGGGGGACCGGGCGACCGAGATCGCCGTGATTCTTCTGCGCGACGGCGAGATCGTCGACCGTTACCAGAGCCTGATGAACGCGGGACGCCGCATTCCGTCGGACGTTGTCGCACTCACCGGCATCACGAACGAGATGATTGCAACGGCGCCCCCGGTGTCGAAGGTCATGAAGGAAGCCGCCGCATTCGTCGGCAGCCATCCCGTCGTCGCGCACAACGCCGGCTTCGACAAGCGGTTCTGGCAGGCCGAGCTCGGCATGCTCGGCATGGCGGCCGAGCATGCGTTCGCCTGCACGATGCTCGTGGCGCGGCGCATCTACCCGGACGCGCAAAGTCACCGCCTGTCGAACCTGGCGGACATGCTGCGGCTTCCGCAGTCGGGCCGCGCTCACCGGGCGATGGTCGACGCGGAGATCGCGAGCCATCTGTGGTGCCGATTGCAGCGCGATATCGGCGAGACCTACGGGCTGCAGCACGTCGACCACGGGCTCATGTCGCGCTTGCAGAAGACGAGCAAAGCCAAGGTCGCGACGTTTTTCGGGTCATTGGCCGCCGGTACGCGCTGACATCACGCGTCGAGATCCACCGGGACCTCGAGCCCGACCTTCACGCGGCTCATGCTCACCAGCGTCTTGAACCGCTTCACGTTGTTGTTCGCGAAGAACAGCTCGCGCGTGAGCGCGTTGTACTGATCCATGTTCCGCACGGCCAGGATCAGCACGAAATCTCATTCCCCGGTCAGAGTCGGTCGTTGTGTCGTTTCAGGCATGAAGTCGCACGAATTGCTAAAGACCGACGCCGTCGGTATGACCGATATTGCAGGCCTCAGCCGCGAACGCTCACTTACCGCTCTGATGACCGGATGCGGCCGAATCTGCGCAACAGCTAATCCAGTCAAATACGACGCAGTATGGAGACGTTCCGTCTCAAGCCCCACGCATGTTGCGCTCGACATACCAGGGAGTTGCTGAGATCCGCCGGAATCACGCGACGTTGGGACCGCGGCGAACGTGACGGATTCAATTCACGACGCCGATGATTGTGCTCTAGTGCCGGCACCGAGTCGCCATCTACAGTAATGAGGCGCCCGTCAATTCGACACGGACACTTCTTTTATCGACGAACGATGATGATCGCGCCAGAAGGAGATCGCGTGTCGATCCATTCGGGGACGGATTGACCCCATTTCATGCAGTGCCGCCAAAATTGCTCGGCGATGTACTTGACGGGTCGGTCACGCGGAGAAGAAATACTCGCCCCGCTCATTCGCAGCGGTTCCAAGCATGTCGCTGCCTTCGACGCCTGTAGGGATGAGATTAGAGGGCCGTACCACGGCGGCCGGTGCTTGACAGAGCTTTGATATCGAGGGGGTTTGCGCAAATCACCCGATGAGGGGCGGTTGCGTCAGTTAATCGCACCTCCGAATATTTCTTCAGTGCACAAGATCCTGCCGGAAAATGGACCGTTGCATGGGCCTTCTTGGGACAAAGCCATAACCCGGCAACGTTTCGTCAGCCGTTTCGCAGAATCATGAGTGTCTTTTTTATAAGTTAAAACAATTCATGGGATTGTTTAAATTTGTGTCGAAAAATCAACAAGCATTTCGAACTTGTCTTATGGATTTGTGTTTTGTAAATCGGCAATCTTCCGGAAACGCGTTGTGTGACTTGTATCGCGCATTTCATTCTGATAATTCAGTGGACTGGAGGATTTATGAGTGCAATTATGGATTACAAGTGCGGTGTCGAGAGTTTTGTGTATCCAGAAGCGCTGGCGCGATACGAGCATGAAGGTGTAATTGGAAAATTTCGAGATGAGTGGGATGTTGAGGAGGCGGAAGCGATCGATATTTTTTCTGAAGCAAAGAAGTTTCTTTGCGTGTCAGAATGTGCGCAAAAGCAATGTATCGAGTTTGAGGTGGATGAGTCGATTTTGATGATTGATAAAATGTGGCACCATTTTATTCTCTTCACCAAAGATTATGAGGGATTTTGCAATCGATTCTTTGGCAGAATGCTTCACCATGTGCCTTTCTGTGCGGCGCATCTGAGCCAGAAAGTCAAAACTCTGGCTCAGAATGGAGTAACTCTAAAGGACTTTAACCGGGCTCGACTGGAAAAGCAGCTCCAGTTTATCAGTTCGACAATTGGAGATGAAACGCTGAGAAAGTGGTACGTAGGATATGGTGAAAAATATTCGTTGAGAAAAATGAATATGCTGCGAAGGGCTATCGCTCATGGCGCGCCTGATAGGTACGGGACGTCGATCGACCTGCAATTGACTTCGAGTATGACCGGGTGTGAATTGGTCGCGGAGATCGTTAAAAAATCCGAAATTGCGATGGGCTGCGGCAGGCGCGGATGCGGTATGTATTGCACCTGCAACTCCTCACGTGATCTTTATGCCTAACGTTGGGTGGTGCAAAAATCGGTTGCCCCGACGGTGTGTTAATTCGAGGTCAAGTTCGGGGCGATCATACAAAGGGTCGGGGATAAAGGGTGGCTCGTGTCTCAATATTCTACGAAGTTATGGTTTCTATACAAGTGGCATTTTGGGGCTGTACTGGCTCTTGCGTGCTTGAGTGCAGCTCTGAATACGTCGTTTGGCGCAATGTTGAAGTGGTTAACTGATAGCTTGCTGCATGGAAGGCAAGATGCATTACTCTACTTTATTGCCTTGTTTTCGTTGCAGAGATTTCTACTTCCAATTGTTGGCGCCAGCGGAACACTGATTTCGAACAAGCTCGCTAACCGGATTGAGAGTGACGTTCGCAACAAGTGGTACGAGTACGTTGTAACGATGGGTTATCGTAGCGCCAGACTGAAGAATTCCGGAGAATATCAAAAGAAAATCCAGGAGGCGATTGCTTCGGTGCGCACCCTGTTAAACAATACATTAAGATCATTGCTGTCGATCACGCTTGAGATCGCGTCTGTCACGTTATTTTCCGTTTTTCTTGTGGGATGGGATGCAGGTTTAATTTTGGTCTCATTTGCGGTCATCTACTCTACTTTTGTCATCTATGTGACGAAGAGGCGAGTACCATTGTTGAGAGGTATCGCAAAATCGAATGCTGAATGCGCAGCATTCATGCATGACAGCTTTATCAATTCGGGTTCCATTTCCCCGAGTGTGCTGATTGAGCGAATGAGCCGTCACAATGCACTGCTAGCTGGGTTGGAAAATAGAAAGAACAAAAACTCGAAGACATTATTTTTAGATAGTGCTGCTTCCTCTGTTATATGCCTGGTAGTGTGTTCTTTGAGTCTTATGTGGTACTCCAGCCAAGGGGAGGGCGCAATTGGCACTGTTATTATGCTCGCAACCGGGCTGACGCAACTGATTGTTCAGATCAATACGCTTGGTTTTAACTATAGAAATATCCTCAGTGCGAGGATAGATATTTCGAGAATTTCGGAAGGGTTGGAGATAAGGGTTAGTTCAGATTCTGATCTGCATTCTTTGGTATTCGACGCGGAATGCTACGAATTCTCATTTCGAGGTTTCAGGGCGGCGGATCTGAATGAGAACAACATGCTGCCAATTCATGGGGAAATTTCGATCGCGTTGGGATCGCTTAACGCACTGCGGGGCCCTAGCGGTATTGGGAAGAGTACTGTCGCGCGTGCGATGCGTGGGGAAATTCGATCGCTGAGAGATCAATTGCTCATAAATGGCGTTGATGTATTTGGTCTGAGTTCAAATTTGTTATTGAAAAAGATTGGCTACATTTCTCAGGATAATATTATTTTCAATGAGTCTATCGCTGAAAATCTTCGCTACGGCAGACGTGATATCACGCGAGAAGAAATTGTCGATACGCTTGAAAAGGTTGGGCTCCATAAATTTGCGAACGATCTTGAATATATCGTTGGTGAAAAAGGCGGCCGACTTTCTGGGGGCGAGCGCCAGCGATTGGTTATTGCCAGGGGGTTGCTGCAGGAATGCGACATCTTGATATTGGATGAACCATTTTCGGGATTGGATGAAAAAGGTGCCCGTGAACTTGCGGGAACTATAACGCTCCTCGCGCGTAGTGTGGGCATATTCGTGATAGCGCATCAACCCCTGGGAATTATTTTCGGGCCAGGCTCAAGAATTAATTCGCATGTCATGGAGGAGTCTGACGGTGCAATCCATATTAAGCAAGGGGTGCAGGCATGCTGAATTCCCGGGATTTTCTATCGAAGGGTCTCCATTTGCGGCCATATGTGTTCGACTCAATTAAGGTTGACCGGATAGCTACCTGGGATGAAGTCAATTCACTTTTGTCGAGTGGATTGCTCGATTATCCGAGAATCCGGGTTGCCGCCGCAGGTAACGTCTATAGTCGAAACTATAACGGATTCCTCCGCTATTCGTTCTCGGAGAGGGGAGAGAGGCGACCAAGGGTGGTTCCTGGAGTGCTGCGCAAGGCATTGGGCGATGGCTGCGCAATCATCATAGACAATTGTGAAGTATTCTTTCCGGGGGTCGGCGCGCTAACAGAAGAAATTAGTTCTTCGCTTTGCTGCCAGGCTTGGGCCAACTTGTATGTTTCACCCAAGGGGCCGAGTGGATTTGGCTGCCACTTCGACGATCACGACGTCTTTGCTATACAAATTCATGGTATCAAGCGATGGACAATATATGCTCCAACATACCACTCGCCGAATCGAGGAGATAAGAGTTTCCACTTGCCTTCCCCCAAGGGAGCGCCGCTTAAGGAGTATTTGCTGTCCACGGGAAAGGGCCTGTACTTGCCATTTGGATATTGGCATGACGTTGAAGCTATGAGCGATATTTCAATGCACGTGACGATTGGGCTCGACTTTGCCCGCAAGTCGGATGTGCTGACGCTGCTCTTGGAAAAATTAACCAAGAATCGATTTTTTCGTGACAAGGTGAATTATTCGGCCACTGTGGCCGAGGCGAGCGAGCTGAAGGAAAGGGTAGTCCATTCGATACAAGAACTGGACATGGAAATGCTCCTTGTGGAGTTGCGTGAGCGAAGACGCGAAAGAAAGGTCGGGTTCGATTTTCCGGCGCTCTGAAAGAGTATTGCGGGCAGCAGCAATATAGATGGGGCGGTACTCGGTTCGATGCGAGTAATGTGCAGAATAAGGGTTTTTTTACCTCTGTCTATGACCTGAAGATTTCATGTCGAGCAGAGAAGTATCGGAAATTGGTATTTGCCTAGTTCGAAAGTGAAGATGTGTTTGGTATAGGGTGGATGCCGGCTGAATAGTTGATGCCAAGAGAAGAGTATATATTTTTTGCGGAATGAGACATAAATACTCGATAGCGCAGATTCGAGATGTCTGGATCAATGCTTACTTGAATGGTGAGGTGGATTGGCTTGCATATCTTGAGGCGCCATCATTTTTTGTGAATAGAAATGGCGTGCATATATCAAAATCTGAAGAGATTGCATTTATAGAGGTGAGTCGAAGGAAATTCCCGAACAAGCGCACGAATGATGTCAAATATACGGAGGTAATCGACCAGATGCGGGAGCGCAAGAATTGGGCCACAGTATACGGTTCGGCGCAAATTACGAGGGACGGAGAGGTGGCCAGTCAATTTGATTTCTTCGAACTGTGGGTGATTGTTGAGAGCCGGTGGCAGGTCGTAATGCTATGCATCGAAGATATCGATCATGCACGCAAAATATAACGATGATGGTTTCGCGTCGGGGAAATAAGGGAGCTATGTCCAGGTCGCTTGCGTTTAAAGATGAGTATCGAGGTGCGAGGATGGGTAAAGATTTCTTGCGACGTCTCGAAAATCATCCTCCTGAGCTTTGGTATCAGGGAAGACGCATCGAAAATGTTCGAGAATCCGCGCAACTCAAAAACGGGATAGAGACGCTCGCCGCACTTTATGACTATCAATGGGATCGCAGTGATCTCATGTTGGAGAGTATTGACGGCAAACAAGTGAGCAAGTCATTTTCGATCACAAAAAGCCGAAGTGATTTGCTGTCCGTCGGTAAGGCGCTTCTTGTAGGTGCTGAGTTCAGCCAGGGTATGCTCGGTCGCGATCCAGCTTACCTGAACAGGGCAGTTGCGTCATTCGCGGGGTCCGCGGATTTTTTCGACATTGGTGGAAGATCGTTTTCGCACAATGCCAGGAAATATTTTCGATTTGTGCGAGACAACGATCTCGCTCTTACGCATACGATATTGAATCCACGGGCCAATCGCCGAGTCGGGCCAGCGTTTCAAGATGACCCTACTGTATCGGCACATGTCACAAAGGAAACGGATGCGGGCATCTATGTAACTGGCGCAAGGTTGATTGCGACACTTCCTTTTGCCGATGAGATAGCGGTTTTCCCAGCAAGGTTACTGGATGTTTCAGACGCGTCTAAACCATACGCATTCGCATTCGTTCTGCCGACCTGTACTGAAGGGTTGAAATTTATCTGTCGTGAATCCGTTGACTACGGGATGGGTCGCAAAAACCATCCGCTTGGCGCGCGATATGAGGAAATGGATGCTGTAGCGATTTTCGATAATGTGTTGGTTCCGTGGGAGCGGGTATTTTGCTATCGCGATATAGACATTTGTAATCGCTTCTACGACGCGACCGGTGCGACCGCCCATATAACCTATCAAGTAGTGTGTAAGAACATTGTCAAGATCGAGTTTTTTCTTGGTCTCATTTCCCTGATGATTCGTGGGTCTGGGCTTGAGTCGTTTCAGCATATTCACGGTAAGATGGCCGAGGTCTGGGCGGGATGGCAAACGATGAAGGCATTCAAATTAGCCGCAGAGGCCGGGGCGAGGCCGAACGATTTTGGCATGCTGGTTCCTGACTGGGGGCCCCTGGAGGCTGCTCGATACCTGTTTCCCCGCATGTATCCGCAGATCGTGGAGATCGTTCAGCAGATTGGTGCCAGCGGTTTGGTGACGTTACCGATGAGTCAGGATCTGGATGGGCCGATGCGCGGCGAGATCGATAAATATTTTCAAGGCATGAGACTAGAGGCAGAGGAGAAGATTGATTTGTACCGGCTGGCGTGGGATGCATCAATCTCTGCATTTGGTGGACGCCAAGTTCTCTACGAACGATTCTTCTTTGGTGATCCCGTAAATATGGCGACCCGGATATTTCGAAACAATCCATGCTCAGAATTGATGGAGCGCGTGGATAACTTTATTCGCGATGGTCACGGCTAACCAATTTTAATATCTTGAATTCAAGCGCTACTCGTCCGAACCCACCGGGACCTCGAGCCCGACCTTCACGCGGCTCATGCTCACCAGCGTCTTGAACCGCTTCACGTTGTTGTTCGCGAAGAACAGCTCGCGCGTGAGCGCGTTGTACTGATCCATGTTCCGCACGGCCAGGATCAGCACGAAATCCCATTCCCCGGTCACGTAGTAGCACTGCTGGATCTGCGGGCAGCGCTCGAAGGTCCGCTTCATCGCGTCGAGCTGGTCGATCTGCTCGCTCTCGACCTCGACGTTCACGACGATCGTCAGCGGATGATCGACCTTGTCCGGCGCGACGATCGCGGTATAGCGCTCGATCACGCCATCTTCCGCGAGCCGCCGCAGGCGGCGGTTCACGGCGGCGGTCGACAGGTTCACGCGGGCGCCGAGCTCGTTCTGCGGCGTGTGCGCGTCGCGCTGGACTTCCATCAGCAGCTTGCGATCGAACGCATCGAGTGGGGTGGGCATGGTGGTGCGGCAACCTCGAAAGAATGAGAAATTTTTGCGTCCGGAGTGCCGATTTGGCGATTTCGTTGACCGGCATGCGCAATATTATTTTCGGACCGACGGCGAGCGCAACCCGTATGCGCCCGCACCGCAACCACCGACGGGCCGCCCGCGCGGCCCCTTTCCGGAGCTTTCCCGTCATGCTGATCGCCAATCCCCGCGCGTCGCGCACCGACTATCCCGACATGCTGCAACGCGTCATGAACATCGCCGCGGCTGACGAGAGCGGCGCGTGGCTGTCGCACTGGCCGCTGGTGGGCGCCGCGCGCACGCCGCTGCGCGCGCTGCCCGACCTGGCCGCGCGGCTCGGCGTCGCGAGCGTCAGCGTGAAGGACGAAGCCTGCCGTTCGCCGCTCGGCAGCTTCAAGGCGCTCGGCGCGCCGATCGCGCTGATGCGGCTCGTGAAGCGGCTGCGGCGCAACGAGGCGCTCGATCCGCCGGGGCTCATGACCGGCCGTTACGCGGCGTCGCTCGCCGACCTGACGGTGATCAGCGCGACCGACGGCAACCATGGGCGCGCGCTGGCCGCCGCCGCGCGCGCGATCGGCTGCCGCTGCGTGATCGTGCTGCACGCGCACGTCGATGCCGAGCGCGAGCAGGCGATCGCCGCGCACGGCGCGCGGATCGTGCGGATCGCCGGCAACTACGACGAATCGGTCGTGCACGCCGCGCAGCTCGCGGACGCGAACGGCTGGCACGTGGTGTCGGATACGTCGTACGACGGCTACGAGGCGATTCCGCGCGACGTGATGCAGGGCTACGGCGTGATCGCGGCCGAAGCGCTCGCGCAGCAGCCGGCGGGCGCCGACGGCCGGCCGTTCACGCACGTGTTCCTGCAGGGCGGCGTCGGCGGTCTTGCGGCGGGTATCGTGAGCTACCTGTGGGAGCATGATGGCGCACAGCGCCCGCATTTCATCGTCGTCGAGCCGCGCCAGGCCGATTGTCTGTACCAGAGCGCGCTCGCGGGGCGCGCGACGAAGGCGACCGGCAGCGTCGATTCGGTGATGGCCGGGCTCGCGTGCGGCGAGGCGTCGCCGCTCGCATGGGATTTCCTCGAGCCGAGCATCGACCACTTCATGCTGATCGACGACGACGACGCGGTGCAGGCGATGCGCGCGCTCGCCGCCGGCAGCGAACGTGATGTGCCGTTCGTGTCCGGCGAGTCGGGCGCGGCGGGTATCGCGGGGCTGACCGTGCTGATGCGCGACCCGGCGCTGGCGCGGCAGGCGGGGCTCGATGCGCATTCGCGCGTGCTGGCGATCAGCACGGAAGGCGCGACCGCGCCGTCCGTCTACCGGCAGTGCGTCGGCCACACGGCCGACGCGGTGCTCGCGCGCCAGCGCGACTGGCTGAAGCTGAACCGCGCGGCCGCAGTGGCCTGAGCGAACCGAACGACATGACGACCGACGAGGCAAGCACGATGGACGCAATCGACGCAACGGAAGAAAGCACGCTGCAGGGACAACTGAAAAGCTGGCGCCGGCATCTGCACCAGCATCCGGAGACGGGTTTCGAGGAAGTGAACACGTCGGACTACGTCGCGCGGATCCTGACGACGCTCGGGCTCGACGTGCATCGCGGGATTGGCGGCACCGGGCTCGTCGCGAACCTGACGGTCGGCACCGGCACGCGTGCGATCGGCATCCGCGCGGACATGGACGCACTGAACATCGTCGAGCACGCGCCGGGCCGCGAACATGCGTCGCGCACGCCGGGCAAGATGCACGCGTGCGGGCACGATGGCCACATGTCGATGGTGCTCGGCGCCGCACAGCTGCTGGCCGAGCGCAAGGACTTCGACGGCACGGTGCGCTTCATTTTCCAGCCGGCCGAGGAGCACGGCCGCGGCGCGAAGGCGATGATGGCCGACGGCCTGTTCGAGCGCTTTCCGGTCGATGCGATCTTCGGCGCGCACAACATGCCGGGCATGCGCGCCGGCACGTTCTCGACGCGCGCGGGCGGCATCATGGCGAGCGAGGACAATTTCGTGATCCGGATCGACGGACGCGGCACGCATGCGGCGCGCCCGCACATGGGCATCGATCCGATCGTGATCGGTTCGCAGATCGTGCTCGCGCTGCAGACGATCGTGTCGCGCAATCTCGATCCGGGCCAGCAGGCCGTGATCTCGTGCACGGAGTTCATCACCGACGGGCTGCGCAACGTGCTGCCGTCGACGGTGACGATCAAGGGCGACACGCGCAGCTATTCGCGCGACGTGCAGGCGCTGCTGGAAACGCGGATGCGCGAGATCAGCGAAGGAATCTGCCGCACCCACGGCGCGACCTGCACGTTCGAGTACACGCACGAGTTCGCGCCGACGGTGAATTCTCCGGAATGGGTCGAGACGGCCGTGCACGCGGCCGCACACATCGCGGGGACCGACGCGGTGAACGCCGACGTGCAGCCGATGATGATCTCGGAAGACTTCGGCGCATTCCTGCAGGCGGTGCCGGGCAACTTCGTGTTCATCGGCAACGGCGAAGCGGCCGGGCGCGGCGGCGTGCCGCTGCACAACGCGACCTACGATTTCAACGACGAGATCCTGCCGGTCGGCGCGCGCTATTTTGCGGAAGTGGCGCGGCGTGCGTTGAAGGCCGCGTAGCGGGCGTCAGGCCGCCAGAATATGGCGGCCTGCCCATCACGAAGCGGTTACGCTTTGGCCGCCTGCTTGCCCGGCGCGGCGGCCGTGCTGGTGCGATCGAGGATCGCCAGCACTTCGCGCGCGGTGTTCTCCGAATGGCTGCGCAACACCTGCGGTAGCCGCGTATGGTCGGGATCGGCGAGCGCGGCCATGATCTCGTCGTGCTCGTGCAGCGACTCGGCCCAGCGCAGCGTGTCCGCGTTCGCGGCGCCGCGCGCGCGGTGCACCTTCGACATCAGCGACGCATAGACGCCCGACAGCACCGGGTTGCCCGCCGCGTCGATGATCATCTGATGAATTTGCTGGTTCAGCCGGAAATACTCGACCCGCTTGCCGGCCTCGTGGCACTCGATCATCTTCCGGTGCTTCGCCTGCAGCGCGGCAAGCGTCGACGCGCCGATCCGCTTGCGCAGCAACTCTCCCGCCATCGCCTCGAGCCCGTGCAGCAACTCGAACGTCGACACGAGATCGTCGACGTCGATCGACGCGACGCGATAGCCGATGTACTGGCGATGCGTGACGACGCCTTCCGCGACGAGCACCTTCAGCGCTTCGCGCAGCGGCGTCTTCGACACGTCGAACGCGAGGCTCAGTTCCTTCTCGTCGATCCGCGCGCCGGGCGGCAATTCGCCCTCGTCGATCATCACGCGCAGGCGCGCGGCGATCTCCGCGGCCATGCCGCGGGTGCGCAGAAGCAGGGGATTGCGGGGTGTCTGGCTCATGATGGTGCGAGCTTATCACGATATCGGGGCTTACCCTGCACCAACGTTGTGATATAAGAATCTCAATCAAACCAAGCGTTTACGCTAACGGTAATTATAAATTTCTAATCCTATACTCGGCTCAACGTTGCGCGACGTCCTGACCATCCTCGTTCACTCCTGGAGTCCGTCCATGTCTTCAACCTCCGGTGTCGCCGCCCTGACGGTCGGCAAGTCCGCCGTCCGCTGGAAGATATTCGTCGTCATGCTGAGCCTCATCGCGATCAACTACGTCGATCGCGCGTCGCTGTCCGTCGCCATGCCTTACATCTCGCAGGAGTTCAATATCGGGCCGGCGATGGAGGGTCTGATCCTCAGTTCGTTTTTCTGGACCTATGCGGTGATGCAGATCCCGGGCGGGATGCTGGCCGACCGGTTCAAGCCGCGCATCGTGATCGCGACGGCGACCGTGTTCTGGGGCTTCTTCCAGGCGATCGCCGCGCTGTGCACGAACGCGCCGTCGCTGCTGCTTACACGCCTCGGGCTCGGCGCGTCCGAAGCGCCGATCTACCCGGCCGGCGGCAAGCTCAACGCAATCTGGATGACGCAGACCGAGCGCGGCCGCGGCGCCACGCTGCTCGACGGTGGCGCGCCGCTCGGTGCGGCGCTGGGCGCGGTGCTGATTGCCGGGCTGATCGCGCTGCTCGGGTCGTGGCGGCTCGCGTTCGCGGTGGCCGGCGTGGGCACGGTGCTGGCCGGTTTTCTCGCGTGGTACTACATCCGCAACACGCCGCGCGAGCATCCGGGCGTCAACGATCTCGAAGCCGACTACATCGAGGCGTCGCACGCGAGCGACCTCGCGGCCGAGCCGGCCGGTGCATCGGGCCGCTCGCGCGACTTCTTCAAGTACCGCTCGGTGTGGTGCATGTTCTTCGGCTGGATGTGCTTCAACAGCGTGTTCTACGGGCTGCTCACGTGGATGCCGAACTACCTGCACAAGGTGCACGGCTTCGACATCAAGCAGATGGGCGGCTCGACCTTCATCATTTTCTTCTGCGGCTTCGTCGGCGAACTGCTCGGCGGCTGGATCGCCGACAAGTGGAAGGCCGCGGGCGGGCGCCCGAACGTCGTGATGCGCACGCTGTTCGGCATCGCCGCGGTGATCGCGACCGTGTCGATCTTCTCCGTCGCCTACGTGAAGAGCCCGGTCGTGTGCGTCGTGCTGCTGTCGACGACGCTGTTCTTCCTGCGCTGGTGCGGGCTGTACTGGTGCATCCCGTCGTCGCTCGGCACGCGCAACAAGATCGGCTTCCTCGGCGGCCTCATGAACCTGGGCGGCAACCTCGGCGGCGTGACCGTGCCGATCGTCGTCGGCGCGATCGTGCAGTTCACCGGTTCCTATTTCCTCGCGCTGATGGTGTTCGCGGCGGCCGGCGTCGGCCTGCTCGTGTGCTCCAGCGCGATCGACTACGAAAACAAGCTCCCGGTCTGACCGACCCTTTTCATTGGATTCACTGCTTTCACTGGTAGAGAGACACCCATCATGAAGAAACGTACCCTGCTCGGCATGCTCACCCCTTCGTCCAACACCTCGCTCGAACCGCTGACGAGCGCGATGGTCGCCGGCCTGCCGGGCGTGTCCGCGCACTTCGCGCGCTTTCCCGTCACCGAGATCTCGCTGTCGGGCCAGGCGCTCGGCCAGTTCGACGACGACAAGATCATCCAGGCCGCGATGCTGCTCGCCGACGCGAAGGTCGACGTGATCGCGTGGAACGGCACATCGTCCGGCTGGCTGGGCTTCGAAGCCGACGAGCGGCTGTGCCAGCGGATCACCGAAGCGACGGGCATTCCGGCCACGACCTCGGTGCTCGCACTCAACGAGATCCTGAAGAAGACCAACGCGCATGAGTTCGGCCTCGTCACGCCGTATCTCGACGACGTGCAGACGAAGATCGTCGACAACTACCGCCGTTCGGGCCTGAACTGCATCGCCGAGCGCCACCTGAACCTGAAGGTCAATTTCTCGTTCTCCGAAGTGACGGGCGACCAGATCGGCGGGATGGTGCGCGAAGTCGCGAAGGCCGGCCCGCGCGCGATCTCGATCTTCTGCACGAACCTGAACGCCGCGCACCTGGTGCCGGCGCTCGAGGAAGAGACGGGCATTCCGATCTACGACACCATCTCGACCGTCGTGTGGAAGTCGCTGCAGCTCGCCGACTACGACACGCGCCAGGTGAAGGGCTGGGGGCGTCTCTTCAGCGACGTGATCTGAGGCGCGCGCCATGTCGAACGATCTCGATTTCGTGATCCGTCACGCGGACGTCGTGACGGCGGCGGACCGGTTCTCGTGCGACATCGGCATCCGCGCGGGGCGCGTGGCCATGCTCGGCCACGGGCTGCCGCGCGCGCCGCGCGAGCTCGATGCGAGCGGGATGCTGGTGATGCCGGGTGGCGTCGATGCGCACTGCCATCTCGACCAGCCGATGCCCGACGGGCTGCGGATGGCCGACGACTTCCTGTCCGGCACGCGCTCGGCGCTGTGCGGCGGCACGACCACCGTGATCCCGTTCGCCGCGCAGGCGAAGGGGCAGTCGCTGCAGGCCGCCGTGGACGACTATCACCGGCGCGCGGAAGGGCGCGCGCTGGTCGACTACGGTTTTCACCTGATCGTCGCCGATCCGACGCCGCATGTATTAGCCGAGGAATTGCCGCGGCTGATCGCGAACGGCTACACGTCGTTCAAGGTGTACATGACCTACGACGACCTGAAGCTGAACGACCGGCAGATGCTCGACGTGCTGTCGGTCGCGCGCGCGCACGGCGCGCTCGTGATGGTGCATGCGGAGAATTCGGACTGCATCGGCTGGCTGACCGAGCGGCTGCTCGGCGACGGCCACGTCGCGCCGCACTTCCATGCGCATGCGCGGCCGGCCGTGGTCGAACGTGAGGCGACGCATCGCGCGATCGCATTCGCGGAACTCGTCGACGTGCCGATCCTGATCGTGCACGTGTCGGGCGCCGAAGCGATCGAGCAGATCCGCTGGGGGCAGTCGCGCGGGCTGCCGATCCTGGCCGAAACATGCCCGCAGTACCTGTACCTGACGGCCGCCGATCTCGGCCACGACGGTCACGACGGCTACGACGGCGCGAAGTGCGTATGCAGCCCGCCGCCGCGCGACCCGGCCAACCAGCAGGCCGTGTGGAAGGCGCTGAAGCAGGGCGTATTCTCGGTATTCTCGTCGGACCATGCGCCGTTCAACTACGATGACCCGTGCGGCAAGCATCCGGGCGGTCAGCGCGTATCGTTCGACCATATCCCGAACGGAATCCCGGGCCTCGAGACGCGGCTGCCGCTGCTGTTCGACGGCGTACGCAAGGGGCATCTGTCGCTGCACCAGTTCGTCGAGCTGACTTCGCTGCGGCCCGCGAAGCTGTACGGGCTGTATCCGCGCAAGGGGACGATCGCGGTCGGCGCCGATGCGGATATCGTCGTATGGGACCCCGACAAGCGCGTGCGGATCGCGAATTCGGCGCTGCATCATGCGGTCGACTACACGCCTTATGAAGGCATCGAGGTGACGGGCTGGCCGCGTCATTGCCTGTCGCGCGGCGAGCTGCTCGTCGAGGACGGCCGGCTTCTCGCGGCGGAGCCGGGGCGCGGGCAGTTCGTGCCGGCCGGCACGCCGTGTCTCGACTGACTTCACGTGACTTGATGTGAGTGCCCGCTTGCAGCAGCGGGCGCAGTTTCAACAGGAGCAAGCATGAGCGTTTCCCACGCAATGCGCGGCATCGCGGCAGCGGCCATCGTCGCCAGTTCAAACGGCGGCCCGGCGCTGGCCGCCGGCGGCGCACCGCAGGACCTGCCGAGCGTCGTGCCCGAAGCGGTCGGCGTCGATTCGGCGCCGCTCGTACGGCTGTCCGAATGGCTGCGCCGCGACCGGATGGACGTGCGCAGCCTCGTCGTCGTGAAGGACGGCCGGATCGTGTTCGAGCGCTACGGCGACGGCCTTTCGCGCGACAACAACTACGAGCTGTATTCGGTAACGAAGACGATCACCGCGCTGCTCGCCGGCATCCTCGACGGCGAGGGCAAGCTCGGCCCGTCGACGAAGGTCGCGCCGCTGATCGCGGCCGCGCGGCCCGATCTCGCGAGCGAACTCGCGGACAAGCAGGACATCGAGCTGCGGCACCTGATGTCGATGTCGAGCGGGCTGCGCTACACCACGCGCGAAGGCACCGATCCGCTGTATTACGACGCGCCCGACCGGCTGCACGTCGCGGTGACGAGCCGCGCCGCGCAGCCACCCGGCACGCAGTTCGACTACATCGACGTGAATCCGGTGCTGGTCGGCACGGCCGTGTCGATCGCCGCGCGGGAACGCGAGGACGACTTCGCGCGCAAGCGGCTGTTCGAACCGCTCGGCTTCGCGCATTACCGCTGGAGCGGCGCCGACGGCACCGGCGCGGTGGCCGGCGGCTGGGGCTTGCGATTGCGCGCGGTCGACATGGCGAAAATCGGCATGCTGCTGCTCGACCACGGTCAGTGGAACGGCCAGCAGATCGTGCCGGCCGGCTGGGTCCGGCAGATGACGACGCCGTCGCCGGCCGCGGCCGATTACGGCTACTACTGCTGGATCAGTCACGTCGTCGAGCACGGCACGCCGGAATTCGGCGCGATGGGCTTCAAGGGGCAGTTCATCACGGTGCTGCCCGCGCAGCGCGCGGTCGTCGTGATGACGAGCCTGCTGCCGACCGACGGCGGCCTGCGCGACGCGACCTACCTGAACCTGTATCGACGGATGGTCGGCGACTACATCCTGCCGGCGCTCTCGCCCGCGCAGCCGCCGGTCGAGCGCGCGGCAACCACGCAGGCGCTGCGCGACGAACTCGCGCGTAGCCGGCAGACGAAGGGCGTGCCCGGTACCGCCGCCGCGTTCAACGATGCGCCGGAGATTTGATGAGGATCGCGAACATTATTGACCAATCGTCTGCGTGGCATCCCGATGCGCGGCGGCCGGCCGTGCCTTTCATGCGCCGGCTGCTCGCGCGGGTTGCGGCGTTGCTGATCGGCGGCGGTGCGCTGGCGTCGGCGCCCATGCCGGCGCTGTCCGCGGCGCAGGCGGCCGATGCACTGCCGCCGCTGCATGAGACCGGCATCGAGGCCGCCGCGCCGGAAGATGTCGGCGTCGATTCGCGCAAGCTCGTCGACCTGTCGCGCTGGATCCGCGCGCAGAAGCTCGACGTGTACAGCCTGCTCGTCGTGAAGGACGGCAAGCTGGTGTTCGAGCGCTACGGTGCGAACGCGTCGCGTGATTCGACCTATGAGCTGTACTCGGTGACGAAGGCCGTGACGTCGCTCGTCGCGGGCATCCTGGTCGAGCGCGGCGCCTTGCATCTCGACGACCCGGTGGCCGCGCGGCTCGCCGCGTGGCGTCCCGACCTGGGCGGCGCGCTCGCGGACAAGCGCGGCATCGCGCTGAAGCACGTGCTGTCGATGTCGAGCGGCCTGCATTACGACTTCAGCCCGAAAGACGATCCGATCTACTACACCGCGCCGGACCGGCTGAAGCTCGCGGCGGCGGCGGTGCCGAAGGTCGCGCCCGGCACCGCGTTCGACTACACCGACGTGAACCCGATCCTCGCGTCGGCGATGTTGAGCGCGGCGGCCGGCGAACCCGTCGAGCGCTATGCGCAGACGCATCTGTTCGCTCCGCTCGACATGAAGCGCGCCGCATGGGAGCGCGCGGACCGCACCGGGCTCGTGTCGGCCGGCTGGGGGCTGCGGCTGCGCGCCGTCGACATGGCGAAGATCGGCATGCTCGTGCTCGACGGCGGGCGCTGGCAGGGGCGGCAGGTGGTCCCGCAAGCGTGGATCGCACAGATGACGTCGCCGCGCGTGTCGCCGCATTTTGGCTACTACTGGTGGATCAACAACATCGTCGCGAGCGAGCCCGAATTCGACGCGATGGGCTTCAAGGGGCAATTCATCACGGTGCTGCCGAAGCGCAATACGGTGATCGTGATGACGGGCGTGCTGCCGGTGGACGGCGGCCTGCGCGATGCGGAGAACGTGAAGCTGTTCCGGCGGATGGTGAACGATTACATCCTGCCGGCACTCGATGGCGGTGCTGCGTCGGGGCAGGGTGCCGGTGGCGGCGATACGCGTGCGGCGCTGCGCGACGAGCTTGAAGTGAGCGCGCGCTCCGCAGGCGTGCCCGGTACACAGGTCGATCCGACCGATCTGCCGAAGTAGCCGCGTCGATACCCGTGCGGCGCTGCGTGTGGAGCTGGAAGTGAGTGCGCGCTCCGCGGGCGTGCCCGGCGCGCAGGCCGATCCGACGGATCTGCTGAAGTAGCGCCGAGCATGCGTCCGGTCGGCCGATGCAGGCGAGCCGGGCGCGCCGCGGGATCACATCACGCCAATTCGCCCAGGCATGCGTCGAATTGCGCGACGAGCGTGTCGACGTCGTCGGCCGTCGTCTGCGGACACACGAGCATCATGTTGTGGAACGGCGTGATCAGCACGCCGCGATTCAGCAAATACAGATGCACGATGTGCTCGAGTTCGCTATCGAGCTGTTCGCCCGCGATCGTGCCGTTGCGCGGCGGCGTGTGCGTGAACTGGAACTCGGTGCGCGCGCCGATGCGCGTCACGCACCACGGCAGCCCATGTTTCGCGATTGCCCGTTCGAGCCCGGTCGCGAGCCGCGCGGCCAGTTCGAACATGTGCGCATACGCGGCATCGGTCGCGACTTCGGCGAGCGTCGCACGCATCGCATGCATCGCCAGCATGTTCGCGGTGAGCGTCGTGCCGATCCCGGAATGGCCGGGCGGCGCATTCAGCTTCGCCTGCTTCGCGCGCGCCGCGAAGTCGGCGCTGAAGCCGTACACCGCGCACGGCACGCCGCCGGCGATCGGCTTGCCGACCACCAGCGCGTCCGGTTCGAGACCGTGCGCGGCTGCGTAGCCGCCCGGGCCGCTGCTGATCGTGTGGGTTTCGTCGATCACGAGCAGCGTGCCGTAGCGGCGCGTCAGTTCGCGCGCCGCCTCCCAGAAGCCCGGCTCGGGGAGCACCATCCCGATGTTCGTCATCGCGGGCTCGGCCAGCACGCACGCGACGTCGCCGTCCTTCAGCGCCGCTTCGAGCGCGTCCAGATCGTTGAATTCGACCACGCGGGTGTTCGCGAGCAGGTCATAGGACTGCCCGAGCAGGCTGTCGCGCTGCACCGGGCGGCCGTCGACGAGATCGACGAACACGTCGTCGACCGTGCCGTGATAACAGCCGTTGAACACGACGATCGTCTTGCGGCCGGTGGCCGCGCGCGCCCAGCGCAGCACGAAGCGGTTCGCGTCGCTCGCGCTCAGCGCGAACTGCCAGATCGGCAGCCGGAAGCGCCGCGCGAGCTCGCGCGATACCCATGTGGCGTCCTCGCTCGGCAGCATCGTCGTGTAGCCGCGCGTCGCCTGTTCGGCGAGTGCGCGCGCGACCGGCTCGGGCGCATGGCCGAACATCGCGCCAGTGTCGCCGAGGCAGAAGTCCGCATAGAGGTGACCGTCGACGTCGGTGAACGTCGCACCGCGCGCCTCCTTCACGACCAGCGAGAACGGCGTCGACCAGTCCTGCATCCAGTGCAACGGCACACCGAACAGCAGGTGCTCGGACGCTTCCGCGGACAACGCGCGGGAGGTCGGCATGGCTTCGGTGAAGGCACGGCGCTCGCGATCGAACAGCGCGCGGGCGCGGATGAGGTCGACTCCGTGGCGGGTCTGCAATTAGATGCTCCTCGGATGGGTTTTGAATGGACGGCTGATGCCTCCCCGAGCTTGTCATATTCCAGGCGCGCGGTCGATTCGGGCTCGACCGTGTATCCGTTAGACGTGAAGTTTGTGCGCATAAAGATACGACAACATATGTCTTTTATCGGTGAGCGAAAAGTGAGTGTGTGCACACATATGCGCTGACCATTCCGGAAAAACCGGGTAAGTGACAAATGCTTGCCCGACGGCGATCGCGTCTAGACATGTTCTATGTGATGCGACGACGTATAAGTGGCGATCCGCCGGCCGGCGCATCGATACCCA
Organism: Burkholderia cepacia GG4; assembly: GCF_000292915.1. Classification (NCBI taxonomy): domain Bacteria; kingdom Pseudomonadati; phylum Pseudomonadota; class Betaproteobacteria; order Burkholderiales; family Burkholderiaceae; genus Burkholderia; species Burkholderia cepacia. Next base: position 2,708,084 of record NC_018514.1, read on the forward strand.
AACTACTGAAGGAGTGCCCATGGCCGCCAACCGTCGCCGTTCGTCTTCGCCTGTTCGATCGCCTTCGCCGCAGCGGGTGTCGCGCCGCGACTTCATCGGCTGGACGCGGTGCGCACGCGGCCGCCGGTCGTGCAGAACGTGACGATCTCGGACGTGAAGGCGAGCAACGTGATGCTGAACGGCGTGACCGCGTCGTGCTTCCAGGCGATCGTCGCGCAGGGGCCGGTCGCGTTCGACTACAACGGCACGCCGCCGACGCCCGCCGTGCAGCCGATCGCCGGCATGACGATCAGCAACTGCGACTTCGGCACGCCCGTTGCGTCGGGCACGCCGACGGTCACGACGCCAGGGCCGATCTATGCGTTCAACGTAAGCGTGATGACGCAGACCAACGTGACGATCGCCGGGCAGGCGGTCAACACGACGATCACCGACAAGCGGTGATGTAACCGGGCGGTGGGGTGTTCGCGTGCGGTCGGTCGATGCACGCGAACGCGAATGTGAACGCGTTACGTGAGCGTCTTGACCATGTGGTGTTCGTCGTAGAAGCGGCCGTCGACGAGCAGCGAGCGTGGCTCCGTGCCGAACCGGACGAACCCTTGCGACGCGTACAGCCGTTCGGCGGTGCCGTTGATCTCGTTCACGCACAGCATCAGTTGCTGGCACTGCCACGTTTGCGATGCGTGCGCGGTCGCGCTGTCGAGCAGCGATTGCGCGATGCCGCGCCCGCGAAACGCCGGGTCGACGAACACGCCCCAGATCGTCGCCTTGTGCGCGACCTTGGCGCGCGCATCGCGGCGCACGCCCGTGATACCGACGAGCGACTCGCCGTCGAACGCGCCGAACACGGCGCGCTCATGGGTGGAGGTGATGCGCGTCGCGAATTCGTCGACGGAGACGCCGGCTTCTTCGTCGCGGGTCGGCAGGAACGAGGTCGGTGACGTGTCGACCGCACGCAGGCGCACGGACTGGAACTGCGCCGCATCGGCGGCGTCGAGCAGGCGGATCGTGATCATCGGTTGAGGTAGTCGTTGATGGGACGGGCGCCGGCATGCGCGGCGCGGTGTGCGGTAGCGCAAGTCAATGCTAATCGGATTCGGTCACGCGTGCTGCCAGGTTTCAGACAGCCGCGGCCGCGCGATCACACGGCCGCCAGCAACCAGTCGCGGAACGTGCGCGCATGTGCGGAAAGCGGACGGTACTTCGCGTGCACCAGGAAATCCCAGCGCCCCGTGTCGTAGGCGAATTCTCCGATGCGCTTCAGCATGCCGGACTCGACGAATCGACCGGCCATGAAATCCCAGCCCAACGTGACGCCCAGTCCCCCCAGTGCCGCGTTGAACGAAAGCGTGACCTGGTTGAACGTCGTGGCTAGCTCGATCTATGGATTGGGTGAGGCGCGATGGGTTGTCAGTCGAATATCGAATGTGTCGGTTCACTCGTCGGATCGAGATCCGCGTGAACCGCGGGCGCCTTGCATGACCCGCCAACCGGGACACGCGCAGCCGCCCGCGTTCGCATCGCGCGTGCCGATGGCTGGTCAGGAATCGCGCCGCGTGCGGTCAGATCGCGTCCCGCGGCCGCCGCGCGGCGCCGTCGACGCAGCACACGAGCACCTCGGCGTCCGTGTCGCCGAGGCTCAGATAGACATGCCCGATCGCGCTATCGAAATACAGGCTGTCGCCGGTGCCGAGCCGGTACGCGGTGCCGTTCTCGAAGCGCAGCTCCAGCTCGCCGCTCAGCACGAACACGAATTCCTCGCCGGTGTGCCGGATGTAGTCGGCGAAGTCGGACAGCTTGCGCGCATGGATGCGCCCGCGCACCGGCACCATCCGCTTGCCGGTCAGGTCGTTTGCGAGCATCCCGTACGCGTAGTTCGGCGTGTCGTAGACCATCTGCTGGCCGGCCGGCGTGAACGATGGCGTCATCGCGCCGGCCGGCGCGGGCCGCCCGAATATCGTGTCGAAGTCGAGTGCGAGTGCATGCGTGAGCGCCGCGAACTTGTCGTAGGTCAGCGCAATGTCGCCGCGCTCGGCCTTCGAAATCGTCGAGACCGCGATACCGGAGCGCTCGGACAGCTGCGCGAGCGTCAGGCCGCGCGACTTGCGTGCGTCGCGCAGCCGCGCGCCGACCGTCTGGTGGTCGAGCTGCGGCGGGGCGTCGTCGGTGGACGGCGGAACGGGGGCGGTGGATTTGGGCATGCGAAAGCGGGCAAACGGGCGCGACGCGCGCGCGGCGTGAATACGGGTTTTATCGTATACGAGAATAAATTTTCTCGTATATGATAATTTTCGTCGAAATCGCCAACGGCGAGCGTGACGGCCACTCTAGCATCGGACGGCGCGAAACTCGCGGCGGCCCCCATGCGCGGCCCGATTCGCGCTCGTCCACAGGGCGACGTTCCAGTCATTTCCGTTATTGACCCGGCCGGACGTCATCCGTCGCGGCTGGCCTCGCAAAGAGGTTCATCGATGTCCGCTGAAATCAAACGTCTGCAAACCGGCCCGCGCATGAGCCAGGTCGTGATCGCCAACGGCTTCGTCCATCTGGCCGGCCAGGTGCCCGACACGGCGGGCGCACCGATCGCCGTGCAGGCGGCTGAAATCCTGACGCGCATCGACGCGCTGCTCGCATCGGCCGGCGTCGACAAGACGCGCGTGCTGACGGCCAACGTGTGGCTCAGCGATGCCGCGCACTTCGACGCGTTCAATGCGGTGTGGGATGCGTGGGTGCCGGCCGGTCACGCGCCGACCCGCGCATGCGTGCAGGCGCTGCTGATGAAGCCCGGTCTCGACGTCGAGATCGCCGTCACCGCGCTCGCGTGACGTTCGCGCCGCACGCCCCGAGGAGTTTCCGATGAAGTTCGATACGCTCGTCCTGGGCGGCGGCATGATCGGCGTGTCCATCGCCGTTCACCTGCAGCAACGCGGCCTGTCGGTCGCGCTCGTGGATCGCAAGGCGCCCGGCAATGAAACGTCGTTCGGCAATGCCGGGCTGATCCAGCGCGAAGGCGTGTATCCGTATGCGTTTCCGCGCGGCTTCGGCACGCTGCTGAAGTACGCGTGCAACCGCTCGCCGGACGTGCGCTATCACCCGGCGGCGCTGCCGAAGCTGATCCCGTTCCTGTATCGCTACTGGCGCAATTCGCACCCGGTGCGGCACGCCGAGATCGCGCGCGCGTATGCGCCGCTGATCGAACATTGCGTGACCGAGCACCGCGCGCTGATCGACGCGGCCGGCGCCGGCGCGCTGCTGCGCGAAGGCGGCTGGCTCAAGGTGTTTCGCAGCGCCGCGACGCGCGATGCCGAAATGCGCGCCGCCGAGCGCTGGCGCGGCGAATACGGCGTGACCTTCGACCCGCTCGACGCTGCCGCGCTGCGCGACGCGGAGCCGAACCTGAGCCGTGCGCTGATCGGCGCGCTGCGCTACACGGCTTCCGATTCAATCAGCGATCCGAACGGGCTGGTGACCGCCTATGCGCGGCACTTCGAGCAGCTCGGCGGCCGCGTCGTGACCGGCGACGCGCTGACGCTGTCGGCCGCGAACGGCTGGCGCGTCGACACCGAACACGGCCCGCTCGATGCGCGCGCGGCGGTCGTCGCGCTCGGTCCGTGGTCGGACCTGCTGTGCGAACGGCTCGGCTACACGCTGCCGCTCGCGGTCAAGCGCGGCTATCACATGCACTACGCGGCGCAGCCCGGCGCGCGGCTGAACCGGCCGGTGCTCGATGCCGACAGCGGCTTCCTGATCACGCCGATGACGCGCGGTATCCGCCTGACGACCGGCGTCGAGCTCGGCTATCGCGACACGCCGCCGACCCCGACGCAGCTCGCCGCCGTCGAGCCGGTCGCGCGCGAGCTGTTCCCGCTCGGTGCGCGCGTCGACGGCGTGCCATGGCTCGGCCGCCGGCCGTGCACGCCCGACATGCTACCGGTGATCGGCGCTGCGCCGCGTCACCGCGATCTGTGGTTCGCGTTCGGGCATGCGCATCACGGCTTCACGCTCGGCCCGGTGACCGGCCGGCTGATCGCCGACCTGATGACCGGCGTGCGCCCGTTCGTCGACCCGACGCCATTCCGCGTCGAACGCTTTCTGCACGGCCGCTGAATCCGGCGCCGCGCGATGCAAGGGCGCCCGGCACACGATGCCGGGTGCCTCCCCAGCGGCCGTCCGATCCGGCGCGCCGCGACGTTCCACGACTGGAGACAACATGCAACAGCACACGATGCGGCGCGAGCTTGGTGCGCGCCAGATCTCGTTCATGGCGCTCGGAATGGCCATCGGCGTCGGCCTGTTCCTCGGCTCGGCCTCCGCGATCAAGGCGGCCGGGCCCGGCGCGCTGCTCGCGTACCTGATTGGTGGCGGGATGATCTTCCTGATCATGCGCGCACTCGGCGAGATGGCCGTGCACCGGCCGGTGTCCGGCTCGTTCGGCGCGTATGCGTTCGAATACCTCGGGCCGTTCGCCGGCTACGTGGTCGGCTGGAGCTACTGGCTGCTGATGGTCGGCGTCGGCGTCGCGGAGACCACCGCGATCGGCATCTATATGGGCTTCTGGTTTCCGGACGTGCCGCAGTGGCTGTGGGTCGTGGCGGCGATCGCCGCGATCTCGGGCTTCAACCTGCTCAACGTGAAGGTGTACGGCGAGCTGGAGTTCTGGTTCGCGATCGTGAAGGTCGTGACGATCGTGCTGATGATCGCGGGCGGCGCGCTGATCGTGTTCACGGGGATCGGCCATCACGGCGAGCCGGTCGGCCTGTCGAACCTGTGGCGCCACGGCGGCGTGTTTCCGCACGGCGTGCTCGGTGTCGTGAGCGCGTTGCCGATCGTCGCGTATTCGTTCGCGGGCGTCGAGATGATTGGCCTCACGGCCGGCGAGGCGCGCGAGCCGCAGAAGATGATCCCGCGCGCGATCAACTCGGTGCTGTGGCGGATCCTGATCTTCTACGTGGGCGCGCTGTTCATCATCATGGCGCTGTATCCGTGGAACGGTCTCGGCGACCACGGCAGCCCGTTCGTCACCACGTTCGAATCGCTCGGGCTGCGGCAGGCGGCCGGCGTCGTCAACTTCGTCGTCCTGACGGCCGCGCTGTCGAGCTTCAACTGCATCGTGTTCAGCGGCGCGCGCATGTTGTCGAGCATGGCCGGGAACGGCCTCGCGCCCGCGGCGTTCGCGGCGCTCAGCGCGAGCGGGTCGCCGTCGCGCGCAGTGCGGGCGACCGTGCTGTTCATGTCGGTCGGCGTGCTGCTGAACTACGTGATTCCGGCGCGCGTGTTCGGCTGGCTGATGTCGTTCCTGTCGTTCGACGTGGCCGTGATCTGGGCGATGATCGTGCTGACCCACATGCGGTTCCGGCGCGTGATTGCCGCGCGCGGCGAGACGGTGGCGTTCCGGCTGCCGGGTGCACCGGTGACATCGTGGATCTGTCTGGTGTTCGTCGCGTTCGTGTTCGTGATGCTCGGCGTCGATCCGTCGACGCGCGGGTCGCTGTATGCCGGCGCGGCGGTGATGGCGGTGATGGCGATCGTCTACCGGCGGTCGCGGCATCTGCAGGCGGCGGCGCAGTCGACGCGTGTCGCGCTGGGTGTCGAGCACGTGTGAGTGTCCGGCGCCGTCGATGCGGGCGAATACGTGTTGTGCCCGATGAGATGAACGCCGGCGTGGATGAGGCGCGGAAGTGTTGTCGAAGCGTCGTGTGTGGCAGGTGTGCCGCGTCGACGCGAAGCAGGCAAAGGCTGTGATGCGCGCCGGCCATCGCGCCGGACCGGCGCACGCGATCAAGCGCGCGAAACGTGTGGGAGACGCGTGAGAGGCGCGCGAGTGATGTGTGAAAGACGCGCGATGCGCCCGATCAAGTCAGGCGCACGCGCGCCGCATCAATACCGCGACAGCTGATTGCCGTTGATCTGCACGCGATCGCCCGGGCGCAGGTCGCCCGGCGACTGCACGTCGAACGAGCGCGTCGAGCCGTCGCTGACCTGCACGTCGATCCGGTAGCTGCTCGGCGGTTGGGCCGCGCCCATCTGCTGACCGATCTGGTTGCCGGCGACGGCGCCGCCGAGCGCGCCGATCACGGTGGCCGCATCGCGGCCGTGACCGCGGCCGAACTGATTCCCCACCAGCCCGCCGACCAGCGCACCGACGACGGTGCCGGCGACGCCCGACGTGCCGACCGAGCCGTTGACCGGCTGGATGTTCGCGACGGTGCCGTATTGCGTGCCGTAGCCGTTGCCGTACTGGCCGCCGTACGACTGCTGGTTGCCGTATTGATCGTACTGCGGCGCCTGGTTCGGATACGCCGGCTGCTGCGGCTGCACGTAGCCGGGTTGCGAATACGCGGGCTGTGCATAGCCGGGCGTCGCGTATTGCTGCTGCGGATAGCCCGGTTGCGCGCCGTAGTAACCCGGCGCGACACAGGCGGTCAGCGGAAGCGCCGCCACGGCGACGAGCGAGGCGAACAGAACGGTCTTCGTGGATGGCATGCGCATCATGATGTTTCCTGCATCGGCAACGTGTTCGCCGACGAATTCCGGGACGGGTGGCGAACTCGGCGTGAGTATAAGGAATGGGCGCGTGCGCGTCCGGTGCGGCCGGGTAACAACGTGTAAAGTCTGTTGCCGCGCAACTCGCGGCCGGGGGCGGCAATGCGGCGCGCTCGATCGCGACCGCGCCGATACGCCGTTATCGGCCACGCGGCCAGCTTTCCAGTGATCGCCCCCCATCTCCCCGCCAGGCCCGGCGGGCGCCCGCCCGAACATCGCGAAATCGAATGCACGGCATCGCGACATTTAATTGGCCACTGGCCGCCCCGTCCGATATCGTGACCGCATTCCCTGCCAACGGTCGCGCCGTGCCGGCCGCGGTTCCCGCCCTTGTCCGCGCCGGCGTCGCGCAGCGACCGCCCCACCATTCCGAGTCATGACCGATCGTTTCTTCACCAACGCCGTCGATGCCGGCGGCCAGCCCATCAACCTCGTCGTCCATGACGGCCGCTTCGTCGGCGTCGGTGCCGATTGCACCGCCGCGCCCGGCGCGGAAACGATCGACCTGGGCGGGCGCGTCGTGCTGCCCGGCTTCGTCGACGGCCATATCCATCTCGACAAGAGCTTCGTCGGCGACCGCTGGGTGCCGCACGAGCCGGTCGGCTCGCTGCGCGAGCGGCTCGCGGTCGAGAAGCGCCAGCTCGCGGCCGCGCCGCCGATCGTCGAGCGCGCGAATGCGCTGATCGAGCAGGCCGCCGCGTTCGGCACGATCGCGATGCGCAGCCACGTCGACGTCGATGCGACGACGGGCCTGTCGAACCTGCAGGCCGTGATGGCCGCGCGCGAACAATGGCGCGGGATCGTCGACATCGAGCTGGTCGCGTTTCCGCAGGCCGGCGTGGTGACGTGCCCGGGCACCGCCGCGATCCTCGATGCGGCCATCCTCGAAGGCGCGGACGTGGTCGGCGGGATCGACCCGACGACGCTCGACGGCGACGCCGACGGCCAGCTCGACATCGTGTTCGGCATCGCCGAGAAACGCGGTGCGAAGATCGACATCCACCTGCACGAACCGGGTGAGACCGGCATCGCGCAACTGCTGCGGATCGCGGCGCGCACGCGCGCGGCGGGCCTCGGCGGCCGCGTGAACGTGAGCCACGCGTATGCGCTCGGCCAGGTCGGCCATGGCGACGTCGAGCGTGCGGCCGCGGCACTCGCCGATGCCGGCGTGTCGATCCTGACCAACGCGCCGGGCGACTGCGCATTCCCGCCGGTGCAGCAGCTGCGCGACGCGGGCGTGCACGTGTTTGCCGGCAACGACAACATCCGCGACGCATGGTGGCCGTACGGCAACGGCGACATGCTGCAGCGCGCGATGATGGTCGGCTACCGCTCGGGCTTTTACACCGACGCAGCGCTCGGCATCGCGCTCGACATGGCGACGCACGCCGGCGCGCGCGCGCTCGGCCGGGACAACTACGGCATCGCCGTCGGCTGCGACGCGAGCTTCGTCGCGGTGCGCGCGCCGAATGCGGCGGCGGCCGTCGCCGGCGTGCCGGCCGAGCGCTGGGTGTTCCGCCACGGCGAAAGCGATACCGGTGCACCGTTCGCGCCGGCGCTGCGTTTCACGCGCTAACGACCTGATCGCCGTCGCGGTGCGTGCATCGCGACGGTTTTGCACTGACTGACCGACCAAACCGGAACCGACATGACGAACCTGCTGATCCGCAACGTCCGCACGCACGCCGACGAAGCGCTCGACATCCTGATCGAAGGCGAGCGCATCGCGCGCGTCGGCCCGTCGCTCGACGCGCCCGCCGGCTGCGCGATCGAGGACGGCGCGCACGCGCTCGCGCTGCCCGGCCTCGTCGAAGGCCATACGCACCTCGACAAGACCCACTGGGGGATGCCGTGGTATCGCAACGCGGTGGGGCCGCGTCTCGTCGACCGCATCGAGAACGAGCGCAACTATCGCGCGACCAGCGGCCATGACGCTGGTGCCGCATCGCTCGCGTTGTCGCGCGCGTTCCTCGCGGCCGGCACGACGCGCATCCGCACGCACGTCGACGTCGACACCGAGGCCGGGCTGCGGCATCTGCGCGGCGTGCTCGCGACGCGCGAGACGCTGCGCGGCCAGGTGGAAATCCAGATCGTCGCGTTTCCGCAATCGGGCGTGCTCAAGCGGCCCGGCACCGCCGCGCTGCTGTCCGACGCGCTGGGCGCGGGCGCCGACCTGCTCGGCGGGCTCGACCCGTGCGCGATCGAAGGCGACCCGGTCGAGGCGGTGGACGTGCTGTTCGGAATCGCCGAGCGCCACGGCCGCGGGCTCGACCTGCATCTGCACGAGCGTGGGTCGATGGGCGCGTACTCGCTCGATCTCATCCTGCAGCGCACGGCCGCGCTCGGCATGCAGGGCAAGGTCACGATCAGCCACGGCTTTTGTCTCGGCGATATCGCCGACCGCGAGCGCGATGCGCTGCTCGCGCGGATGGCCGAACTCGGCGTCGCGATCGTCACGACCGCCCCGGCCGCGGTGCCGGTGCCGTCGGTGGTCGCCTGCCGTGCGGCCGGCGTGACCGTGATCGGCGGCAACGACGGCGTGCGCGACACGTGGACACCGTATGGTTCGCCCGACATGCTCGAACGCGCGATGCTGATCGGCATGCGCAACGATTTCCGTCGCGACGACGCGCTCGAAGTCGCGCTCGACTGCGTGACGCACAGCGCGGCGCGCGGTTGCGGCTTCGCCGACTACGGTCTGGAGGCGGGCAAGCGCGCGGACGTGGTGCTCGTCGATGCGCTGACGTTCGCCGAGGCCGTCGTCGCGCGACCGACGCGGCGGCTCGTCGTGTCGTCGGGGAAGATCGTCGCGCGCGACGGCGTGCTGGTCTGAGCGGCGCGTCGCCCCCGGGTATGATCGGGCTTCCTTAAGCCGGATCTCCGGGGAGACGACGATGCGACGCACACGCATGATGGCGGCACGGGCCGCACGATGGATGGCCTCGGCGACGTTCGCGGTGACGGCCGCGCATGCGATGGCGGCCGGCCCGGACGCCGCGCAGCAGGAAGCGAATCGCCGCACGGTGCTCGCGTTCTACGAAACAGGGCTGAACGAGAAGGATGCGGATGCCGCGCTCGCGTATGTCGGCGACCGCTACGTGGAGCACAACCCGAACGCGGCCGACGGCCGCGACGGCTTCCGCAAGTTCGGCGCGTTCCTGCGCGACAAATATCCGCAGTCGCACAGCGAGATCAAGCGCTCGTTCGTCGACGGCGACTACGTGATCCTGCACGTGCACGCGGTGCGCGAGCCCGGCACGCGCGGCAGCGCGATCATGGACATCTTCCGGCTGGAGCACGGCAAGATCGTCGAGCACTGGGACGTGAACCAGCCGGTGCCGGAGCAGGCCGCGAACGGGAACACGATGTTCTGACGGGCATCGGCTTTTCGGTGACGTCGCCTTTCGGCCGAACCCAATCCGCATCGCGCCGCGCTTACTCCTGCTCGTGCTCCAGCATCGAAGCGAGCGCTTTCGTCAGTTCGCTGACCATCGGATCGGCCGTCGGCCGATGCAGGATCGCGATGTCCATGTTCTCGATCGGCGCGAAGCCGTGCTCCTCGGTGAGTACCACATGCTCGTCGGTCACCACGCGCGCGGGCAGCACGCTGATGCCGAGCCCGTCCGCGACGGCCGCCTGGATGCCGCTCAGGCTCGAGGTCGTGAAGCTGATCCGCCAGCGGCGGCCGCGTTCCTCGATCGCCTTGATCATGTCGTCGCGATAGAGCCCGCGCGGCGGAAACACGACGATCGGCACCGGGTCGAGCTCGATCGTCGGATGCAGTGCGCTGTCGATCCAGCGCAGCTTCTCCGGCCAGCGCACCACGGCCTCGCGGCTGTCGCGGCGCTGCTTGATCAGCACGAGATCGAGCTCGCCGCGATCGTAGGCCGCGCAGATGTCGCGGCTCAGCCCACACATTACCTCGAGCTTCACCTGCGGATGATCGCGCTTGAACGCGGCGAGCGCGTGGGTCGTGCGGCCCGCCGCGAAATCGTCGGGTACCCCGAGCCGGATTGTCAGCGCGACGGTTGCGCCCGACAGCGCTTCCAGCATCTCGTCGTTCAGCGCGATCATGCGCCGCGCGTAGCTGAGCACCGTCACGCCGGCGTCGGTCGGCCGCACGTCGCGCGTGCCGCGGTCGAGCAGGCGATGCCCCGCGATCTCCTCGAGCCGCCGCACCTTCTGGCTGACCGTCGACTGGGTCGAATGCAGGCGCGCGGACGCTGTCGTGAAGCTGCCGCAATCGGCGACCATCACGAGCGCGCGCAGCAGGTCGAGGTCGAACAAAGGTCTATTCATTTCTGCACTTTTTTGGATTCGAACATTTCATTTCCAAATACGTGCGACGACTTTTAACATGGCCTGAGCCCGCGGGCAATCGCGGTTTCGCCGGACCCGGCGCGACTGTGCGGGCGCACCTGCATGGAGGACACCGGATGTTTTTCAAACGACTCGCAATCATCGGCTCGTTTGCGATGACGACGCTCACGTCGGCCGTCGCGGCCGCCGACGGCGGCGCGCTCGAGGAGCGGCTGCGCAGCGCGGCCGATCGCGGCGATGCGGGCGAGGTCCGCACGCTGCTGGAGCGCGGCGCGCAGATCGATTCGCGCGACGGGCAGGACCGCACGGCGCTGCTGCTCGCGACGCAAGGCGATCACGCGGAGGCGGCGCGCGTGCTGATCGACGCGGGCGCGGACGTCAACGCGAAGGATGCGATCCAGGACAGCCCGTATCTGTATGCGGGCGCGCGCGGTCATCTCGACATCCTGAAGATGACGCTCGCGCACGGCGCCGACCTGCGCAGCACGAACCGCTATCGCGGCACGGCGCTGATTCCGGCGGCCGAGCGCGGGCACGTCGACACGGTGCGCACGCTGATCGACGCGGGCGTGAATGTCGACCACGTGAACCGGCTCGGCTGGACTGCGCTGCTGGAGGCGATCATGCTCGGCGACGGCAGCGCACGCTATGTGCGGATCGTGCAGTTGCTGGTCGACGCGAAGGCGAACGTGAACCTGGCCGATTCGAACGGCGAGACGCCGCTGCGGCATGCGCGCAGCCGCGGGTATGCGGAGATCGAGCGGGTTCTGGTGGCGGCGGGAGGGCGGTAGGTCAGCGGGGACGCGATTTGCGCACGGTACTGGTGTCGGGAAGTTGTCGGAGGAACTCGCCGGCCAGATTTACGCAATAGTCGAACGACGGCGTGTAGCCGAGTGTCGAGATATCGTCGAAGCGCGACTGAACGAACGCACGACGTTCGTCGAGCAGATGGAGGAAGGTGTCGCGATGGCGAACGAGAAATGCGCTTGCCTCGATCAGACTCTCCGGTTCTCGCTCGATGACCAGGCACAGATCGAACAGGTCTCGCGCGGTGGGGCGATCTCCGCGGTGCCACATTTTCTTGGCCACAATTTCCGCTGAAGTCTCGACCTTGACGACCTGGCCCATCAGCGTCCATTCGTCATAACCGGGGGACATCAGGTTTCGTGAAACGACGAAGTCGATTTCGCCGTCGGGCAACAGCAATTTCACGAAACCGGCGTGTTCCTCGTACTCGTTCGTGATGTCGGATGCGGCGTCGCTGATGCGTGGGTTCACGTACCCGAGATACTGCGGGTCGGGAACGAAGATGTCGACGTCCTTGCTCATGCGATGTCCGTGACGCAGCATGAGGACGGTGCCGCCGCCGAATGTCCAGAACGGACGGGACGTGCCGTGCGTCCGTATTTCGTCGATTAGCGTCAGCGCCTGACGGAAAAGGCCCTGCTACGTGCCGTCGGGCAAAGCAGCTGGTGCAATCATGCCCATACCTCCCGGTACAGATGAAGCGCCTTCGACCATGCGGCAAGGTTTTTCCAGATGGCGCGAAGCGGCGTGCCGGAGCGTTCAGCGGCTTCCTCGGCGGCCTTCACCACCACCGGCAGAGGCACCTCGTCGAGGATGACTGAAATCTGCGATTCGTATCCTGCAGGAATCCGTCCCGTGGTCAATGCGTCGGCCAGCAGCCGCTCGGTCAATTCGCCCTTATAGCTGACGTTTGAACTCACAACAGCCTTGTAGAGACCGCTTTGGGCCTGTCGCGGCTGAGCCAGGAGTTCGATGCCGAGCACGCTGAGCAACGGGATCAGCTTGTTGATTCCGAGATCCTTGACCTTGCCGGTTTCCAGCTGGTTGACCGTGAGGCGAGACAAGCCTGCGAGTTTTGCAAGCTGGGCCTGCGTGAGGTCGAGTTCGGCCCTCCGTTTTGCAACGGCCTGTCCGATTTCACGGAGTTGCATGTTGACCTCCCGGTGCAGGCGCATCGCGCGTGAATGTAAGGTATATCTTACATTTCGACGATACGCGTCGCCACGCATGGTTGCGAGCGCAGTATAGGGTGCATGGACTTTACAGGCGGTCAAGTCTCTGGAACGGCGATGGTCGGCCGCGTTGTATAGACAATTCATCCGGACGGATATCCGCAAAAACTCGTTCTGTGGCAGCCAAGCATCACGCCGGGTAAACACTCGAAATTTAACGAAAATCCTGCGCTGATGGTCATTCTCCGACCGTCAACCCATCGTTTTGCCCTGATTTCTCCCTCCAACTCCCCCCAATCCGTTCCCCCTCCATTTCCCCCGCTTGCGCTCAAAAATTGAGCGGTCTAGACTGCATCGCAGTTTCATCGAAGTCCCAGTCTTTCGCGTACCGCGCCGGGCATGCCGGCGCGACGCCCCCCAACGGACGCCCGGCGCTCTTCCGCCACGTCGAGACCACAAGGACAAGCCATGAACCGCACTGCAAAGCTCCTCGTTACCGCGCTGGCGTTCGCGCCGCTCGTATCGTTCGCGCAGGACGCGTCGACGATCCGCTGGGGCATCGATCCCACCTATCCGCCGTTCGAGGCGAAGCAGCCCGACGGCTCGCTCGCCGGCTTCGACATCGACCTGCGCAATGCGATCTGCGAGGAACTGCATGCGAAATGCGTGTGGGTCGAGCAGGGCTTCGACGGAATGATTCCGGCGCTGCGCGCGCGCAAGTTCGACGTGATCATGTCCGCGATGACGGCCACCGACGAGCGGCTCAAGCAGATCGACTTCTCGAACAAGCTGTATGCGTCGCCGGGCGCGCTCGTCGCGCCGGCCGGCTCGAAGCTGCTGCCCACCGCGGCGTCGCTCGCCGGCAAGCGCATCGGGATCGACCAGGGCACCACGCAGGAGGCGTACGCGAAGGCCGAATGGGCGACCAAGGGCGTGACGATCGTGTCGTACCAGAACCAGGACCAGGTGTATCAGGATCTGGTGAACGGCCGCCTCGATGCGACTTTCCAGGACAAGACGCAGGCCGGTTATTCGTTCCTGAAGACGCCGCGCGGCAAGGGCTACGCGTTCGCGGGCCCCGATGTGACCGACGTGCGCATCACCGGCTACGGCGTCGCGATGGGCGTGCGCAAGGGCGATGCCGACATGAAGAAGCGGCTGAACGACGCGATCGTCGCGATCCGTGCGAACGGCAAATACCAGAAGATCGCCGCGAAATACTTCGACTTCGACATCTACGGCGCGAAGCAGCAATTGACCTCCGCACCGTGAACCCATGACCACGTGATTTACTCAATCGACAGGCAACCCATGACGAGTATCCAGGACCGCGTCGCGAAAGCCGTGACGCCCGAACTGATCGCCGCCTTCCGTGACGAAGGCGCCGTATGCATCAAGGGCATCTTCTCGCCCGACGAAGTGGCCGCGCTGCGCGCCGGCATCGACGCCAACCTCGCACAGCCGAGCGAACGTGCGAAGGTCGCGAGCCGGCCCGACGATCCGGGCTGGTTCTTCGAGGACTTCTGCAACTGGCAGCACAACGACGCGTACCGTGACTTCATCGGGCGGTCGCCTGCGCCATCGGTGGCCGCCGCGCTGATGGGCACGCAGACGGTGCGGCTGCATCACGACCACCTGCTCGTGAAGGAGCCCGGCACGCGGCAGCGCACGCCGTGGCATCAGGACCAGCCGTACTACAACATCGAAGGCGACGACAACGTGAGCATGTGGATTCCGGTCGATCCGGTGCCGCTCGAATCGACGCTGGAATTCGTCGCGGGTTCGCACCAGGGGCCGTGGCTGATGCCGCGCACGTTCATGGACAAGGAGGCGAAGTGGTTCCCGGAAGGCAGCCTCGCCGACCTGCCCGACATCGAAGCCGACCGTTCGGCGTTCCCGATCCGCCATTGGGCGCTCGAGCCGGGCGACATGGTGTGCTTCCGGATGCTGACCTTGCATGCGTCGGGCGGCACGCAGAACCGCCGGCGCGCGTTTTCGATCCGCTTCGTCGGCGACGACGTCCGTCACGCGCCGCGCCGCTGGAAGACGTCGCCTGACTTCCCGGGGCTGGCAGATCAACTGCCGGACGGCGCGCCGCTCGAACATCCGCTGTTTCCGGTCGTGTGGTCGCGCGGCGCGGGGCAGGTCGGGGCGCTTTGAGCGTCGCAGAACAACGATATCCTGCGACTTCACGCGCGCGCCGGCCGCTTCTCGATGAAGCGGCCGCCGCGCGTGGTCGTTTGCAAGCGTCGGCGAGCGGTCAGGTCTGGTGACGTCCGGCGCCCGGCTTGAAGCGCGAGCCGAGCCGGTAGCGGTTGCCCGGATGCAGGAAGTGCACGAACGTGACCGGCAGCCCGTTCGTCCAGGTGCGGCGCGTGAGCGTGAGGCACGGCTCGTCGGCGCGCATGTCGAGCAGCCGCGCTTGTTCGCCCGTCGGCAGCGACGCGTCGACGACGTGCTCGATTTCCAGTTCGTAGTGCGACACGTTGTTGAACAGATACTCGGACGGCGGCTCGGCCTGGAAATCCTGATCGATGAATTCCGGTGCGGCGACCGGGTTCACGTAGCGGTCCTCGAGCTGGATCGGGCGGCCGTTTTCCTCGTGCACGCACACCACATGAAAGACCGGCGTGTTGACCGCCAGCCCGAACGCGGCCGCGACGTCGAACGACGCGGGCTCGCGCGACTGGCTGAGCACGCGGCAGCGGTACTCGTGCCCGCGCGCGCGGATTTCGTCGCGGATGTGCGCGATCATCAGCAGGTTCGACTGCGGCTTCACTTCGGCGACGAAGGTGCCGACGCCCGCGATGCGCTTCAGCACGCCTTCCTCGGTCAGCTCGCGCAGCGCGCGGTTGACCGTCATGCGCGCGACGCCGAACTGCGCGGCGAGATCGAGCTCGGACGGAATGCGGTCCCCGGGGCGCCAGTCGCCCGAATCGACATTCTGGCGAACGAGCGTCTTGATCTGCTGGAACGGTGCGGTGGCCTTTGTGACCATCGGGGGATCCTTGGGGAAAGGCAACCGCGAAATTCTATCCCGGATCAGGCCGCGGGCAGTTCGCGAACGTCGGTCGTCGGCACCGAACCGAACGCGTCGCTCAGCGCATAACCGATGAGCTGCCGCGCGGCCGCCTCGGGCGTCGAGAGCGCGCCGCTTGCCTTCAGCTCGTCGAATTTCTCGCGCAGCGGGAAGTTCTCTTCGCTGGTCGAGCGGATCGTCGCCTGCATGCCCGTATCGACGACGCCCGGCGCGACGCTGCAGATCCGCAGCGCGCGGCTCGCATCGAGCGCGACGGCGCGGGCGTGATGGTCGAGCGCGGCCTTGGTCGCGCAGTAGACGCTCCAGCCCGCGTACGCGTTGCGCGCCGCACCGCTCGACACGTGCAGGATCCGGCATTCGGTCGTCGCGGATGCCGCTTGTGCGAGTGCGGCCGACAGCATCAGCGGCGCCGCGACGTTCAGGCCGACCGCACGCGCGACGATTGCCGGGTCCTGTGCTGCGAGCGGGCCGATCGGATCGACGATGCCCGCGTTGTTGAACAGCAGCACGATCGACGCGCCGTCGACGAAGCTGCGCAGCGTGTCGCCGGCCAGCCAGGTCGCGACGGCCGATGCGTCGGACAAGTCGAGTTCGGCTTCGGCGAAACGGTCGCCGGCGTGCGATGCGAGCGACGGATGGCGGCTGCGCGAGACGCCGAGCACGGCGATGCCTTCCAGCAGCAGTTGTTCGGCGAGCGACGCGCCGAGGCCGCGCGTGTGTCCGGTGACGATGGCGCGCACGTGCGGCGCGGAAGAGGATGCGGTCATGGCGGTGAACGAGTGACGGGGTGAATGGGGCTGGCGAGCGGCGCGCATGTGCGGCGGCGCGGCGTGCGGGACGGGCGATGCGCGGTGTCGGCGTTGCGTGCGAAGGTGCTCACGCGCGGCGCCGCGTGCCGGGTGAACGCGTATCGTAGCGCCGGCATGCGCGCCGCGCAAACAACGGGGCGATGCCGGGCGTGTGCGCGGAGCATGAAGCGGCGGCGCCGCGTGCGTGCATCCCGGCGCGACGCCCTGCGGCCGATACGTTGGACGAAAGCCGGCTGCGGCAAGTCCGCGCGCCGTCGCGGCGAGCGGCGCCATGCCTCATGACGCGAGCTATCATATGGCTCGCCCGATCGCGACGCCGGACGGGCCGCGACCGTTTCCCTTCACCTGCTGCACGCTGCGACGCTACCATGAACACCACGCCGGACATGCCCACGCCACGCGCCCTGCGCGAACTCACGCCCCTCGAGGCCCGCATTCTCGGGGTGCTCGTCGAGAAGCAGCATACGGTGCCGGACACCTATCCGCTGTCGCTGAATGCGCTGACCTCGGGCTGCAACCAGAAAACCGCGCGCTTGCCGGTGATGAACGTCAGCGACGACGAAGTCACGACCGCGCTCGACGGGCTCAAGCACCTGAGCCTCGTGATGGAGGGCAGCAGCAGCCGCGTGCCGCGTTTCGAGCACAACGTGAACCGCGTGCTCTGCATCCCGAGCCAGGCGATCGCGCTGCTGACGATCCTGCTGCTGCGCGGCCCGCAGACGGCCGCCGAACTGCGCCTGAACAGCGCACGCTTGCACGGCTTCGCGGACATCTCGTCGGTCGAGGCATTCCTCGACGAACTCGCGGCGCGTACGCAGCCGCTCGTCGTCCGGTTGCCGCGCGCGCCCGGTGCGCGCGAGAACCGCTGGATGCACCTGATGTGCGGCGAGGTGAACATCGCCGACTTCGCCGGTGCGGATGCGGGTGGCGGCGCGGATTCCGTTCCGCCGTCCGAGTTCGAGGCGCTGAAGGCCGAGCAGAAGCGGCTTTCGGAGGAAGTGGCGCGGCTGAACGCACTCGTTCAGCGGATGGCGACCGAACTCGGCATCGACGTCGACGCACCGGGCGACGCGGGCTGACAGACGGCCCGAGGCATCACCACACCGGCGCGCACGCGGGCGCGCCGGTTGATCGACCCTCTCCGCGACACTGCCCGATCCGCCTTGCCAGCGGCACCCCGTTTTCGCGGACGCATCGACCTCCTGCGCCCACGCGAAATCGGTCTTCTTGCCGGTGCGCGCATTGGTGTACGTCATCGAATAGACGATCGCACCCTGGCTCATCATCTCGTATTCACCGTTGATCTTGCCGTCGACCATTTCCCGCCACGTCGTCGTGAACTGGTACGGCCGGCCTTCCGCGAGTGCTTCGTGTTCCTCGTGCTTGAACAGCAGCGGAATCGCCGTCTTCGATGTCGCATCCCGCCCGCCGCGCCTCGCTGGCGCCTTGCGCGAGTGCCATAATCGAGCTTGCCCATCATTCCAGACGTCCCCCGGAGAATCCCCATGCAGAACCTCGACAATCCTTCCCACGATCGCGAGGTAGGCAGTGCCGACGCGACGCAGGACACCACGCGCATCGACGACGTCCGCATTGGCGCCGTGCGTCCGCTGATTTCGCCCGCGCTGCTGCAGGACGAACTGCCGGTGCCGGCCGCCACGCAGACGCTCGTCGAGGACACGCGCCGCGCGATCGGCGACATCCTGCACGGTCGCGACGACCGGCTGCTGCTCGTCGTCGGCCCGTGCTCGATCCACGACCATGACCAGGCGCTCGAGTACGCCCGCCGCCTGAAGGCCGCCGCCGATGCGCTGAAGGACGACCTGCTGATCACGATGCGCGTGTACTTCGAGAAGCCGCGCACGACGGTCGGCTGGAAAGGCTACATCAACGATCCGCGCCTGGACGGCAGCTTCCGCATCAACGAAGGGCTGCGCGCTGCGCGGCAACTGCTGCTCGACATCAACGCGCTCGGCCTGCCGGCGTCGACCGAATTCCTCGACCTGCTGAGCCCGCAGTACATCGCGGACCTGATTGCATGGGGCGCGATCGGCGCGCGCACGACCGAGAGCCAGAGCCATCGTCAGCTCGCGTCGGGGCTGAGCTGCCCGATCGGCTTCAAGAACGGCACCGACGGCGGCGTGCAGGTCGCGTCGGACGCGATCGTCGCAGCACGCGCGAGCCATGCGTTCATGGGGATGACGAAGATGGGGATGGCCGCGATCTTCGAGACCCGCGGCAACGACGACGCGCACGTGATCCTGCGCGGCGGCAAGAACGGGCCGAACTACGACGCCGAGCACGTCGAGGCGAGCTGCGCGGTGCTGCGCAAGAGCGGGTTGCGCGAGCAGGTGATGGTCGATTGCTCGCATGCGAATTCGAACAAGTCGCATGAACGGCAGATCGAGGTTGCGCAGGATCTCGCGCGGCAGCTGTCGCAGGGCGAGCACCGGATCGTCGGCGTGATGGTCGAGAGCCATCTCGAGGCCGGGCGTCAGGATCTGAAGCCGGGCGTGCCGTTGCAGTACGGCGTGTCGATTACGGATGCGTGCCTGAGCTGGACGCAGACGGAACCGGTGCTGGACGTGCTGGCGGAGGCGGTGCGGCATCGGCGCGTCTATTCACGCAACGCATGATCCGGTGGCGGCGGGGTAGCGCCCGCCGTGTTGCTTGATGCGTCGGCGAAGACCGGTTGCTCATCTGCCATGTTGTCCTGATCGACATGTACCGGCGGTGTGCTTTTCCATGTC
Organism: Burkholderia cepacia GG4; assembly: GCF_000292915.1. Lineage (NCBI taxonomy): Bacteria > Pseudomonadati > Pseudomonadota > Betaproteobacteria > Burkholderiales > Burkholderiaceae > Burkholderia > Burkholderia cepacia. Next base: position 2,727,525 of record NC_018514.1, read on the forward strand.
GCGCGCACCGCCTATCCGCACGGCCATTGATCTCCATCCGCCTCGCCCCGCCTGTCACGTCGCACTCCGAACCCACGATCCGGCGAATACCGCTACCATGAACGCCGTGCTGCACGCTGAGGTCCGGCCACGCCGGTCCGTCATGCACACACGCAGTGGCGGTGCGGCCAGCCGCCACGCCACCGACGAAGCACGGGGTGCCCACCGATCTGCCGTTGCGCCCGCGTCGCTTCGCTGCCGGAATCAACAACAACCGAACCGGAGTGCAATACATGAAGTTCTACAAGACCCTCATCGCAGCAACCATCCTTGCATCGAGCGTCAGCGCGCACGCACAGATCGCCGGCGCGCAGCCGCTCAGCGTGACCGTCGAGCAATCGCAGGCGCTGCTCGAAGGCTGGAGCGTGAAGAAGAGCGTGCTCGGCAAGGCCGTGTACAACGACGCGAACCAGAAGGTCGGCACGGTGCGCGACCTGATCGTCGCGCCGGACGGCTCGGTATCGGCGGCGATCGTATCGGCCGGCGGCTTCCTCGGCGTGGCCGCGCATGACGTCGCGGTGCCGATCGCGTCGCTCGACGTGCGCAACGGCAACATCTATCTGCCGGGCGCGACGAAGGATGCGCTGAAGGCGACGCCGGCGTTCCAGTATGCGAAGGTGCCGTCGCCGCCGAAGCCGAAGAAGGTCGACGACAAGCACTGATGCATGCGGCCCGGCGCGCGATGTGCCGGGCCCGGCCGACCGCGCGCATGTCGCGCCGTGCGTCGATTCAACGCGGCCGCACGCTGCTTCTACGTAATTCTACGTAGCCGCGCATACGTAGTTGTGCGCTTGTAAGCCTCCCCCGTCGCGCGGAATACTACAGCCCACTGCCGTGGCCTTCACGAGACCGCGGCACGACGCATCGACGTCACGCGGGTCCGGCGCTTCGCCGGATCCACTCAAAATCACATTGGAGACCAGGAGACGCCATGAATCGGGCTTCCAGTACCCTGCTCTGGATCGCGGTCGCGCTGCTAGGCGCGTTCTCGTTCGGAACGATCGCACTTGCGCACGGCGAACGCGTCAGCGCGCTCTGGATCGTGATCGCCGCAGTCTGCGTGTATCTGATCGCATATCGCTTCTACAGCCGTTTCATCGCCAGCAAGGTCATGCAGCTCGACGGGCTGCGGATGACGCCGGCAGTCAAGTTCAACGACGGCCTCGACTACGTACCGACCAACAAGTACGTGCTGTTCGGCCATCACTTCGCCGCGATCGCCGGCGCCGGGCCGCTCGTCGGGCCGGTGCTCGCCGCGCAGATGGGCTACACGCCCGGCATGCTGTGGATCCTGGCCGGCGTCGTGTTCGCCGGCGCGGTGCAGGACTTCATCGTGCTGTTCATCTCGACGCGCCGCGACGGCCGCTCGCTCGGCGACCTCGTCAAGATGGAGCTCGGCACGGTGCCCGGTGTGATCGCGCTGTTCGGCGCGTTCCTGATCATGGTGATCATCCTCGCGGTGCTCGCGCTGATCGTCGTGAAGGCGCTGACCAATTCGCCGTGGGGCACGTTCACCGTCGCCGCGACGATTCCGATCGCGCTGTTCATGGGTGTCTACACGCGCTACATCCGCCCGGGCCGCATCGGCGAAGTGTCGATCATCGGCTTCGTGCTGCTGATGGCGTCGATCGCGTTCGGCCAGACCGTGCACGATTCGCAGACGCTCGCCGCCTGGTTCACGTTCAACGGCACGCAGCTCACGTGGATCCTGATCGGCTACGGCTTCGTCGCATCGGTGCTGCCGGTGTGGCTGCTGCTCGCGCCGCGCGACTACCTGTCGACGTTCCTGAAGATCGGCACGATCCTCGGCCTCGCGATCGGCATCCTGGTCGTCGCGCCGGAACTGAAGATGCCCGCGCTGACGAAGTTCGTTGACGGCACCGGCCCGGTGTGGTCAGGCAACCTGTTCCCGTTCCTGTTCATCACGATCGCGTGCGGCGCGGTGTCGGGCTTCCACGCGCTGATCTCGTCGGGTACGACGCCGAAGCTGATCGACAACGAAACCAACGCGCGCTTCATCGGTTACGGCGCGATGCTGATGGAATCGTTCGTCGCGATCATGGCGCTGGTCGCCGCGTGCGTGATCGAGCCGGGCATCTACTTCGCGATGAACGCACCGGCCGCCGTACTCGGCTCGACGCCGGAAGCCGTCGCGAACACGGTTACGCAATGGGGCTTCGTGCTGACGCCTGACATGCTGACGCAGACCGCGAAGGCCGTCGGCGAAACGACGATCATCGCGCGCGCGGGCGGCGCGCCGACGCTGGCCGTCGGCATGGCGCACATCCTGCACCAGGTGATCGGCGGCGAAGCGATGATGGCGTTCTGGTATCACTTCGCGATCCTGTTCGAGGCGCTGTTCATCCTGACGGCCGTCGACGCCGGCACGCGCGCGGGCCGCTTCATGCTGCAGGACCTGCTCGGTACGTTCCACCCGGCGCTCAAGCGCACCGAGTCGCTGCCGGCGAACCTGGTCGCCACCGGGCTGTGCGTGGCCGCGTGGGGCTACTTCCTGTATCAGGGCGTGGTCGACCCGCTCGGCGGCATCAACACGCTGTGGCCGCTGTTCGGCATCTCGAACCAGATGCTGGCCGCGATCGCGCTGGTGCTCGGCACCGTCGTGCTGTTCAAGATGAAGCGTGAGCGCTACGCGTGGGTGACGCTCGTGCCGACCGCATGGCTGCTGATCTGCACGCTGACGGCCGGCTGGCAGAAGATCTTCGATTCGAACCCGAAGGTCAGCTTCCTCGCGCACGCCGCGAAGCTGCAGGCCGCGGTGGACGAAGGCAAGGTGCTCGCACCGGCGAAGTCGATCGCGCAGATGCAGCGGATCATCTTCAACGACTACATCGATGCGGCGCTGGCCGGCCTGTTCATCTTTGTCGTCGTGGCCATCGCGGTGTACGGCCTGCTCGCCGTGCTGCGCGCGCGTCGCGAGTCGACGCCGACCGTGCGCGAGACGCCGTACGAGCCGATGCCGGCCGCGCAGGCGCTCGGCAGCGGACGCTAACGGGAGGCCGCGATGTTCAGCGATCTTGGCAGCGACCTGCGCAGCGCGGGGCGTTACCTCGGGCAGGCGTTGCGGCTGATGGTCGGCCTGCCCGACTACGACACCTACGTAGCGCACATGCGCGAGACTCATCCGGACCGCGAGCCGATGACGTACGAGGCATTCTTCCGCGAGCGTCAGAATGCGCGATACGGATCGGGGGCCGGGAAGTGTTGCTGAACCGGAGCGGTGAAGCCGTCCGGTAAGGCGGTCCGGGGACGGACCAGGAAGCGCCGCGAAGGATTTCGCGGCGCTTTTTCTTTGGCGGGGCGGGCGGCGCGCGCGGGCGTGGCGTGGCCCGGCCGTCGCCGCGGCGTTTGACCGGCTTCAGCGCGGCTTAATTCACACCCCGGTATCATAGGGCTCTGCTTTTTTCCGATGAATCCGCGCAGGAGAACCGGTCGTGCATGTCGGTGAGCGTTTCAACAGCATTTCCCATCTCGTCGGCGCGGTACTGTCGGTGGCAGGGCTGGTCGCGCTGGTGACGATCGGCGCGCTCGACCGCGATCCTTACAAGATCGTGAGCTTCAGCGTGTACGGTGCGATGCTGATCCTGCTCTACGGGATCTCGACGGCGTATCACAGCGTGCGCAACCCGCGGCTCAAGGCGATCCTGCAGAAGTGCGACCATTCGGCCATTTATCTGCTGATTGCGGGCAGCTACACGCCGTTCACGCTCGTCACGCTGCGCGGCCCGTGGGGCTGGTCGCTGTTCGGCGTGAGCTGGGGGCTCGCCGCCTTCGGGATCGCGCAGGAACTCACGCTCGGACGACGCACGCGGATCGTATCGATGGTGCTGTACGTGCTGATGGGCTGGCTCGCGCTCGTCGCGATCCGCCCGCTGATCCATGCGTTGCCGCCGGTGGGTACCGCGTGGCTTCTGGCCGGCGGCATCATCTACAGTGTCGGGATCTACTTCTTCATCAACGACGAGCGCATCCGCCACGGGCACGGTATCTGGCACCTTTTCGTGCTGGCCGGCAGCCTGTGCCAGTTCGTCAGTGTCGCGATGTATGTCGCGTGAGCGACGCGGGGCGACGGCGTATGTGCAGTCGCATGCGGCGGCCGCGCCAGCGGGAGCAGGCGCGCCGCGCGTTCTTCGTGGCCGTCGGCATCAGGTGCGACCGGCCGCCGGCGCGACGTTCCGCAGCGCATTGAACCCGACCCACCCCCAGTAGACGCGATGATGCGCGATCAGCCCGTCGCGCAGATCCATCACCTCGACGAGATCGACCTGGTCGCCTTCCGGCGTTTCACGCGGATATTCCCAGGTGAGTTGCCGCCCGTTCGAGAAGCACAGCCCCGTGCGGTACCAGCGTCCGAGCTTGTTGCCCGGATTGCGCAGGCCGGCCGCGAAGAATTCGCCGATCGCGGCCTTGCCGTGCAGCACGCCCGAACCGTGCTCGGGCAGCGTGACGACGATCAGCGGCGTTTCGAGTATCGCGTCGTCCGCGTACAGCGCCATCAGGCCGTCGAGGTCGCGGGCGACGACGGCGGCGTGCCAGTCTTGATGGATGCGGCGTGCATCGGTGTCGGTGTGCGTCATGGCGGGTTCCGGTGAGCGTGGATCACGGAACCACTGTATCGATGCAACGCCGCCGGACGTTTCAGCGCAGGCCGAAACGTGGATGTCGCGTGTGTCGAAGGCGACCTCGCGGCGGCGGTCAGCCCGCCAGCGCGTCGAGATTCAGTTCATACGACTTGCCGATCCACGCCGCGCTGTCGCGATGATCGCGCAGTTCGTCGTCCGTGTTCGGATGCAGGAAGATGTCGAGCGCGCCGTGATTCAGCACGAGCCACGGCACGAGGGTGTCGAACCGCGTGGCGTCGAACGCGATCTGGTACGACCAGGCCGGATGCGGGCCGACGAGGCGTTCGTGAAAGCGGCCGAGTTCGATGATCGCGCCGAACCGTTCTTCGACGACGAGGCGAAACGCCCAGGCCGTGTCGCGGCTCGCGGCATCGAAGTAGACGTGGGCATGCCAACTGTGGATGGCGGTAGTGTCGATGGCAGCCATGGCGGGACTCGCGAAGAGAAGGAAGCGGAATGCGGGACGGCCGTGACATACGGCGCGATGCGCAATTATCGCGCGTCCCCGTCGGACACGTCTTGTCGCAGAGCAGTAATTCGGCGTGGACGACTGCCGCGCGTCAGACCAACAAGCTCGCTCGATGAAGCATTTCTCGCGCAGGCCAGCATGCAAGGCGTTACGCCGAAAGCCGCGCCGGCACGTGCTGCGGCACGCAATCGCGCCGGCAATACGTCATTTCAAAAACTGAAAAAACGATTCACGGGCCGCTTCGAATCGTCTGCGAAAACGCGATCAGGTAATTGAATGAAATAAAGAAATTCCGGTTTGGCGGGATTGGCGAATCAAGCGGATCGCAGCCCGGATTTCGGTACCGAAAATATCAATTGCGGATTCGGCTATTCAAGCGCGCTGCCGCGCGACATACGATGGTTTCACCGCATCGACGCCGGAGATCGATGCGGAAACAACCATCTGGAGGCCATGATGCGATCCCTCGTTTCCCTTGCTGTCCTGTCCGGCGCGCTGGTCGCGCTGCCCGCCGCCAGCTTCGCGCAATCCGTCAATACCGAGTGGCAGCCGAACGCCGCACCGTTGAACTGGTCGGCGGCGCGCGCCGAAACCGACGTGCAGCTGATGCAGATGACGCGCGCCGGTTTTCGTGCGACGACGGCCGGCAACCAGAACTATCCGCTCGCGATGCAGCGTGCGCTCGAACGCGTGAGGAACCCGGTGCCTGACCGGTCGCGCGAGGAAAAGGCCGCGATGGAAGCACACGCGGCCAGTGACGCGCAGAGCGGCCATCCGGTGAAGGCGTTCTTCGTGAAGACGGCGTACTACCTGAAGGGCGAGAACACGTTCTGATGCGGGAGACGAGCATGGCATGCCCCAACCGATTCCCCGACGCGTTGCGTGCGTCGGCGATACGCCGGCTACCGGATGCGTGCGTGCCGCGGCGGGCCGCGGTGTACGGCGCGCGGCGCCGTGCGAAGGACCTGCGCGTCGCGCGCCGCGGCGCGGTCGCGTGCCGCACGGTGTGGCCGGCGTTCGACGCGGACGATGTTTCCGCAAGCGAGTGCGAATCATGAAGGCCGTCCGAAAAAGCCGTCGCCACCCGCCGCTCACGCGTGAGTGGCTGCTGCCGCTGCCGCCCGCGCATGTGCGCGACATCTCGCTGAAGTGCCACATGGCGCTCGTCGCGCTGCGCGGCGAGCATGGCAGCGAAGCGTTGCTGATGCGGCTGCGCACGAGCGTCTATCTGGTGTTCCTCGCGCTCGACGATGCGGTGTGCGCCGATGCGAGCGCCGACCTGTGCATTGCCGCGGAGCGCGTGCTCGACGCGAGCGTGGCGCGCGCCGCGCAAAGCGGCGCATGGACGCTGCACGACGACGAATGCGCGGTGCTCGAACACGTGCTCGCCGCGCACGACACCTGCGTCGCGACGCTCACGCGGCACCGGCTCGCCGAGCTGTGGCGTCATGTCTGCACGTTCGCGTCCGCCGCGCAGCCGGAGCTGGTCGCGCAGGCGGTGGCGAAGATGCGCAAGCCGGCCGTTCTGCATTGAGCGGCTGCAACGCGACCGGCCCCGGGCTGTGTTTCATACGTGTCCCATTCCCTGGGGCTGACGCTCGCCGTCTAATGTCGAGACAGGAGCCGGACGGGTTCGGTCGATGACGATCCATCCTCGCGTTTGCGACGATCGTGCGTGTCGGCGCGAACGCATTCGTTTCGGTCAGGAGGAGCGATGGCGTTATACAGGATCGGCGGCTACTTCACGTGCGGAAGCGGCCGCGCATTCAACGAGAACCTGCCGCCGGGCAGTGAAGTGACGATCGCGGGCATCTATCGATGCACCGTATGCGGCGACGAGATCGGCATCGCGAAGTCGCAGGCGCTGCCGTCCGACGAAGCGCATCAACATGATCTCGACCCGCCGTCCGACCCGTTGCTCGATCCCGGTCCGACCGCATGGCAGCTGATCGCCGCGGCGCAGTCGCGAAACTAGGCAGCCGGCGTTCTCATTCGCATGCGTGCCCGGATGCGCAGCGGGCTATCTGGCGTCCGACAAAACAAAAGCGCCACGGAGCGAACTCCGTGACGCTTTCTTGAGGCCCGCCGGTGCGGAGGGCAACCCTCCGCATGGCGCAACGCGCTTAAGCCGCCGTTGCCGGCTTCGCCGGCTTCTGCAGCTTGCCCTTGCCGGCGCGCTGGATTTCCTCGAGCTTGATCTCGACGTGGCGCGAGAACACGTACTCCGCCGGGCGCTGCTTCGCGATCGAGATGTCCGGTGCGAACGGGCCGTCGGTCTTGATGCCCTTCTTGCTCACGCGCAGCGCCTTCAGCGGATGCGAGATCGTGTCCATCACGGCGGTGGCTTCGAAGCCGCAGTGGACCATGCAGTCCGCGCACTTCTCGTAGTTGCCGACGCCGTAGTTGTCCCAGTTCGTGTCTTCCATCAGCTCCTTGAAGGTCTTCACGTAACCTTCGCCGACCAGATAGCACGGCTTCTGCCAGCCGAACACCGTACGCGCCGGGTTGCCCCACGGCGTGCACTTGTACGTCTGGTTGCCGGCCAGGAAGTCGAGGAACAGCGACGACTGGCTGAACGACCAGCGCTTGCCGCCTTCGCCGCGCTTCAGGATCTCGCGGAACAGGTTCTTCGTCTTGTCGCGGTTCAGGAAGTGCTGCTGGTCCGGTGCGCGCTCGTACGCGTAGCCCGGCGACACGGTGATGCCGTCGACGCCGATCGGCCCCAGCGTGTCGAAGAACTTCGCGACGCGCTCGGGGATCGCGTCGTTGAACAGCGTGCAGTTGATGTTCACGCGGAAGCCGCGGCGCTTCGCTTCCTTGATGGCCGCGACCGCCTTGTCGTACACGCCTTCCTGCGACACGGAATGATCGTGCATGTCCTTGTCGCCGTCGAGGTGGACCGACCAGACGAAGTACGGATTCGGCTCGTAGTCGTCCATCTTCTTTTCCATCAGGAGCGCGTTCGTGCACAGGTACACGAATTTCTTGCGCTTCATGATGCCCTTGACGATCTCCGGCATCTCCTTGTGGAGCAGCGGCTCGCCGCCGGCGATCGACACGATGGGCGCGCCGCACTCGTCGACGGACTGCAGGCATTCCTCGACGGACAGGCGCTGGTTCAGGATCGGGTCCGGATAGTCGATCTTGCCGCAGCCGTTACAGGCGAGGTTGCAGCGGAACAGCGGCTCGAGCATTAGCGCGAGCGGATAGCGTTTGTTGCCGGACAGGTGTTGGCGCATGATGTATGCGCCGACGCGGACTTGCTGGAGCAGCGGAATAGACAAGAGTTGTCCTCCTTAAACTTCGCGGGCGACAGCTTGCGTAAGCTTCGCCGGCAACTTGAATTCGACTTTTTCCTCACGGCCCGCCATCGTCGTGACATCGACGGGCCCCAGCGCGCGTAGCGCGCCAATTACATCCTCAACCATTTCCTCGGGCGCCGACGCGCCGGCGGTCAGGCCGACCGTCTGCACGCCCGCGAACCATTCGGCCTTCACTTCCGAGCCGTCGGCGACGAGATAGCTCGGCACGCCGCTTTCGGTGCCGATCTCGCGCAGGCGGTTCGAGTTCGAGCTGTTCGTCGCACCGACGACCAGCAGCACGTCGACCTGACTGCTCAGTTCGCGCACGGCGGCCTGGCGGTTCTGCGTCGCGTAGCAGATGTCGCGCGTGTCCGGGCCGACGATGTCGGTGAACCGGCGCTGCAGCGCTTCGATGATGCCGCGCGTGTCGTCGACCGACAGCGTTGTTTGCGTGACGTACGCGACCGGCGTATCGACCGGCAGCGTCAGCGTATCGACTTCGGCCTCGCTCTGCACGAGGACCACCTCGGCCGGAATCTGGCCGATCGTGCCCTCGACTTCCGGATGGCCCGCATGGCCGATCAGGATCAGCCGGCGGCCCGCCGCGACGTACTGGCGGCCCTGCACGTGCACTTTCGTGACGAGCGGGCAGGTTGCGTCCAGCACGTCGAGCCCGCGCGTTTCCGCGTCGCGTTCGACCGTCTGGGCGACACCGTGGGCGCTGAAGATCGCCACGGCGCCGTGCGGCACTTCGTCGAGTTCCTCAACGAATCGCGCCCCTTTATTACGCAGGTTTTCGACGACATGCCGGTTATGAACGATCTCATGACGCACATAGACCGGCGCGCCGTGCTGTTGCAGCGCGCGATCGACGATCTCGATCGCACGGACAACCCCCGCACAGAAGCCGCGGGGCTGGGCAAGGATGACTCGCATAAGTGAGCGAACTCCGACGACAGACGCCGGGGTTCGAAGAGCTGGCACCGCTCGCTCGCCCCGGCTTGATGTTATGAAGGCAGGAAACGAACCGGCCACGCCAGGCCCCGGAACCCCGAATTAATCGCGCATTTTAACCCTATCGGGCCGTCCTTGCTTTGGTGCTGTATCGGCGCTGTTGCATTCCGCGCAGAGCCGCGTCGGCGCTCGCGCGCGCGGAACCCGGTAAACTGCGCGGTTTCGCGGGCAGCCTGTCCGGTTGCCCGGCGTCGCGCTCATTTCAAGGCCATTCGATGACCGTCGATTCTTACGCGTATTGCCCTGCCGCCCGTGCGGTTTTGGGCGTTTTCATTCCGACCCTGATTGACCGATCCGGCGCCGCGGGCGGCCGGACCGCTCGCGCCGGTGTCCGGCAGGAGGCCTGCCGATGATGCTGGCGATTACCTTCCTGGTGTCCGGCCTGTCGCTGCTGATCTGGATCGTGCTGCTCGTCGCGCGCGGCGGCTTCTGGCGTGCGCGGCCTGCGCGGGCGCTGCCGCCCGACGCGCGCGGCGCCGCGGCCGAGGCTGGCTGGCCGGCCGTGGTCGCGGTCGTGCCGGCGCGCAACGAAGTCGACGTGATCGCGCAAGCGGCGACGTCGCTGCTCGAGCAGGACTATCCGGGCGACTTTCATCTGATCATTGTCGACGACCACAGCGACGATGGCACCGCCGACGCGGCCCGCGCGGCCGCGCTCGCGATCAACCGCGCCGACCGGCTGACGGTGCTCGCCGCGAAGCCGCTGCCGGCCGGCTGGTCGGGCAAGGTGTGGGCGCAGTCGCAGGGCATCGCGGCGGTGCGCACGCTCGGGCTGCCGGCCGACTACCTGCTGCTGACGGATGCCGACATCGGCCATCCACCCGACGCGGTGGCCCAGCTGGTCACGCGCGCACAGGCCGAGCAGCGCGATCTCGTGTCGCTGATGGTGCGGCTGCGCTGCGATTCGTTCTGGGAAAAGGCGCTGATCCCGGCGTTCGTGTTCTTCTTCGCGAAGCTCTATCCGTTCTCGTGGATCAACAATCCGCGCAACCGGACCGCCGGCGCCGCGGGCGGCTGCATGCTGGTCAAGCGCAGTGCGCTCGAGGAGGCGGGCGGCATCGAATCGATCCGCGGCGCGCTGATCGACGACTGCAGCCTTGCCGCGCAGATCAAGCATCGCGGTAGCGGCCGGCATCCGATCCGGCTCGATCTGGCCGACCGCAGCGTGTCGTTGCGTCCGTACGACAGCTGGCGCGACATCTGGAACATGATCGCGCGCACCGCGTTCACGCAGCTTCACTATTCGCCGCTGCTGCTCGCCGGCACGCTGCTCGGGATGACGATCATCTATCTCGTGCCGCCCGTCGCCGCGCTCGTGTACGGCGCACGCGCATGGCCGGCGTGGCTCGCGTGGGCGTCGATGTGCACCGCGTATGCGCCGATGCTGCGCTATTACCGGCGCTCGCCGCTGTGGGCGCCCGCGCTGCCGCTGGTCGCGCTGTTCTACGTCGGCGCGACGTTCGCGTCCGCGTGGCGCTACTGGCGCGGCAAGGGCGGCCAGTGGAAGGCGCGCGTGCAGGCGCCGGTGGATCGCTGAACGACGCCGGCGGATGCCGGCCGTGCCCCCGGCGTTCGGAAAGCAAACAGCCCGATCGGTGCGAACCGGTCGGGCTGTTTCTTTTGCGGCGGCGCCGCGCGTGCTTACCGCTGGGTCAGCATCATGTACATCTGGACCACGACGTCCGGCGAGAACGTGAACGGCACCCAGCCGTAGCCGGTGTGGCGCGCGACCAGCAGGCGGTCGCCGTTCGACTGCTTTTGCACGGCCATCATCGGGTTCTTCGTCGTCACGAAACGCCAGCCGGCCGGGATGCCGGGTGGCGGCTCCGGCTGCATCGACGCGCGCGCATGCGCGAGTTCCTCGATCAGCTGGCCCAGTTGTTCCGGGTGCAGCGTGATCGACTGGCCGTTGACGGTCAGCGTCAGCTCGTTCTGCGACGGGCGCGCGACGTGCAGCGTCGCCTTGTCCGCCGGGGCGACTTCGACCACGGCGTCGGCTGCCGTCGTCGCGACGACGGCGGTGGTCGCGTCGGCCGGCGCTGCAACGACTTCATCGGCGACAACCGGTTCGGCTGCTTCTGCCACCGGCTCGACAGCGGGCTCGACAGCCGGTGCGACGACTTCGGCCACGACATCCGTCGCGGTTGCCGCAGCGACCGCGCTCGTCGCGGCTTCCTTCACGACGGCTTCGACCAGCGCCTCGGCGTCGGCGATCGCCTTCGCATGACGCTCCGCGGCCGCTTCGACCAGCGCGATCGCTTCGGTGTGACGTTGCGTGACGGCCTCGGCCTCGGCCGTCGCGTCTGCATGACGTTGCGCGGCCGCTTCGGCCTGTGCGATCGCCTCGGTGTGGCGCTGCGTGATGGCCTCCGCTTCGGCGGTCGCGTCGACATGGCGCTGCGCGGCGGCTTGCGCGTCGGCGATCGCCTGCGTGTGACGCTGCGCGAGCGCTTCGGCGTCCGCGATGGCGGCCGCCTGGCGCTGGGTCGCGGCCTCGGCTTCGGCGGTCGCTTCCGCGTGACGCTTCGCGGCGGCTTCGGCCTCGGTGGTGGCGGCGGCATGACGCTGCGCTGCTGCGTCCGCTTCGGTCGCGGCGGCGTGATGGCGTTGCGCGGCGGCCTCGGCTTCGGCGATCGCGGCCGCATGACGCTGCGACGCGGCTTCGGCATCCGCGTGACGCTGTGCGAGTGCTTCGGTCAGCGCGGTCGCTTCCGCGTGCCGCTGGACCGCGGCTTCGGCCTGCGCGGCAGCTTCGGTGTGACGTTGGGCGGCGGCTTCGGCCGCGGCGGTGGCGTCGGCATGGCGCTGCTGCGCGGCATCGGCATCGGCGGCGGCAGCCGTGTGGCGCTGCGCGGCGGCCTGGGCTTCGGTCTCGGCGGCAGCGTGGCGTTCGGCGGCGGCCTGGGCTTCCGCGGCGGCGGCGCGCGCGAACGCTTCCGCGCTACGTGCCGCCTGCTGCGCGGCGTGGTGATCGTGGAGGAGCTGATCGACGCCCGCGTTGAGCGAATCGATCTGTTCGTTCAGGTTCATGCGTGTCTTCTCTGCGTAAGACCCGCGATTTTAACCGCTGCGCCGGTGCCGGTCCGTCAGCGACGTGTAACAAAGTGCGCAAAGCAGCGTGAAGCACGCCGCTTTATGTTATTTCAGGTAGCCCGCCGAGCCGAACCAGTCGAGCGCGTCGCGCAACCCTTCGCGGTACGGACGCGCGCGGTAGCCAAGCTCGCGCTCGGCCTTCGCGGACGTGAAATACATCTTGTTCTTCGACATCCGCAGCCCGTCGACGGTCACGAACGGCTCCTTCTTCGTGAACTTCGCGACGGCCTCCGCGCCGACCGCGAGCGGGTAGAGCGGCCAGCGCGGCAGCGCGATCGTCGGCGCCTTGCGGCCCGTCATCTGCGCGATGTCGGCGAGCATCTGCTGCAGCGGCAGGTTCTCGCCGCCGAGGATGTAGCGCTCGCCGATCCGGCCGCGCTCGAGCGCGAGGAAGTGGCCGTGCGCGACGTCGTCGACGTGCACGAGGTTCAGCCCCGTGTCGACGAACGCGGGGATCTTGCCGAGCGCGGCTTCGACGATGATGCGGCCGGTCGGCGTCGGCTTCACGTCGCGCGGGCCGATCGGCGTCGACGGGTTGACGATCACCGCCGGCAGCCCGTCGTCGGCGATCATCCGCTCGACTGCGCGCTCGGCCAGCACCTTGCTGCGCTTGTAGACGCCGATCGCCTGCTCCGCTGTCAGCGGCCGGTTCTCGTCGGACGGATCGCCGGCGCTCGTCACCTTCAACGTCGCGACGCTGCTCGTGTAGACGATCCGCTCGACGCCTTCGGCGCGCGCCGCGCGCATCGTCGCGACCGCGCCTTCCAGGTTCGCGCGCTCGATCTCGTCCGGATCCGGTGCCCACAGCCGGTAGTCGGCCGCCACGTGCAGCAGGTAGCGCACGCCGCGCAGCGCGGCGCGCATCGACGCCTCGTCGCGCATGTCGCCGGTGACGATCTCGGCATCGAGATCCGCGACGTTCGTGCGCGGGCTGGTCGGGCGCACCAGCACGCGCACCGCATAGCCTTTCTGCTGCGCGATGCGTGCGACGGCCGAGCCGACGAAACCGGACGCGCCGGTGACGAGAACGAGATCGCGGGAAGTATCAGTCATGCGTTTCCTTCAGGGCCGCGCGCAAGCGGCGCGGCGGTTGTGCGTCGGCGAGATTGTACGTGGTCGGCGCGCCCGGCGACGCGAGCGCCGCGCGGCGGCCGGGCCGGCCCGCCGCACGCGTGTGCGAAGCGGCCGACGCGACTACAATGCCGGGCTTGAATGCAACGGGAGGGCGACGCCATGAGCCGCAATGAACTGGACGAACGGATCGAGACCTACTACGTGCGGGTGCGCGGCGTCGTGCAGGGCGTCGGTTTCCGTCACGCGACCGTGCGCGAGGCGCATGCGCTGAAGCTGCGTGGCTGGGTCGCGAATCTCGAGGACGGCAGCGTCGAGGCGATGATCCAGGGCCCCGGCGCGCAGATCGACCGGATGCTCGCGTGGCTGCGCCACGGGCCGCCGTCCGCGCGCGTGACCGAGGTGACGTTCGAGGAGCGTCAGGTTGAAAAGCGCTTCGAGCGCTTCCAGCAGCAGTAAGGCGAACAAGAACATGACGGGGTATCCGGAGGCCGGGCGCGGCATCGTGCTGTCGGTGCTGGCGTCGACACTGTTCGCGCTGATGTCCGCTTACGCGAAACTGCTCGCGCCGCTCACGGGGCTCGACATCTTCGCGTGGCGCATCGTGTGGACCGCGCCGGGCGCGCTCGCGCTGATCGCGCTGCGCGGCCGCTGGCCGGCGCTCGTCGAGCTCGTGCGGCGCAGCGTGCGCGACTGGCGCCTGATGATCGCGCTGCCGGTAAGTGCGGCGCTGCTCGGCCTGCAGCTGTGGCTGTTCCTGTGGGCGCCGTTGCACGGGCGCATGCTCGAAGTGTCGCTCGGCTATTTCCTGCTGCCGCTGACGATGGTGCTCGTCGGCCGCTTTTACTACCACGAACGGCTCGACCCGCTGCAATGGATGGCGGTCGCCTGCGCGGCGCTCGGCGTCGCGCACGAAGTGTGGGCGACGCGCGCGTTCGCATGGCCGACGCTCGTCGTCGCGCTCGGCTATCCGCCGTATTTCGTGCTGCGCCGCCGGATCAACGCCGATTCGCTGGCCGCGTTCGCGCTCGAGATCGTGCTGCTGTGTCCGATTGCGCTCGCGATGGTGGCGGCGAGCCCGACGCCAGTCGCCAGCCATCCGCTGCTGTGGGCCGCGCTGCTGCCGGGGCTCGGCGTGCTCAGCACGCTCGCGCTCGCGAGCTACCTGAAGGCGAGCCGGATGCTGCCGATGGCGCTGTTCGGAATTCTCGGCTACGTCGAGCCGGTGCTGCTCGTCGCGGTGTCGCTGCTGCTGCTCGGCGAGACGTTGAGCGTCGCGCAGCTCGCGACGTACGGGCCGATCTGGGCTGCCGTCGCATTGACCGCGTGGCATAGCGCGATGCTGATGCGGCGCCTGCCCATGCGCGGTTGAGCGTTGTCGCTCACGACGCGGCGGCAGCACGGGACGTGCTGCGCATCGCGCGTTCCTTGCGTCGAATCCCGCGATGCTGGCGTCGAACTGGCATCGCGCTGACATCGGGCTGGCCGCCTCGCCAGCTTCGCATCGCCGATGTCACGCCTGTAATCGAACAGAAGATTCCGTTGCACTTTGTTACTTAGGGTATCCCCCGACCGGCCGCTAGACTGATCTGACCGTCTTCTCTTCGTATGCGGCTTTTCCATGAACGGTCATCTCCGTGCCGGGCCGGCCGGGTTGGCGCGATACGAGCATACGCGTATCGCCGCTGATCACGTGTGCCTTCTCCCTTCCGAATCCTCCACCGGCGCGTGCTGCGCCGTCATCGCGCAGGTGCGGCCATGTCGTTGAGCGCGCCGCCCTTCGCCACGGTCGCGCCGGCGCGCAGCGGCCGCCTGATCGAAGTCGATTTCTTCCGCGGAATCGTGCTGCTGATGATCGTCGTCGATCACATCGGCGCGAGCGTGCTGTCTCGCGTCACGCTCCACGCGTTCGCGCTGTGCGACGCGGCGGAGGTGTTCGTGTTCCTCGGCGGCTTCGCGACCGCGAGCGCGTACGGCGCGATCGCCGACCGGCACGGCGCGCGTGCCGCGCAGCGGCGGTTCGTGCGCCGCGCGATGCAGATCTATCGCGCGTTTCTCGCGACGTCGACGCTGATGCTCGTCGTGTCTGCCGTGCTCGACCATTACGGGATCGACGCGCCGAACCTCGCGCTCGACGACGTCAGCGTGATGCTCGCGTCGCCGCTCACGGGCCTCGCCGAGTTGCTCACGTTCCAGCGCCAGCCGTATCTCGCGTCGGTGCTGCCGATGTACGTGCTGTTCGCGCTCGCGTCGCCGGTGATCGTGCCGTTCGCGCGCCGCCATCCGTGGCTGCTGGTCGCGATCAGCGCCGCGTCGTGGCTCGCGGCGGGCTGGCTCGGCCCCGAACTGCTGGATACCGATTCGTTCCGCTGGAGCTTCAATCCGTTCGCGTGGCAGCTGATGTTCGTCGGCGGCGTGCTCGCGCGCTGCCAGCCCGTGTACCGGCACATCGCGCTCGGGCGCTGGAGCGCCGCGGCGACCGGCGTGGCATGCGCGATCGTGCTCGGCTGCGCGAGCTACAAGCTGTTCTCGGGGTTGCCGGTTCCCGAAGGCGTGCTCAAGCGCGATCTCGCGCTGCCGCGCATCGTGAGCTTTGCGGCGGTCGCGTGGCTGATGGCCGACTGCGTGCGTTACGGCTGGATCGCGCGGATCGCGCGCGCCGTGGGGCCCGTCGTCGCGGTCGGCCGGCGCGGGCTGATCTGCTTCGTCGCGGGCGCCGCGATCTCGCTCGTCATCGATTCGCTGCTGCATCCGGTCGCGAACGGTGCCGAGCTGCGGCATCTCGGCGTGGGCCTCGCGGCCGACGCATGCGCGGTCGCGCTGATGATGGCCGTGGCCGGTTCGGGAGCGTGGATCGCGCGCTGGCGCGGCGCGGCCGCGTGAGCGGCGCGGGACCACGCGCAGGCGGCACGCAACGGGCCGCGCGGCGGCGGAGCAGTCAGTGAGGTGAGCTGATACGGGAGCGGGGGACGACGGTCGCGTCGTCGGATTCGGTGTCGTCGCGTTCGTCGGACTTCGGATCGTCCGGTTGCGCGAGCACCGCGTCGGCTTCGGCTGCGGCCCGGGCGGCGCGCAATGCGGTGCAGCGCTGCGCGTGCCGGATGTCCGACAGTAGCCTCAAAAGCCGTGTCGTTTTGCTTTTCATGATCTTCTCCCACCAGTGCACATCGCGATGGAGCGAATGCGCTGTTGCAACCAGTGTAGGACGTGCTGGCCGCTCTGGCGGGAGAATGTGGCGTGCATGCCGCACGCCGAGGGATAGTACTTACTGGACCGAGGCCAGCGCCGGCGCCTGACCGGCTTCTTCCTCGCGGCGCTCTTCCGCGCAACGCTGATGCTGGCGCGACAGGCGGTTCATCATCGGCAGCAGCAGCAGCGAGAGCAGCATGCCGACCGCGGCGAGCCAGCCGAGCTTCTCGAACAGCGACAGGTAGAGCGGCAGCGACACGGTCGCGGGCAGGTCCTTCGACGGCATCTGCGCGTAGTTCGCGACCACGCTGCCGAGATACTGCGACACGCCGGTCGCGACGAAGTACGCGCCCATCATGAAGCCGCTCATGCGCGCCGGCACGTAGCGGGCGATCATCGCGAGGCCAAGGCCGCTGACGAGCAGTTCGCCGAGCGAGTTGAGAGCGTAGCCCCACACCATGAACCACGACGACACGTGGCCGTCGACCGCATAGCGGCCGCTGATCGTGAAGATCAGATAGCCGAGCGCGACCGTGGCGAAGCCGAGCGCGTATTTCGCGGCGACCGGAAGGTCACGGCCGTTCTTCGCCTGGCGGTTGTAGATCGCCACGAGCACGGGGCTCATCAGCATGATCCAGATCGGGTTGAGCGCCTGGAACTGCGCGGGGCTCCACGAGAACAGCGTCGTGCCGAACACGATGAAGCGCGGGTCGACGTTGCGCATGGCGAACAGGGTCAGCGACGTCGACATCTGCATGTAGAAGATGAAGAACAGGATCACCTGCGCGGTCAGCACGAGCGCGGCGATGAGGCCTGCGCGCTCGGTTTGCTCTGCCTTCGCGATCATGTACCCGAAGATCGCGAGGATCGCGAACGCTGCCGTCCACACGCTCGCGACCGCGAGCTGCTTGTGTCCGATCACGTACATCGTGATGACGCAGAACACCGCGCTGCCCGCGAGAACCGCGCCGAGGCGGCCCCAGCGGATCGGCTCCGCATCCGGCTGCGAGCCGATCTGCGAAAGCGTGCGATGCATCAGGAAGAAGTTCAGGACGCCGAGCATCATGCCCGCGGCGCATACTGCGAATGCAGTGTGCCAGCCCCAGTGATCCTTGATCCACGGCGTCGCGAGCATCGACACGGTCGAGCCGATGTTGACTGCCATGTAGTAGATCGTGAACGCGCTGTCGATACGCGCGTCGTCGCCTTCGTAAATCCGGCGCACGAGGTTCGCCGCGTTCGCCTTGAACAGACCGTTGCCGACGACGACCACGGCCAGCGACGCGTACATGTAGCCAAGCTGGTCGTTCGGCAGCGCGAGCATCAGGTAACCGAGGCACAGCACGATCGCGCCGATGACCATCGTGCGGCGCGAGCCGAGCAGTTTGTCGCCGATCCAGCCGCCGATCGACGGTGCCGCCCAGACGAGCGCGGTGAACGCGCCCCAGGTCAGGCTCGCGTTGCTGTCGGTGAAGCCGAGCTTGTCGATCATGAAGAGAACGAGCAGCGCGGCCATGCCGTAGTAGCCGAAGCGCTCCCACATCTCGATGAGGAAGACCGTCGTAAACGATCGGGTTTGGGAAACAGGTGTTTGCATCATCAATCTCGTCTGAAACGGACGTCGCGGATCGCGCGTCGCCTTGGGGGTCGAACTGGCGCCGCAGCGCAGTGGCCGGGTAGGCCTTGCGTGGGCGATGGAGCAGTCGGGCGGGTTAGCCCGGGCCGGGGTCGGACGCCGCCTGGTAGGGCGGGGCGGGGCCCCGACCGGCGCGCGAATGGTAACGTTCGCCGGTCCGGTGCGTCAGGTTCGCGCCACTCAGGGAAACTCCCGATATGGCGGCAGCTTTCAGGAACATTTGTCTCATCATCTACTTGTAAGCTTTGCGCCCGTTCTCCGCAGATTCCCGGAGAGCCGCTTGCAGCTTGCCTGTGAAGCCGGCGAGTCTGGCAAGATAGCGCGTCGTTTCGCTCGCTTCGTGCCCTGTTTAGTGCACCGGGCTCAACACCGAAGACGTGTGCGAACCCGAAGACTAAGCCAAATCGATCTAACTTAGTTACTTTCCATCAAACATTTTTTGACGACCACTTTTCGGCCTGCTATGGTTCCCCCCACTGAAAACTCGCGGTCAGCAGACGCTGCCGCCGCACTGGGCAGCAAGATTCGCGCGTTGCGCCAACGACTCAAGCGCACGCTCGACGACACCGCTACCGCCGCGGGGATTTCTAAGCCGTTTCTGTCTCAAGTCGAACGCGGGCTCGCGTCGCCGTCGCTGACGTCGCTGGCCGGTATCGCACAGGCGCTCGGCGTGACGGTGCAGTACTTCGTGGATACGCCGAGCGAGGAACGCTCGGTCTGCAGAGGCGAGCAGTTGCGCTTCTTCGGATTCGCCGATTCGGCGAACCTGTTCGCGAGGCTGACGAACGTGACCGAAGGGCGTCAGCTCGAGGCGATCCTCGTGCGAATGCCGCCGGGGCAGAAGCGGTCGGAGGTGACGACACATGCAGGAGAGGAGTTCCTGTATGTGATTGAAGGGGAAGTGTCGCTGACGCTGGAAGGCAAGACGTTCGTCCTGCATGCCGGCGACAGTTCGCACTATCAGTCGACGGTCCCGCACAGCTGGGTCAACACCGCGAAGGTTGAATCGGTGGTGGTCTGGGTCGGTACACCGCGATTGTTCTAACGCACGGGTATTCCTTCGTTTCCGAGATGGGATGCCTGTCGAAAGAAACGTAAGGAATACTAACATGCAATACGAGAATCACGGGCCTCCTCAATCGCTGTACCCGTCAGCGTCTCACGCGTAATCCGCGGCATCCGCCGCGCGACGCTCACCGAAACACTTTCTCAAGACTGCCACGATGAAATCCTTGCATGCCATGTCGGCCGTGCTGGCCACGCTCGCCCTGACGACGCCTGTCGCCCACGCCGTTACCGTTCCGTCGAACGTCGCGCTCGCTCCTCAACAGGACCTGACGCGCCAGGTGCCCGCCGAAGTCGAGTCGCTCGATCCGGCGCACATCGAGTCGTGGACCGGCAACACGATCGGCCTCGACCTGTTCGAGGGGCTCGCCCGTATCGACGCGACCGGCCAGGTTGTGCCGGGCGTCGCCCAATCGTGGGAGCGCAAGACGCCGCAGACGTGGATCTTCAAGCTGCGCCACGACGCGAAGTGGAGCAACGGCGAGCCCGTGACGGCCGCCGATTTCGTCTATTCGTGGCAGCGCCTCGTCGATCCGAAGACGGGCTCGAAATACACGATCCTCGTCGAGTTCGTGAAGAACTCGAAGGACATCATCGCGGGCAAGGCCGCGCCGTCGACGCTCGGCGTGCGCGCCGTCGATCCGTACACGCTCGAAGTGACGACCGACGTGCCGGTCGCATTCTTCCCCGAGCTGACCGCGATGGCGCCGCTCGTGCCGGTGAACAAGGACGCCGTCGCGAAGTTCGGCGACGCGTGGACGCGCCCGGGCAACCTCGTCAGCAACGGCGCGTACCAGCTCGCCGACTGGCAGCCGAACAACCGCATCGTCGTGACCAAGGACGCGAAGTACTGGAACGCGCCGAAGGTCGTGATCAACAAGGTCACGTACCTGCCGATCGAGAGCGATGAAACGGCGATGCGCATGTACCAGGCCGGCCAGATCGACTACAGCTACTCGATCCCGTCGGGCATCTTCCAGCAGGTCAGCAAGCAGTTCGGCGGCGAACTGCGCCCGGGCCTGCAGCTCGCGACGTACTACTACTACCTGAACAACAGCGACGCGGCGCTGAAGGACAAGCGCGTGCGCCAGGCGCTGTCGATGGTGATCGATCGCGAGGTGCTGACGTCGAAGCTCACGCAGGCCGGCGAGAAGCCGATGTACGGGCTGATGCCGAACGGCACGAAGGGCGCGAAGCCGTTCACGCCGGAATGGGCGTCGTGGCCGATGGCCAAGCGTGTCGAGACCGCGAAGACCCTGCTGAAGCAGGCCGGCTACTCGGACGCGAAGCCGCTGTCGTTCACGCTCACCTACAACACCAACGACCTGCACAAGAAGGTCGCGCTGTTCACGGCATCGGAATGGCGCACCAAGCTCGGCATCAACACGAAGCTCGAGAACGTCGAGTTCAAGGTGCTGATGAAGGATCGGCATGACGGCAAGGTGCAGATCGCGCGCGACGGCTGGTTCGCCGACTACAACGACGCGATGACCTTCTTCGACCTGATCCGCTGCGGCAGCTCGCAGAACACCGTCGGCTACTGCAACAAGCAGGTCGACACGTTCGTCGACGAAGGCAACCAGAAGCTCGACGACAAGGCGCGCGCCACGCTGCTCACGCAGGCGCACGACACGGCGATGAACGACACGCCGATGGTGCCGCTGTTCCAGTACTCGGCCGACCGTCTCGTGAAGCCCTACGTGGGCGGCTATTCGCTGAAGAACGTGATCGACATGCGTGCTTCGCAGGACATGTACCTGATCAAGCACTGAGCGGAGCGATCATGCTGGCCTACGCATTGAGACGCACGTTGTGGGCGGTGCCGACGATTCTCGCCGTCATCACCGTCTGCTACCTGCTGCTGCATTTCACGCCCGGCGGTCCGTTCGATACGGAGAAGCAGCTGTCCGCGGCGACGCTCGCGAACCTGAACGCGAAGTACCACCTCGACGAGCCGCTGTGGAAGCAGTACCTGCTGTATCTCGGTTCGCTGCTGCAGGGCGATCTCGGCCCGTCGTTCCGCTACGTCGACTGGTCGGTGAACGATCTCGTGAAGAAGGCGCTGCCCGTGAGTCTCGGCGTGGGCGGCGTGTCGATCCCGATCTCGATCGTGTTCGGCGTGCTGCTCGGCACCGTCGCGGCCGTGCGCCGCGACAGCCTGATCGACCGCTTCGTGATGCTGATCGGCAACTTCGGCAACGTCGTGCCGCCGTTCGTGCTCGGCCCGGTGCTGGTGTGGATCTTCGCGATCCTGCTGAAGACGTCGGCCGGCAACGGCTGGCTGCCGGCCGGCGGCTGGGGCGACGGTGGCTGGCAGTACCGGCTGCTGCCGATCGTGCTGCTGACCCTCATCAACGTGTCGCTGCTCGCACGCGTGATGCGCGGCTCGATGATCGAGACGCTGTCGAGCAACTTCATCCGCACTGCGCGCGCGAAGGGCCTGCCGGGCTCGACGATCGTGCTGCGCCACGCGCTCAAGCCCGCGCTGATGCCGGTCGTGTCGCTGTTCGGCACGGTCTGCATCACGTCGATCACGGCGGCCGTCGTCACCGAATCGGTGTTCGCGTTGCCGGGGCTCGGGCAACTGGTCGTGAACGGCGCCATCAACCGTGACTACACGCTGGTGCTCGGCCTCGTCGTGCTGACGACCGTCTGTGCCGTGCTGTTCAACCTGCTGGTCGACCTCGCCTACGCGTGGCTCGATCCGCGCATCCGTTACTGAGCGAGGCACCGCGATGACTCCGACTACTCCCGTCGTCAGTCTGCCCGTGCAGACCGACTCGCCGCCGCGTTCGCGCTCGCCGCTCGCGCTCGCGTTCGCGCGCTTCCTTCACAACCGCGCGGCCGTGTTCAGCCTCGTGCTGCTCGCGCTGATCACGCTCGCGTGTTTCATCGGCCCGTGGCTGCTTGCGGCGGATCCCGCCGCGAGCGACTGGGGCTCGATCAGCCTGCCGCCGACGCTCGCGAACCAGCACTGGTTCGGCACCGACGAGCTCGGCCGCGACCTGCTCGTGCGCACGCTGATCGGCGGCCGCGTGTCGATCGAGGTCGGCCTGCTCGGCACGCTGGTGTCCGGCCTGTTCGGCGTCGCGTGGGGTGCGATCGCCGGCTTCGCGGGCGGCCGCGTCGACTCCGCGATGATGCGCGTCGTCGACATGATGTACGCGATCCCGTACCTGCTGATCGCGATCCTGATGATGACCCTGTTCGGCCGCTCGTTCATGCTGGTCGTGCTGACCATCAGCGCGTTCTCGTGGATCGACATGGCGCGCGTCGTGCGCGGCCAGACGCTGTCGCTGCGCAACCGCGAGTTCGTCGATGCGGCGCGCGCGATCGGCGTGTCGCCGGCGTCGATCATCCTGCGCCACGTCGTGCCGAACCTGCTCGGCGTGGTCGTCGTGTATGCGACGGTCTCGGTGCCGAACATCGTGCTGACGGAATCGGTGCTGTCGTTCCTCGGCCTCGGCGTGCAGGAACCGATGACGAGCTGGGGCGTGCTGATCCAGGACGGCGCGCAGAAACTGGAATCGACGCCGTGGCTGTTGCTGGCGCCGGCCGTCATGCTGTGCGTGACGCTCTATTGCGTGAACTTCGTTGGCGACGGCCTGCGTGACGCGCTCGACCCGAAGGATCGCTGAAATGGCAGCTCTGCTTGAAGTTGAAAACCTCGGCGTGCGTTTCTCGCGCAAGGACGCACCGCCGATCGACGCCGTGAGCGGCGTGTCGTTCTCGCTCGAAGCCGGCAAGACGCTCGGCATCGTCGGCGAATCGGGCTCGGGCAAGAGCCAGACCGTGATGGCGCTGCTCGGCCTCCTGGCCGGCAACGGCGCGACGACCGGCGCCGCGCGCTATCGTGGCGACAACCTGCTTGAGATGGATACGCGCGCGCTGAATGCGGTGCGCGGCGACCGGATCGCGATGATCTTCCAGGATCCGATGACGTCGCTCAATCCGTTCCTGACGATCGAGCGGCAGATGACCGAGACGCTGCAGCTGCATCGCAAGCTGTCGCGCAAGGAAGCCACGAAGCGCGCGATCGAGGCGCTCGAGTCGGTGCGCATTCCCGACGCGGCGCGCCGCATCCGGATGTATCCGCACGAGTTCTCGGGCGGTATGCGCCAGCGCGTGATGATCGCGATGGCGCTGCTGTCCGAGCCGGAAATCCTGATCGCCGACGAGCCGACCACCGCGCTCGACGTGACCGTGCAGGCACAGATCATCGACCTGCTGCGCGAGCTGAACCGCGAGCGCGGCACCGCGATCGTGCTGATCACGCACGACATGGGTGTGGTCGCGGGCCTCGCGGACGACGTGATGGTCATGTATGCGGGCCGCACCGTCGAATACGCGCCGGCCGAATCGATCTTCGCGGCGCCGTCGCATCCGTACACGATCGGCCTGCTCAACGCGCTGCCGCGCCTGACCGACGCGGACGATGCCCCGCTCGTCGCGATTCCCGGCAATCCGCCGATGCCCGGCACCGCGCCGGCCGGCTGCGCGTTCGCGAAGCGCTGCACGTATGCGGAGGCGCGCTGCGGTGACGCGCGCCCCGCGCTCGAAACCTATGGCGCGGTAGGCGCGGTGCGCGCGTGCCACCGGCCGCTGGCCGATCTGACGGGAGGTCTGCGATGAGCGTCAATGAACGCCGCAACGACGGCGCGACGGGCGACACGCTGCTGTCCGTCGAGGATCTGAAGGTGCATTTCCGCGTGCCGCTCGGCGGCTATCCGTGGTCGCCGAAGGGCACGCTGCGCGCGGTCGACGGCGTGTCGTTCGACGTGAAGCGCGGCGAGACGGTCGGGCTCGTCGGCGAGTCGGGCTGCGGGAAGTCGACGCTCGCGCGCGCGCTGATCGGCCTCGTGCCGATGACGGCCGGCACGGTGCGCTGGCGCGGCGAAGCCGTCGCGCCCGATCACCTGCGCGGCACCGCGATGCGCCGCGAAGTGCAGATGATCTTCCAGGATCCGCTCGCGTCGCTGGATCCGCGCATGACGATCGAGCAGATCGTCGCCGAGCCGCTCGTCACGCACCACGCGGGCCTCGGCCGCACCGAAGTGCGCCGCCGGGTGGTCACGATGCTCGAGCGGGTCGGCCTGAACGCGCATCATCTGCTGCGCTATCCGCACGAATTCTCCGGCGGACAGTGCCAGCGCGTCGGCATCGCGCGCGCCCTGATCGGCGAGCCGAAGCTCGTGATCTGCGACGAACCCGTATCGGCGCTGGACGTGTCGATCCAGGCGCAGATCGTGAACCTGCTGCGCGATCTGCAACGCGAACTGTCGTTGTCCTATCTGTTCGTCGCGCACGATCTGGCGGTGGTGAAGGCCATCAGCCAGCGCGTGCTCGTGATGTATCTCGGCCGCGTGATGGAGTTCGGCGCGCGGCATGACGTGTACGGCGTGCCGCAGCACCCGTACACGAAGGCGCTGCTCGATGCGGCGCCGACGCCGGAGCCGGCGCGCGAGCGTGCTCGCCGTCCGATGCTGCTGGCAGGCGAGATGCCGTCTCCGCTCAACCCGCCGTCCGGCTGTGCGTTCCGCACGCGCTGCCCGGTCGCGATCGACGCGTGCGCGCAGGACGTGCCGCTGCCGGAAGTGCGGCAGGGCTCGGCGGCGCGTGTCGCGTGCATTCGGGCGGGCGTGGCGGCGTGAAGTGACGCAGCAAACATAACAAGGCAGGTCAACAGGGGTAGGTGCGGCGCGAATGATCTTCGCGCCGCGGGTACAGGCGCGTCCTTAGCCGGGCACGCCGGGGGGCCGGAAGCGGATCGCAACCGGCGTGGACGACATCAACACAAGACGAGAATTACGATGAAGAAGCAGAAGACGATCGGGACGGCATCGAAGATGCTGCTTGCATGGGGCCTGCCGGCGCTCGCCGGCGTATCGCTGAGCGGCGTCGCGCGCGCCGACGACGCAGCCCCCGCACCGCTGACGGTCGCACAGGCCGCGCCGTCCGCCGGCACGAGCATGACGGTCGCACAGGCATCGACCGAGAACGCGATTATCAACGCCGAGGCAACCCAGGCCGTCACGCCGCCGGACGAGCCTTCGGCGCAGTCGAAGTCGAACGGCTTCATTGCCGACAGCCATCTGAACTTCCTGTTCCGCAACTACGCGGACACGCTCGACAACAAGGGCGGGCCGCACCGTCACGCGTGGGTCCAGGGCGCGATGGCGAACTTCGAGTCGGGCTTCACGACCGGCCTGATCGGCTTCGGCGTGGACGCGTCGCTGTATGCGGCGCTGAAGCTCGACGGCGGCGCGGGCGCGGGCAGCATGGTGCACATCGCGAAGGGCGGCGGTGGTTCGAACCAGCTCGCGTGGGCGTATCCGGGCATCTACGACGTGAAGGCGCGGATCTCGAACACGGTGGTCAAGTACGGTCTGCAGGCCGTCGACAACCCGTTCATGGAGCAGCACGACAACCGTGCGCTGCCGCCGACCTTCCTCGGTGCGACGATCGTCAGCAATGAATTCAAGAACGTGATGCTCGAGGGCGGCAGCTTCACCAAGACCGACGCACGCGGCCATACGACGCTCACGAACCTCACGACGCAGTACGGCGGCACGCGCATCAATCGCCTGTCCTACGTCGGCGGCACGTGGGACTACTCGCCGAACGGTGAAGTCGCGCTGTACGCGAACCAGGCCGACGACGTGTGGCACCAGTATTACGCGTCGGTGAAGCAGAGCATCGGCAGCACGCAGACGGTCAAGTGGACGGGCTTCGGCAACGTCTACTCGACGCATGACACGGGCGACGCGCTGCAGGGCAAGATCAACAACAACGCGTACAGCCTGTCGCTGGCTGCACAGCACGGGCCGCACGAACTGCTGCTCGGCTATCAGCAGATTCTCGGCGACCAGTTCTTCGACTACCTGAACGAAACGAACGGCATCTTCCTGACCAACTCGATGGACGTCGACTACAACGCGCCGCACGAAAAGTCGCTGCAGCTGCGTTACACGTTCTACGGCAAGGAAGCGGGCCTGCCGGGCTTCAAGGCGATGCTGTGGGGCGTGACGGGCTGGGGTTCGGACGGCAGCGCGGGCGCGGCGGCGGATCCGAGCAAGTCGAGCATCTACTGGAGCAACGGCGCGCCGGTGCAGGGCCGTCACCACGAGTTCGGCTTCATCCCGTCGTACACGTTCCAGAGCGGCAAGCTGAAGGACACGAAGGTCACGTTCATCGCGATGTGGCATACCGGTTCCGCGCACACCGCGGACGCGACCAACAAGGAGTACCGCCTGGTCGTGAACGTGCCGCTGCACGCGTTCTGATCGAAGGGGGGCGCAGTTGTCCCCCCGCAGTATTATCCGTATCGCGCGGCCGGCCTGCAGTCAGTGTGATCAGGCCGGCTTGTGCAACCCCGCCACCGGATCGTTCGCGGCGGGCATGTCTTCCACCAGCGACGTGAGCTGGCGGCCCGTGTCGCGCCAGGCGTCCAGGCCGCCGCGCAACGGCAGCGCATCGGTGAAGCCTGCGTCGAGCAGGCGCTTGGCCATCAGCGCGGCCGTCACTTCATTCGGGCACGAGCAGTACACGACGAACTTCTGCGTGAGCGGATAGCGCGCGACGATGTCCTGGATGCGCCGCTCGTCCGCGAACTGCGCGCCGGGAATCGTGAACGGGTCGAGCTTGCGGTGCTCGGGCGAGCGCACGTCGAGCACCACCGGCGCGACCGGGTCGCGCAGCAGGAGGTCGAGCTCGTCGACGCCGATCCGCGCGCTTGCCAGCTGACGGATCAGCGCGCGGCGGCGCATCCAGCGCACGGCCGCATAGACTGCCAGCAGCGCGACGATCACCAGCAGCACCGCGCGGCCGAGCCGGCTCGCGCCGGCGAACAGCCAGTCGATCTGCCGGTAGAACACGACCCCCGCGACGAGCCCGACGATCGTCCACAGCGCGGCGCCCAGGGCGTCGTAGCCGGCAAACGTGCGATAGCGCGTGCCGAGCGCGCCAGCCATCGGCACCGACACGAGCGACAAGCCCGGAATGAAGCGCGCGACGGCGAGCACGCGCACGCCGTAGCGGCCGAAGAAGCGTTCGGTCTTCTTCACGCAGGTATCGCGCGACAGCGACAGCCGGCAGATCGTCTTCAGCGTCGTGCCGCCGTATCGCCGCCCGGCGATGTACCACACGGTGTCGCCGATCAGCGCGCCGAGCACCGACAGCGCCAGCACCGTCACGAGCTGCGAGCCGATCATCGCCGGATGCATCGCGGCCATCGCGCCGAACAGCACGAGCGTTGGCATCGCCGGCACGGGCAGGCCGATGGCTGCCGCGAGCACATTGGCGAAAACGAGAAGCGGCCCGTATTGGGCGACGAGGTCACGGAGCATGACGGCTGGCCGAAAAGAAAGCGCGTGGGGAGGATACGTAGATGGGCCGATTATCGGCCATTTTCAAGCTGGCGGCGGGGAATGACGGAAAGCGCCTGCCGGTGGCAGGGAGATGCGACGGGGCGGTGAGCCGATGCAATGCGCACGGCTCACCGTTGGAAATCAGGAGGGGGTGCGGGCGAGCGATGCGGCGCCGTGGTTTTCGCCGGGCAGTTCGGCGCCGTGCGAGCGGATCGCCGCGATCAGTTCGGCCGGCGTGATCTCGTAGCGGACCTCGCGGTGAATGCCGGGCTTGCGCTCGTCGATCTCGATCAGCAGCACGCTCTTGCCGTCGGCGGTCGATTCGAGCCGGAGCGAGCGCAGTTCACGGCCGTCGGCCGGGTCGTGTTCGGTGAGCAGGGTCATTGCCCCGGATGAGCCGGTAGTGCGCATCGAACCTATCCTCGTGTCGTGGATGCCGTATTGGCGAAGATGTCGTTGTTGAATGCAGCTTGACGAAGTTTAACGCGAACGGGCGGCAATACGGAGCATTTTCGTGGGCGCGAAATGAGGGCTGCACCAGCCATCCTTCGGATGTTTGGTCCGTTTCGCGGGCCTTGTGGGACAGGTCCGGGCTCCGGATCGCGGATCGGACGGCGCCCTGCTTCGCAACCGTATGACGAAAGCGTGTAATCGGATAATCTCGAAGGATTATCGGCACGACGGCGAAGCCTGATCCAGGGCTGTCGCGTGCAGCCTCGATCCGGGACCCTCATGGCCAACATCACGATCCGACACAGCGAAACGAAAGATATCGACGCGATCCGGCAGATCGCCGCGGCCCCGGCCGTCTATGCAAACACGCTGCAGGCGCCGTTCCCGTCGCTCGAAAAATGGGCGCAACGTATCGACGGCATACGCGAACGGGGTTTCAGCCTCGTCGCCGAGCTCGACGGTGAGGTGGTCGGCCATCTCGGGCTCACCCCGGAACAGAACCCAAGGCGGCGCCATGTGGCCGGGTTCGGGATGATGGTCAAGGCGTCGCACCACGGGCGCGGCATCGGTAACCGGCTGCTGGCCGCCGCGATCGATCTGGCGGAAAACTGGCTGAGCATTACGCGGATCGAACTGACGGTGTACGCGGACAACCGCGCGGCGATCGCGCTGTACGAGAAGCACGGGTTCCGGATCGAGGGCGAGTCGCCGGACTTCGCGCTGCGCGACGGCGAGTACGTATCCACCTGCCACATGGCGCGGCTCAGGCGTGTGGCCCGGCCGTCTGCCGGCGGCATTCGGAATCCCGACGCGCCCCTCTCCGCTGACGCTCGCGACTGACGCCGTGTTCGCCCGGGGCGCAGCCAGCGGGAACGCACGGTGTGTGCAAGACCGCCAGAATCGGCCGGCATGCCTGTGTCCGGTCGAATCCGGATCGATTCCATTTTCTGCCTGGTTCCATTTCTGCGCGCCGGTTCCTGTCGGAACCGGCGGGTGAGCGTTGCTTGCCTCCTTCCTTGGTTTCCTTATCTTGCGTTGCCGCTCCGGCTCGATGATCGGGGGCGCGTCGCGCATCAAACGGCATTCGCGAGAATGCGCTGATTTTGAATATGCAGGTATTCGACTTGATTGAATTATTGAAATCGAGAAATGAGACGTTTTGAAATATCAAATGAGACAATGGAGGGGTATTGGGATTGCACCTTTTTGCGAGGCTCTGTTTAATAAAAGGTTTTTCTAAATATCGGCGAAATTGGCGGTAATTTTGACGATGTTTGACAAATAAATGGCGGCTGTTTGTAATTTTGAGAGGCCGTTTCTTAAAATTGATGGATATAATCCGTTCGCGATTTTGGTAAGGGAGATGGATTTAATTCCAGTCGATCCGAAAAAAAGAGAGCGGATTGCGGAAGTGATGGAGACCCGCCAGTCGCATAGAACGATAGTGTCGATCCCGGGCCGGATACCCGGCTGGATCGAACACTGAATAAAGCAGAGCCGGTCCAGAACTGGCGGGTGCGTTCGAGAACGCTATCGATCCCGCAGGCCGTGCATGAGAGAGCAGAAGTCCATTCGCTACGGGGAAGTATCAAAATGCCGTGGAACATCCTGTCCGTAATCGGCGCTCGACCGCAAGCCGCCGCGATGCCGCAAGTCGTCGACGTTGTTGTCGCGATGCCGGCACTCGAATCTGTCGTTCGCCTGAACGACGTCACCCCCTCCAATGGCCCGGGCAAATAGTCCCGTACGCCGTCGACGTTGCCGCGCATTCGTCACGCGCCCGGCGACACCTTCGAAATTGAGTCTGTAAGGCCGCTCGAGCGGCATCGATAACCGGCAGCTGAAGATCGTCCGCATCGACGCGGATGCGTCGTCACGCGCGGAAATCGTTACGCATGTTCTCGTATCAGTTGGTTGGCCAGCGCGGCCGGGATGCTCGAGAGCATACAAAGATTCGCACTACTGATTTGTAACGCAACTCTACTTTAAAAAAGGGGAAATACGATATGGAGAAGAAGCAGATTTCGATGCTCGTGGCGGCGATGTTCGCCGGAGTAGGCATCATGAGTGCAGGGCTCGTTCATGCGCAGAGCAACTTCGTCGACCGCGGCAATCCGGACAACGCGCTCAATGGGCAGTGTATCGACGGAACGAACCCGCTTTGCGTTGCGACCAAGAGTGGCCAGTATGTCGCTGTGAGCACCGCGAGCTATACCGCGGGCAACAACGCGAAGGCAGGCGCCGCCGGCATCGCGATCGGCGATCGGGCCAACGCGAACAGCAAGGACACCAGCAGCGGCGGTGGCGGTGCCACCGCAATTGGCGTCGGTGCACAGGCGCTTGCCAATTCGGCGACGGCGATCGGCACGGTCGCTCTCGCGCAAGGCAACACGGCACTCGCGATCGGACGTCAATCGGCCGCAGTCGGCGATTACTCGATGGCGCTCGGCAACGTCGCGGATGCGCACGGGAAGAGCTCGATCGCACTCGGCCATTCGGCGCTTGCGCAAGGCGATCGCTCGGTCGCGATCGGCGGCGCAAATCCGACGGCGAGCGACGGCGTGTCGAACGGTGCAGCCTATGACGCCGCCACGCAGACGCGTGCGGCAGGCACGCAATCCGTCGCGATCGGCGCAGGTGCTCAGACCAACGGCGACAACCAGATCGCGATCGGCTCGGGCAGCGTCGGTGCGGCGAACAACACGAACCAGCCGGTGTTCGGCGGCACGGCCGCACCGGTCGGCGGCGCGGTTTCGTTCGGTTCGATCGGCAACGAGCGTCAGCTGAAGAACGTCGCGGCCGGCGTGGATGGCACGGATGCCGTCAACATTGCGCAGCTGAAGTCGGTCAACGACGGCCTGACGGCGAGCATCGGAAACGTCGATTCGCGCGTGACGAACCTGAGCACGACGGTCGGCGGCCAGATCACGACCATCAACACGTCGCTGTCGACGGCAACGACCAATATCACCAATCTGCAAGCGGCCGACCTGCTGAACGTGAAATACACCGACAGCACGCACACCGCAATCTCGCTCGACGGCAACGGCGGCACGACGATCGGCAACGTGAAGGCGGGTGTCGCCGACACGGACGCGGTGAACGTCGGCCAGCTGAACAGCGGCCTGTCGACGGTGCAAGGCAATGTCAATACGCAGATCACCAACCTCGGCTCGTCGCTGAGCACGTCGATCGTCGACGCGACGAAGGACGCGGTCCAGTATGACGGCGGCGCGCACGACAGCGTGACGCTCGGGGGCGTGAACGCCACTTCACCGGTCGGTCTGCATAACGTGGCGACGGGCACCGCCGACACGGACGCGGTGAACGTCAAGCAACTGAACAGCGGCATCAGCACCGCGGTTGCACCGATCAACCAGAACATCACGAACCTGCAGACGTCGCTCAGCACGACCAATCAGACGATCGACAATCTGAACACGAGCGTCACGAACATCGGCACGTCGCTGAGCACGGCCACGTCGAACATCACGCAACTGCAACAGGCGGATGCACGCAATGTGAAGTACGACGGCCAGTCGGGCTTCGATACGGTGACGCTGCAGGGCACCAACGGCACCAAGATCAAGAATGTCGCGGATGGCAAGGATGTGCACGATGCGGTGAATGTCGGCCAGCTCGACGGCGGCCTGTCGTCGCTCAGCACGAGCGTGACGAACAACGTCAATTCGCAGATCAGCAATCTCAGCACGACGATCAACAGCCAGATCGGTGCGGCCACGAAGAACGCGGTGCAGTACGACGACGACGCTCACACGAGCGTCACACTCGGCGGGCAAGGTGCGAGCGGCCCGGTGAGCCTGCACAACGTCGCGGATGGGGTCGCGAACAACGATGCCGTCAACGTCGGTCAATTGAACGGCGCGATTTCTCCGATCCGGTCGTCGCTGTCGTCGGCCGTGACGAACATCACCAACCTGCAAGGCAATGTGACCAGCCTGAGCACGTCGCTCGGCGCGACCAACCAGAACGTCACGAACCTGAGCTCGAGCCTTGCCGGCACGCAGACGGACGTGTCGAGCCTGCAGGCGGCCGACAAGCGAAACGTGAAATACGACGGTGCGGAAGGCTTCGATTCCGTGACGCTCGCGGGCCCGAACGGCACGAAGGTGACGAACGTCAAGGCGGCCGAGCTGTCGACGACGAGCACCGATGCGGTGAACGGCTCGCAACTGTATGCGACCAACCAGACGGTGGCGAAGCAGGGCGACTCGATCACGCAGATCGGTGGCCAGGTCACGCAGAACACGACCAGCATCGGCGCGCTGCAACAGGATGCGCTGCAATGGTCGGCAGCGGCCGGCGCATACGATGCCTCGCACGGTAGCGGTTCGGCGCAGAAGATCACGAACGTTGCGGCCGGCGATGTGTCGGCGACGAGCACGGACGCAATCAACGGCGCGCAACTGCAGCGCGTGCAGGACCAGATCGGCACGCAGATCGGTGGGGCGACGAAGAATGCGGTCGTATACGACACGGATACGAACGGCAATCGTCTGAATTCGGTGACGCTCGCGGGCGGGGCTGCCGGCGCGGTGAAGATCGCGAACGTCGCGCCGGGTTCGCTCGACGCGAACAGCACCGATGCGGTCAACGGCTCGCAGCTGTACGCGACCAACCAGAATGTCGCGACGCAGACGACGCGGGTCGATAACCTGACGACGAACGTTTCGACGCTGACGAGCAACCTGGCGACCACGAATACGAACGTCACGAACCTGCAGCAGGCGGACAAGCTGAACGTCAAGTACGACGGAAGCGACAAGAACACCGTCACACTCGGCGGTGCGGGCCACGTCCCGGTCAAGCTGTCGAACGTCGCGGACGGGGTGGCAAACAACGACGCCGTCAACGTCGGTCAACTGTCGAAGGTCACCGGCAATCTGCAGCAGCAGATCACCACGCAAGGCGGCACGATCACGTCGATCGATCAACGCGTGACGACGAATACCACCAGCATTTCGGCGCTAAAGCAGGACGCGCTGCAATGGAATGCGACGCTCGGCGCGTACGACGCAAGCCACGGCAGCAGTGCGCCGCAGCAGATCGCCAACCTCGCGCAAGGCGTGAAGGGCACCGACGCGGTCAACGTCGATCAGTTGAATAGTGCGGTGAAGGAAGGCGTCGGCGCGCTCGATTCGCTCGCGGTGAAGTACGACGATGCGAGCAAGCGGCAGGTTTCGCTCGGCGCCGGCAATGACGGCGTGCCGGTGCGCGTGACGAACGTCGCGGAAGGTGGCGTCTACGCCGGCAGCAGCGATGCGGTGAACGGCTCGCAACTGCGCTACGCTACCGACAGCGTCGCGGCTGCACTCGGCGGCGGTGCCTCGGCGAACCCGAACGGTTCGATCAATGCGCCGAAGTACGACGTCGGCGGCGACACGTTCAATAACGTCGGTGACGCGCTCGGCAACATCGACCACCGCGTCGCGATCAACGCGACGACGATCCAGAACCACGAAACGCGTATCGGCAACGCGGAAACGAATATCGTCAATAACACGAAGGCCATCGCAGGCTTGCAGCAAGACGCGCTGCAATTCGATCCGGTCGTCGGCGCCTACAACGCAGCGCGAGGCGGCGCGGCCACGAAGATCTCCAGCGTGGCGGACGGCAATGTCGCGGCGGGCAGCACGGACGCGGTGAACGGCGGTCAGTTGTTCGGCGTGAAATCGGATCTCGAACAGCAGATCACGAACGTGTCGAACCAGGCCGGCGAGGCCGTGAAGAACGTCGTGAAATACGATGTGGACGCGAGCGGCAACCGTTTGAATTCCGTGTCGCTCGTCGGCGGCGACGTCACGTCGCCCGTCGTGTTGAAGAACGTCGCGGCCGGCGTGGCCGATACCGACGCGGTGAACGTGAAGCAATTGAAGGGCGTGCAGTCGAACATCGACGTGCTCGGTGCGCTGGCCGTCACGTACGACGACAGCTCGAAGCACGTCATCACGCTCGGCGGCGGCGCGGGCGGCACGAAGATCACCAACGTGCAGGCCGGCACGCTCAGCGCAACCAGCACGGACGCGGTGAACGGCTCGCAGCTCCACGCGACGAACCAGCAAGTCGCGCAGAACACGACCGACATCTCGAACCTGCAGCAGAACGTGACCAATGTCGCGAACGGCAAAGCCGGCCTCGTGCAGCAGCAGGATCCGAACGGGCAGATCACGGTCGGCGCGGGTACCGGCGGCACGTCGGTGAATTTCGCCAACGGCGCCAACGCGGATCGCGTGCTGACGGGCGTGGCCGCGGGCGTCAACAGCAATGACGCGGTGAACCTCGGTCAGCTCGACAGCGCGCTCCAGGGCGTCAGGGCCGACCAGCAGGTCAAGGGCGTCGCCACCGATGCGAACACGAACTGGATCGCCCGCGCGGATGCGGGTTCGTTCGGATCGACCGCGACGGCTACCGGCAACAACTCGGTGGCCGTCGGGCAGGGCTCGGTTGCGGATCGCGACAACACGTTCTCCGTCGGCGCGACCGGCAACGAACGTCAGATCACCCATGTCGCGGCCGGTACGGCGCCGACCGATGCGGTGAACGTGCAGCAGCTCAATGACAACGTCGCGGCAGCGTCGGCGGCATCGCGCGGCTACACGGATCAACGTGTCGGCCAGGTGTACAACGACCTGAACACCGTCAAGAAGGACATGTTCGGCGGCGTTGCGTCGGCGATGGCCGTTGCCGGTCTTCCGCAACCGACCGCACCGGGGCGTTCGATGGTGACGGCCGCCACGGCGAACTACCGCGGCCAGCAAGGTTTCGCGGCGGGTTATTCGTACGTGACGCAGAACGAGAAGTGGGTCGTGAAAGCGTCCGTCACGGGCAACACCCGTTCGGACTTCGGCGCGGTCGTCGGCGCGGGCTACCAGTTCTGACGCACGCCGACATCGCGGGGCCGCGCACGTCCGTCAAGTGCGCGGCGAGCCGCTGCGAACCTGCCCGTTCGGGGCGGTTCGCAGCCGGCAGGCGACGAAGCGACTCATGCCGGACCGGCTGCCGCATCCCGCCGAAGGCGGTGCTTCGCGCCGCCCGATCACCGCGGCCGTTTGGCGCTCGGTGAACCGGCGCAGGCAAGCGGATCCGATAGCGGGCACGGCGCATCCCGTTACGGGGCGGCGCTGCAATCGCCCTAGGCGTGGATTGCCGCTCGGATGACCGTGGCGCGTCGCCCGTTCCGATCCACGACAACGACATTCGCAATAAAAAATGCGAGGACAACATGGCTTCCGGGGAAGTCTATCTTTCGACCGACCACATCGAGCCCGCGCTGCGGGACGAGTACTGGCGCGACGTCACGCGGCCCATCGCGGAAACGTCCCTGATAGCGGATCACGGCGACGCGCGTCTGGCAGGTACGCTCGTGTCGCGCATGGTCGGCGAGATGCTGCTGTGGCGTGCATCATTCAATGCACAAGCGTACCGGCGCGATCGCCGCACGATCGAACAAAGCGGCCTCGACCAGTACGTCGTGCAGCTCGTGCAGGAGGGCGCGCACGTCGGTCATTTCGACGGCGTCGACGCGCGCGCGCAGGCGGGAGACATCTATGTGATCGACCTTGCCCGGCCGCTGAGCAGCCAGGTGGACCCGGGCGCATCCCTCGCGGTCGTCATGCCGCGCGACGGGCTCGAGCGGGTGGCCGACGGACGGAATCTGCACGGCGCGGTGCTTGGCGCGGACAAGGGAACCACGCGCCTGCTCGCCGACTATCTGAGAGGGGTGCACCGGGTCGCGGCGCATGTGTCGACGCCGCAGGCGACCGCGGTGCAGGACGCACTGGTGGCGCTGCTCGCGGCCGGGTTACTGGACGCGTCACACGGGGACGACGTGGGCCTCGCGACGCACGGCACCGTCCTGCGCAGACGGATCGTGCGGTACATCGCGGGTCACGTAACGGATCGCGATCTCGGCCCCGAATCGCTGATGGCGTACTTCCGCATTTCGCGTGCGCACCTGTATCGCGTGTTCGAGATGGACGGCGGTGTCGCGCGTTTCATTCGCGCCCGCCGTCTCGATCTCGCGTATCGGGCGCTTGTCGATCCGCGGTCGAGCGGGCAGTCGATCAAGGAAATCGCGCTGCGCCACGGTTTTTCGAGCAGCGACCGGTTCGTGCACGCGATCCGTCAGCGCTTCGGCATGACGGCGAGCGAGATCAGGAGGGGGCACGCGAAGCTCGCGGCGCCCGCGCATGATTTGTCGCGGTTGCACGGTTATTTCGCGCGTTACGCGGTGGTGCCGCAGCCGAAACCGGGGACGAGCGATCGATGATGTCGTATCCGGCGAGCACAGGCCGGTGCAGGTTCGCGCGGTCGGACCGATGGCCCGTTTGCCGTTCAGTGCATGAAGGCGTTGCGCTCGGTTGAAAAAAAAGCCACACGCATGTGGCTTGTGAAGGCACAAAGATCGGACACGGGGGTGCCCGATTCGTTAATTATCTTACTAACGCGAATCAAGATGAACGGCGCGGGCGGTGATTCGTCTCTTTAAATGCTTTGAAGTGTCCCATTTCGTCGAATGATCGCAGTATCTCGATTCGAATCAGCAATAGCGGTCGATTCGCCGTGACGATGACTGCACACGGTGCACGTATTTAATCAACGCCATGTGTGCGATTCGGTATCTGGCGCCGATTGAAAGTTCGCGAGATGGCGTTGCGGGGAATGCGCGCCTCCTCCGGACGCTGCTGCGTGCATGGCGCCGTCGCGCTGCGCGTCGCTGGGTGTAAAACCGAAATGCGAGCGGAACGCCCGCAGAAACTGCGCGCTGCTCGAGAATCCGTACTCGGCCGCGATCGCGCCGATCGGACGCGCGGGGCCGCGCTGATACCTGAGTGCCAGGTAGGCCGCGTCGAGTCGCTTGTTGCGGATGAGCCTGGTCACGCCGCCATCTTCGGCAAAGGCCCGGTACAGGGGGGCGCGCGAAATCCGGAACCGGCACATCAGCGACTCGGGATTCAGTTCCGGGCGCGGGAACGTGCGAGATTTGTTGAGCGCCGGACTCTACACCGATGTGCAAATGCGAGTTTCCCCTTGCGACCAACATCGGTACGCGCGTAATTCGCATTGCTGAATTCGACGCGTAATAACCATTCGAAAACTTATTCGTTAGACGATCGGCGCGTGCGCGGTATGGTTCGATGATTTGGCGTGCGGCGCACCCGTACGTCGGCGCGCCAACGTTTCCATCGCCGAAATTCGCGCGACAGCGGCGCGCGATGCACCCGCCTTCTTCTCTACGGAACCCGCTTCGATGAAAACCGTCCTCCGAAACCTGACTGCCGCCTGCCTGATCGCCGCCGCGGGTGCGGCGTTTGCCACCACCGCGCCGCAGGGTGCTGCGGTATCCAGCGCGTCGAGCGGCGGCGTGCATCTGCCGCCCGGCATCGCGTGGCAGCAGGGCGACGTCGATGCGGCCTTCGCGCTGGCGAAGCGCACCGGCAAGCCGCTGCTGCTGTACTGGGGCGCGGTGTGGTGCCCGTCGTGCAACCAGGTGAAGTCGACGATCTTCAGCCAGCAGGCATTCAAGAGCCGCTCGACGTTCTTCGTGCCCGTGTATCTCGACGGCGATACCGAAAGCGCGCAGAAGCTCGGCGAGCGCTTCAAGGTGCACGGCTACCCGACGATGATCCTGTTCCGCCCGGACGGCACCGAAGTGACGCGGCTGCCGGGCGAAGCCGATCTCGACCGCTACATGCAAGCGCTGTCGCTCGGGATGACGGCCACGCATCCGGTGCGGCAGACGCTCGCGAACGCGCTGAACAACGGCGCGTCGCTGACGCCGGACGAATGGCATTTGCTTGCCGACTATTCGTGGGACACCGACGGCGCGCTGCCGGTGCCGGCCGACCGTGTCGCGGTGACGCTGCAGACGCTGTCGCAACGTGCGCGCGCAGCCGGCGCGAAGGCGGACGCCGCGCGGTTCGCGCTGAAGTCGGCGGTGGTCGCGGCATCGGACGATCCCGCGCAGGCCGGTGCGCTCGACAAGGCCGCGCTCGCCGATGCACTGCGCGGGGTGCTGCGTGAGCCGGCGCTGTCGCGGGCCGATTCGGACGTGCTGGTGGCGGCGCCCGCGCGGGTGGTCGCGTACCTCGGCGGCGACGCCACGCAGCGCGCGACGTTGCGCGCTGCGTACGACACGGCGCTCGCGCGCCTGTCGACCGACACCACGCTGTCGTCGATCGACCGGCTGATGGCGTTGCACGGCCGCGTGCTGCTCGCGCGCGGCGACGCGCACGACGGCGCGCCGCTCGCTGCGCCGGCTCTGGTCGACACCGCCCGCAAGCAGATCGCGGCATCGGTGCAGGGTGCCGCGAATGCGTACGAACGCCAGGCGCTCGTCAGCGAAGCAGCGGACACGCTGACCGACGCGGGGCTCTACGACGAATCGGATGTGCTGCTGAAGGCCGAGTTGCCGCGTTCGTCGACGCCGTACTACTTCATGTCAGGGCTGGCCGCGAATGCGAAGGCGCGCGGCGACAAGGCCGCGGCGCTCGACTGGTACGGCAAGGCGTACGACTCGGCGAGCGGACCGGCGACGAAGCTGCGCTGGGGCGCAACCTATTTCGCGAATGCAGTCGCGCTGGCACCGGACGATGCGGCGCGCATCGAAGGGATTGCCGCAAGCGTGCTGGCTCAGGCGGGCAAGACCAAGGATGCCTTCTATGGTGCGAACCTGCGCGCGTTGACCAAGGTCGTCACGCAGCTCAACCGCTGGCGCGGCGGCAGCGCGCACGATGCGTCGGTCAGGTCGGTCGTGAAGCAGTTCGACGGGGTGTGCGCAAAGCTGCCTGCGGGCGATCCGCAGGCAGCGGCATGCACGAAGCTGATTCAGCCTGTGAAGGCGTAACGGCGCGCGAGGGCGCGGCCGGGCGGGCCGGGAGAGCGGATCCCGCGATTACTGGGCCGATTCCGGCGCCGCGCCGCTATTACCGTCATACCCGTCGCGCTGCTGACGGGCGATCTTCGCTTCGGCGGAAACGATGCTGGCCGGATAGAACCAGTCGCTGGGCTGGAAGCCGGCCTGCTTGAGCGCCTTCACTTCGGCGTGCACCTGCGCGCGTGTCAGCGGTGGGTTCGACTGTGCCAGGGCGGCGAGCGGCGCGGATACGGCCAAGGCAATGGCAACTGCATGGATCAGGCGCTTCATGATCGGGACCTCCATGTTTTCGACTGGGCGGCCGGGCTTCGGGCGACGAAGCGGCGGCGGTTGAAGGCAGTGTAGGCCCGGCCGTGTGCGGGAAAAATGCGATCACTCCCAACGCAGTGTTCTGCTGTTGGTAACAATGGGTGGGCGGTAGCAATGGGTCGGCGCTAGCGCGCGATGCCGGATGGCGGTGCATGGCGGACGTCGAGCCGTTCGGGCCACGTGGCAGCATGGTGTGCCCAACGGGGTCCGGGCGATCGGACGGGGCGAGCCGGTCGGAGGTGAATTCCGCGCGATCCGCCCCGGTGTGCATGCAGGCCGATCGGGCCGACGCTGTGCGGCGTGATGAGCGCCGCGCCGCGCTGCGTGTTGCGATGCCCGGCCAGTCGAACGGCCGTGACACGCAAAAGGAGGCTTGAGGAGCGGAGCGCCGGCCGGCGTCGATGCGGCCGGCCGGAGTGGGGCAGCGTGCGGAACGCTGCCCGATGTGGGGGCTTACACGAGGCCCGTCGTGTAGTACACGGCGATCACGAAGAACACCGCGAGCGTCTTGATCACGGTGACCGCGAAGATGTCGCGATACGACTCGCGGTGCGTGAGGCCCGTGACCGCGAGCAGCGTGATGACCGCGCCGTTGTGCGGCAGCGTGTCCATGCCGCCGCTGGCCATCGCGACGACCCGGTGCAGCACGTCCATCGGAATGTTGGCTGCCTGCGCGCCCTTGATGAACAGGTCCGACATCGCGGCGAGCGCGATGCTCATGCCGCCCGACGCCGAACCGGTGATGCCGGCGAGCGAGCTGACCGACACGGCCGCGTTCACGAGCGGGTTCGGAATGCTCTTCAGCGCGTCGCTGACGACGAGGAAGCCCGGCAGCGCGGCGATCACGCCGCCGAAACCGTATTCCGACGCCGTGTTCATCGCGGCGAGCAGCGCGCCGCCGACGGCGGCCTTCGAGCCGGCCGCGAAGCGGTCGCTGACGCGCTTGAACGCGGTCAGGACGACCAGCACGATACCGAGCAGCAGCGCGGCCTCGACCGACCAGATCGCGACGACGGTCTTGATCGACGTCGTGACCGGCGTGTGCACGCCGGGCAGCACGTCCGGCGCAACCGTGTACGACGCGGCCCCGTACCACTGCGGGATCAGCTTGGTGAACGTGAAGTTCGACGCACCGACGAGGATCAGCGGCAGGATCGCCAGCGCAGGATGCGGCAGTGCCGTCGCTTCGACGCGCTCCGGTTCGTTGATGAGCGACGTGCCGTAGCCTTCGCCCTTCGCCATCGCCGAACGGCGGCGCCATTCCAGGTACGCGAGGCCGACGACGATGATGAACAGCGAGCCGATCGTGCCGAGCGCGGGAGCGGCCCAGGCGGTCGTCTTGAAGAACGTGGTCGGGATGATGTTCTGGATCTGCGGCGTGCCGGGCAGCGAATCCATCGTGAACGAGAACGCGCCGAGCGCGATCGCACCGGGCATCAGCCGCTTCGGAATGTTGCTCTGGCGATAGAGTTCGGCCGCGAACGGATACACCGCGAACACCACGACGAACAGCGACACGCCGCCATAGGTGAGCAGCGCGCACACCGCGACGATCACCGCATTCGCACGCGAGCGGCCGATGTAGCGGATCGCCGCATGGACGATCGACTCGGAGAACCCGGACAGTTCGATCACCTTGCCGAACACGGCACCGAGCATGAACACCGGGAAGTACAGTTTGACGAAGCCGACCATCTTCTCCATGAAGATGCCGGAGAAGACCGGTGCGACGGCGGCGGGTTCGATCAGCAGGACCGCGCCGAGCGCGGCGATCGGCGCGAACAGGATCACGCTGTAGCCGCGATACGCGGCGAACATCAGG
Organism: Burkholderia cepacia GG4; assembly: GCF_000292915.1. Lineage (NCBI taxonomy): Bacteria > Pseudomonadati > Pseudomonadota > Betaproteobacteria > Burkholderiales > Burkholderiaceae > Burkholderia > Burkholderia cepacia. The sequence continues at coordinate 2,768,890 of NC_018514.1, forward strand.
AACGCCAGCGCGGCGAGGACGATCACGAAAGACAAGGGAGTCTCCTAATGGCTTTGAATGGCTTTGGTTGTTGTTCGATCGCGGGACGCGCCGCGGACCGGCTCAGGTTCGTGCAGGTTTCGTGCCATCGGCCGGATTGCGCCGCCGGACATGGGTCCGACGCAGGCCGGCGGGCCCGCGCCGGCGAATGTCTGATGATTCTACATAAAACGTCTCCATTCGGAGACGATCCGGCCGCCCGGGACGCCCGATGAAGCACGCAGGGCTTTCCCGGACAAGCCATTCCCGCGTGTCTCCGAAATGAGATAATCCGTCTCGTTCTGGAGACATCCGGCCAAGCATACGCGGAGACGACGACACGATGATGAACGACTGGGCCCGCCTGCCCGTCAATTACGGCGACGTGCTGCGGCGTGCCGCCGAGTCGCTGTTTCGGACCTTCGAAGATTCGAGTGCGGGCACGGTGGTCGTCGATCGCGATGCGCGCGTCGTGTGGATGAACGAGCGTTACGCGGCGCGCTTCGGGTTCGCCGATCCGCAGCAGGCGGTCGGCCTCGACTGCGAGGCCGTGATTCCGAACAGCCTGATGCGCGAGGTCGTGTCGAGCGGACAGCCGATCCTGCTCGACATCATGGAGACCGGCCGCGAGCCGCTGGTCGTCACGCGCCTGCCGCTGAAGAACGAGGCGGGCGAGACGGTCGGCGCGATCGGCTTCGCGCTGTTCGACCAGTTGAAGACGCTCACGCCGATCTTTTCCCGCTACGCGCAGCTTCAGCAGCAGCTGATCGCGACGCAGCGTTCGCTTGCGCAGGCGCGCCGTGCGAAATACACGTTCGCGAGCTTCGTCGGCACGAGTGCCGCGAGCCTCGAAACCAAACGGCAGGCGCGCCGCGCCGCGCAGGTCGATTCGCCGGTCCTGCTGCTCGGCGAAACGGGCACCGGCAAGGAACTGCTCGCGCATGCGATCCACGCAGCTTCGGCGCGCGCGCTCCAGCCGCTCGTGACCGTCAACGTCGCCGCGATTCCCGACACGCTGCTCGAAACCGAATTCTTCGGCGCGGCGCCGGGTGCGTATACCGGTGCCGATCGCAAGGGGCGCGTCGGCAAGTTCGAGCTGGCCGACCGCGGCACGTTGTTTCTCGACGAGATCGGCGACATGCCGTTGCCGCTGCAGGGCAAGCTGCTGCGCGTGCTGCAGGACAAGGAGTTCGAACCGGTCGGCTCGAACCGGATCGTGCGCGCGGACGTCCGGATCATCGCCGCGACGTCGGCCGACCTGCCCGCGCTGGTCGCGGACGGGCGCTTTCGTGCGGATCTCTACTACCGGCTCAATGTGCTGACGATCCATGCACCGCCGCTGCGCAAGCGAGCGTCGGACATCGCGGCGCTCGTGTACGCGACGCTCGAGGAACTCGCCGCGCAGCACGGCCGCGCCGCGCACTGCGAACTGACCGACGATGCGCTGCGGATGCTGTGTGCGTACCCGTGGCCCGGCAATGTGCGCGAGCTGCGCAACACGCTCGAACGTGCGCTGATGTTGTCGGACCGCACGGTGATCGATGCGGGTGCGCTCGCGCCGTTCCTCGGGCCGGTGCGTGTCGCGCCGGACAGCATGCCGGCGGGCATGCGGACTGCTCCGTCTCAGGTCGGCCGGGACGCGGGCGACGCGCCGGGTGCATCTGGTGCGCCAGTCGTTTCGTATACCGATGCATTGGCCGCGTGGGAGCGCCAGTTCCTGATCGACGCACTCGCGGCGTGCGACGGGAAGGTCGTGGAAGCGGCCGCGCGCATCGGTATCGGTCGGGCGACGCTCTACAAGAAACTGGCGGCGCTGGGGATCGACCGATAGCAAGCGGTGGCGGATGCGGTCGGACATGACGAGCGGCACCCGGAAAGTGCCCAACAGGAGACAACGATGAAACGAATCGGCATCGCCGGATGGCTGGCCGTGCTGGTGGCGACGTCGGCGTTCGCGCAGGGCGACGACGCTGACGCACCCGCTGCGCGGCGCAACTGGTACAACGATCCGTTCGTCGCGTTGTCGCAGGACTTCGCCGAATGTCCGCTGCCGCTCGGCCCGTGGATGACGCGCGCCGAGATGACGGACGACGCGCATTACCGCGCCGAGCGCGGGACCACCTGCTGGCTCGCCCACCGCTGCACGAAACCGAATTCCTATATGTATGACGCACCGATCGCCGCGGCTGCGAAAGCGCATTTCGCTGGCTCCGATCGCCTGCAGGGCACGAGCCTGTGGATCACCGTGCAGCGGCGCTTCATTTATGTCGAAGGGTGTGCCGATCCGGCCTTCGATCGGCAGGTGCTGCAGCGCGAACTCGGCGCGCTTCCCGACGTCGAGCAGGTTTTCGTTCGCATCACCGACGATCCGCACCGGGCCGTGCCGTACAAGACGCGCGGACGGCCCGACCGGACGCCGGAATGAACGCGTGATGAGCGTGCGTGGCATACTCGCGACATTCAAAAAATGGTTGACGGAAAGAACAATGAAACACATGCTTGCGTCGGTCTGTCGGTGGCCCGGAACGCATTGGCGTCGGGCCGGATTGTTGGCCCTGGTCGCAGGGCTCGGCGGGTGCGGCGGCGGGGCGCCGCTGTTTACTTCGGACGGGCGCCCGACTACGCAGGTGCAGTGCACCGGCAGTGGCTGGAGCAATTGCACGGACAATGCCCGAGCCATGTGCAACGGGGAATTCGACATCCTCCAGCAATCGACCGATGACGCCGTGCGAAACCTTCTCTTCGCATGCAAGAAGAAAAGCGGTTATTGATCCCGACATGACCGGATGAGGAGACCATAATCGGGTGAAGCGCTTTTCTATTCGCTTGGAGTCGGCTATTTTTCATGAATAACACTCACGGAATCCCATCCATATGGCGACCTACAGGCAACTGACAGCGCAGCTCGAAAGACTTCAGCAAAAGATCGACAAGGAGCGCGAAAAGGCAATTAGCGATGCGATTGCCGCGATCCGGGCGAAAATCGAGGAATTCGACATTACGGCGGAAGAACTCGGTTTCCGTCCGTTGGGCACCGCCGCTGTCGCAAAGCCGAAGCGTCCGCTGCCGCCGAAGTACCTGAACCCGAAGACGGGCGAAACGTGGAGTGGCCGCGGGCGTGCGCCGGCATGGCTCGGCAAGAACCGCGCGCGTTTCCTGATCAAGGACTGACTCCCGAAAATCCTCACCTTTCGTGTGCTGACTGACGGTGCGAACGGCCAAATGGCCGTCGCACCGTTTTGTTTTTGTGTCACCGCAGCGTGAAGCAGGCCGGTGAATCGACGTGCCATGCCGCGCGATTAACGGGTGCCGTTTTGCGAATTCGCTGCGATTCGACCGTATATCTCCGTGAATTCCGGTAAACAACCGCGCAATTGCACGACATGCGCGCGTTGCCATTTGCACGCTTCGCGGTGACTGCGTGCTGCGGTCTGCCATCACCTTTCGCGCATTCACGCAGCGCGATGCGCAATTCCCGAATATGCTCACCATGGCTCCTGTAAATCCTCACCTTTGAGGAGGCGACCGGATCGTCGCATCGCATGCGTTCATCGTGTGCGTCGTGCGCAGGCATCGACGACCGGCCCATGTTGCAGGCGTTGACGCGTGTCGCAAAGTCGGCCGTTCGGCATATAGGCAGCCGCATCCCGTTCGCCTATGCTTGGGGTTCGCGTCGATCGGCGCACGGCCCGCCGGGTGCGTGTGCCGGTCGGGTCGTCTTTCGTTAACGTAGGGAGCCGATGTGACCGTCCGCCATCTCGATGCGTTGTTCCAGCCCAGGTCCGTTGCGGTCGTCGGTGCATCGTCGCGCGCGGGGAGTTTCGGCGCGATGGTGTGGGCGCGCGTGCTCGACGGCGCGTTCGACGGGCCCGTGTGGCCCGTCAATCCGAAGCATCGCGAGTTGAACGGACACCGGGTCATCGCCGATGTCGACCGGCTTCCCGCGCCGCCGTCGGTCGCGGTGATCTGCACGCCGCCGGCCACGTGGGCCGGCATCGTGCGCAAGCTCGGCGAGCTCGGCACGCGCGTCGCGGTGATCGTCGGCGAGGCGCGCACCGACGCGGATCGCGCCGCGCTCGATCGCACGCTCAAGGCCGCGAAGCCGTTCGTGCTCCGTATCGTCGGGCCCGGCAGTCTCGGCGTGCTGTCGCCCGCCCGGCATGCGCATTTCGGCGCGCCGGCCTATACGGCGCGATCGGGCGGCGTCGCGTGGGTGTCGCAATCGAACGCGCTGACGAACGCGGTATTGGGCTGGGCCGATGCGCGCGGCCTCGGCTTTTCGCATGTCGTCGCACTCGGCGGCGAGGCCGACGTCGATGCGGGCGACGTGCTCGACTATCTGGCAAGCGATCCCGGCACGCGTGCGATCCTGCTCGAACTCGACACCGTATGCGCCGCGCGCAAGTTCATGTCGGCGGCGCGTGCGGCGGCGCGCAACAAGCCGGTGCTCGCGCTGCGCACCGGGCGCGCCGATCCCGGCGATGCGCTTTACACGGCGGCGTTCCAGCGTGCGGGAATGGTGCGCGTCGATGCGCTCGACGATCTGCTCGACGAGATCGAGACGCTCGGCGTCGGGCGCGTCACTGCGCGTGGCGCGGCGACGCTCGTGACCAGCGACGCGGGTGTCGCGAAACTCGCGGTCGATGCAGTCGCGGAGGTGCGCGACGTGCTGGCCGACTGGCCGGCGGCGGCAACCTCGGCGGTGTCGGCCGCGTTGCCGCATCTCGTCGAGCCCGGCAATCCGCTGGCGCTGGGCGACGATGCGCGCCCCGAGCATTTCGGCGCGGCCATCAAGGCGCTTGCGCCGTTTCCGCAGACGGGCACGCTGTTCGTCGTGCATTCGACGTCTCACAGCGCGCCGGCCGACGCCGTCGCGCGCACGCTGATCGAATCGCGGCAGCATGCGTACCGCGGCATCCTTGCGTGTTTCTTCGGTGGGGTCGACGCAACGACGCGCGACGCACTGCACGCCAACGGCATCCCGGTGCATACGACACCGCAGCGGCTTGCGCGCGCATACGCGCGGCTCGTCGACTACAACCTCGGTCGGCAACTGCTGATGCAGACGCCCGAGGGCACGCCGCCGCAACCGGCCGAGTGCGTCGCGTTCGCACAGGCCGATGCGCGCCGAAGGGTCGAGGCCGGTGAACCCGAACTGGCCGGCGAAGCGGCGCTGCGCTGGCTGTCCCACTTCGGGCTGCACGGCGAGCCGGCCGATGCGCCGGCGGGTGCCAGAGTTGTCGACGTCACGGTCGAGATGTACGACGATTCGAACTTCGGCCCGGTGTTCCGCTATGCCGTGCCGCCGGCGGACGGCATCTCGGCGCCGTTCGTCGTGTACGGGCTGCCGCCGCTGAATACGGTGCTCGCCCGCGCGGTGATGGAGCGTTCGCCGTATGCGCGACGCACGCCCGTCGAACCCACGCTTGGTGCGCTCATCGCGCTGTCGCAAGTCGTATGCGACGTTCGCGAAGTCGTCGCGATGTCGATCACGCTGCGCGTGCTGGCCGATCGTGTGCACGTCATCGCGCCGCGCATTACGCTGGCTGCCGGGCGCAGCCGGCTCGCGATCATGCCGTATCCGCGCCATCTCGAGCAGACGCTCGAATGGCGCGGCGAGACCGTGACGATCCGCCCGATCCGTCCGGAGGACGAGGAGGCCCACAACGAACTGCTTGGCGCGATGACGCCGGACGATTTGCGGATGCGGTTCTTCGGTGCGGTGCGCAGCTTCGATCATTCGCAAGTGGCGCGCATGACGCAGATCGACTACGACCGCGAGATGGCCTTCGTCGTGTCGTTCACCGACGTATCGGGCCGGTCGCACACGCTCGCGGTGGTGCGCGCGGTCGCCGATCCCGACAACGAGACGGCGGAGTTCGCGATCGCGGTGCGGCCCGATCAGAAGGGCAAGGGGCTCGGTCGGCTGCTGATGACCCGCATCATCGACTATGCGCGATCGCGCGGCACGGCGTGGATGATCGGCGAGGCGCTGCGCGAGAATACGGCGATGATCTCGCTGGCGAAGTCGTGCGGTTTCGCGGTATCGACGACGGAAGAACCCGGCGTGGTGGGGTTCAGGATGAAGCTGCAGTCGTAATCGAGGTTGGGTGCTGGCTCGAACGTGCCGCGATGTCGTGCGTCGTCGATACATGCCGCACGGTGTCGGAGGCGTTCATTCATGGTCGCGTGGGCCGGCTCTACTTCGGGCTGCAAAGTATCCAGGCTGATCGAACACGCACGGCGGAAACCCTTCGGGACCGGTGCAGAAGCGCGAAGTCAGCGATCAGCGACATCGACGACGGGTCCGTTGCGTGTGTCGACGGCCGGCGTGTACGCACCATTTCGACTGTGCATTCGCGCACCCCGAACCCGCATTCCGCACCCGCAGCGTCCGAAATTCTACAGAGGTGAGACTTTTCGGGAGCCGTGAGTGAGCTTCTCCGGGATGACGGAGGTGAGCCGATGCGGGAGCACTCGGTGAGCTTTCCCGGGAGCGGCCGGTGAGCCCTTGCGGGAAGCGCTGGTGAGCCTTTCCGGGAAGGCCGGGTGAGCGTCTGCGGGAGGTGTAGGTGAGGACGTTCGGGAGGCTGCGGTGAGCGTCTCCGGGAGCCTTGGGTGAGCTGTTACGGGATATGCCGGTGAGCGCTTGCGGGAGGCTGAGGTGAGGCTTTTCGGGAGCCTGCGGACGCAGTGCTCCGGCAGGCGCGGCACCGGCCTCGGCCGGCGTCCGCGCCGCTACGGGCACGCATGAACCGTGCCCGCAACAGCGTTTACACAGCGAGTTTCGACGCTGCGTCGTTCACCTGGTCGCGCGAAATCGCGAGTTCTTCGAGGTGCGCTTCGGCATAGACGCCGCCGGTTTCGCGCTCGAGGCGGGCGATCGTCAGTGCGCAACGCGCGGTGTCCTTCGGCATCGCGATGAAGCGCTTGACCGATTCGCCGGACGTAAACGCGTCGAACAGCGCGCTGCGCACGTCGTCCGGGAGCGTCTTGGTCCATTGGTACGGCTTGCCGTTGAACGTGATCGACGGCGGCAGCGTGCGTTCCTTCTTGGTGGCCGTGATGAGGCCGTAGGTGCGCGCGGCGTCGCCGATCTGCTCGGGCGAGAAGAGTTCGTCGGGCGTGATGTCGAACTGTTCGATGTAGTTCTCGATCGCGAGCATCGCAGCGGCGCGATCGTCGCGCTTCTTCTGCGCGCGCGCGACGATATCGCGCAGCTCGTCCGCTTCCTCGGGCGTGATCGTGAAGCTTGCCTGCTTCTGCTGAAGTTCGGAGAAACGCTGGAATTCTTGATCGTTCAGAAGTTTGGCCATGACATCCATCAGACACGACGGCCGCGACAACCGGCCGCCGTAGTTTTTGAGAGGGCCGCTATTCTAGCGTAGCGCCGCGCGTGCAGCGCCCGCACCTTCGGCAACGGTCTGGCGAAGGCCGACGCGAGCGTCTGCGATCCCGCCGCGCATCGCGCAGCGGAGCGGCCTCCCGCCGGCCGAGTGGCTGAACGACTGCCGCGCCCGAACGATCGACCGGCTTCAGCGCCGTCGCGCGTTCAATATGTCTCCGCGCGGCACATCGACAGATGGCCGGCCGTATCGCGCAGCCCTGCGACGACTGTGTCGGAGGACGGCGCCATGTGCGCATCGATGCGGCGCATGTACGGGCAGGTCAGCACCGCGATCGCATGGCCGGACGGGCCGAGGATCGGCGCGCTCAGGTCGGTGACGCCGTACGCCTGGCGGCTGTCCTGGCGCAGATAGCCGGACTGCCGGATGGACTGGCACGCGTACGCGAGTTCCTGTTCGTTGATCGGCGCTTCACCCTTGACCTTGCGATGCTCGGCCAGTATGTGCGCGCGCTGCTCGGCACTCTGGAACGACAGCATCACGCGGCCCGACGCCGTATCGGCGAGCCCGACACGCGAGCCGAGCCGCACCGACACGCCCCACGGGCCGGGGCCGTCGACCTGCGCGATCACGAGCAGGTTGCCGCGATCGTAGACTGACAAATGGCACGACTGTTCGGCGGCATCGGCGAAGCGCTGCATCAGCGGCAAGGCTTCGGCGATCAGCCGGTTCATCGGCGGATGCCGGTGGGCGAGTGCGAACAGTTTCAGGCTGAGCGTGTAGCGGTCGCCGCCGGTCGAGCGCATCACGTAGCGGCGGGCAACGAGACGTTCGAGCATCCGGTAGATCTCGCTCGCGTTGCGGCCGAGCTCTTTCGTGATTTCGGTGCGGGTGAGTCCTTCCTTTTGTTCCGACAGGAGTTCGAGGATGTCGAGACCCTTGTCGAGCGCGGGCGCGCGATAGCGATCGGCTGCGCCCATCGACTCCCGTGCGTCGATGCCGGGAAGCGGGTTGTTGGTCGTTTGCATTATGTTTGGAAGTCCGGGAATTGCCGATCGGTGGGCGACGCACGCAGGCCCGTTTTGCACGCGGATTCGTCAAGCCGCATGCGGATGTGACCGCCATCCGCGTGAGCTTAACAACAAACTTACAGTGTGCAATGCGGCATCTTTTTGCCGATCGTTACCGAGCAAGAACGGATCAGGTGTCGTTCCCGATGACAGGGTCATAACGAATATTCGCAATTCGCTTGCCTGTGATGGAAGAAATGCGGGATTCGGAGTCGGGCCGAATGTATCGACAGGTCCGATGCTGCGGTGCAACCACGGCAGGCGCACCAATAGTCGGTATCCGTCGCGCGCCATTTCACGGCGGGCCGCCGATGGTACAAAGAGTGGCGGGCCAGCGACGGCGCGGCCGCGCGTGAAGCCGGCCGGCAAGGGCCGGCACATGCCGCGGATGCCGGGCCGTCGTCGCCGATGCGCAGACCGGCGGCCGCCCGTTCGATGCGCGCTGCACCCCGGTGCGGCGCCGCGATCGCTGCGCCTGCGCGAGCCTCGCGCGTCGAACGGCTGCCGGAACCTGGGCCGACGCGCGCCATCGACGATCGACATTCAGTCCGGCGCGTGGCTGTGAGCGGCCGCGTCGGCCGGTATCCTGTCACATTCGACAACAGAGGTTGAGCACGATGAAACTGCTTCGCTATGGCCCGTCCGGCCAGGAAAAGCCCGGAATTCTCGACGCGGACGGCCGGATTCGCGACCTGTCCGCGCACGTGCCGGATCTTGCCGGCGACGCGCTGTCCGACGCCGGTCTCGCGCGGCTGCGCGGGATCGACCCGGCCACGCTGCCGCTCGTCCCCGGCGAGCCGCGCATCGGCGCGTGCGTCGGGCGCGTCGGCAAGTTCATCGGCATCGGTCTGAACTATGCGGACCACGCGGCCGAAGCCGGCATGCCGGTGCCGAAGGAGCCGGTGGTGTTCGGCAAGTGGACGAGTTCGATCTGCGGCCCGAACGACGGCATCGACATTCCGAAGGGCTCCGTGAAGACGGACTGGGAAGTCGAGCTGGGCGTCGTGATCGGCGCGACCTGCAAGGACGTCGACGAAGCACACGCGCTCGACTACGTCGCGGGCTACTGCGTCGTCAACGACGTGTCCGAGCGCGAGTGGCAGATCGAGCGCGGCGGCCAGTGGGACAAGGGCAAGGGCTTCGACACGTTCGGCCCGATCGGCCCGTGGCTCGTCACGCGCGACGAGGTGCCCGATCCGCAGCGCCTCGACCTGTGGCTCGAGATCGACGGCCATCGCTATCAGAACGGCAACACGCGCACGATGGTATTCACCGTCGCGCAACTGATCGCCTACCTGTCGACCTGCATGACGCTGCAACCGGGCGACGTGATCACGACCGGCACGCCGCCGGGCGTCGGGATGGGCATCAAGCCGTCGCCGGTGTTCCTGAAGGCCGGCCAGATGGTGCGCCTCGGGATCGAAGGGCTCGGCGAGCAACTGCAGAGCACGCGCAACGCGCAGTAAGCATTGGCCCGGCGCGGGCCGGATGCGGGTGCAGTCAACCGCAACCCGGCTGCGCTGCCCGGCCGGCCGCCCGATCGCCTCGCATGACCGGCGGCGGCGGCCGTCGCGAACCGAACATCGATGCAGCAAAGACAAGGGCCCGATTCCGCGCGATGCGGAATCGGGCCCTTGTCGTTCATCCGGGTCCGTACGAACCGGATCAGACGACGTTGTCCAGCTCGCAATGGGCTTCGAGCCGATACCCGTCGGGGTCGACGACGAATGCCGCGTAATAGCCGGGGCCATAGTGCTCGCGCTTGCCGGGGCCGCCGTTGTCCTGCCCGCCGTGCTGGAGCGCGGCGCGGTAGAACGCGTCGACTTCCACCGGCGACGATGCGCGAAACGACACGTGCAACCCTGAATCGGGATCGGCGACGACCGGACGGGTCGCGTGCTGCAACCACAGCATCGGTTCGCTGGTGCCGTAGCCGAGGGATCCGTCGTCGCTGTACAGCCGCTTGTAGCCGAGCGCGCCGAGCGTGCTGTCGTAGAACGCGCGGCTGCGGTCGATGTGGGCAACGCCGAACGAAAGGTGATCGATCATCTGTGGCTCCTTGAACTGAAGGGGGACGTCAGTGCGGCAAACCTGCTTATAACCACCATGCCAGCCGCTTGTAGCGCAGTGCGCCGAGCGTGCTGTCGTAAAGCGCGTGGCTGCGATCGATGTGGACAACACCGCAGGAAAAGCGATCGATCATCTGTGGCTCCTTGAACTGAAGAGGGGACGTCAGCGCAGCAAACCTGTTTTTAACCACCATGCTGGTTATGTTAGAAAGCGCCCGGACGCTTGTCAACCAGCATGGTGGTTAGATACGATCGCGTCATGAGCAAAACGCAACCTTCCGTCACGACGGACTGCCTGATTCCGGCCCCGTCTGAAACGCTGAGCATCGATTTCGCGAACACGCTGTACTGGCGCGGCGCCGACGCGCCGACGGAAACCTTCGGCACGCTCGACGACCTGCTCGCGTGGTGCCGGGAGCAGGCGCGCATGCCGGCCTGCGTGGCCGACGCGTGTCGTGCGCAATACCTGAACAACAATGAAGAACCGGCGATGCTGGCGCGCGCGCTCGCGTTGCGCGAGGCGCTGTATCGGCTCTTTCACGCGCAGGCCGAGCGGCGCGAGCCGCAAGCCGACGATCTCGCGCTGCTGGGCGGTTTTCTGGCGGAGGCGGCGCCGCGCGTCGCGCTGGCGCGGGTCGACGGCGGCTATGCGTGGCGGATCGGGGAAGCGGGCGCGACGCTCGCTGGGCTGCTGAGCCCGGTGCTGTGGTCGGCGACCGACCTGCTGGGCGGCGCGCGGCTCGCGAAGGTCAAGCGCTGCGCGAACGACGCATGCCAGTGGCTGTTCATCGACGACAGCAAGAACGGCAGCCGCCGCTGGTGCTCGATGTCGTCGTGCGGCAATCGCGCGAAGGCGTACCGCCACTATCACAAGGCCGATTGACGGGGCCGATGATCCCGCGCGTCACGCCTGTCCCGCCCGCACCTATTTCGCCGACATCTTCCGCCACAGCGTCGTCTTGCTGATGCCGAGCATCGCGCACGCGCGATCGCGGTCGCCGCCGCACGCGTCGAGCACCGCGCGGATCTCGTCGGCTTCCGCGCGGCGGCGGCGCGCCTGGAGCGTCCGTGCGTCGTCGGCATCGGTATCGGTATCGGCCGCGTCGGGCGGCGCCGCGAACAACTCGGGCGCGATCGCCTGCAGCGCATCGGGCGCGAGCGCCGCGCACGCGGCGCCCGGATCGTTCTCGTCGACTTCCTCGGCCAGTTCCACCGCGATCCGCTCGACCACGTTCTGCAGTTCCCGCACGTTGCCGGGCCACCGGTAGCGCGCGAGCGTCGCCTGCGTCGCGTCGAGCACGCGCATGGCATCGCTGACCTCGCGCACGCGTTCGGCCAGCCGCGGCTCGCGCCGCGCGGCCTGCACGAGCAGCGTGGCCGCGAGCGCCGGAATGTCGGCGGCGCGCTCGCGCAGCGGCGGCAGGCCGACGTTCAGGATGTTGAGCCGGTAATAGAGATCGGCGCGGAACGTGCCGGCCTCCACGGCCGCGAGCAGCGGACGATGCGTCGCGGCGATCACGCGCACGTCGATGCGGATCGGCTCGGTCGAGCCGAGGCGGATCACCTCGCGCTCCTGCAACACGCGCAGCAGCCGGCTTTGCAGCGACGGCGGCATCTCGCCGATCTCGTCGAGAAACAGCGTGCCGCGGTGCGCGGCCTCGAACAGCCCGGTCTTGCCGCCGCGCCGCGCGCCGGTGAACGCGCCTTCCTCGTAGCCGAACAGCTCGCTCTCGAGCAGCGCTTCCGGAAACGCGCCGCAGTTGATCGCGACGAACGGATAGCTGCGCCGCACGGACAGCGCATGCAGGCTCTGCGCGATCATTTCCTTGCCGGTGCCGCTTTCGCCGAGCACGAGCACGGTCGCGTCGGATTTCGCGTAGCGGCGCACGAGATCGCGCGCGCGCGCCATCGGCGCGGACGCGCCGATCACGTCGTCGAGCGTGTAGCGCGCGGCGAACTGCTGTGTGTTCGGCTGCGAGCGCAGCGCACGGTCGAGCCGTTCGACCGCGCGCGATTCCTGGAACGTCAGCACGCTGCCCGACGTGACGCCGCGATCGACGAGCGGCCCGCGATGCACGACGTAGCGCACGCCGCGCACGGTCGCGAGCGCGTCGCCGTCCTCGCCGCGCAGCGTGCGCAGCTCGGGCCGCAGGTCGACGAGCGCGCGGCCGACGGCCGCAGCGGGTTCGACCCCGAGCGCCGATGCGAGCCGCTCGTTGATGGCCTCGACGCGGCCGCGCGCGTCGAGTGCAACCACGCCGTCGCGCAGGTGCTGCAGCAGGTTGTCGAGCCGCTGGCGGCGAAACGCCTCGGCGTGCGTCGCGTACGCGACTTCGAGCGCCGTCTCGACAGCCTTGCGCACCGACGCGTGCGAATACAGGAACACCGCGCCCATGCCGGCGCTCGCCGCGAGATCGGTGACGAGGCCGGGGCCGACGATCGTCTCGATGCCGCGATCGTGCAGGTCGTGCACGCAGGCTTCCGCTTCCTGCGCGGACTGATATGACGCAAACTGCACGTCGAGACCGTAGGCGGCGACGAAGCGGCGCACTTCCGGTGGCGTCTCGCCGGCGCTGACGAGCGCGATCCGCGACGCGTCGCGCCGTGCGCGCGCGAGTGCCTGCATCACGTCGAAGCCGGTCGGCGACACGACTACGACCGGTACCTGCGCGCGTGTTTTCAGGAAGCCGCCGTTCGAGCCGGCCGCGACGATCACGTCGGGCCGCGCGGTGCCGGCCTCCGCGATCGCGCTCAGCGCGTCTTCGTAAGCGCGCGTGACGATGCGCACGTCGGCGCGTTCGTCGAATTCGCCGGCGATCTCGCGAAACAGGTCGCGCAGGCGGCTGATGCCCATCGCCCAGATGCGCGGGCGCACCGCGCGGTCGGCCGGGCCGACGGGCTTGGTCGAGGAGAGGTCCATGACGATCGATTATGCGCGTGCGATTTCATTTTTGAAATATGAAATTGCCAAATTGAAATCTCCGGACGATGCAGCGCCCGCGCCGGTTACTTAAGAATCAGTGGGTTAGCCGTGTTTCGCGAGCTGGCCCGGTCCTTGCTGGTAATGGGCATTCCCTCAGGAGGCCGTTCATGAGCAATACGCATCTTCAGAGCGCCGGCGCGAAATTCCGCGCGGCAGTCGCGGCCGAGCAGCCGCTGCAGGTGGTCGGCGCGATCACCGCGTACGCGGCCAAGATGGCGCAGGCCGTCGGCTTCAAGGCCGTCTACCTGTCGGGCGGCGGCGTCGCAGCGAATTCGCTCGGCATCCCCGATCTCGGCATCAGCACGATGGAAGATGTGCTGATCGACGCGAACCGGATCACCAACGCGACCGACCTGCCGCTGCTGGTCGACATCGACACGGGCTGGGGCGGCGCATTCAACATCGCGCGCACGGTCCGCTCGTTCATCAAGGCCGGCGTCGCGGCCGTGCACCTCGAGGACCAGGTCGGCCAGAAGCGCTGCGGCCACCGTCCGGGCAAGGAGGTCGTGCCGGCCGACGAAATGGCCGATCGCATCAAGGCCGCGGTCGATGCGCGCACCGACGACCAGTTCGTGATCATGGCGCGCACCGACGCGGCCGCCGCCGAAGGGATCGACTCGGCGATCGAGCGCGCGGTGGCTTACGTCGAAGCCGGCGCGGACATGATCTTCCCGGAAGCGATGAAATCGCTCGACGACTACCGCCGCTTCAAGGCCGCCGTGAAGGTGCCGATCCTCGCGAACCTGACCGAGTTCGGCTCGACGCCGCTGTTCACGCTCGACGAACTGCGCGAGGCGAACGTCGACATCGCGCTTTACTGCTGCGGCGCGTATCGCGCGATGAACAAGGCCGCGCTGAATTTCTACGAGACGCTGCGCCGCGACGGCACGCAGAAGGCCGCCGTGCCGACGATGCAGACCCGCGCCGAGCTGTACGACTTCCTCGGCTATCACGCGTACGAGCGGAAGCTCGACGAACTGTTCGCGCAGGGCAAGAAGTAACGCGGCTCGCGCGCCGGGACTCGTATCCCGGAACGCATTGCATGAAGCCGGGCCGCGCGCCGATGCGCCGGGCCCGGCCGAGATCCGGCTTTGCATGGGACCGGACCAGGCGTTGAAGCGCCAAGTCGGGTCGACCGCGAAGCATGGGACCGGACCAAGCGCTGAGGCACCAAGTCGGGTCGACCGCGAAGCATGGGACCGGACTAAGCGCTGAAGCGCTAAGTCGGGTCGACCGCGAAGCATGGGACCGGACTAAGCGCTGAAGCGCTAAGTCGGGTCGACCGCGAAGCATGGGACCGGACTAAGCGCTGAAGCGCTAAGTCCGGTCGACACAGAGACACCTATTGGAGAACGGAAACATGAGCGAGACGAAAGACGCAGCAGCACCGGCCGCCGCAGGCGCCTTCAAGCCGAAGAAGTCGGTGGCGCTGTCGGGCGTGACGGCGGGCAACACGGCGCTGTGCACGGTCGGCAAGACCGGCAACGACCTGCACTACCGCGGCTACGACATTCTCGACGTCGCCGAATCGTGCGAGTTCGAGGAAATCGCACACCTGCTCGTGCACGGCACGCTCCCGAACCTGACCGAACTGGCCGCGTACAAGACCAAGCTGCGCGCGATGCGCGGCCTGCCGAACGCACTGAAGGCCGCGCTCGAGCAGATCCCGGCTTCCGCTCACCCGATGGACGTGATGCGCACCGGCGTGTCGGTGCTCGGCACGGTGCTGCCGGAGAAGGACGACCACAACCTGCCGGGCGCGCGCGACATCGCCGACCGCCTGATGGCATCGCTCGGCTCGATCCTGCTGTACTGGTATCACTTCTCGCACAACGGCAAGCGCATCGAGACGGAAACCGACGATGACTCGATCGGCGGCCATTTCCTGCACCTGCTGCACGGCAAGACGCCGTCGAAGTCGTGGGTCGACGCGATGCACACGTCGCTGATCCTGTACGCGGAGCACGAGTTCAACGCATCGACCTTCACCGGCCGCGTGATCGCGGGCACGGGCTCGGACATCTACTCGGCGATCACCGGCGCGATCGGCGCGCTGCGCGGGCCGAAGCACGGCGGCGCGAACGAAGTCGCGTATGAAATCCAGAGCCGCTACACCTCGCCGGACGACGCCGAAGCCGACATCCGCCGCCGCGTCGAGAACAAGGAAGTCGTGATCGGCTTCGGCCACCCGGTCTACACGATCTCCGATCCGCGCAACAAGGTGATCAAGGGCGTCGCGCACAAGCTGTCGAAGGAAGCGGGCGACCTGAAGCTGTACAACATCGCCGAGCGCCTCGAATCGGTGATGTGGGAAGCGAAGAAGATGTTCCCGAACCTCGACTGGTTCAGCGCCGTGTCGTATCACATGATGGGCGTGCCGACCGCGATGTTCACGCCGCTGTTCGTGATCTCGCGCACGTCGGGCTGGAGCGCGCACATCATCGAGCAGCGCATCGACAACAAGATCATCCGCCCGAGCGCGAACTACACGGGTCCGGAAGACCTGCAGTTCGTGCCGATCGAGAAGCGCTGATCGCCCGCCGCGCGCACCGGCGCCCGTGATGCGGGCCGCCGGCGCGCGCGGAACGTCTTACCCCGAATTCCGCCCCACATCATGAATACCGCCAACCGCAAACCCCTGCCCGGCACGTCGCTGGACTACTTCGACGCGCGTGCCGCGGTCGAAGCGATCGCACCCGGCGCGTACGACACGCTGCCGTACACGTCGCGCGTGCTCGCCGAAAACCTCGTGCGCCGCGCCGATCCGGCGATCCTCGCCGATTCGCTGAAGCAGATCATCGAGCGCAAGCGCGAGCGCGACTTCCCGTGGTTCCCGGCGCGCGTGGTGTGCCACGACATCCTCGGCCAGACGGCGCTCGTCGACCTCGCGGGCCTGCGCGACGCGATCGCGGAGCGCGGCGGCGACCCGGCGAAGGTGAACCCGGTCGTGCCCGTGCAGCTGATCGTCGACCACTCGCTCGCCGTCGAGTGCGGCGGCTTCGATCCGGACGCGTTCGCGAAGAACCGCGCGATCGAGGATCGTCGCAACGAGGATCGCTTCCACTTCATCGAATGGACCAAGCAGTCGTTCGAGAACGTCGACGTGATCCCGCCGGGCAACGGCATCATGCACCAGATCAACCTGGAGAAGATGTCGCCGGTGATCCAGGCACAGGACGGCGTCGCGTATCCGGACACCTGCGTCGGCACCGACAGCCACACGCCGCACGTCGACGCGCTCGGCGTGATCGCGATCGGCGTCGGCGGCCTGGAGGCGGAGAACGTGATGCTCGGCCGCGCATCGTGGATGCGCCTGCCCGACATCGTCGGCGTCGAGCTGACCGGCAAGCGCCAGCCCGGCATCACCGCGACCGACGTCGTGCTCGCGCTGACCGAGTTCCTGCGCAAGGAAAAGGTGGTCGGCGCATATCTGGAATTCCGCGGTGCGGGCGCGGCGAGCCTCACGCTCGGCGACCGCGCGACGATCTCGAACATGGCGCCCGAATATGGCGCGACGGCCGCGATGTTCTTCATCGATGGCCAGACGACCGACTACCTGCGCCTCACCGGCCGCAGCGACGAACAGGTGAAGCTGGTCGAGACCTATGCGAAGGCGGCGGGCCTGTGGGCCGATACGCTGAACAATGCGCAGTACGAGCGCACGCTGACGTTCGACCTGTCGAGCGTGGTGCGCAACATGGCCGGCCCGTCGAACCCGCACAAGCGGCTGCCGACGTCCGACCTCGCCGCGCGCGGGATCGCCGGCGCGTGGGAAGAGAAGGCGGGCGAGATGCCCGACGGTGCGGTGATCATCGCCGCGATCACGAGCTGCACGAACACCAGCAACCCGCGCAATGTGATTGCAGCCGCCTTGCTCGCGCGCAACGCGAACGCGAAGGGCCTCACGCGCAAGCCGTGGGTGAAGAGCTCGCTCGCGCCGGGATCGAAGGCGGTCGAGCTGTATCTGGAAGAAGCGAACCTGCTGCCGGAACTCGAGAAGCTCGGCTTCGGCATCGTCGCGTTCGCGTGCACGACCTGCAACGGGATGTCGGGCGCGCTCGATCCGAAGATCCAGCAGGAGATCGTCGACCGCGACCTGTACGCGACGGCCGTGCTGTCCGGCAACCGCAACTTCGACGGCCGCATCCATCCGTATGCAAAGCAGGCGTTCCTCGCGTCGCCGCCGCTCGTCGTCGCGTATGCGATCGCCGGCACGATCCGCTTCGACATCGAGAAGGACGTGCTCGGTCACGACCCGGACGGCAAGCCCGTCACGCTGAAGGACATCTGGCCGACCGACGAGGAGATCGATGCGATCGTCGCGTCGAGCGTGAAGCCCGAGCAGTTCCGCAAGGTCTACGAGCCGATGTTCGCGCGCACGGCCGATGCCGGCGAGCGCGCGGCGCCGCTGTACGACTGGCGCGCGCAGAGCACCTACATCCGCCGTCCGCCGTACTGGGAAGGCGCGCTGGCCGGCGAACGCACGCTCAAGGGCATGCGCCCGCTCGCGGTGCTCGGCGACAACATCACGACCGACCACCTGTCGCCGTCGAACGCGATCCTCGCGAACAGCGCGGCCGGTGAGTACCTGGCCAAGATGGGCCTGCCGGAAGAAGACTTCAACTCGTACGCGACGCACCGGGGAGACCACCTGACCGCGCAGCGCGCGACCTTCGCGAACCCGACGCTGATCAACGAGATGGCGGTGGTCGACGGCGCGGTGAAGAAGGGCTCGCTCGCGCGCGTCGAGCCGGAAGGCCAGGTCATGCGGATGTGGGAAGCGATCGAGACCTACATGAATCGCAAGCAGCCGCTGATCGTGATCGCCGGCGCCGACTACGGCCAGGGCTCGTCGCGCGACTGGGCCGCGAAGGGCGTGCGGCTCGCGGGCGTCGAGGTGATCGTCGCCGAAGGGTTCGAGCGGATCCACCGCACGAACCTGATCGGGATGGGCGTGCTGCCGCTCGAGTTCAAGCCGGGCACGAACCGCACCACGCTCGGCATCGACGGCACCGAGACCTTCGACGTGATCGGCGAGCGCACGCCGCGCGCCGATCTCACGCTGGTGATTCACCGCAAGAACGGCGAACGCGTCGAGGTACCGGTGACGTGCCGGCTCGATACGGCCGAGGAAGTGTCGATCTACGACGCGGGCGGCGTGCTGCAGCGTTTCGCGCAGGACTTCCTCGAATCGTCGCAGGCGGCATGACCGGGTCACACAGGGATAACGCAAACATGGCTCACATTCCTCAAATCAGGATTCCGGCGACTTACATCCGCGGCGGCACCAGCAAGGGCGTGTTCTTCCGGCTGCAGGACCTGCCGGACGCCGCGCAGGCGCCGGGCGCCGCGCGCGACGCGCTGCTGCTGCGCGTGATCGGCAGCCCCGATCCGTACGGCAAGCAGATCGACGGGATGGGCGGCGCGACGTCGTCCACCAGCAAGACGGTGATCGTGTCGAAGAGCACGCGGCCCGGCCACGACGTCGACTACCTGTTCGGGCAGGTCGCGATCGACAAGGCGTTCGTCGACTGGACCGGCAACTGCGGCAACCTGTCGGCGGCGGTCGGCCCGTTCGCGATCAGCGGCGGCCTCGTGGAGGCGTCGCGCGTGCCGCGCGACGGCGTCGCGACCGTGCGGATCTGGCAGGCGAACATCGGCAAGACGATCGTTGCGCACGTGCCGATCACGAACGGCGCGGTGCAGGAGACGGGTGATTTCGAGCTGGATGGCGTCACGTTCCCGGCCGCCGAAGTGCAGCTCGAATTCATGGACCCGGCTGCCGACGAAGAAGGCTCGGGCGGGTCGATGTTCCCGACCGGCAACCTCGTCGACGATCTGGTGGTGCCCGGCATCGGCACGCTGAAGGCGACGATGATCAACGCGGGGATTCCGACCATCTTCGTCGAGGCCGAAGCGATCGGCTACACGGGCACGGAGCTGCAGGACGCGATCAATGGCGACGCGAAGGCGCTCGAGAAGTTCGAGACGATCCGCGCGCACGGCGCGCTGCGCATGGGCCTGATCGACACGCTCGACGAGATCGCGACGCGCCAGCACACGCCGAAGGTCGCGTTCGTCGCGAAGCCGGCCGACTATGTCGCGTCGAGCGGCAAGCGCGTGAACGCGGGCGATGTCGACCTGCTGGTGCGCGCGATGTCGATGGGCAAGCTGCACCACGCGATGATGGGCACGGCGGCGGTCGCGATCGGTACGGCTGCGGCGATTCCCGGCACGCTGGTCAATCTCGCGGCGGGCGGCGGCGAACGCAACGCGGTGCGCTTCGGGCATCCGTCGGGCACGCTGCGCGTCGGCGCGGAAGCCCGGCTCGAGAACGGCGAATGGACCGTCACGAAGGCGATCATGAGCCGCAGCGCACGCGTGCTGATGGAAGGCTGGGTGCGCGTGCCGGGCGACGCGTTCTGACGCTCGACGGTTCGTGCGCGCGAGCTGGCGCGGCTGAAGCTTGACCCGATCCCTGCGCAGCGAATCCGCTACGCAGGGATTTTTCGTTTGATGCATGCGTGGCGGCGCCGAGGCGATGAGCAAAGCATCGGACCGGCGCGCTAACGCTGGTTTACCGCAAGGGATGGGATCTGCGTAAGCGCCAAGGCGCTAATGCGGGTCGACCGCGAAGCATGGGACCTGCGTAAGCGCTAAAGCGCTAACGCGGGTCGACCGCGAAGCATGGGACCCACGTAAGCGCTAAAGCGCTAACGTGGGTCGACAGGAGAATCGTATGTCGCTTGGTGCCCCGCTTTCCAGCGTCCATATCGTCGAATTCGAAGGTCTCGGCCCCGGCCCGCTCGCAGGCTGGATGCTCGCCGGGATGGGGGCGCGCATCACGCTGATCGCGCGCCCGGCCGGCCGAACGAGCGCGCCGGATGCACTGCAGGGGCGCGATGGCGACCTGTTGCGCGAAGGCAAGACGATCGTCGAACTCGATCTGAAGTCGCCGGCCGGCCGCGACGCGGCGCTCGCGCTGATCGCGCAGGCCGACGCGCTGATCGAAGGGCTGCGGCCCGGCGTGATGGAGCGCCTCGGCCTCGGGCCCGACGAGTGCGCACGCCGCAATCCGAAGCTCGTGTATGGGCGGATGACCGGCTGGGGCCAGCACGGGCCGCTCGCGACGGCCGCCGGACATGACCTGAACTACGTCGCGCTGACGGGGCTGCTGTCGCTGTCAGCGCCGCGCGACGGCCGGCCCGGCGTGCCGCCGACGGTCGTCGGCGATGCGGGCGGCGCGCTCGGGCTCGCGTTCGGGATCGTCTGCGCGCTGTTCGACGTGCGCGGCGGCGGCCCGGGGCGCGTGGTCGACGGCGCGATCGTCGACATCGTGTCGATGCTCGGTTCGCTCGCGCTGTGGGCGCGCGCGAACGGGCAGCTCGACGGTGCGCAGCCGAGCCTCTTTCACGATGCGCCGTTCTATGACGTGTACCGCTGCGCGGACGACGAATGCGTGACGATCGGCGCGCTCGAGCCGCCGTTCTATGCGCTGCTGGTCGAACGGCTCGGGTTGACCGACGTCGATCCGGCGTCCCAATACGATCGCGCGCGCTGGCCCGCGCTGAAGGTGCGTTTCGCGGAGGTATTCGCGCAGCAGCCGTCCGCGCACTGGCGCACGCTGCTCGAAGGTACCGACGCGTGCTTTGCGCCGGTGCTGAGCGTGGCCGACGCGGTGGAGCATCCGCACAATGCGGCGCGCGGGATTTACCGTACCGACGCGAATGGCAATATTCGGGCGCGCGTGGCGCCGCGGTTCCTGCCGTTGACGGGGGAAAAGGGTTGAGCGTCCCGGAATTGGATGCATTCCGGACTAAGCAATGCTGTTTTATCTCAATTCGACACTGCACCAAACCCAATGAAGGAACTAGCGGTGCCACCGGCTACCAGTGCATGTCACGACGATGAGTTGCGAGCCGTCGCCGGTGCAAATCGAACCGAGCACGAGCCGAAGTCCGAGCATTCCGGTGAATGACAGGATGACGGCTGGCCGGCCGCATCGAGCTATGGGTGGCAAGAAGAATAATTCGCGCCATTTAGGGAATATTCGTACCGCGGTGGGGACATTTACGGAGATTTTGGCGTCGAGTCGGACGGGAAGGCAGTACACGTCGAAGTCGCGCGGAACCGCATCAGGACACGGCGTAAGACTCGCCGAAACACCTCATCGGCGCACCGGACTCACGCCGTTTCCTCCGGCGCATCCGGCATCTTGCCGTCGCCGACGCGGTTGATCGTGCCTTGTGCGATCGCGACGAGCCGCTCGTGATCGCCGTCGATGACGAACACATGACATTGGCAGGTCGCCTGGTGCCGGCCCGCGTAGACGACCTTTGCGCGCGCGACGAGCGTGCCGCTGACGGCCGGCCTCAGGTAGTTGATCTTGTATTCGGCGGTGATGACGCGCGGGCCGAGCACGAGCGCGCCGGCGAACGTCAGCGCGTTGTCGGCGAGATAGCCGATCACGCCGCCGTGCACGAAGCCGTGCTGCTGCCGCAACTCTTCCCGTACGGGCAGGCACAGCGACACCTCGTTGTCGCCGATGTGCATCAGCTCCGTGCCCAGCAGCATGCTGAACGGTTGCGCGCGCAATGCGCCGCGCGCGTGGTCCGTGATGTCCGTCATCGACTTTCCTCACAATGCGTGTCCGCTTGCGCTGAACTCTAGGAAGGGGGCTGCGGATAAGCAAGGAAATTCGTCCGCGTTTCTTGCGATTGCCGATGCGGTGCGACGCGATTATTGCGTCGAATGTGGGCATTGTCCTCGTTTGCGGGCGATTCGGCGGAAAAGACGGCGCCCCTGACCGGCCGTCTCTAAAGTCCGACGAAGAAATGCCGCTAATGCCGGGGCATTGTTCATTGCTCCATCGTCGGCTCTCCAGGAATCTCCCCCATGTTCGGAAAAATCAAGCTCGCGTCGGGTCTGCTCGGCGTGTTGACCGTGTTTTGCCTCTTCCTGTTCGCGATCGAGGCGCTCGGCTTCTGGGCGCTCGCGTCGACGCGCAGCGGCGTCGACGATCTGTCGAACGTCGCGATTTCGCAGGTCGACGCGGCCAGCCAGGCGACCGAGCGCCTGCTCGACGCGCGCGTCAACCTGTCGCGCGCCGGCACGCGGATGGT
Source organism: Burkholderia cepacia GG4 (assembly GCF_000292915.1). Lineage (NCBI taxonomy): Bacteria > Pseudomonadati > Pseudomonadota > Betaproteobacteria > Burkholderiales > Burkholderiaceae > Burkholderia > Burkholderia cepacia. Next base: position 2,791,498 of record NC_018514.1, read on the forward strand.
GCGCGGCGGCCCGAAGCCCGACGACATCATCCGTCATGCGAGCGCGTCGCTCGCCGAAGCGGACAAGGCGTTCGCCGCGCTGACGGCCGCGCAGCCCGTCGACGAAACGAACCGCGCACGCGTCGCGGCGCTCGCCGAGCGCTATCGCGCGCTGCGCGGCGCGCTGGGCGAACTCGTGCAATTCCTCGACGCCGACAACATCCAGGCGTTCCTCGACCAGCCGACGCAAGGCTTCCAGGACGCGTACCTCGCCGAACTGCACCGCTTCGCCGATTACGGCGGCGCATCGAGCCGCGACGCGCTCGGCACGATCGACAGCGGGATGCAGTGGTTCAAGTGGGTCGGCATCGTGCTGCTGGTGGCGATGCTGGCGGCGAGCGTGGCCATCTATGCGGCCGCGCGGCGCGCGGTCGTCGCGCCGCTGGACGAAGCCGGCCGCCATTTCGAGCGGATCGCGCAGGGCCGGCTCGACGAAACCGTGCGGGCCGGCGGCGTGTTCGAGATCGACCGGATGCTGCGCGGCCTCGCCGCGATGCAGGCAAGCATCGCGGACACCGTGCGCACGGTGCGTCACGCGTCCGACGCGATCCACCTCGGCGCGGGCGAGATCGCCGGCGGCAACGCGGACCTGTCCGCGCGGACGGGCACGCAGGCCGCGTCGCTCGAGGAAACCGCCGCGAGCATGGAGGAACTGACCGCGACCGTCCGCCAGAATACCGACAGCGCGCGCGCGGCCAGCGCGCTGGCCGACGCGGCGCTCGACGCGACGCGCCACGGCGGCGGCGTGGTCGACAGCGTGATCGACCGGATGCGCGGCATTGCGCAGAGCTCGGGACGGATCGCAGAGATCATTTCGGTGATCGACGGCATCGCGTTCCAGACCAACATCCTCGCGCTGAACGCGGCGGTCGAGGCCGCGCGGGCCGGCGAGCAAGGCCGCGGTTTCGCGGTGGTCGCGGGCGAAGTGCGCTCGCTCGCGCAGCGCAGCGCGCAATCGGCGAAGGAGATCAAGGCGTTGATCGAGGAATCGGTCGCGCAGATCGACGGCGGCTCGGAGCTCGTCGAGCGTGCCGGCGACGCGATGCGGACGGTGTCGGCGTCGATCACACGGGTCGTGCAGACGATGTCGGAGATCACGGCCGCGTCGGTCGAGCAGAGCGTCGGCATCGAGCAGGTGAACCAGGCCGTCACGCAGATGGATCAGCTGACACAGCAGAACGCGGCACTGGTGGAGGAGGTCGCGGCGGCGGCCGCGTCGCTGAACGACCAGACCGCGCACCTGATGCAGGCGGTGTCGGTGTTCGAACTGGGCGACGCGCGCGCCGGTCGCGGTGTGCGTGATGCGGGCGCGGCGTCGTTCGACGGCGCGGGTTACGAACCGGCCGGCAGCGCCGCGTAGGCGGTCGCGAGGTGGTAGGGCGTCGTCGACGGCATGTCGGCGCGCGACACCTGCCCGTCCGCCGTCTTGCACTCGAACCAGCCGCGCGGATGCAGGAAGCGCGCGGCGAAGCGCTCGATCTGCTGCGCGAGCGGCGCGGACGCCGGCGTGCCGCCGTGCGTCGCGAGCGCGCGCAGGTATTCGGTCTGCGCCCAGATCCGCTGCGTGCTGTCGAGGCACGCGCCTTGCGCGTCCACTGCCGCGCACACGGCACCCGTCTGCGCATCGATCCCGTGCTGCTCGGCGAACGCGAACGCCCGCGCGAGCGCGTCAGGGAGCCCGGTTTGCGCGAGCCGTGCACCGGCCGCATCGACCAGATAGAACCATTCGAATTGATGGCCGGGCTCGAAGCGGTTGTCGGCCGCACCGAGCGGCAGCTCGGCGACGCAGCCGGTCGCCGTATCGACGAACGTGCGCTCGACGGCCTGTGCGGTGTGCGCCAGCGCATCGTCGAACGCCGCGTCGCCGAACGCATCGGCCGCTGCGAGCCACGCTTCGGTCAGGTGCATCAGCGGGTTCTGCAGCGCGCCGCTGCCCGATGACGAGAAATCGGCGTGACGTGCGGCGTCGAGCAGCGCGTTGCCCGGTTGCGGCGCGAAGCGGTCCTGGATCAGCGCGGCGGTTTCCTCGGCGACCGTGCGCGCCGCGGCGTCGCCCGACGCCGCATGCCAGGCGGCACACGCGAACACAATGAACGCATGTGTGTAGAGGTCTTTCGTCGTGTCGAGCGGCGCGCCTTGCGCGTCGACGCTGTAGAACCAGCCGCCGTGGCGCGGGTCGCGGAAGCGGCTGCACAGCGAGTCGAACAGCGTGGCCGCGTGCGCGGTGTTGCCGGCCTGCGCGAACACGAACAGTTGCCGCGCACATGCCATGGCGCGATAACGGGTGGCGGGCAGCGGTGCGTGGCTGGCCGGATCGACGGCCTCGAACGGCAGCCGTAGTGTCTGGTTGAACCCTGAACCCTGCCAGATCGGCAAGATGACGTGCGCAAAATGGTCGCGCAATCGGGCGGTCTGGGTGGAAGCGGAATCGGGAACGGACATGGCGGGGTTGAGCGCTTGGATCGAGTCGAGTCGGCGCGGCCCGGAGCGGCGCGGCCGGGGCCAAGGATATAACATTCCGCGCGGCCGTCCTCAAAAAAGGAGATAAATCGCATGCTGAGCAACCGGGAACTCGTGATGCGACTGGTTCTCGCGGCGGCGCCCGGCAGCGTCATCGGCTTCGAGCGCGAGCGCCTTTCATGGGCGGCGGGCCTGCGCACGCACATGCTGGTCTGCGTCGGCTCGACGCTCATCACGATCGTGTCGGCATTCGGTTTCGCCGATGTGCTCGGCAGCAGCGAACACATCGTGCTCGATCCGTCGCGGATCGCCGCGCAGCTGGTGTCTGGCATCGGTTTCCTCGGCGCGGGCTCGATCCTGCTGCGCGGCGAGATCGTGCGCCGGCTGACGACGGCCGCGAGCCTGTGGTCGGTCGCCGCGATCGGCCTCGAGGTGGACGGCGGCTGGTACGTCGCAGCGATTTCTGCGACGATCATCATCCTGATCATCCTGGCCGGCATCAAGCCGCTCGAGCGGCGCTACTTCACGGTGCGGCAGCGCCGCCAGCTTGCGCTGGCGGTGGTGAGCGGCACTCTGACGTTCGATGCGCTGCACGCGGCGCTCGGCCCCGACAGCGCGCGTGTGAAGCAGTTCATCGTGCAGCGCGCCGACGACACGGGCGAGCACGACGAAGCGTGCATCGCGCTCGGGCGCGTGTCGGATCTGGAGTATCGCGCGATCTGCGACAAGCTGCGCGGGCTGTCGTGCGTTACGCGCTGCGAGGAAGGCAGCGGATTGTCGGACGACGAATAGACGGCATCGGAACGGCCGGATCGGCGATCGGTCATGCGACAATGGCTGGTCACTGATTCCGTTCGACATCCGGTTCCGCGTTCGCGGGCCTGTAATCCGACTCCATGACCGAATCCGTTTCCCTGCCTCGCTCCCATTCCCATTCCAACCGTTCGTCGGCCCGTTCGCGTCCGCGCGCAGTCGCGGCCGTGAGCGACACGTCCGCGAAGGCCACCGTGCGGCCCGGCAACGCGCCGGCCGGCGATTCGCCGCGCGACGAACGCACGCTCGACCTGTTCGGCGATCCGGTGTTCGAGCCGGCCGCGCGTGCGTCGGTCGTCGCGCGCGATGACGCGGTGGCGGATGTCGAGACGGTGGCGGCCGTCGCGGACGGCGAGCATGCCCGTCGGCAGGCGACGCTAGATGGCTTCGCTGCGACCGGCGGCGTTGCCGGTGAGGTGGAGCAGGCTTCCGACACCGCGCCGACGACAGTGTCTGCATCGACGCGCGGCAACGGGGATGGGATCGACGCCGACGCCGATGTCGTGCGCGCTGCCGCTGCCGACGCAAAGGCGCTCGACGATGCGCGGCAGTCTGATGGCGTCATCGCGACTGCAGCCGGCGAGCCAGTCACTGATGGCGGCCAGGCGAAGGCCGGCAGCGTGTCGGAAACTGGCCACGTGGCCGAGACGCAAACCGATCGCTCCGTTGCGATCGACAGTGCGGAGAGCGGTGCGGTCGAGGCAGTTATCGGCGACCGTCCCGTGAAAGCAGGCGGCGAGGCCGACGCTGCCGCAGCGCCGGTCACGCAGGATGAAGCAGTGCGGACGCCCGGCGAGACCGCGAAAGGGCGGCGTGCCGCCTCGGGCGGCAAGCGCCGGGCGGCCGCCGGCGCACGCGCAGCGGCATCGGTGCGCAGCGCACCGGAAGAGGCGGCTGTCGGCGCCGAGCCGGAATCGACCGCACCTCAGCACACTGCGCCATCCGCCGAACCGCTTTCAACCGCCGAACCTGTCGATTCCGCCGCTGCCGCAACTGCCGCGCAAGCAGTTGCAGCGTCGGCATCGCCGGCCGTGCAGCCGGTGGCATCCGCGGCGTCGTTCGTGACGAAGCCGTCGGCCGACGGCGCACAATCAACCGCACCGAGCGCGCCGGTCTTCGATCCCGACACCCACCTGCGCCCGCTGTCGAACCGGCTCGCCACCCTGCAGGCTGAGACGGCCAACCTGAAGCAGGCTGCGGATCGCGAGATGCGTCGCGTCAACCGGCTGCTGCTGGCGCTGGCGACCGTCGTCTTCGCGGGGCTCGTCACGCTGGTGCTGCAAACGCGGCAGATCGCGCAACTGAAACAGGATCTGGACACCCGGCAACAGCGGATCGACCGGCTGGCTGCCGATCTGTCGACCCAGCAGGCCACGCTGATGACGCTCGCGGAACACCACGAAGCGATGCTGTCGCAGGTCGACCGGCTTCAGCGCAACGCGAATCGCGAGGCGGCAGCGGCGAAGCGCGCGCGTCGAACCCGTTAAATATTCCGACCCTACCTGTAAACCCAGAGCGGGCAAGGCTCGCGATTCCGGCCCGTGCGTCGGCGGCGGCACGGGGGCGGCGTGCTGGCAGAGTTCAGGGAAAACCCTTAGAATAGAGTTCATCTAAGGGAAAACCCTAGCGCCATCTGTCAGGAGTCTCACATGAGCTTCATTCTTGCCCTGCTGCAAAAGATCGACGACCTGTTCGTCTCCCCGCACCTGCCGCTCGACGCGGAATATTCGTACGCTGCGCGTCGCGCCGAAGCCGAGCGCCTGCGTCGTTCGAACCTCGCCTGCGTCGTTCGAACCTCGTACCGATCGTCTTGTACCGTCGCTGATTCGCCAATCGGGCGCGGTCAGATCGACTGCGCGGCGTCACGCATCCAGTCCCTTCTGGACGGACCACGACAGCGGTAGCGTCAACAGCAGAATCGCAGCGAGCGAAAGCAGTGCCGCGGGCACGCCAGCAACGTCGCCCAGATGTCCGAACAGGACCGGCGACAGCGCGCCGGCACCGATCGTGCCGGTATAGAACAGCGCAAACGCCTGCTCGCGTTTGCCTTCGCCCGCCAGTTCGGGCACCGCACCGTACAGCACCGACGATGTTCCGTTGAGTGCGAGCCCAAGCAACGGAAGCGCGGTCATCATCGCGAACAGCGGCGCGAATACGACGAGCACGATCAGCAGCGACGTGGCGGATTCGGTGAGCCACACCGTCTTCATCATGCCGATGCGCACGCCCAGATAGCCGCAGAGCAACTTGCCGAACGCGCCGCCGACGAATAGCAGCGCCAGCGCGATGCCGATACCGGCGGTGCCGGCGCCCTTGCTTTTCAGCAGGAACGGCAAGAACGTCAGAAAACCCATCCGCACCGCACTGTCCACGGTTCCGGTCGCGAGCAACGCGCGCAAACCCCAGACCGATCCACGCACGGCAGCAGCCCTCGGTGCTTTGCCGCTCAGCCTGGCAGCCACGCGGTTCGGTGGAATCAGCCACGCAAGCAGGCCGGCCGAAGCGAGGCCGATCAACCCGATCAGCGTGGTGCCCGTGCGCCACGTCGCAACGGCCAGCAGCAGACCGATCGCGCCGGGTATGAGCGTCTTGCCGATATCGCCGGCGAAGTTGTATTGGGAGAGTGCTTCCTTCACGCCGCCGCCCGCGTCATAGGCGTCGCTGACCATCGAGGACGCGAGCGGATGCTGCGTGCTTGCGCCGAGTCCGGCCAGCACCAGCGCGACCATCAGTGTCGCCAGTCCGCCGGCCTGGCCCGCGATCAGGTAAGCGATGCCGGCGACGGCCGTGCCGCCTACCAGCATGGGTTCCCGCCCCCAGCGCCTTGCCGCGCGGCTCGCGAGCAGTTGGAAACCCGCCATCACCCCGGAATAGGATCCACGCAGCAGGCCGATTTGCGCGAAGTTGATCGCAAACTGTGCCTGCCAGATCGGCAGCAGCACATAGATGACGTCCGTCAGGCCGTCATGCACCGCGTGCGCACCGCAGGCGGCCCACAGCGTGCGCCGGCGCGTAGCGTCGGAAGCGTGCGTTTCTCCGACGGAAACTTCGCTATTCAGATCGCTCATCGTTATTGTTCTGCGGAATGCCGGGAGCCGGTCATTTAATCAGAACGCAGCGGGGATGCATAGAGAATGGGCGCCGCGTGACAGGCGATCTGCCGATCCGCGCGGGCGCATCTGCATTGACACGCCGTTCGTCGAAGGCGCGCGCGTCGCCGCCATGCGGAGTCGGCGCGGGGCAGAGGTTTTCTCGATCGGTGTCGCCGCATCGCGCGTCGGTGCGAACGTCCCGCTACACTGGAAATTCGACTTTCCTCGCGACAACCGGGCCATGCTGCAGATGCGGCCGATGACGGCCGGCGAATTTCAGGCATACCGCACGCGCGCCATCGACGGCTACGCGCGCGATCTCGTGTCATCCGGTCAGAACGCGGCCGACGACGCGGAGGGCCGGGCCCGCGCCTGTTTCGACACGCTGCTGCCCGACGGCCTGCTCACCTCCGGCCAGACCCTCGTCCTGCTGATCGACGCCGCCAGCGGCGATACGGTCGGCGACCTCTGGTACGCAATCGTGCCCGAAGGGGCGAACCGCACGCTGTTCATCTACGACCTCGACATCGTCCCGTCCCGGCGCCGCCAGGGCTGGGCCACGCGCGCGCTCGACGCACTCGACGCCGAGGCGCGCCGCCACGGCGTCACGGAGATCGGGCTGTCGGTGTTCAATCACAACGCGGCCGCACGTGCGCTATATCGGGCCTGTGGTTTCGCGCCGATCACGACGACGCTGATCAAGCCGGTCGTCCCGGGCTGAAGCCGTTTGCTCGTGCTTCGCCGTGGCGCGTTCCCGATGCCCCGCCAGCTTCCGCTTGTCTGCGCGGCCCGGCGCCTGCAATTCGTGCCAGCACGTGTGCATGACGGGTTGGCAAGCGCCACGACTTTCCCCATTCCCCATGCGACGAGCGCCGGACGCCCATCGGACGGTCCGGCGCGCGTCGCGGCCCGCATCAGCGTGCGCGGCCTTGCCACCTGCGCAGCAACAACGCGTTCGTCACGACGCTGACGCTGGAGAACGCCATCGCCGCGCCCGCGATCACCGGGTTCAGCCAGCCGAGCGCCGCGAGCGGCACGCCGATCAGGTTGTAGACGAACGCCCAGAACAGGTTCTGCTGGATCTTCCGGTACGTGCGCTTCGAGATGTCGATCGCGTCGGCGACGAGCGCTGGATCGCCACGCATCAGCGTGATGCCGGCCGTATGCATCGCGACGTCGGTGCCGGTCGCCATCGCGATGCCGACGTCGGCCGCGGCAAGCGCGGGCGCGTCGTTGATCCCGTCGCCGACCATCGCGACGATCCCGCCGTGCGTGCGCTTCAGCTCGGCCACCACGCGCGCCTTGTCGTCGGGCAGCACCTGCGCATGCACCTCGCCGATCCCGAGCCCCGCCGCGACGGCCGCCGCGCTGCCGCGGTTGTCGCCCGTCACCAGCACGCTCGCGACGCCGCGCGCCGCCAAGGCCGCGATCGCGTCGCGCGCGCCGAGCTTCACGGTGTCGCCGAACGCGATCAGCGCGAGCAGCACGCGCGGCGCATCGGCACGCATCAACCACGAAATCGTGTTGCCCGCGCGTTCGAGCTGCGCCGCACGCGCGTCGAGCGCGGGCGGCACGACGATGCCGAGTTCGTCGCGCCAGCGCGTGCTGCCGAGCGCGAGAAGCTGCCCGTCGACGCGCGCTTCGACACCGCGTCCGGCGACCGCACGCGCATCGGCTGCGACGATCGCCTCGACCGCCCCACCGGCGCCGCCGCGGGCCATGACGTCCGCAGCGTGCGCGGCGACCACGGCGCGCGCGAGCGGGTGATCGCTGTGCCGCTGGACCGCCGCGGCGAGAGCGAGCGCTTGCTCACGTGGGATGTCGACCGCTTCGAAGGCCGTCACGGACGGCTTGCCTTCGGTCAGCGTGCCGGTCTTGTCGAACGCGATCACGGTCGCGCGCTGCGCGAGCTCAAGTGCTTGCGCGTCCTTGATCAGCACGCCGTGGCGTGCCGCGACGCCGGTGCCGGCCATGATCGCCGCCGGTGTCGCGAGGCCGAGCGCGCACGGGCACGCGATGACGAGCACCGCGACGGCGTTGAGGATCGCCGTTTCGGTGCCGGCGCCGGCGATCAGCCAGCCGATCAGCGTCAGCAAGGCAATCCCGAGGATCGCCGGCACGAACACTTCGCTCACACGATCGACGAGCCGCTGGATCGGCGCTTTTTCCGCCTGTGCGGATTCGACGAGACGGATGATGCGCGCGAGCGTCGTCTCCGCGCCGATCGCGGTGGTTGCGACGACCAGCGCGCCTTCGCCGTTGATCGAGCCGGCCGTGACCGGGTCGCCGTCGTCCTTCGGCACCGGCAGGCTTTCGCCGGTGATCAGCGATTCGTCGACGTGCGAGCGGCCCGACACGATCCGGCCGTCGACGGGCACGCGCTCGCCGGGACGGATGCTGACGGTCGTGCCGACGCGCACCTGCGCGAGCGGCACGTCGCGTTCGACGCCGTGCTCGACGACGCGCGCGCGGTCGGGCCGCAGCGCGTTCAGCGCGCGGATCGCCTCGGTCGTCTGGCGCTTCGCGCGCGCTTCGAGCCACTTGCCGAAGCGCACCAGCGTCACGATGACGGCCGATGCCTCGAAATACAGGTGGCCCGGGTGCGCTGCGTCGCGCAACAGCATCCACAGGCTCAGGCCGAACGCGGCCGACGTGCCGAGCGCGACGAGCAGGTCCATGTTCCCGGCGCGTGCCTTCACCGCATGCCAGGCGGCGCGGTAGAAGCGTGCGCCGAAGCCGAACTGGACGATCGACGCGAGCACGAGCTGCAGCCAGCCGGGCAGCATCGCGTCGATGCCGAACGGCGCGACGAGCATCGGCACGACGAGCGGCGCACTCAGCACGGCCGAGCCGATCACGAGGTTGCGTTCGCGGATCGCTTCGCGGCGCTTGCGGGCGTCGGGGGCCGGTGCCGGGGCGGTGGCGCGGGCGTCCGTGCCGGCGGTGGCACCGGCTTCAGGCGCGGCCGCGAGCGACGCCCGGTAGCCGGCCGTCGTGACCGCCGCGATCAGCGTGGCGGCGTCGAGCGCGCCGGCGCCATGCACCGACGCGCGCTCGGTCGCGAGATTGACCGACGCGCGCGCGACGCCCGGCACGGCGGCGAGCGCCTTTTCGACGCGGCCGGCGCAGGACGCGCAGGTCATCCCGCCGATGTCGAATTCAAACTCGGCGGAAGCGGCCGACGCAGCGGAAGCGGCAGGCGGCGTGACGGCGACCGGCGTCGCGCCATAGCCGGCCTGCTGCACGACTTCAGCCAGTCGCGACGCGGAAACGTCCGGCGCGGCGTCGATGGTCGCGCGCTCGGTGGCCAGGTTGACCGATGCCCGCGTGACGCCGTGCACCTTCGCCAATGCCTTCTCGACGCGCGACACGCACGATGCACAGGTCATCCCGTCGATGTCGAGTTCGATGCTGGCGGCGGTTGCAGGAACTGAAGGGGCAACGGCGTGATCCGATGCGGTCGGCGTTGCGCCATAGCCGGCCTGCTTCACGGCATCCACCAGTTGCGACGCGGAAACGTCCGGCGCCGCATCGACGGTGGCGCGTTCGGTGGCCAGGTTGACCGACGCGCGCGTGACGCCCGGCACCTTCGCCAGCGCCTTCTCGACGCGCGACACGCACGACGCGCAGGTCATCCCGTCGATATCGAGCTCGGTGGTGGCGATGGCCGGCGCGGGCGATGGCTCGGTGTGCCGCGCAGGCGCCGTTTCAACGGCATCGCTTGCCGGCTCGCGCACCGTCGCACGGTAGCCGGCCGCGCCGATCGCGTCGACGAGCTGCGCGGGCTCGACCGCGTCCTGCACGATGGCCGTCGCGGCATGCGCGTCGAGATCGACCGCGGCGTCGACGACGCCCGGCACGGCGGCCAGCGCACGCTGTACGCGGCCCGTGCAGCCGCCGCAATGCATGCCGTCGACGGTCAGTTCGATCGTTTGCACGCCGGCGAGTGGTTCAGTCATGTCGGATTCCCCAAAAGCGCGGTTCGAGCCGCGAATGGTCCCAGTATCAACATTCCCATGATGGGAAGGTCAAGGGGTGGCGACGATGCGACGCAGGGGCGTGTGCACCGGCGCGGGGCTGCCGACGTGTCACCGTGTGCTGGGGCCCGAGACGGCCGAGATCCGGCGTCCGGCCGCAAAACCGGGCAAGCGCACATGCGACGACGACCGACGGCTCATGCGCAGAGCTTGGCGCTCGCGAGACGATTCAGGCTGACACCCTGTTCGTTTGCCATAACGAATGGCGTCAATAGTGACACCACAAGTCAATCCGGACGGAAGCATGACGGCAACCCGCTTGTGCGGGGCAATATCGACCGAATTGTCGGGCCACGCGCCGGAGCCGCGTCGGGATTGCCGACGACCCAGCTACCGCTCCACCCGTTATTCGGCATATTGGGGGATGCCCTTAGGCGCTATGATACCGCCCTGACATCAGCGCCCGCCGTGGCGAAGCGGCGACAGGGCAGGCTGGGGTGCCTTGCTTTCACCGCTCGCGAGTCGAACAAGGCGTTGACTGAAAAGAACGATATTCGGCCAGTTATCAATGATTGAAAACCTACGAGAATCAATTTCTCCGCGGCGCGCAGGCGCGTCGCTGGCCATTGCGGCGCTGCTGGCGGGATGCGCGTCGCAACCGGACGCGATCCAGCGGAAAACCGGCTGGATGCGCGCCGAAGTGGCCGACTCCTATGTCTATGCGTATCCGCTCGTGCTGATGGACGTCGCGAAGGAAGCCGCGACGGGGGGCGACGGCGCGCAGCCGGGCCAGGCGCCGCTCAACACGCTGCGTCATGCGCAGGCGCTGCCGCCCGTCGGCGCGCTCAACCCGCCGCTGCCGGGCGTCGACACGCTCGACTCGACCGGCTGGCTCGACGTCGGCGCCGAGCCGGTGATCGTCACGCTGCCCGACACCCGTGGCCGCTACTGGGACGCACGCGCGCTCGACATGTGGACGAACGTGCTGTGGTCGTCGTCGAGCGTGGCGGCCCGTGGCGCACGCGGCGCTGCGCGATCGCAAACGATTGCCTTTGCCGCGAAGGACTGGCAGGGCACGCTGCCGACGGGCGCAGTGCGCATCGACGTGCCGTCGGCCAACGCGTGGCTCGAGGTGCGGCTGCAGACGAGCGGCGGCCGCGACCTCACGAACGTGAAGAAACAGCAGCGCGCGATCCGCGTGGTGCCGCTGTCCGTCTATACGGGCAGCGCGCGCGGCGCGTCGGTCGCGGTCCATGCGGGCAGCGCGCCGCTGGAAGCCGCAAGCGGCGGCACGCCGGCCGAGCAGGTCGCCGCGCTCGACCCGAAGGCGTTCTTCGCACGCTTTGCACAGGCGCTGCAGGACAACCCGGCGCCCGCCGACGACGCGCATGCGCAGGAACTGCTGAACGACATCGGCGTGTCGGCCGGCTACCCCGTGCTGTGGACGGGCGACCGCCTGACCGCCGCGACGGCCGGCGTCGCCGAAGCGCGCGCGCGGCTCGTGGCGCCGCCGCCGAACCTGCTGAACGCGAACGGCTGGAGCTGGATCGGCGACACGGCCGGCAAGTACGGTCAGGACTACACGCTGCGCGCGTACGCGGCCTACACGCAGTTCGGCACCGCGACGCGTGACGACGAGACGCTCGCGCTCGTGCGCGTCGACAGCGACGGTCATCCGCTGAACGGCGCGAACCGCTACGTGCTGCACTTCGCGCCGGGCGCCATGCCGCCGGTGCGCGGGTTCTGGACCCTTACACCGTACACGACGGACGGCGCGCTGCCCGACGTCGGCTCGGCGCGCCGCTCGCTCGGCGACCGCGACCGGCTGCGCCGCAACCACGACGGCTCGATCGACGTGGTCGTGTCGGCATCGCCGGGCGGCACGCACGCGGCCAACTGGCTGCCGGCGCCGCGCACCGATTTCGCGCTCGCGCTGCGCCTCTACGCACCGAAGCCGCAGGCGAGCGACGGATCGTGGATGCCGCCCGTCGTCGTCCGGAAATGAACGGATAGCGGTTGCCGCTGTCCGATCGGCGGGCGCGCCGGCCGCGCCCGGACGCCGTTCCGTCACCACCTGAGCCTATACTTTCGGGATAGTGTGCGCGGCCGTGCCGGTTTTCCGGTGCGGCCCGGCATCCATTCCCGAGGCATCCAAGCATGGCAAGCGCAGACAAAGAAACCGTAACCTCGACCCTCCATGCCCTCGGCGGCGTTGCACGCTCGCGCCGGACCCGGCGTATCGGCCTCGGCGTGCTGATCTTCCTCGTTTTATTCGGACTGCTCGGATTCTTCGCCGCGCCGCCGCTGATCCGTCACATCGCCGAACAGCAACTGAGCCAGCAGCTCGGCCGGCCGTCCACGGTCCGGCGCATTGCGCTGAACCCGTACACGCTGAACCTCGAAGCCGACGGCGTGCACGTCGGCGAGCGCGGCGGCCAGGGCGATTTCATCGACATCGGCAAGCTCGTCGTGAGGCCGTCGTGGTCGTCGCTGTTCCGCGGCGCGCCGATCGTCAACGAAGTGCGCGTCGATTCGCCGCGCTTTCATATCGTCCGCTACGACGCGCAGCGCTTCAACTTCACCGACCTGATCGAGAAGTTCTCGACGCCGTCGAAGCCGGGCAGCAAGTCGACCCCGTTCTCGGTGTCGAACATCCAGGTCAACGACGGCCGGATCGATTTCGACGATCGTCTGCTGAACGAACAGCACGTGGTCGACAACTGGACGCTCGGCATCCCGTTCATCGCGACGCTGCCGTCGAAGACCGATATCTTCGTGCAGCCGAAGCTGCGCGCGCGATTCGACGGCAGCCCGATCGCGATCGACGGCAAGACCAAGCCGTTCGCGCAGTCGCGCGAGTCGGAAGTCGCGCTGAAGTTCGACCGGCTCGACGTGCCGAAGCTGATTTCGTACGCGCCGACGAAGCTGCCGGTGATCGTCACGAGCGGCCTCCTGAGCAGCGACCTCAAGCTGAACTTCGTGATGAGCGGCGACACGCCGGTGCTGCGCGTGTCGGGCACCGTCGACCTGAACGACGCGAAGGTGACCGGCCGGGCGTCCGAGCCGCTGTTCGCCGCGCGCGGCGTACACGTCGCGGCGGCCAGCCTCGAGCCGCTGCGCAACGCGCTGCATTTCGACGAGATCCGGATCGACCAGCCGGTCGTCGACCTGTCGCGCGACAAGCAGGGCGTGTTGAACGTCGAGACGCTCGCCGGCCAGCCGGCAGCCGCGCCGAAGGCCGCCGCGGGCGAGCCGGCTGCGTCGGGCACCGCCGCATCAAGCGCCGCGGTCGCCGCGGCAAGCGGTGCGAAGGCCGACGTCGCCGCGAAGGAGGCGCCGCCGCTCGACCTGACGATCCGCCATTTCGCGATCGACGGCGGCACGATCAACGTCGACGACCGCGTGCCGGCGACGCCGACCACGATGTCGCTGACGAAGCTCGCCGCGACGCTCGACGGATTCACGCTGCAGGGCAAGACGCCGACGAAGTACACGCTGTCGATGTCGCTGTCGCGCGGCGGCGACGTGAAGGCCGAAGGCGCGTTCGACTTGGCCGCGAAGCAGGCGGACACGAAGCTGATGCTCGACGCGCTCGCGCTGCCGGCGCTGCAGCCGTACCTCGGCGAGGCGACCCGTGCGCGCGTGCTCGACGGCACGCTCGGCGCGGCCATCAACGCGAAGGCCGACTGGGGCAAGACGCCGTTCGACGCGCAGGTCGCCGACAGCACGGTGAGCCTGAAGTCGCTGAAGCTCGCGACGCCGGACGCGAAGGCGCCCGCGATCGTGCTGCCCGACGCGAGCGCGAAGATCGTGAAGGTCGACGTGGCCGCGCGCACCGCGGAAATCTCGAGCGTCGACGTGACCGGACTCGGTCTCGACGTGCAGCGTCTGAAGGACGGCAAGATCGACCTCGCGGCACTGGCCGAACCCGCGCAGGCGGCGGTGCCCAAGCGCACGGTCGCGCGCAAGGCCGAGGCGGCCGCGCCGTCGTGGCATTACCGGATCGACGCGCTGAACGTGAAGGACGCGTCCGCGAACTTCACGGATCTGTCGACGCCGCACCCGGTGAAGCTCGCGATCAAGCCGCTCGACCTGTCGGTTCAGAAGCTCAGCGACGACCTGACGAAGCCGCTGCCGGTGCAGCTGAAGGCGACGCTGAACCGCAAGGGCTCGCTGAACGTATCGGGCGACGTGACCGCACAGCCGCTGAAGCTCGGCCTGAAGATCAACGGCAACCGCCTCGACGCGGCCGCGTTCGAGCCGTACTTCGGCAGCGCGCTGAACGCGACCATCGCGAGCGCGCTGCTCAACGCGCAGGGCAACCTGACGTTCGCGCAGGTGAAGGACACGCCGCGCGCGACCTATCGCGGCGACGTCGCGCTGGTCGACGTGCGGATGCTCGACAAGGCGACGTCCGACCCGTTCGCGGGCTGGCGCTCGCTCGCGCTGTCGAACCTGAAGGTGAACTACGACGAGAAGGGCACCGACGTCGATGCCACGCGCGTGACGTTCTCGAACTTCTACGGTCGCGTGCTGCTCGATGCGCAGGGGCGGCTGAACCTGAAGGATGTCGTCGCGAAGGAGACGGGCCCCGCGCAGTCGCTGACGCGCGACGCGAGCAAGACCGAACCGGTGCCGCTGTCGCCGGGCGTGACGCCGCCGGCTGCCGCCCGGGCCGCTTCGGCCCCGGCCGCCGCGTCGGCGACGGTCGTCGTGAAGGCCGCGCCGCCGCCGCAGAGTCCGGTGCGCATGCATTTCGGCGAGCTCCTGCTGCAGAGCGGCCGCGTGACCTACACCGACAACTTCATCAAGCCGAACTACACGGCGAACCTGGTCGCGATCAAGGGCACGGTCGGCGCGTTCGGCACGGACTCGACGACGTCCGCGCCGGTCGACGTCGCCGCGAACCTTGCAGGCAACGGGCCGATCTCGATCCAGGGCTCGGTGAACCCGCTGATCGAGAAACCGGCGCTGGACCTCACGGCAACCGCGCACGACATCGAGCTGACCAACCTGACGCCGTATTCGGCGAAGTACGCCGGCTACCCGATCACGAAGGGCAAGCTCAACGTCGACCTGCATTACCAGCTCGCGAACGACCAGTTGCAGGCGAACAACCACATCTTCATCGACCAGCTCACCTTTGGCGATCACGTCGACAACGACACGGCGACCAAGCTGCCGGTGAAGCTCGCGATCTCGCTGCTGAAGAACACGCGCGGCCAGATCGACGTGAACCTGCCGGTGTCCGGCTCGCTGTCGAATCCGGAGTTCAGCATCGGCGGGCTGATCTGGCACGCGGTGCTGAACCTGATCGCGAAGGCCGTCACGTCGCCGTTCACGCTGCTCGCGAATGCGTTCGGCGGCAGCGGCGGCGAGGATCTCGGCTACGTCGAGTTCGCGCCGGGCACGTACGAACTGACCGACGCGCAGCAGAAGAAGCTCGACACCGTCGTGAAGATGCTGACCGAGAAGCCGTCGATCCGGCTCGACCTGATCGGCCGCGTCGATCCGGCGAAGGACACGCCGGGGCTGCGCGATGCATACGTCGAACGGCTGGTTCGCCAGCAGAAGCTGAAGGACGTGGTCGGCCAGGGCGAGAGCATCGATCCGATGTCGGTGAAGGTCGAACCGGCCGAGTACACCAAGTACCTGACGCGTGCGTACAAGGACGCCGACTTCAAGAAGCCGCGCAACCTGATCGGCCTGCAGAAGACGTTGCCCGATGCGGACATGAAGAAGGCGCTCGCCGATCACGCGCCGGCCGACGACAACGCGCTGCGCGCGCTCGCGCAGCAGCGCGCGCAGGCCGTGCGCCAGTACCTCGACGGCAAGATCGATTCGAGCCGCATGTTCGTCGTGGCGCCGAAGCTCGATGCGAAGGGCATCGAGGACAAGGGCGCGACGACGCGCGTCGACTTCGGCCTGCAGTAAGCCGCGTTACGCCATCATCCGCCGCCGCCGCGTCCGACCGGCAATCGGGCGCGGCGGCGCGCTTCCTTTCAGCGCACGGCGATCACCGGTTCGCGCTTGTCCAGTTCCTTCCTCGCGGCCAGCGGCAGGCGGGCATCGTCCCACTGCGCGAGCCACTCGATTTCCTTCGCGGTGAATACCTGGCCGTAGTTGCGCAACGCGTACTGCAGCGCGTCGACGACGTGGTGGCGAATGATTTCGGGGGTACGTGCATCGTCCAGCACGAACCGGAGAGCTTCCAGGGTCGACATACTCGTGCTCCGGGTCAGGGAAAACCCTTTATCACACGCCAATAGTCGAACGCCAACCCCGAAAAAAAACCGGCTGCATGCACGTGCGGCCGGGAACACGACACATTGCGACCGGGTGATGTCGTTTGCGATTCGTTACGTTTGACAGAGTATCGAAAGCCTCGCTTCATGCGACCGCCCCACGATGCGGCGATATTTTGCGCGCCTGTTGGCAAGTCATGCGGTTCAACGTCAATCGATGAGGTGGGGTGATGATTTCCAGGTTCGTTAAGCAACGGAAGATGGCGGCGATGGTGGCGGGCGCGCTGGCGCTCGCAAGCGTGGGCGCCTACGCGGCGCAGCAGGATGGCAACAGTCAGGGCAACGACGCCGGCCACGGCCGGCGCGTCGCGAAGCACGTGCTGCTGATCAGCGTCGACGGCCTGCACGAGCAGGATCTCGCGCGCTGCATCGGCGCGAATACGTGCCCGAACATCGCGGTGCTCGCGCAAAGCGGCGTCACGTACACGAACGCGTACACGCCCGGCCTGTCGGACTCGTTCCCGGGCCTCGCGGCGCTCGTGACGGGCGGCTCGCCGAAGACGGCCGGCCTGTTCTACGACGTGTCGTACGACCGCAACCTGTACGCGCCGAGCGACACGACCTGCTCGGGCAAGCAGGGCTGGAACGTCGTATTCGACGAGACGACCGGCATCGATGCGCAGAACGGCGGCGCGCTCGTGCACCTCGACGGCGGCGGCGCATTCAACCCGCAGGCGATTCCGCATGCACTCGTGAACGGTCAGTGCGTGTCGGTGTATCCGCACAACTACGTGAAGACCAACACGGTGTTCGAGGCCGTGAAGGCCGGCGTGCCGAACGCGTACACCGCGTGGGCCGACAAGCATGCGTGGGGCTACGACTGGCTGAACGGCCCGTCGGGCACCGGCGTCGACGATCTGATGCGTACCGAGATCAACTCGATCGACCCGGCGACGAACACCGACTACACCGACGTCTATTCGCACACCGCGCGCTTCGACAACCTGCACGTGCAGGCGCTGATCAACCAGATCGACGGCCGCGATTCGACGGGCACGAAGAACGCGCCGGTGCCGACGCTGTTCGGCGGCAACTTCCAGACGCTCAGCGTCGCGCAGAAGGCGGCGGTCGCGAAGGGCGGCGGCTACCTCGATGCGAACTTCACGCCGAACGGGCAGGTCGCGAACGCGATCACCTACGTCGACAATTCGATCGGCCGTATCGTCGCGGAGCTGAAGCAGCGCAACCTGTACACGTCGACGGCCGTGATCGTCACGGCGAAGCACGGCCAGTCGCCGACCGATCGCACGAAGCTCGTGAAGAACGGCGACACGCTGACGAAGCTGCTCGAAGCGAACAACTACGTCGACCCGAACGGCAACTTCGGCCAGAACAACACGACGACGGGCAACCTGAACGACGGTTCGGGCCTGGTCGGCACGGGCTTCGTGCAGACCGACGACGTCGGCCTGATCTGGTTGCGCGACCGTAGCCAGCGCACGGCCGTGGTGCAGACGCTGAAGGCGAACCTCGGCTGCAACGCGCCGGGGATCTGCGCGGACGGTTCGCAGGCATACATCCTGTACGGCGCCGCGCTGGCCGAGCGGTTCGGCGATCCGGCCAACGGCCGCACGCCGGACATCATCGTCCAGCCGAATCCGGGCGTGATCTACACGTCAAGCACGAAGAAGGACGAGGAGCACGGCGGCAACGCGCCGGACGACAGCCACCTCGGCCTGCTCGTGTCGTACCCGGGCCTGCATCGCGCGCGTACCGTGAGCGATACCGTCGGCACGAAGCAGGTCGCGCCGACGATCCTCGGGCTGCTCGGCGCCGAACCGAAGCTGCTGCACGCGGTCGTGGCCGAGCACACGCACGTGCTGCCGGGTCTCGGTCTCGGCAACTGAGCATCGGGGACGGGGCAGTGCCCGCGTCATCCCGCGGGCGCGGCGGGCGGCGCCGGGCGGCTGACGGTGCCGCGCTGCCGGTGCACGGCTTGAATTCGGGCGCGTGCACCGGCATATTCGTCACGCATCACCCGTTCAACGACGCACCGAGAGGATCGTTCATGCGCCTGCTGCTTGCCCTGCTGTTGCCGTGGTTCCAGTTCTTCACGATCGGCCGCCCGATCGCGGGGATCATCTGCCTGATCCTGCAGCTCACGATCATCGGCTGGCTGCCGGCCGCGATCTGGTCGGTATATGCGCTGAGCCAGTACAAGACCGATCGCAAGATCGAAGCGGCGCTGCGCGAGCGGCGGTAGGCGGGGGGGAAGGGGGCGCCGCCGCGTATCGGGTGCAACCGGCGTAATCGGTTGAATCACCCGACCATACGGAAACGGCCGCCCCGATCGTCGTTCGATCGAAGCGGCCGGTCGGCTTACTTCACCGCAAACAGCGTCAGGTTCATGAAGATCTTGAACGCATAGCCGAGCGTGACGGCGCCGAGCACGCCGCCCGCCCACAGGACGACGAACCACATCCAGCCGCGCATCCGCGGCCGCGGCGCGTCGGGTTGGCGAGCGGTGGAATCAGTGGTGGTAGTAATGCTGGTCTTCATGGCGCACCTTGCCTCGGAATACCCAGTAACCCATCGTCGTGTAGGCGATGATGATCGGGAGGATAACCGCTGCGCCGACCAGCGTGAAGGTCTGGCTCGAGCGCGGCGCGGCCGCTTCCCAGATCGTCATCGTCTGAGGAATCGCATACGGGAACAGCGTGACGAGCAGGCCGACGTAGCCGAGCAGCACCAGCGCCAGCGCCAGCACGAACGGCGTCATGTCGTGCCGGTCGCGCACCGCGCGGCGCATCCACACCGCGCACCCGGCGACCAGGAACGGCACCGGCAGCAGGCGCCAGAACAGCCCCGAATCGAACCAGCGCTGTGCGATGGCCGGATCCTGCAGCGGCGTCCACAGGCTGATGACCGCGATGAAGCCGAGCAGCACGATCGTCAGCGGCCACACGACGCGATGCAGGCGGCGCTGCAGGTCGCCTTCCGTCTTCGCGACGAGCCAGCAACAGCCGAGCAGCGCGTACGTGACGATCAGGCCGAGGCCCGTCAGCAGGCTGAACGGCGTGAGCCAGTCGAATGCGTCGCCCGCGAACACGCCGTCCTTCACGTTGATGCCTTGCAGGAACGCGCCGAGCGCGATCCCCTGGAACAGCGTCGCGCCGGCCGAGCCGCCGATGAACGCGAGATCCCACAGCTGCTTCGTGCGCCGCGCCTTCGCGCGGATCTCGAACGACACGCCGCGAAAGATCAGGCACACCAGCATGAAGATCAGCGGCAGGTACAGCGCCGACAGCACCGTCGAATAGACGATCGGGAACACCGCGAACAGCCCGGCGCCGCCGAGCACGAGCCACGTTTCGTTGCCGTCCCACACCGGCGCGACGGTGTTCATCATCAGGTCGCGTTCCTTCTCGTCCGGGAAGAACGGGAAGACGATGCCGATGCCGAGGTCGAAGCCGTCGAGCACGACGTACATGAAGAGCCCCAATGCGATGATCGCGGCCCAGATTACGGTGACGTCCATAGGTTTTCTCGTTTGCGGATGGGGTGGGCTCAGACGGTCTCGATCAGTTCGTCGACGGCCGACATCGGGCGGCGCGCGGTGTGATCGGGGCGGGTGTCGGGCATGTCGTCGTGCTTTGCGTCGGGCAGCGCCGGGCCGGCCTTCATCAGCTTCAGCATGTAGTACACGCCGGTGCCGAACACGAGGAAGTACACGATCACGAACGTCATCATCGACAGGCTGACCTGCTGGACCGACAGCGGCGACACGGCCTGCGCGGTGCGCTTCACGCCGTACACGACCCACGGCTGGCGGCCCGCTTCGGTCGTCACCCAGCCCGCGAGCAGCGACACGAAACCGGTCGGGCCCATCACGAGCGCGAAGCGCTGGAACCACTTCGATTCATACAGGCGGCCGCGGCGGCGCAGCAGCCATGCGAGCGCGGCCAGACCGATCATCGCGAAGCCCAGGCCGACCATGATCCGGAAGCTCCAGAACACGATCGTCGAGTTCGGGCGGTCTTCAGGCGGGAAGTCCTTCAGCCCGCGGATCTCGCCGTCCCAGCTGTGCGTGAGGATCAGGCTGCCGAGGTGCGGCACCTTCACCGCGTAGCGGGTCGTTTCGGCCTTCATGTCCGGAAGGCCGAACAGGTTGAGCGCCGTGCCGCCCTTTTCGGTGTCCCACAGCCCTTCGATCGCGGCGATCTTCGCGGGCTGGTGCTTCAGCGTGTTGATGCCGTGCTGGTCGCCGATCACGGCCTGCAGCGGCGCGAGCACCAGCAGCAGCCACAGCGCCATCGAGAACATCTTCTTCACGCCCTTGTCGCGGCGGCCCTTCAGCAGGTGCCATGCGCCGGTCGCGGCCACCACCAGCGCGGCGACGATGAACGCGGCGATCGCCATGTGGAACAGGCGGTACGGGAACGACGGGTTGAAGATGATCGCGAACCAGTCGGTCGGCACCACGCGGCCGTCGACGATCTCGAAGCCCTGCGGCGTCTGCATCCAGCTGTTCGATGCGAGGATCCAGAACGTCGAGATCAGTGTGCCGATCGCGACCATCAGCGTCGCGCCGAAGTGCGCGCGCGGGCTGACGCGATTCCAGCCGAACAGCATGATGCCGAGGAAGCCGGCTTCGAGGAAGAACGCGGTCATGACCTCGTACATCAGCAGCGGGCCGGTGACGGCGCCGGCGAAGCTCGAGAAGCCCGCCCAGTTCGTGCCGAACTGATAGCTCATCACGACGCCGGAGACGACGCCCATCCCGAACGCGACCGCGAAGATCTTCGACCAGAACAGGCAAAGGGTTTTGTAGTACGGCTTGCCGGTCTTCAGCCAGCGATATTCGAGCACGGCGATGAAGCTGGCGAGGCCGATGCTCAGCGCCGGGAAGACGATGTGAAACGAGACGGTGAACGCGAATTGCAGGCGGGCCAGATCGAGGGCCGAAATTGCGGTGTCCATACCAGTTGACCGAGGCTGACGATACCCGCCGGCGGGGTGCCGGCGGACCCCGGCCGACGGGCATCGGGGTTGGCTGGAGTATGGATCGCGATGTTGCGCCGCGAAATGTGCCAACTCGTCGCAGATGTCCAGCCCGCCGCGCGCGTTTTCGGGATAAATCGTTGATTCGTATCAAGAACGCGGTTCGCGCCGGATGCGGCCGCGGCGTGGCGGTCTGCCGCACGTGCGGCAATATGGCGCGTCGCATCATCGGAACGATGCGGCAGGTGCGCAGGTGCCGGGCGCTCGCGGGCGCGGCCGATCTGTTGCGATGCTTTGGCGTGTAACGCATGACGGCGTGCCGGCGGGGCCGAAGCGCACCGGCCCCGGCCCGGGCGTGCGTCGCCGGCGTGCGATTGCGCCACCGCTGCGCGGCGCGATCCGTCGGCAAGCGCTACGCGAATTGCGTACACTCTGAGTCTCGTTTCGGCAGGGCCGGGCGCGTCGGTTCCGGTCCGCGTTTACTCAGGGCACGAAGATGATCGATTTACGCAGCGATACCGTGACACGTCCGAGCCAGGCGATGCTGGCCGCGATGACTGGTGCCGAAGTCGGCGATGACGTATGGGGCGACGACCCGACCGTGCTGCGCCTGCAGGCGATTACGGCCGAGCGGGCGGGCCAGGAGGCCGGTCTGTTCTTCCCGAGCGGCACGCAGAGCAACCTGGCCGCGCTGATGGCCCATTGCGAACGCGGCGACGAATACATCGTCGGCCAGCTCGCGCACACCTACAAGTACGAAGGCGGCGGCGCCGCCGTGCTCGGCAGCATCCAGCCGCAGCCGATCGAGAACGCGCCCGACGGCACGCTGCCGCTCGCGAAGATCGCCGCGGCGATCAAGCCGCTCGACAACCACTTCGCCCGCACGCGCCTGCTCGCGCTCGAAAACACGATCGGCGGCCAGGTGTTGCCGGAAGGCTATGTGCAGGAAGCCGTCGCGTTCGCGCGCAGCCGCGGGCTGGCCGCGCACCTCGACGGCGCGCGCGCGTGCAATGCGGCCGTCGCGTCGGGCCGTTCGATCGCCGAGCTGTGCGCGCCGTTCGATACCGTGTCGATCTGCTTCTCGAAAGGGCTCGGCGCACCGGTCGGCTCGGTGCTGGTCGGCAACCGCGCGCTGGTCGAGCGCGCGCAGCGCTGGCGCAAGGTGCTGGGCGGCGGGATGCGGCAGTCGGGCATCCTCGCGGCAGCCTGCCTGTATGCGCTCGACCATAACGTCGAGCGGCTCGCCGACGATCACGCGAACGCCGGGCGTCTCGCGGAAGGCCTCGCGCGCATCGAGTCGGTGAAGGTGCTGTCGCACGCGACGAACATGGTGTTTGCCCAATTCCCCGAAGCCGATTGCGCGCCGCTCGAGGCGTGGCTCAAGGAGCGCGGGATCCTCACGCAGATGCTGTACGCGTCGCGCTTCGTCACGCACTGCGACGTGTCGCGCGCGGACATCGAGACCTTCATCGACGCGGTGGGGGCGTATTTCGCGCAGCGCCGCACGTAACGTGGAATGCGCCCGCCGGCGGGGGCGCCGGCGCGGCGTGGCGCGAAGCAGGGAGAGGAGGGGTGAGGCTGCAACCCGTCGGCCGACATCCGGCGTGCCGGCGGATTACGCCTGGCGCGGCATGTCGACGGGCGGCGTGCCGTCGCGGAACAGCGCTTTCAGTTGCGTGCGCAGTTCGGCGCTGTCGGTGTGCTGGTGCACCGAGACCGCATGTTGCACGGCGGCTTCCAGCAGTTCGTTGTCGGAGTCGGCGGAAATCGCGACCGAGCAGTGCATCGCGCTGGGAAACTCGCGGCAATCGATATAGCGGCGGGACATGATGTTCTCCTCACAGGAAAGGGAACGGCCGGACTTGCGAGATCGGCCGCGCGGCGCGTTCGCGAGGCCGATGAAAAAAGTATAGGTGGCGCGGCGGGGTTGCTCGCCGCCATGCGTACCGCGCCGCGCCGGCGGTGTCGATCACCTGCTCGTCACGGTAGCGGCGCGAGCAACCGGCGCGCCGCTTCGACGACCCGCGCGGACAGCGACGCCATCGTCGGCGACTGCACGGTCCACGCATGCCAGTACAGCGCGACGTCGGTCGGATGCACGGGGGCGAGATCGACGAGCCCCTGCGCGTCGAGCGGCGCGCCGCCGATCAGCGGCTCCGGCACCATCGCGTAGCCGAGCCCGTGCCGCACCGCCGCGAAATGCGCGTGCGTGCCCGGCACGTAATGGCACGGGTACGCGCCTTCGGGCAACCCGAACTTCTCCTTCAGGAATGCGGACTGCAGCGTGTCGCGCCGCGAATACGCGACGACGGGCGCAGCGCGCGCGCTGGTGCGATTCAGGCCGCGCGGAAACCAGCGCACCGCGAACGCGGCGGTCGCGAGCAGCCGGTAGCGCATCGTGCCGAGCGGCGTCGCAACGCAGCCGCGCATCGGCTTCGGCTCGGTCGTCACGCAGCCGACGGCCATCCCGCTTTCGAGCAGCGCGAACGTATGGTCCTGATCCTCGACGATCAGCTCGAACAGGATGCGCTCGCCCGCGAGCACGGACGTCAGCGCGGGCAGGAACCAGGTGCCGAGACTGTCGGAGTTCAGCGCGATCGTGACCGAGATCGGCGATTCGCGCTCGGTCGCGAGCGTGCTTTGCAGGTCGGCCTGCAGCAGCGCGACGCGGCGCAGGTGCTGCAGCACGCGTTGTCCGGCCACCGTCGGCCGGCACGGCCGCGTGCGCAGCACGAGTGGCGTGCCGAGGCTCGCCTCCAGCGCGCGGACCCGCTGCGTGACGGCGGACGCGGTCACGTGCAGGCGCACGGCGGCCTGCTCGAAGCTGCCGGTGTCGGCGACGGCCAGCAGCGCGGCGGCCTGCTTCGGATCGATCGTCATCGACATGTCGACGCAATTCCTGTGAACGTAAGACGAGAACAGGCGGTAGTGTAAGGCAGTGCGCACGACGGTCCGGGCGCGGCGTAACGTCCCGCCGCGCGCAACGATGCTGCGGCCCGCGCGTTTTGAACTACCCTGTATGAACGCGCGCCCCGCGCGCCGGCGATGCACGCTGGCGGACCGCACAATCAGTACAACCCGCACGACCCGCACAACCGACAGGCACAGGCGACGGAGCAACTTCGCGATGATCTTCCGGCAACTTTTCGACCCGCAATCGTCCACCTACACGTATCTGCTAGCCGATCATGCGTCGCGCGAAGCGCTGCTGATCGATCCCGTGTTCGAGCAGGTGCGGCGCGATGCGGCGTTGCTCGACGAGCTCGGGCTGCGGCTCGTCGCGACCGTCGACACGCACGTGCATGCCGATCACGTGACGGGCGCGTGGCTGCTCAAGCAGCGCACCGGCAGCACGATCGCGATCTCGGCCGCGAGTGGCGCGCAGGGCGCCGACCGCTACCTGGACGACGGCGATCGCTGCAGGTTCGGCGCGCGCTACCTGACCGTGCGTGCGACGCCGGGCCACACGAGCGGCTGCATCAGCCTCGTGCTCGACGACGAATCGATGGCGTTCACCGGCGACTGCCTGCTGATTCGCGGCACCGGCCGCACCGACTTCCAGCAGGGCGATCCGCGTGCGCTGTATCGCGCAGTGCATGGCCGGCTGTTCACGTTGCCGGCGGCATGCCTGCTGTATCCGGCGCACGACTATCGCGGGCTGACGGTGACGAGCGTCGGCGAGGAGCGGCGCTTCAATCCGCGCCTCGGCGGCGATCTCAGCGAAGACGATTTCGCGGGCTACATGCGCAACCTCGGGCTCGCGCATCCGCGCCAGATCGACGTGGCGGTGCCCGCGAACCTGCAGTGCGGGGTGGCCGCGAACGCGCCCGACGCGCAGGCGGTGGCCGACTGGGCACCGCTCGTCTATACGTTCGCCGGGTTCTGGGAGATCGATCCGCAATGGCTCGAGGATCACCTGCCGGCGGTGCAGATCGTCGACGTGCGCGAGCCGGACGAATTCACCGGCCCGCTCGGCCACCTGCCCGGCGCGACGCCGATTCCGCTGGGCGAACTGGCCGCGCGCACCGGCGAGCTCGCGCGCGACCGGCCGATCGTGACCGTGTGCCGCGCCGGCGGCCGCTCCGCGCAGGCAACCGTGATCCTGCTGAAGGCAGGTTTCGCTGCCGTCGCGAATCTCGGCGGCGGAATGCTGCGCTGGCGCGGCGAAGGGCGAGTCGTGAGGGACGGCCGGTCGTAGCGGCGCGATGCCACGCGGCGAAGAAAAAATGCCGGATCGATGTCGAACCGGGCGGGTGCCGTTCGTCGTCAAGGTATCCGATCACGTGGCGCCGCACGACGCGGCGCCGAAACCCCGAGAGACCACGCGATGACGCCGACGCTTTACGCCCATCCCTTTTCGTCCTACTGCCAAAAAGTGCTGACCGCGCTGTACGAGAACGGCACGCCGTTCGAGTATCGCGTGCTCGCACACGACGATCCGAAGCCGATGCAGGAACTGACCGCGCTGTGGCCGCTGAAGCGCTTCCCGGTGCTCGTGGATGCCGGCCGCACCGTGATCGAGGCGACCATCATCGTCGAGTATCTCGGCCTCTACCATCCGGGCCCCGTGCGCTTGCTGCCCGACGATCCGCGCGCGGCGCTGGAAGTGCGGACGATGGATCGTTTCTTCGACAACTACGTGTCGACGCCGCAGCAGAAGGTCGTGTTCGATTCGCTGCGGCCCGAGGGCGAGCGCGATCCGCGCGGCGTCGCCGATGCGCGCGCGATGCTCGAAACGTCGTACGCATGGCTGGACCAAAAGATGGCCGATCGCGAATGGGCGGCCGGCGACCGGTTCAGCCTCGCCGACTGCGGCGCGGCGCCATTCCTGTTCTACGCGGACTGGACGCACCGGATCGATCCGTCGTTTGCGAACGTGATCGCGTATCGCAAGCGGCTGCTTGCGCGGCCGTCGTTCGCGCGTGCGGTGGACGAGGCGCGGCCGTATCGTTCGTTCTTTCCACTCGGCGCGCCCGATCGCGACTGACGTGCGCGGCCGAGGCCGCCGCGGCGGCGACGATCGACGTGGCAAGGCGCGACGCTGCCGCGCAGGGCCGGCAGCGCGTGCCCGGGCGTCGTGACGTCAGTAGTGGATGCATCGCGGCGCCGTCCCGTTACATCGTCGTATGCTTGACCGACTGCGCAAGCGTCAGCAGTTCGTCGAACTGCGTGATCAGCTCGAAGCACAGCAGGAACGCGAGCGTATAGGCCGGCGCGGGGAAGCGCCGGATCGCGTCCAGCACCTGTGGTGCGAAGCGCGAGCGAATGGCATCGCGCGTCAGCAGCCACGCGATCGCGATGCCGATCGCCGCGCCGGCGATCAGGTCGGTCGGGTAGTGATAACCGAGATACGCGCGCGGCACGCAGATGAACACGACCGCATACAGCAGCGCGAGTACGCCGGCGCGGCGCGCGATGATGAAGATCCCCGTCGCGATCGCCATCCACAGCATCGCGTGATCGCTCGGGAACGAGCTCCATGCCTGCAGCGTGGCCGCGCGCAATTCCTCGGACGGGAAGTGCAGGTGCAGGTCGGGGTTGTAGATCGGCCGCACGCGGAACGGCAGGACTTTCGCGAGCAACCGGCCGAATGCGAGCGCGACGAGCCCGCTCGCGACCGTCGCGATGATCAGCTCGCGCTGCCGTTCGCGTTCCGGTCCCGGCTGGAACCACAGCCAGCACAGCACGGGGATGAGGATGAAGCCCTTGAACGTATAGAGGCCCGCGATCACGCGGATCGCGTGGTTCATCAGCGGGCTGAACGTGATGTGGGTCAGGAAGATCTGGATCGAGGTGTCGAAATTGTTCATGTTCTGCGATCCCGGCGGACGCGCAACGCATGACATGCGGCCGACCAGGATCAGAAAGCGCGCTCGCACCCGAGCGCAACGGGGGGCAAGTATGTCATCCGTAATTTCGAAGAAAATGGGAAAAAATACCGGGAATCCCCTGAGAAAACGCGCTTGTATGACGGGGCCGGATTGGAGAAGGCCGTACGGCGCGCGCGTGCGGAATGATCCGATGATTGCGCCCGGGGCCCGGGGCCGGGCGGAAAAATAATCGGGTGAACTGGCTAATTTCGCGAGGCATGGCGGACATTGCATCGGATGCGCGAATGCAGTCTGTCTGTCGCATGAATCTGCCGTGCTGCGCCGGGCCGCACAGCACCGATCGAAAATAAAAGAAAAGGCGGGCAAGCCCGGTGGCCCTGCCCGCCCCGCCATCGCGCTGCCGGAAATTACCGGTGCCAGATGCGCACGGCCAGCGCAGCCAGCGACGTTGTCACTGCCAGCACGATCACCGCATTCCAGTCCAGTTGCGCGAGCAACGAACTGCCGAGCGCGGCACCGGCCGCCATCCCGAGGAACATGCCGACAAACAGCACCGCGTTGAGGCGGCTGCGCGACGCGGGATCGATCCGGTAGACGATCGCCTGGTGCGCGATCAGCGAGGCCTGCACGCCGGGATCGAAGCCGATCGCGCGCGCCGACGCACGCCGTCACGGGCGACACGCGACGCATCGCGATCCGTCCGCGCATCACGACCGAGAACCTGTACGCGCTGCGCAGCGCGGCGCTGCTCGGCGTCGGCGCGTGCGTCGGTTCATCCTGGCTGCTGGCGGACAACCTCGCGCGCGGCGAGCTGGTGCATCTCGCGCCCGACTGGCAGGCCGCGCCGCTGCCGGTCTGCCTGACCTATCCGAACGCGCAGTTCTATCCGTCGCGGCTCGTGCGCTTCGTCGCGATGATGCGCGAGGCCGTGCCGCCGCTCGTCGACGGGCTCGACACGTAAGCGCCGGGGCGCGGCTTTCAGCCGCGCCGGATGCCTTCGGGCAGCGCGCTGATGCGGCGTACTTCGGGCGAGTCGAGCCATGCGCGGGACGTCGCGCAATCGACGAACATGTCGGTCGCGTCGTCGCCCCAGAACAGGTCGCCATCGAGTTCGAAGGTCGGCACGCCGAACACGCCGTGCGCGATCGCGCAGTCGGTGTTCGCGCGCAGTGCGTCCTTGACCGGCTGCGCATCGACAGCCGTCACGCCTTCGGGAAAGCCGACCGCCTCGCACAGCGCGGCGAAGCCGTCCGGCGTCGACACGTCCTGGCCGTCGCGCCAGATGTGCCGGAAGATCCGCTGGATCGCGTCGCGCGAGCCGCCCATCGCGATCGCGAGGCGCAGCGGCCGGATCGGGTTGAACGGATGCGCGGGCGGCATCCGGAACGCAATGCCGAGCTGGTCCGCGCGGTATTGCGCGTGGCGATAGGTGAAGATGCGCTTCGTCGCGATCTCGGCCGGCGCTTTCTGGCCCCAGTGCGTGAGCAGCGCGCCGAGCACGATCGGCTTCGGCTCGAACGCCGCGGCAGGCGGCAAGCGATCGAACCGTTCCTGCTGCAGGTAGGCGAACGGCGAAACGAAATCGAAATACCAGGTAGCGGTGCGCGCGGCGTTCATCACGTGAGTCTCCTCGTGCGGATGCGGAAGGGCGCGTGCGGGCCAGGGACCGGCGAGCGAGGCACGCGGGGGCGGGCCAGTGTCGCACGCGGCGGCGTTTCGCGCTTGCGGGCCGCGCCAACGCGGGCGATCCCATGCCGGACGGGCGGTGCGCCATCCGCCGGCCGGTGCGGCCGTTGCGGCGGCCGACGGGGGCGCGCCACCGCGCAAGACCCGCGCGCCAGCTAGCCCGCTTCGACCAGCGCCGCGAGCCTGGCGAGCGCCATGCGCCAGCCGGTCTCGTTGTCGGCGGCCGGCACGCCCGGCGGCACGCCATCGTGCACCGCATCGACGCGCGTGCCGCCTGCTTCGTCGGACAGCGTGATCGTGATCGTCATCGCACCGCGCAGCATTGGATCGTCGGTTTCGAACACGTCGATTTCGACGATCCGCTCGTCGGGTACGAGCGTCACGAAGCGGCCGTGATAGGTGTCGGTGTGCGCGGTGGTCTTGCCGGCGCCGGCTGACGGTTCGTCGTAGCTCAGCGACACGCGCAGCGCGCCGCCTTCACGCGCGTCGTACGCGTGCACGCGGCACGTCATGCCGTCGGGCACCTTCCATTGTTCGACTGCTTGCGGGTCGAGCAGCGCACGATAGACGCGCCCGCGCGGGGCGTTCAGGTGCCGGCTGACCCGGGTCGAATGCGTGTGCATGTGCAGCATGTCGCCTCCCGCGGAGCGCGCGCGACGGTGCACGCCGGATGCCGGCGTGTCGTCATGCTTCCTTCAGGAATCCTAGGCGCGTGCGCGACGGCATGCAACGACCGCGCATGCGTCCGGATTCAGCGCAACGCGGCCGCGAATTCGTCGAGCTGGGTGATGCAGATGTTCCAGCCCTCGAAGAAGCCGAGTGCCTCGTGGCGCTCGCGTGTCGCAGCGTCGGGATGCATCACGCGCGCATCGTAGCGGCAGCCCGCGCCGTCGTCGGCCATCGTGATGATGGCCGTGAAGCCCAGCCACGGCACCTGCGGCCGCCAGCCGCCCGCGAGCATCGACGTGAAGGCGATCCGCGCTTCGGGCACGATCTCGAGGAAACAACCGGGGTTGTCGCTCGTGCCGCCGTCGGGGCCGCGCATGAACGTGTGGAAGGCGCCGCCCGGGCGCAGGTCGAACGCGCGCACTTCGGTGGTCCACGGTTTCGGGCACCACCATTGCTTCAGCAGTTCGGGGTCGGTCCAGGCGCGCCAGAGCGCCTGGCGCGGTGCGCGCAGCGTGCGCGTGATGACGAGGTCAAGGGCTTCGACGGGTTCGACGTGGCTTGCTGACATGGGCTTGCTCCTCCAGGTGGCGGCGTTCGACGAATTCCACGAGACGATCGGCGCGCGCTTCCCACAGCGCGCGCTGCGCGGCGAGCCACTGTTCGGCCTCCGCCAGCCGGCTGCCGACCAGCTCGCAGGTGCGCGAGCGGCCGGTTTTACGGGTCAGGACGAGGCCGCTGCGCTCGAGCACCGCGACATGCTTCATAAACGACGGCAGCGCCATCTCGAACGGCGCGGCCAGTTCCGAGACGGTCCGCCCGCCGTCGCCGAGCGCGCTGACGATCGCGCAGCGGGTCGGGTCGGCGAGTGCGTGGAAGACGTCGCTGATACCGGGTTGAAAGTTAGCCATGTGGCTAAGTATAGGCGCTGCAACCGGAATTTTCATCGCGTAGCATGATGGGGCGGCAACACGCGCCGACCAGGCGTAGCGTTGCCGTGCAACGGCCGCCAATGCACACGCAGCGAGCGCGCGCCGGCGTGTGTTTCGATCCGGGCGCATGCCACCGAACGCGTGCCGCCCGCCTGATTACCGGAGAGGGTATGACCGACACCATTACCGTCCGCCGCGTCGACGCGAGCGAAGCGAGTGCCTGCGTCGACGCGCTGGCCGACGTGCTGATCGATTGCGTCGAGGGCGGCGCGTCCGTCAGCTTCATGTTGCCGATCGAGCGCTCGACCGCCGTCGCGTTCTGGACGCGCGTCGCTGACGGCGTCGCGCGCGGCGAGCGCATCCTGCTCGTTGCCGAGGACGTTGCCGGCCGGATCGTCGGGACCGTGCAGGTGTTGACCGCGCAGCCGGAGAACCAGCCGCATCGCGCGGACATCGCGAAGATGCTGGTGTCCCGGCATGCACGCCGGCAAGGTGTCGCCGCGCGGCTGATGGCGGCCGCCGACGACGCCGCGCGCGCCGCCGGCAAGACCGTGCTCGTGCTCGATACCGTGACGGGTGGCGATGCCGAGCGCCTGTACGAGCGGGCCGGGTGGCAGCGCGTCGGCGTCGTGCCGAACTATGCGCTGATGCCCGACGGCGCGTTGTGCGCGACGACGTATTTTCACAAGCAGCTCGTGTAACGGTGCCGGCCGCTGCGCGCCCCGCGCGCGGGAACGCATCGACACACTTGTCGACCCCGATATCCAACGCCCGCCATGCACGCTGTCGCCCCGATGCTCCTGTTCGCCACGTTCGCCGCTGGCATCGCCGCGCTGATCGGGCCGCCGCTGCTCGCAATCGCGTGGCGGCGCCGCACGCGCGTGCCGCTGCGCGCGTTTTTTTGCGGGATGCTGATCTTTTTCGTGTTTCAGCCGGTGCTACGGCTGTCTTGGCAGATTCCGCTGTTCCGCTGGCTCGGCCCCGATCCGGACTGGCACCTGCCGATGCTCGTATTCGCGGCATTCACGGCGGGGCTTTTCGAGGAGTGCGGGCGCTGGGTCGCGTTCCGCTATTTGCTGGCCGGGCGACGCGATCCGCGTACTGCCGTGATGTACGGGCTCGGGCACGGCGGGCTGGAGGCGATGCTGCTCGTCGGCATCGGCTTTCTCGCGCTCTGCGGGGGTTACCTGCTCGGGCGCGCCGGGGTCGTCACGAGTGCGGGCGTGCAATCGCTGGTCGCATCGCAGTTCTCCGGCATGACGCTCGCGTCGCCGTTCCTGGCGCTGCTCGAGCGCGTGAGCGCGCTCGCGGCGCATGTCGGGATGTCGCTGATCGTGCTGCAGACGTTCGTGCGTGGGACGAAGCGATGGCTGGCCTATGCGATCGCGATCCATTTCGGAATCGATCTCGTCGTCGTGCTGCTGTCGCGGTACTGGCATGTCGATGCGATGCTGATCGAGGCAATCCTGCTCGTATGCAGCCTCGCGATTCTGTGGGCGGGCATTCGCTGGAGTCGCTGGGGCGCCGGGGCCGGCGACGCGGGCTACGGGCGGGCGGCCTGATCCGGGCCGGATGGCGGCGCTCGCGACAGCATGAAAAGTCGCGCTGCGGGTGTTCCGGTCCGATATAGTGATGCTGGAAATCGCCCCGGAACGCCAACGGAATCGCCGCCTCGATGAAACGCTCCCACGTCGCCTTTGCCCTCACGGGCCTGCTCGTCGCGCTGCCGATCGCCGCGTATGCGCTCGTCAAACCGCTGCGCGTCGTCGCGCCCGCGCTGCTCCCCGGCGTGTCATGCCCGAGCGCGGACATCTGCACGGACGATGCCGCGAAGTTCGGCGCCGCGCAGCAGCTCTATCGCGACGGCTATGCGCGCGCGGCGGCGGCCGTGGGCCCGTTTCGCGACGCCCCGCGCGTGGTGTTCTGCTCGACGCGCGAGTGTGCCGACAAGTTCGGTCTCGGCGAACGCGCGGCTCTGACGCTCGGGGATTTCGGCGTGGTCGTCGCGCCGCGCGGCTGGCAGGCCTACTTTCTCGCGCACGAGCTGATCCATCACCGTCAGGCCGAAGTGCTCGGCAACCTCGCGGTCGCGACCAAGCCGCGTTGGCTGATCGAGGGGATGGCCTATTCGCTCAGCGACGATCCGCGTCATCCGCTGAAGGAGCCGTTCGAGGCGTGGCGCACGCAATTCTCAGCATGGCATGCCGCGCTGGGCCAGCAGCCGCTGTGGGACGCGGCACGGGCCGTGGAATAGCGATCGGGTGCGACTGACGCCTGAGTGTCGCGGGCGCCGTTTCGCCCGGGTTCTCGAGCCCGGGATCGTGCGGCGTCGTGCCGCTACGCCGGCACGGCCGGATCGTCGGGCTGCCCGGCGAGCGTGTGGCGCCCTGCATCGAGGATCTCGTCGGCCAGCGCCGGATCGGTGCCGGCGAGCGCGCGCGACAGCACGAGCGCGCCGACCATCTGGCTGAACACGGCGATCGCATCGCGGCGCGTGTCCGCCGCGGCCGAGCCTTCGGCGGCCACCATTCGTTCCAGCCGGTCGAGATACGCGGCGACGCCGTGCGCGTAGCAGGCGCGCGCGGCGTCGGTCAGGCGCGGCGCGTCGCCCGCGAAGCCGGACAACGGGCACCCGGCTTCGACGTTGTCGCGATGCGCGCTCGACAGGTAGGCCGTCACCTGGTTCGCGACGCTGCCGGCGTTCGGCGAATCCGCGCGGTCCTGCATCGCCTTCTCCATCACCGCGGCGACCAGCGCGTCCTTCGATTTGAAGTGGTTGTAGAAGCCGCCCTGCGTGAAGCCGGCTTCCTTCATCAGCTCCGTCAGCCCGACGGCGTCGACACCGCGCACCCGGAACAGCCGCTCGGCGGCCGCGACGATCGCGTTGCGGTTTTCGGCAGCCTGTTGTCTCGAGACGCCCATCGATCTCTCCCTCATTCCGGCAATTACGTCGATTGGAAAACACAATGGCGATCACCATTGACGCGCCGAAATCGCGCTGACACAATGCACCGCAAAGACGATGGTGATCGACATTGACATCAAGTGTAGCCGACTTCGCGAACCAAGCGAAGCGACCGGCGCGGCACGGGTGGACGTCGGCGCCGGTCTTTGGCGCCGCGGGGCGCGGGCAGCGGGGCGGCCCGGCTTCCGGCGCCGGCTCTGCAACGGTTCGGTACGCGATGGCAGCGTGGCTTTTTCACCGGATCCCGAGCGCGCGGCGAACCGGCGCGAGCGGGATTCACTATCCGAAAGGAATGGTCATGAAGATCGAAGGTGCAGTGGTATTCGTCACGGGCGCGAACCGCGGGCTTGGCCTCGAGTTCGCGAAGCAGGCGCTCGAACGTGGCGCGCGGAAGGTGTATGCGGGCGCGCGCGATCCGGCCAGCGTGACGCTGCCGGGCGTGGTGCCCGTGAAGCTCGACGTGACCGATCCGGCGGCAGTGGCCGCGGCCGTCGACGCGGCGCGCGACGTCACGCTGCTGATCAACAACGCGGGTATCGCCCGTCTCGGCAGCCTGACCGACGACGGCGCGGTCGACGCATTGCGCGATCATCTCGAAACCAACGTGTTCGGGATGCTGGCGATGTCGCGCGCGTTCGCGGGAACGCTCGCCAGCCACGGCGGCGGCGCGATCCTGAACGTGCTGTCGGTTGCGAGCTGGGTGAACCGGCCGATCCTGTCGGGCTACGGCGTGTCGAAATCGGCTGCGTGGGCGCTGACCAACGGGCTGCGGCATTCGCTGCGCGAGCAGCGCACGCAGGTGGTCGGGCTTCATGCCGGCTTCATCGATACGGACCTGACGCGCGGCCTCGAGGTGCCCAAGGCGACGCCGGCCGACGTCGTGCGCCAGGCGTACGACGCGATCGAATCCGGTGCGGAGGAGGTGTCCACCGACGACTTCACTCGGCAGGTGAAGGCCACGCTGTCGGCCGGCGTGTATCTGGACGAGGCGACGCCGCTCTGACGTCGCCTGCTGCGGAAGACGGCCCGCCGCCCGCGCGTGCGCGCGGCGGGCCTGGCCGTCGTCAGGCCGTGGTGTCGATGATGCCCGGGATCTTCACGTCCGGGTTGACGTCCGCGTCATAGTCGACGCCGGCGATCTCGAAGCCGAACAGGCGCAGGAACTCGGTCTTGTAGCCGGCGAAGTCGGTCATCTCGTACAGGTTGTCGTTCGTGACCTTGTCCCACATCGCGACGACCTTGCCCTGCACTTGCGGATCGAGCTCCTTGTAGTCCGCGCGCAGACGGCCTTCTTCGTCGATGTGCGGCGTCGCGCCGTACAGGCTGTCCTTCAGGAGCCCGTACACCTGTTCGATGCAGCCTTCGTGCGTGCCGGTTTCCTTCATCACCTTGAACAGCAGCGACAGGTAGAGCGGCATCATCGGGATTGCCGAGCTCGCCTGCGTGACGACCGCTTTCAGCACCGACACGCGGGCATCGCCGCCGTGCGCGGCCAGCTGGTCGCGGATCGACAGCACTTTCTTGTCGAGGTCTTTCTTCGCTTCGCCGATCGAGCCGTTCCAGTAGATGTCGTGCGTGATCTGCTCGCCGAGATACGTGAACGCGGTCGTCTTCGCGCCGTCGGCCAGCACGCCGGCTTCATCGAGCGCGTCGATCCACATCTGCCAGTCCTCGCCGCCCATCACGGCGACGGTGCCGTCGATCTCTTCCTGCGTCGCCGGCTCGAGCGACACTTCGCGGATCACTTCCTTGTCGGTGTCGAGGCCGCGGAACGTGACCGACTTGCCGACCGGCTTGAGCGTCGAGCTGATCGTTTCGCCCGTCTTCGGATGCGTGCGGCGCGGTGCCGCGAGGCTGTAGACGACCAGATCGACCTTGCCGAGATCCTGCTTGATGGTGTCGATCGTGATCTGCTTGACCTTGTCGGAGAATGCGTCGCCGTTGATGCTGCGCGCATAGAGCCCCTTTTCCGCGGCGAACTTCTCGAACGCGGCGCTGTTGTACCAGCCGGCCGTACCGGGTTTCGTTTCGCTGCCGGCGCGCTCGAAGAACACGCCCAGCGTGTCCGCGCCCGAGCCGAATGCGGCCGAGATCCGGGCGGCGAGGCCGTAGCCGGTCGACGCGCCGATCACGAGCACCTTCTTCGGGCCGTTGGCGATCGGGCCGTGCGAAGTCACGTAGTCGATCTGTTCCTTGACGTTGGCTTCGCAGCCGACCGGATGAGTCGTCACGCAGATGAAGCCACGCACGCGCGGTTTGATGATCATGGAAACCTCTAGTGAGAAAGGCGGGGACGGCCTGAAATCGGAAAAATCCCGCGCATTGTAAAGGAAGCGGGCGATCGCGGGCGGGCGCGGCCGGAAGGTGCCGGATCGCCCAGTTATTTCTCTCTTGACAGAAATAACTGAAATAACTAGATTTCACGACATGGAACTCACACCGATTGCCGAACGATTCATTCTCCACTGGGGCGAAATGGGCTCACGGTGGGGCGTCAACCGCACCGTCTCGCAGATTCACGCGCTGCTTTACCTGGCCGGCCGGCCGATCGCGGCCGACGAGATCGCCGAGACGCTCAGCGTCGCACGCTCCAACGTCAGCACGAGCCTGAAGGAGTTGCAGGCGTGGCGGCTCGCGAAGGTCGTGCATGTGCTCGGCGACCGCCGTGACCACTTCGAGACGTCGACCGACATCTGGGAGTTGTTCAAGCTGATCGTCGAAGGGCGGCGACAACGCGAGATCGAGCCGACGCTCACGGTGCTGCGCGATTGCCTGACGAATCCGGAGATCGCCAACGAGAACCGCGAGACCGAACAGCGCATCCGCGACACGCTGGCGTTCGTCGAGACGCTGACGACCTGGTCGGACGAGATGCTGCGGCTCAAGCCCGACACGCTGATGAAGGCGCTCGGCATCGGCGCGAAGATCAGCCAGACGGTCAGGCGCAAGCCGTCGAAGTAAGCGGTAGCGGAAGTGCGGGCAGACAGCCCGCTTTTTTCGGAGTTGATATTTCTGTCATTACAGAAATAACTGTAAATAGAGGATGAAAGTGAACGCAGTCTTGTCGTCTACCTGCCAGCACGATCGCACCGGCGCGCGCAGCATGACCGTCCTCGTCTGCGGCGCGAACGGTTTCATCGGGCGGGCCCTGTGTGCGCAACTCGAAGCCGGCGGCCATCGCGTGCTGCGCGGCGTACGTCATGCGGCTGGCCCGCGCGACGTCGCGATGGACTTCGCGAAGGATGTCGATCCGCAAGCGTGGCGGGTGCGGCTGGACGGTGTCGACGTCGTGATCAATGCGGTCGGCATCCTCGCCGAGCAACGCGGCGCGACGCTCGATGCGGTGCATCGTGCCGCGCCGTGCGCGCTCTTCACCGCGTGCTGCCGCGCGCGGGTACGGCGCGTGATCCAGATCTCGGCGCTCGGTGTCGAGCGTGGCGATACGCGGTACTTCACCAGCAAGCATGCAGCCGACCGCTTTCTGCAGACGCTGCCGATCGATTGCCGGATCGTGCGTCCCGCGCTCGTCTACGGCGCGGCCGGCGCGTCGGCGCGTTTGTTCCGGATGCTCGCGAGCCTGCCCGTGCAGGTCCTGCCGGCGGGCGGTCATCAGCGGCTGCGCCCCGTGCATGTCGACGATCTCGCGGAAGTCGTCGCGCGGTGCGTCGATGCGCCGGCGGCCGGTAGCCCGGTGATCGACGTGGTCGGCAACGACGAGGTCGAATACCGCGAGATGCTGGCTCGCTACCGCGCCGCACTGGGGTTTCCGCCCGCCGCCTGCGTGACGCTGCCGGGCCCGCTGGCCGGCGCGGCGGCCGTGCTGCTCGGCATGCTGCCCGGCGCGATGTTCACGCGCGACACATGGACGATGCTGCGCGGCGGGAACACCGGCGATCCGGCGGCTGCCACGGCCGTGCTCGGCCGGCCGCCGCGCGGCGTCGGCGGGTTCATCGGCGCCGACGCCACCGCGCTGCGGCGCGACGCGCTCGCGATGTGGCAGCACCCGTTGCTGCTGGGTGCACTCGCGATCGTCTGGATCTGGACGGCGATCGCCAGCGCATTCATCCATCCGCTGCAAGCGAGCCTCGCGCTGCTCGCCCATGCGCACCTGACGGGGCTGCCCGCGCTGATCGCGCTCTACGCGGCCAGCGCGCTGGACTTCGCGTTCGGCATCGCGACCGTCGCCGCGCCGTCGCGGCGCCTGTGGGTCGCGCAAGGCGCGCTGATCGTCGCGTATTCGGCCGTCATCGCGGTCACGATGCCCGGCCTGCTGGCCGAACCGTTCGGCCCCGTGCTCAAGAACGTGCCGATTCTCGCGATCCTGTTGATGCTGTTTTCAGAAGAAGAACACGCATGAATACCTATCTCGTCATCAAGGCGCTTCATATCCTGTCCTCGGTGCTGCTGGTCGGCACGGGATTCGGCACCGCGTTCTACCTGTTCTTCGCGAACCGCACGCGCTCGGTGCCCGCGATCGCGGCCGTGTCGCGGCTCGTGGTGCGCGCGGACTGGTGGTTCACGACGCCGGCCGTGATCTTCCAGCCGGCGTCCGGGCTGTGGCTCGCGCACACGGCCGGCTGGCCGTGGCATACGCCGTGGCTCGTTGCGTCGATCGTGCTGTACGCGATCGCCGGCGCGTGCTGGCTGCCGGTCGTATGGCTGCAGCTCGAACTGGCTGCGATGGCGAAGCTCGCGCACGTGAACGGCGCCGCCGCGTTGCCGCAACGGTACTGGCGCTATGCGAAGCGCTGGGAGCTGCTCGGTTATCCGGCGTTCGTCGCGATGCTGGCCGTCTATTTCCTGATGGTGGTCAAGCCGATGTAAGTGCGCCGCCGCCATACGGGAATGGCGGTGCGGCGCAGTCGAACGCAGTCGATCGATCGTTTCACGATGCTGGCAATAAAAAGAAGGAGTGCAAATCATGAGATCAAGTGAACTGGTGCTGTACTTCGACGGACGGTGTCCGTTGTGTGTCGCGCAAATACGGCGTCTCGGGGCCCGGGACGCGCGACACCGGCTGGCTTTCGTCGATATCGCCGAGCCGGGCTTCGATCCGGCGCCGCTGGGCGTCGACCTGTCCGCACTGAATCGCGAGCTGCACGCGCGCTTGCCCGACGGACGCATGCTGACCGGCGTGGACGGCATCCTGGCAGCCTATACGCTGGTCGGGCGCCGCTGGCCCGTGTGGCTGCTTCGCGTGCCGGCCATGCGCAAGGCGCTCGCGCCGCTATATCGTCGCTTCGCACGCAACCGGCATGCCGTTTCGCGCTGGCTCGGCCATCATGCGCCAGCGCGCTGCGACGGGGCGGCGTGCGGGTTGGGCGAGTCTGCCGACGGCACGGGGGCGGAGCGGTCGGTGGGCGACCGCGCGCGCCGCACCGTGGTGCGCTGGATGTACGGCACGGCGATCGTGCATCTGCTCGTCGGCGCGGCCGTTCCGTGGGGCGCCGGCGCGGCGTGGCTCGACGCGTATCACCGCGGCGTCGAGCTGTATTTCTGGGCAGGCGCGGCGCCCGTGGAGGCGCGTGCCCAGCAGATCTGGTGGATGGCCTTGATCGGCGCGACGGTCCAATGCGCGTCGGTCTGGATGCTGGCGCTCGTCCACCTCGGTAACCGGCTGCGCAGGCGCGAAGTGTGGGGATGGCTGCTGGCCGGACTGTTGATCTGGGCGCCGCAGGACATGCTGTTGTCGTTGCAGGCGCAGGTATGGCGCCACGTGGCGATCGATGTTGCCGCGCTCGTCGCGATGGTGCCGCCGCTGGTCTGGCTGTGGAGGAGGGATACCGTATGAACACCTTGCCTGCTTTCGACTGGGCGCTCGACCTGCTGATCGTGCAGGGCGCGATGGGCGCATTCGATACGCTTTATCACCACGAACTCACGCAGGACCTGCCGCACCGCCCGCGCGCGCGGCTCGAGCTGGCGATACATGCGGTGCGTTCCGTGCTCTACGGTCTCGTGTTCGCATCGATCGCGAACGTCGCCTTGCACGGCGCCTGGGTCGCGGTCCTCACGGCCGTGTTACTCGTCGAAGTGGTGCTCACGTTGTGGGATTTCGTCGTCGAGGACCAGAGCCGCAAGCTGCCGGCGACCGAGCGCGTGCTGCACACGCTGCTGGCCGTCAACGGCGGCGCGCTGTTCGGGATGATCGCGATGCAGCTGGCCGCGTGGGCGCACGAACCGACCGCGCTGCGGGCGCTCGACCTCGGCTGGCGCGGCTGGCTGCTCAGCGTGTTTGCCGTCGGCGTGACGGTATCCGGTCTGCGCGACGCGATCGCCGCATGCCGCATCGCACGGCGCGCGCTGGTCGCCAATCCGTTCGCGGGGCTGCCACCCGGCACCGTGCTGGTCACCGGCGGGACCGGCTTTATCGGTGAAACCCTCGTGAACCAGCTGCTCGATGCAGGGCATACGGTCACGTTGCTGGCGCGCGATCCGCTACGCGCGGCGTACCTGTTTCATGGCCGCGTGCGCAGCGTGACGTCCGTCGAACAGTTGCAGCCGCACGAGCGTTTCGACACGGTCGTCAATCTCGCGGGCGCGCCGGTGCTGGGCGCGCGCTGGAGCAAGCGCCGGCAGGCGTTGCTGCTTGCCAGCCGCGTCGGCGTCACGCAGTCGCTGATGCGCTGGGTCGACACCGCCGAGGTCAAGCCGCGCACATGGATCCAGGCATCCGCGATCGGTTACTACGGCGTGCGGCCGGGCGACGAACGGCTCGACGAGGGGAGCAGCGCCGGCACCGGTTTCATGTCCGAGCTGTGCCGGCAGTGGGAGCAGTCCGCGCAACCGCTCGAGCGCCATGGAGTCCGCGCGGTGGTGCTGCGGCTGGGCATCGTGTTCGGCCCCGGCGGTGCGTTGCGCCCGATGCTGTTGCCGCATTACTTCGGGATGGGCGGCCGATTCGGCGACGGCGCGCAGGTGCTGAGCTGGATTCACCGGGACGACGTGCTGCGGATCATCGCGCGCGCGATGTCGACTCGGCGCATGCACGGTGTCTACAACGCGGTCGCGCCCGCGCCATTGACCCAGCGCGAGTTCGTCCAGGTCGTGGCGAAGGTGCTGCGCCGCCCGGCCTGGCTGCACGTGCCGGCCGCGCCGCTGCGCGTGGCGATGGGCGAGATGGCGGAACTGCTGCTGGACGGGCAGCGGGTGATGCCGGCGCGGCTGCATCAGGACGGATTCATGTTCCGGTTCCCGGCGGCCGAGCCCGCGCTGCGTGACTTGATGAATCGGCCGCACGCCGATTTCGCACACTCGGCCTGCGGTTTTCCGCGCGCTCGTGTATAAATTCGGCGTGAACGCGTTCAGGACGTGCCGTGCGTCCCGAACGCTCCGCATCCGACCTCACAAAGGAGCCTGCATGCTGCACATCCTCGGCAAGATCCCGTCCATCAACGTCCGCAAGGTGCTGTGGCTGTGCACCGAACTGAACCTGCCGTTCGAACAGGAAGACTGGGGCGCGGGCTTTCGCACGACCAATGACCCGACCTATCTCGCGCTGAATCCGAATGGCCTCGTGCCGGTCATCAAGGACGACGACTTCGTGCTCTGGGAATCGAACACGATCATCCGCTACCTCGCGAACCGCTACGGCGGCGACGCGCTTTATCCGGCCGAACCGCAGGCGCGCGCACGGGTCGATCAGTGGATCGACTGGCAGGCGTCGGACCTGAACCGCTCGTGGGTCGGCGCGTTCCTCGGCCTCGTGCGCAAGTCGCCCGATCACCAGGACCCAGCGGCTATCGCGCAGTCGATCGCGGGCTGGACGAAACACATGCAGGTGCTGAACGCGCAGCTCGAGGCGACCGGCGCGTTCGTGGCCGGCGATCACTTCACGCTCGCCGACATTCCGATCGGCCTGTCGGTGAACCGCTGGTTCGGCACGCCGTTCGAGCATCCCGATTTCCCGGCGGTCAAGCGCTATATCGACCGTCTCGCGACGCGCGACGGCTTCCAGCAGTACGCAGGCAGCGCGAACCCGTAACGCACCCGATGTCGTGCGCAGCGCGGCGGCGTGACGGCTGCCGCCGCGCTGCGGCCGTCACGTGCCGGATGCCGGCACGGCGTCGAGCACGCGCGCGAGAAACGCCTCGTGATTCCACGCGGATTCCGGCCGCGACAGCCCGAGCCGCACGACCACCAGCTCGCGGCTCGGCACCACGCTCACGAACTGCCCTTCATGGCCGACCGCATGAAACGCGTCGGCCGGCATCGCGCGCGCCTGCGGATCGCGATCGTTGAACGGCTCCGGCACCTTGACCCACAGCTGCGCGCCGAATTCTTTCCGCGTCGATAGCGGCGTCGCGCGCGTCAGGTAGCGCACCCAGCCCTCCGGCAGCAGCCGCTGCCCGTTCCACCTGCCGTCCTGCAGCAGCAACTGCCCGAAGCGCGCCCAGTCGCGCGCGCTCGCATACATGAACGACGCACTGCCGAGCGTGCCGGCCGCATCGGGCTCGAACACCGCGCTGCGCATCCCGAGCGGCGCGAACAGCGCGCGGCGCGGAAACGCGAGGTAGTCGTCCTCGGTGCCGCCCATCGCTTCGCGCATCACGCGCGCGACGATCGCGCTCGTGCCGCTCGAGTAGTGCCATCGGGTGCCGGGCGTCGCGGCGAGCGGCTTGGCCGACGCGAAGCGTGCGGTGTCGGGCTGCGTGAACAGCATCACGGCGACGTCGGACAGCGGATCGTCGTAGTCCTCGTTGAATTGCAGGCCGCTCGTCATCCGCAGCAGCTCGTCGAGCGTGATCGCCGCGCGCGGATCGCCGCCGCCGCGCCATTCGGGCAGCAGCGCCGACGAAT
The DNA here is from genome assembly GCF_000292915.1 of Burkholderia cepacia GG4. Taxonomy (NCBI): domain Bacteria; kingdom Pseudomonadati; phylum Pseudomonadota; class Betaproteobacteria; order Burkholderiales; family Burkholderiaceae; genus Burkholderia; species Burkholderia cepacia. The sequence goes on from NC_018514.1 coordinate 2,834,004, forward strand.
CCGGCGACAGCTTGTGTTGCGCGACCAGCATGCCGACCAGCGCGGCCGTAACGGTCTTCGTCATCGACCAGCCGGGCAGCGGCGTGTCGGCCGTGAAGCCGGGCGCATACCGTTCGGCGATCACCTGGCCGCGCCACATCACGACGACCGCGCGCGTGCGCCGCGGCCGCGCCGGATCGGGTTCGTCGAATGCGCGGTCGAGCGCGGTCTGCAGCTTGCTGGCGTCGATGGCGGCGGGCGGTACGGCCGCTGCCGCTTGCGCGGGCGGCGGATCGGCGTCGGGCGGCAGCGCGGCCGGCAGCACGCCGGGCGACGGCCCGAGCGCGAGCGTGCAGCCGAGCCCGGGCCGGAAGTCAGCCTCGCGTTGCGCGAAGCCGGCGAAGGTCGCGACCGCGCGATGGTGCTCGGGATCGAGCGACGGGCGCACCAGTTTCAGCAGCGGATGCACGCCGGCCATGATGTCGACGTCGATCACCGACGCGGCCGGACGGCCTGAAACGAACACGCCGGAACACAGTGCCTTCGCGGCATAGCCCGTCGCGATCGGTGCCAGCCGCGACAGCATGTAGCCGGTGTAGCCGACCGCGGCGACGAGCGCGACTGCGGTACCGCGCAGGATCAGCGATTTGAAGGGGATCGTCATGCGCGAGCGTCCTCGGTGGCGTGCCGGCCGGCAACGATCCGGCAGTGTCGCAGGTTCGGGCAAGCGGTGGCAATCGCGGGGGCTGGCGACGCCGGGCGGCGTCGATCAGGCGGCATGTTGCCCGGCGTCTGCGAATCGCATGTGTCGATCGCGCAGGTTCGAACGGGCCGCATGCGGCCCGTTCGCGAGGTGCGTCATTGTGCGTTGTTGTTGTCCGAACGCAGGGTCCAGACCGTCGCGGTATTCGTGTTGTCGTCGACGGCCGCAAATTCCGGCTGGCCCTTGCTGCCTTGCCCGAACGCGAGCCCGAAGGCCGCCCCCGGCACGGTATCGACCTGCATCTGCGCGACGAAGCGCCCGTCGACCGTGAATTCGACGATCTCGCTCGGCTGCAGCGGGTCGGGGTTGACGGCGTCGCCATTCGCGGTCACGAGATGGCCGTTCGGCGCGAGCGCCAGCGCGAGCGGGCCGTGCAGGTGCCCCGCGTCGGAGTAGATCATCCGTCCGCGGCCGCCGTCGCGCTTCGTCGTCGCGGCGTTCTGGATCGCGAACACCGCGTTGTCGCCGGTGGAGGCGACATACAGGACGTCGATGTTCGGGTCGTACGCGAGGCCGGTCGGGCCGACGACGAGCGCGTTCTGATCGGTCCGGTTCACGTAGCCCGACGCGATGATGCGCGAGCTCGACAGCATCCTGACGCCGTCGTCGCCGATCACCAGCTCGATCCGTGCGACCGTCCCGCTCAGTACGTTCGACACGAACGCGGTCACGCGCGGGCTGCGGTCGATCACGGTCATGTCCCACGGCCCGTCGAGCAGGGTGCCGCTGGACAATTGCGTGACGAGATTGCCTTGCGGACCGATGACGAGCAGCGAGCCCGGGGCGACCACGGTCTTGCCGTCCGGCGCGGGGACGTTGCCGACCAGCACGAAGCCGCTGCGCAGTACCGTGAGCGCGGTCGTCAGGCCGAGATTGCTGCCCTGGAAGAACGTCGTCGGCGTTTTGCCGGACAGCTTCACGATCGTCGTGCCGGTACCTTGCGCGTTCGACGACGCGTTGAAGTTGGACACGACGACGTCACCCGGTTTCAGCGTGCTCCAGCTCGGCACGCCGCGCGGTACGAACGCGATGCCGTACGGATTGACATCGCCATTGGCGGGCACGGTCGACTCGGTGATCGCCGAGACCGGCAGGATGGAGTCGCTGCCGCCGGCCCACGCGAAAGCCGACGACAAGGCGACCAGCCCGGCGCCGCAAGCCGCGCGGCATAGCGTGCGCGCAAGCGTGCGACCGGCGTGCGCGAAGACCGGCGGCTGAGCGGCGAAGACGGGCGGGGCGGGTGAACGACAGGAGGGGAGAGGGTCCATGGCATGACTCCGGTTGATGATCGCAATCAGTCATCCCGGCTGCCGGCCTGCGCAGCCGACGGGTGTCCGGCGCGGGTTCGCGATCGTGCAACGCGAACCCACGCTCGAAGTAAACGGATGACGACGGCTGCATATTCCATCCCGTTACGCCTGTTGCATGCGCGCCGGCGCGCATTGTTCGCCGCAATGGCGACACGGCCTGACAAGTTGAAATCCGACCCGTCGTCGGCCGATAATCGTCCGGCATCGCTCCCAGTCAAACCGCAACCGGAAAAAACGGAAAACGCCATGTCCTATGACAACAACAACCCGTTCGCCAGGATCCTGCGCGGCGAACTGCCGTGCGTGAAGGTCGCCGAAGACGACGCGACCCTCGCGATCATGGATCTCATGCCGCAGGCCGACGGTCACGTGCTCGTGATCCCGAAGGAGCCGGCCGCGCAGATCTTCGAGTTGTCCGGCGACGCAGCCGCGGCCGGCATCCGCATGACGCAGCGCGTCGCGGCGGCCGTGCGCGCGTCGCTCGGGCCGGACGGCGTGTTCATCGGCCAGTTCAACGGCGCGGCGGCAGGCCAGACGGTCCCGCACGTGCACTTCCACGTGATCCCGCGCTGGGAAGGCGTCGAGCTGCGCATGCACGCGCGCGACATCGTCGATTCGGCGACGCTCGAGTCGGTCGCGCAGCGGATCCGCGCCCGTTTCGTGTAACGCGTGCATGGCCCGCGGCGCAGACCGGCGGCAGCGCACGCGTGCCGCTGCACTGCGGGAGCCTGTTTCGGCGGTCACACCAGGTAACACGTGTAACCGCTCGCGAAACTCGGCCCGGCGGCCCCGGCGCTAGACTCCGCGCATTGCTTCATCGAGCGACAGGAAGGGCGGATCGCCCCTTCGTGCCGGCCGTCGCAGGTCGCGGCGGCACGGCCTTCGCAAGGTGCCATGTGTCCTCTTCGCCGGGAATCGAGCCATGTACAAAGTTCTCATCACGTTTGCGCTGATCGCCGGTCTGTCCGGCTGCTACGTCGCGCCGCCTTACGGCTACGCACCCGCACCGGCCTACTACGGCTATGCGCCCGCGTATTACGCCCCGCCCGTCAGTGTCGGGATCGGCGGCAACTTCCGCATCCGCTGAGCACGCGGCGCGCGCGGGCGGGGCCCGCGGGTCGCCCGGCCGCGTCGCTCGACGCGCTGCCGCCGCTTCCCGCAGGGACGACGCGCGCGTCGCATGACGGCGCGGGTGCGCATCGCTCGCCCGGGTTCCTATACTTCACAGGAAAGCCCACCCCGGCGAGGCTGCCATGGCCGTGACGCGCAAGGTCGCAATCGTGTCGAGCGTCTCCACGCTCGTCTATCTCGGGCTCGCCGTGCTCGGCATCGGCGGGTTCGCCGCATTCTTCTCGCATCCGCAACTGACCGTGATCGTCGTCGCGACGCTCGCGCTGGCCGTCGCCGCGCTGTTTACCGAAGGCAACCTGAGCGCCGGCGAACGCGAGAACCGCGACAACCGCTGGGTGCTCGCGGCATTCGCGGCGAGCGGCTTCCTGCAGGCCTATCTGCCCGCGCTGACCGACCGGCTCGAGGTGTGGACCTTCGGCGGCGACACGGTGCGCTGGATCGGCGTCGTGCTGTTTGTCGCGGGCGGGGTGCTGCGCATCTGGCCCGTGTTCGTGCTCGGCAAGCGCTTCAGCGGGCTCGTCGCGATCCAGCCGGGTCACACGCTCGTGACGGGCGGCATCTACCGCCGCATCCGCAACCCGAGCTATCTCGGCCTGGTGGTCAATTCGATCGGCTGGGCGTTCGCGTTCCGTTCGGGCGTCGGGCTGCTGCTCGTCGCGCTGACGATGGTGCCGCTCGTCGCCCGCATCCGTTCCGAGGAAGCGCTGCTGCGCGCGCAATTCGGCGCCGAATACGACGCGTATTGCGCGCATACCTGGAGGCTGCTTCCCGGCGTGTACTGACCCTCCATGGCGCCGGAACGGCCGGGTCGCGCCGGCCCGGCGCGCGCCGCTCGCCCGATGTGTTGCCACGTGTGTCCGAACGCGCGGCGCGGGCGCGTTCCCGGATGTGATTCCGCGGGGCCGGACCCCGGTATGAGCCCTTGCCGGCGGGCTTCGCACGGGTTTCCGCCGAGATTTTCGGGCCCTGTTTCGGTAAACAACTTGTTACCAGAATGTCGACGGCAAGGAGGTTCGACCGGTGCTATTCTTCGCCGCAAGCTCATTGAAATGAATTGGTCCGGGATTCGGCACAATGCCGGAGTCGACGTCGATCGATTCAGATCGTCGTATCGAGCGGACCTTCAATAACCAGATTGCGAACAAGGAAGAATACGGGAATGTGGAAGAAAATCGCCCCCGCTCTCGTCGTTGCCGTGCTGACCGGCGCGACCGCAGTGCCGGCATTGGCCGGTGACATGAACAACGCGCTCGGCGGCGCGCTCGGCGGGGTCGCCGGCGCAGCGGTCGGCGGCGCAGTCGGCGGCAGCACGGGCTCCGTGATCGGCGGCGCGATCGGCGGCGGCGCGGGTGGCGCGGTGACGTCGAACCGTCGCGAACGCACCGGTGCGATCATCGGCGGCGCCCTCGGTGGCGGCGCGGGTACCGCGGCAGGCAACGCGATGGGCGGCCGCACCGGCGGCCTGCTGGGCGCGGCCGTCGGCGGCGGCGCCGGCGCGGCGCTCGGCGGCAACCTGTCGCGCAACTCGTACGACCGCGGCGATCGTGGCGATCGCGGCTATCGTCACCACAAGCATCGCCATCACCGCGACTGGGACTGATTGCCGCGGGCGCGGCACGGTGCGCGGCTTGCGCACCGGCGCGCCCGACGCGTCGGCACCCGATCCGACCGCCGGCCCGGCGGCCTCAGCCGGGCCGCCATCGCCGGCAAGTCCGGCGAGTTTCACCCCCTTCAGCAGTCCCTGCCCAGCCCCGCTCGACGGGCCGGCACGCTCCCTCCCGCTGCACCTCTCCCCCTGATCGACGACATCGCCAGTTGCATTGAACTGCACTCGGGCAGGGTCGGCTCGCGCCATTCGTCTCGTTGTCGACACGCCGGCCGAGCGCGGCCGGATCATCGCGCGTGGTCCGCACGCGGCGGTCTGTCGCCACGCGCGCGTCGACTGTCCGGGTCATCCTTCATTTGCGTAACCGCGTGTATCGCGACTGAGCCTCGATGGCTGCGTTCGACGCGCTCGGACGCGTCACCGGCATCGTTCCAGCGAGCCGTTGAAATCCATCCGGCCATCAGGATTTCCCTGATGCGCGGGCCGCTCGCGACACGCGTCAACCGGCCGTCGCGGGCGCGGGCCGGTAGTGAGAAATCGAATGGATGTCATCGCAACATTTAATTGGTCGATCAGGATCGTCTTCGCTATCGTCAACGCTGCCCGCGTACGGAATCGAACCGTGCGGTCCCCCGTGCCCCGCCGCATGACCCGAGTGTCCGCGGCCCGGCCGCCGGACCCACAAGCATGGGTCGCCCCGCCCGCTGAACCGGACGGACCCGTCGCGAAGCCTGGCCGACCGAACGAAGGCGCCCGCGCTTTCAAGCCACCCCGGCAACGATGTTCCGCCGCCGCATGCGTGCCCCACGCGCATGATGCTGCGGCTGCCGTTGATCCCCGGGGCCGGACCAACCCATTGCCTGGATGCTTTATGTCTAAGACAACGTATTACGCGCCGCATGGCGGCCACCCGCCGCAGACCGATCTGCTGACCGATCGCGCGATGTTCACCGAGGCGTACGCGGTCATTCCGAAGGGAGTGATGCGCGACATCGTCACGAGCTGGCTGCCGTTCTGGACCAACACGCGCCTGTGGGTGATCGCGCGTCCGCTGTCGGGTTTCGCCGAGACCTTCTCGCAGTACATCGTCGAAGTGAACCCGGGCGGCGGCAGCGACAAGCCGGAGCAGGACAAGAACGCCGAAGCCGTGCTGTTCGTCGTCGAAGGCGAGGCCGAGCTGACGCTGCAGGGCAACAAGCACACGCTGAAGCCGGGCGGCTACGCATTCATTCCGCCGGGCGCCGACTGGACGCTGCACAACGTCAGCGATGCCGCCGTGCGTTTCCACTGGGTCCGCAAGCACTACCAGGTCGTCGACGGCATTCCGCTGCCGGAAGCGTTCGTGACCAACGAGCAGGACGTCGAGCCGATCCCGATGCCGGGCACCAACGGTGCATGGGTGACGACGCGCTTCGTCGACATGAGCGACATGCGTCACGACATGCACGTGAACATCGTGACGTTCGAGCCGGGCGGCGTGATTCCGTTCGCCGAGACGCACGTGATGGAGCATGGCCTGTACGTGCTCGAAGGCAAGGCCGTCTATCGCCTGAACCAGGACTGGGTCGAGGTGGAAGCAGGCGACTTCATGTGGCTGCGCGCGTTCTGCCCGCAGGCATGCTATTCGGGTGGCCCTGGCCGCTTCCGTTACCTGCTGTACAAGGATGTGAACCGTCACATGAACCTGACGCTGAACCCCGCGCGCTAAACGTCGCGCGCGTCGGATCGAACAGCCCGCCGGTGCCTGCCGGCGGGCTTTTTCATTGACGATGCGGTTCAGCCGAGGTTGCCACCGGCGCCTCCCATCCTTTCCTAAATAAAATTTAGCCAGCCAAACTTTGGCTAAAGAATGTTCCGGTATCCCGGCATCCCTTCGACAATGCGCGCCTTTCGTGACCGACGGGCGCCACTCGAGCGCCCGCTGTCGCCGCATCGAAGAAGGAGCCTGCATGACCGACCACACCGCTACCCCTCCGCCGCCCCCGGCACCACCTCCTGCGTCGCCGCGCCGTGCCTGGCGCATGCTCGCGGGCGCGCTGCTCGGCCTGACGCTCGCGTGCGCGGGCATCGGCGCATGGACGATCCATCGCATCTGGACGCAACTGCCGTCCGTCGAACATTTGGCCGTCTATCGGCCTGCGCTGCCGCTGCGGATATTCGCGCGCGGCGGCGAGCTGCTGGCTGAATACGGCATCGAGCGCCGCGAGTTCGTGCCGCTCGAACGCATTCCGCCGCTGATGCGGCAGGCGCTGCTCGCGGCCGAAGACGCGAAGTTCTACCGGCATGGCGCGATCGACGTCGGCGGCCTCGCGCGCGCGACGTTCGCGAACGTCGTGACGGGGCAGCCGGGGCAGGGCGCCAGCACGATCACGATGCAGGTCGCGCGCAACTTCTACCTGACGCGCGACAAGGTGCTGAGCCGCAAGCTCGCCGAGATCCTGACGGCCATCAAGCTCGAACGCGAATACAGCAAGGACAAGCTGCTCGAGCTGTACATGAACCAGATCTATCTCGGCGAGCGCGCGTATGGCTTCGCGGCGGCCGCGAACGTGTATTTCGGCAAGCCGCTCGAAGCGCTGAGCGCGGGCGAGGCGGCCGTGCTCGCCGGGCTGCCGAAGGCGCCGTCGGCGTTCAACCCGGTCGTCAACCCGGCGCGCGCGACTGCCCGGCGCAACTACGTGCTCGGCCGCATGCATGCGCTCGGCGAGCTCGACGACGCGACCTACCGCGCGGCCGTCGCCGCGCCGATCGCGCTGGCGACCACGCCGCCGCCCGGCATCATTGCGGCGCCGTACGTCGCGGAGCGTGCGCGCCGCATGATGGTCGAGCGCTTTCACGACGATGCCTATACGCTCGGCCTCGACGTGACGACGACGATCTCGATGCGCGACCAGCGCGCGGCCGAAACCGCACTCGACCGCACGCTGCGCCGACAGCCTGCGCAGCGCGATGCGCGCAACGGGCTCGAAGGCGCGCTCGTGTCGCTGGATGCGGCGACGGGCGACATGCTCGCGCTCGTCGGCGGCGCGGATTTCAACCGCAATGGGTTCGACCACGCGCTGCAGGCGTATCGCCAGCCGGGTTCGAGCTTCAAGCCATTCGTCTACTCGGCGGCGCTGGAGAAGGGCTACTTCCCGGGCGTGCTGGTCGACGACACACAGCGCACGCTCACGCCTGCTGAAACCGGTGCGCGGCCGTGGCGTCCGCGCAATTTCGGCAACCGCTACGAAGGCTTCATCCCGGTGCGGCGCGGGCTCGTGCGCTCGAAGAATCTCGTTGCGGTCAGCCTGATGCAGGCGGCCGACGCGCGCTACGTGCAGCAGCATGCGGTGGGCTTCGGTTTCGATGCGCAGCGTAATCCGGCGTCGCTGCCGCTCGCGCTCGGCGCGGGCGCCGTGACGCCGCTCGAACTTGCGAGCGCGTACGGTGTGTTCGCGAACGGCGGCATGCGGAGGGTACCGCGGCTGATCCTGTCGGTGCAGCAGCGTCACGGCGGCGCGCTGTACGACGCGCCGGCGCCGGACGGCACGCGCGTCGTGTCGGCGCGCAACGCGTTCGTGATGGACAGCATGCTGCGCGACGTCGTGCGCGCCGGCACCGCGCGCGGCGCGCTCGCGCTGCGCCGCGACGACGCAGCCGGCAAGACCGGCACGTCGAACGGCTCGAAGGACGTGTGGTTCGCCGGCTATTCGTCGGGTATCGTCGCGGTCGCATGGCTCGGCCACGACACGCCGCGCCCGATGGGGCGCGCGACCGGCGGGACGCTTGCGCTGCCAGTCTGGCTCGACTACATGAAGGCGGCCGTCGACGGACGCACGCCGGTCGATGCGACGCCGCCGCAGGACGTCGCGCTCGTCGACGGTGATTTCGTGTACGCCGAATACACCCGCGGCACGTGCACGGCCGACGTGCCGCCGTTCATCCGCAGCCGTTTTGCCTGCGGCGGTGCGCCGGCTTCCGAGGCGTCGGGCGATCACGACGAGCGCGACGAGCCGATGCCCGCGGCCGTCGATGCGGCCGAGCGCGAACGCGTGCTCGACCTGTTCCGTACCGAAGACTGAGGCACGCGATGCATACGCTTTATCTGCTTGCGATCGTCGCGGAAGCGATGTCGGGCGCGCTGATGGGCATGCGGCGCGGGATGGACCGCTTCGGGCTCGCACTCGTCGGCGCGGTGACCGCGCTCGGCGGCGGCACCGTGCGCGACGTGCTGCTCGGTCACTATCCGCTCGGCTGGATCGCGCATCCCGAGTACCTCGTGATCACGCTCGCCGCGGCCACCGTCGCGTCGTGGGCTGCGCGGCACGTCGCGCGCATGAAGACGCTGTTCGTCACGGTCGACGCGATCGGCCTCGCGGCGTTCACGATCATCGGCTGCGACATCGGCGCGTCGACGGGCACCGCGCCGATCATCGTCGTGCTGGCCGGTGCGATCACCGGCGTGTGCGGCGGGATGCTGCGCGACCTGCTGTGCAACGAGATGCCGCTGATCCTGCGCGAGGAGCTGTACGCGAGCGTCGCGTTCGTCACCGGCACGCTCTACGTCGGGATCCAGCATCTGGGCATCGACGCTGGCGTCGCGACGGTGGTCGCGCTGGCGGCGGGCTTCTCGATGCGGATGCTGGCCGTGCGGCTCGGGTGGAAGATGCGCACGTTCGGCGTCGCGGACGTCGAGCATTGAGTGACGGGGCGGCTTGAGGGGACGCGGCACGCGGATGCACACCCCGCGTCGCGTCGCAATTCAATCGAGCTGCATGACCTGCAAGACATTCCCCTCCGGATCGACGCCGACATAGATCCGGTACGCGAATCCGTCGTAGCGCTTGAGCTCGCGTACCGTGACGCCGTCGCGGGCGGGCCGGTCGAGAAGCCGCTTTCGGCGAACGCCGAGCCGCCGAACGTGCGCTCCTGGAAATGAAAGGAAACGGATAACTTTTTCAGCGTAAATGAGAATTATTGTCAACTCAAGGCAGGACCGCGGGTCGCTCGGGCGAGCGCCTGCCTGCGCGGTTCGTGCGAGCCGCGCGCGGAAGCATTCGGGAGAAACGGGCCGGGGCCGGCCCTAGGCCAGCGATTCGAGGCGAATCAGCAGGTTGCGCGCATGTGCGATGAACGCATCGTGAGTCGCGCGATCGCCGTGGCCTTCGAAGCCGGCCTGTTCGGCGAACGCGAGCTGTTCGGCGTAGAGCTCGACGAGCGCGCTGCGGGCGTCGGGCGGAAGCGCACGGATCATCGAGACGAGCAGCAGTTCCTGCGCGCGCAGCATGCCGGACAGCGATTGGGGGTTCATGCCGACCTCCTCGAACGATGCGGCGGCGTGCCGCTCATTGAATAGTAGGTGGTCGGCGCACGCAGCGGGACTCAGCCGGCGGCCGTCGCCGCCCGCGCGTCGCGTACGACCTGCGCGACGTGCTCGACGAACGCGGCGTCGACGCTCGACAGCGCTTCACGCTTGCCGTCGGGCATCTCGACCATCAGCCGGTACGTGACGTCCTGGGTGGTCCAGGCGAGATAGCCGACGACGGCGAGCATCACGCCGACGACGAGCGCCGCGCTCGATGCGCCGATGCCGCCGGCGATGGCGGTGGCCGCGCCGGTCAGCGAGATCAGCCACGGCACGAGGCGATTCTTCGGGATCTTGACGACATCGACGTTGCGGATGTCACGCAGCGGGAACACTTGCCCGGCGGCGGACAGGCCGCTGCGGGTGACCATGACGCCGCGTTCGTTGAATGCGTTTTCCATCGTGTGGGGCGTGGGCGAAAACGCGCAGCGTAGCAGACTTCATTGCCGCGTCAAACGAGACCGAGTGCCGCACGGCGCGTGCGAGCCGGCCGCGATGCGGGCAGCAGCGGGACGAAGGGGGCCGTCAGAACTGCAGCCGGCCGTCGCCGTACAGGCGGCCGGGCACATGCGACGCGACGACCTCGGCGATCTCTTCATCGGTCGATTCGGCCGGCACGATCTGGCGCCGCGCGGGCGCGTCGAGATGCATCGTCCATTCGACGAGCCGGTACGGGCGGCCCCACGGACGCTGCATTTCCACCGACACGCGGCAACTCTGGACCGGAAGCGAATGCTGGCGCGTCAGAATCGCGTGCAGATGGCTGTAAACGGTATCTTCGATCATCTTGGCCTCCGATCCTGTCTTGTGGGCAGTTGATGGCGGTGCCGCAGTAGGTCTAAAAAAAAAGCCGCCGATGCTCAGGCGGCCAACAGGGGGGGTGAGAGCATCCTCTCAACCCAGAATTAAGCGAAACTTAAAAGCACATAAAAAAGCGCCCCGCGTGGAGCGGGGCGCTTCTTGCCGTCGTGATCCGCGAATTAAGCGGATGCTTTAGAACTTGTGACGGATACCGACGCGAGCGGCGAGCTGGTTCGACGAACCGTTGCCCGACGTGCTGAAGTAGCTCGTGCTCGAACCGATCTGTGCCTGCACGTTGTTGCCCGAAGCCTTCTGGTAGACGACCAGGCCGTACACGTCCGTACGCTTGCTGAGCGCGTAGTCGAGGCCCAGGTTGCCCTGGTTCCAGTGCGCCGAGTTGCCGCTTTGCGTCGCGTTCGTGTAGGTGTAGCCGGCAGCTGCCGACAGGGCCGGCGTGATCGCGTACTTCACGCCTGCTTCGTACGCGTTGTAGAACGTGCCCGACGCGCCGCTCGCGATCGGGGTGAACTGCGTGCGCGTCCACAGCAGCCATGCCGTTGCCGGGCCGAAGACGTAGCGGCCGCCGACGCCGTACGTGCGCAGGTCGCGGATGTTGGTCAGCGCGATGTTCGCGATCGACGTCGAGAATGCCGGCGTCGACTGGCTCGGGAAGCGGATGTCCGTGTAAGCGGCGCCGAGGGCGAACGGGCCGTTCGCGTAGTTCAGGCCGAAGCTGTATGCACGCGACGAACCGGCCGTCGTCGTGGTGCCCGTCGTCGTCGACGGTGCGCCTGCGAAGTCGGTCGAGTTCGAGAAGCCGTACAACGCGCCGAACGTGAAGCCGGCGTAGTTCGCGCTCTGGAACTTCACCGAGTTGTTGATGCGGCTCGACGTGAGCTGGTCGATGTCGTTCACGTGGTACGCGTAGTTACCACCGACCGTGTTGCCACCCGTCGAGTAGTTCGAGCCGAGGATGTCGGTCGAGAACGAGTACTGGCGGCCGAACGTGACCGTGCCGTACTGAGCCTGGCTCAGGCCGACGTAGGCTTGACGACCGAAGATCGCGCCGCCCTGGCCGAGCGTGCCGTTGCCACTGTTGAAGCCGTTTTCGAGCACGAAGATCGCCTTCAGGCCGCCACCGAGGTCTTCGGTGCCGCGCAGGCCCCAACGGCTGCCCTGGGCCACGCCGTCGTCGTACTTGAACATCTTGCCGCTGCCGCCGTTTGCGGTCTTGCTGTGGTTCACGTAGCTGATACCGGCGTCGATCACGCCGTACAGGGTCACGCTGCTTTGCGCGTGTGCCGTGCCGGCCGTTGCTGCGAGGATGGCGATAGTCAACAGTTTCTTGTTCAAAGGATTCTCCGAGCGAATAAATGGCGTGTCCAGTTGCGGTTCCGGCGCTCTCTGTGGGCGCTTTCACGGACCGGCGGCAACTTTATCGGCGGGCCACGTAATGAATGTGACAGCCACTGTCATATTACGAATCTGTGGTGCCGATGCGACACTGGATTTTGCCCGGTTGTATAGCAGGGAGTTATACCGATTCCGCCTGAGATTCGATCGGGAGCTGGAATATGCACATGAAATAAGCTTGGTTGGTGCTGTTCCGGCCCCGTGCCACGATGCGCGCTTCAACAACGACACGGGACAAGAGGACACCATGCGACGTTCGATCCTGACCGGCCTCGGCGCGCTTGCCGCGGCGCTGGCCTTTGCCGCACCCGGCGCGCACGCCGACCCGCAGACGCTGAAGATCGGCACGATGAGCGGCCCCGACGCGCAGATCTGGAGCGAGGTGACGAAGGTCGCCGCCCGCGAAGGCCTCGCAATCAAGGTCATCGAATTCAACGACTACGTGCAGCCGAACGCGGCGCTCGACTCGGGCGACCTCGACGCGAACGGCTTCCAGCACCAGCCGTTTCTCGACAGCCAGATCAAGCAGCGCGGCTACCGGATCATCAACGTCGGGCTGACCTACACGGCGCCGATGGGCTTTTACTCGAACAAGCTCAAGTCGCTGAAGGACTTGCCGGCCGGCGCGAAGGTCGGGATCCAGAACGATCCGTCCAACGGCAACCGCGCGCTGCTGTTGCTGCAGAAATACGGGGTGATCAAGCTGAAGGCGGGCGCCGGTACGAACGGCGTGAATGCGACGCCGCTCGACGTCGCCGAGAATCCGAAGAAGATCAGGATCGTCGAGCTCGACGCCGCGCAACTGCCGCGCGCGCTGCCTGACCTCGACGCCGCGTCGATCAACACCGACTACGCGGTGAAGGCCGGGCTCACGCCGGTGAAGGATGCGATCGCGATCGAGGACCTGCGCGGGCCGTACGCGAACCTGATCGCGGTACGCGCGCAGGACAAGGACAAGCCGTGGGTGAAGAAGCTCGTCGCGGCCTATGAATCGGACGACGTGCGCAAGTTCATCGACCAGAAGTTCGGCGGCGCGATCGTGCCGGCGTTCTGAAGATCGGCGCAAGCCGTCGCCCGGCCGCGTCGCCGGGCATCCCGACAAGCAAATCGCCCGCGCAAGCGGGCGATTTCGTTGGTGCGCGCCGTGATGCGGCGCGCGGGCCAGTAGCCCAGGCGGTAACGGCGGCTCAGGACGTTCAGGCCGTTCAGGCCGACAGCAGCGACCCGGTGCGGATCGGCGTGGCGCCGGCGATCCGCGCGACTTCCATCCCGGCGGTCGCGAAGCGCACGATCTGGCGCGCGTACAGCACGCCCGACACGCTGCTCTTCAGCGTGATCACGCGATCGGTCAGCGGATCGACGATGTCGGCCACTTCCTGGCCGGCCTCGATCCACGCGCCGACCGGCGTACGGAACACGATCACGCCCGACACCGGCGCGACGAGCGGATCGGTGCCCGCGAGCGGCGTGGCCGGATGCGCGAGCGGCGGCAGCGGCGCCGGCGTGCCGTCGATGACGCCGCGCTCGGTCAGGTATTCGACGATCCCTTGCGAGTCCTTCTCCGCGAGTTCGTACGACACGTCGCGCTCGCTGCGCAGTTCGACCGTGACGGAAATCGCGCCGTTCGGGATCGGGAAACGATCGCCGAACCGGCTGCGCAGGTCCGACCAGCAGAAGCTGTGGATCTCGTCGAACGGATTGCCGACCGAATTCAGCGCGAGCAGCGACGCCTGCGCATCGAGATAGCGCGACAGCGGCTCGACGTCTTGCCACAGATCGGGGTTCGTGTAGAGGTGCATCACGGCATCGCTGTCGCAATGCAGGTCGAGCACGATGTCGGCGTCGAACGACAGCTTCTGCAGCGCGAGGCGCTGCGATTCGAGCTCGGTGCGCGGCTTCTGCTCGTCGAGCGCGTCGCGCATCGCGGCACGTACCGCGGCGAGGTTGTGCTGCGCGTCGTTCGTCAGGTGGCGTTCGATACGCGGCAGCACGAGCGCGGCGAGATCGTAGAAATTGCGGTTGAAGTTCTGCATCGAGCCGAGCTCGAAGCGGCCGAGATGATCGCCGAACACGTGCTGCGACAGGCCGATCGGGTTCGGCACCGGCACGATGACCACTTCGCCGCGCAGCTTGCCGGCCGTCTCGAGCGCGGCGATCTTGCGGCGCAGCAGGGTGGCGACCAGCATGCCGGGCAGTTCGTCCGCGTGCAGCGACGACTGGATATACACCTTCTTGCCGCCGCGGGGGCCGTAGTGGAAGCTCGTGATCTGGCGTTCGGTGCCGACGGCGGGGGAAATCAGCGGATGGGTCTGCGTTTGCATGATGAGGGAAGTGCGGCGCAGCCGCGAATGATCCGTGTGCGTGGAAGATCGATTGTACGTTGCCTTCCGCGAACCTATCAAACCCGCTCCCCGGCACGTCGTTTTCCGTTTCGAATCATCGGGTTGGCGCGTAAAAAATAACGTTCGCGCGGCCCTTCGCAGCGGCGTTTTCCGCAGTTTCCGGTCGCACGCGCGCAAAAAAAACGGGCTCCTTGCGGAGCCCGTGTGCGCGGATGCGAAGCGCGCTGTTGCGCGGTATTACTTGCCGTACACGTCGAAATCGAAGTACTTCTTCGCGATCTTCTGGTACGTGCCGTCCTTGCGCATGCCGGCGATCGCGCCGTCGATCTTCGCCTTCAGGTCGGCGTCTTCCTTGCGCAGGCCGATGCCGGCGCCTTCGCCGAGCGTCTTCGGATCGTCGATGTCCTTGCCGGCGAAATCGAAGTTCGCGCCGCGCGGCGTCTTCAGGAAGCCGATGTCAGCCTGCACCGCGTCCTGCAGCGCGCCATCCAGACGGCCTGCGATCAGGTCGGCATAGACCTGGTCCTGGTTCTGGTAAGGCACGACGTTCACGCCCTTCGCGGCCCAGTAGGTCTTCGCGTAGGTTTCCTGGATCGTGCCTTGCTCGACGCCGATCGACTTGCCCTTCAGCGATTCGGCGGTCGGCAGCAGGCCGGCACCCTTCTTCGCGACGAGGCGCGTCGGCGTGTTGAACAGCTTCGCCGAGAACGCGATCTGTTCCTGACGCGCTGGCGTCATCGACATCGACGACAGCACGCCGTCGAACTTGCGCGCCT
Source organism: Burkholderia cepacia GG4 (assembly GCF_000292915.1). NCBI lineage: Bacteria > Pseudomonadati > Pseudomonadota > Betaproteobacteria > Burkholderiales > Burkholderiaceae > Burkholderia > Burkholderia cepacia. Next base: position 2,849,469 of record NC_018514.1, read on the forward strand.
TCAGCGCCGGGATCATCCCGTCGAAGTCGTTTTCGATCCACACGCACTTCGCGTTCATACGGCGGCAGATTTCGTTGCCGAGATCGACGTCGAAGCCGACCACCTTGCCGTCAGCCCCTTTCGATTCGAAAGGCGGGTAGCTGGCGTCGACGCCGAAGCGCACGGTCGTCCAGTCCTTCGCGTATGCAGTGCCGGCCGATACGGCGAGCAGGGCCACGGTCACAGCCGCAAGAATCTTTTTCACTCGGTGACTCCTCTGTTGTTCGATGGGTGCGCGGTTGTGCCGCGCCGTAAGCTTTCGGTCCGGCGCGGTTTCGCGTCGGACGGTCCGTTTCGCTTGCCCGATGCGGGCGCGCGACGTGCGCAAGATTATCAAGACAAAATACCGGCAGGGCGCCTAGGAAATGCCCCGATACCGGACCCGACGGTGGCGCGGCGTGCGCGCCACCGTTTCAGAGGTAGGAACGATTCAACCCAGCGTTTCGTTGACCGCGCGCTGCAGGCACGTGACGAATTGCGACACGGCGGGCGTTGGCAGCAGGTCGCGCCGCGCGATGATCGACAGGTCGAAGCGCGGCATGCTTTCGTCGAGTTCGGCCGTGCGGATGCCGAGCGGCGCCACCATCGCGGCCAGCGGGCGCGTGAAGCAGCCGATCACGTCGGAGCGCGCGACGAGCCCGAGCGTCACCGCGAACGACATCGGCGAGCGCAGCAGGCGCTTCGGCAGCGGCAGCCCGCGCGCCTCGAACATCGCGATCATCACGCTGTGCGGGAACTGTTCGGCGCCGACCGTGACGATCCACTCGGCGTCGAGTAACTCCTCTAACCGGCGCGCATGCGCGAGCGGATGGCCTTCGCGCATCACGACGGTGAATTCGGTCGACAGCAGCGGCACTTGCGTGAAATCGCGGTCGAGCGCGGGCACATGGTGCATCGCAGCGATGTCGAGCGTGCCGTTGCGCAGCTGCGCGAGCGCGTCGGGCACCGTCACTTCCTCGAGATGCAGGCTGACGTTCGGCATCGACCGGCGGAAGGCCGTGACCGCGTGCGGCAGCGCGGTCAGCGCGATCGACGGCATCGTGCCGACCGCGACACGCCCCGACATTTCCCCTTTCACCTGCTCGACGGCCTCGACGGTGCGACGCACGTCGCCGAGCAGCTGCTCGGCGCGCGGCAGCAGCGCATGGCCGCACGCGGTCAGCTCGACGCCGCGCACGCTGCGCACGAGCAGTTCGGCGTTCAGCGCCGTCTCGAGTTCGCGGATCGTGTGCGTGATCGCGGGCTGCGTGACGCCGAGCTCGCGCGCGGCGGCGCGCAGGCTCTTGTGATGCGCGGCGGAGACGAACGCCTGGAGCTGCGCGATGTTCAGTTGGTTGCGGATGCGGGTCATCGACGGGGTTGGGATCTGACGGCGGGCCGGGGCGGCGGCGCGAAGACCGATAGGGTAGCGTGCCGCGACGGTGGACGGCGGGCGGCGCAAGCATCGCTGATCGGTGCGCGGCGTTCTTCGCCGCTTTTCGCGGCACACCGATCAGGATCGCAAATGACGGTGCGTGCGTGTGTGTGTGCGTGTTCGTGACGTGGTCGAGGTACGTCGCGATACGACGCGCCGCGTAGCGGCGTGGCGGCGACCCGGCGTATCAGGCGTATCAGGCGTATCAGGCGTATCAGGCGTATCAGGCGAGCGCCAGTTCGACGGCTGCGAGCGTGCGGCGGCGGATCCAGCCGCTCGCGAGCCGGATCGCGAGCCAGTACGGCATGAACAGCAGGCGCGTGCGGGTGCTCGGACAGTGGACGAAGGTTTCGGTGCGCAGCAGCCGCGTGCCGGAGGGCAGTCCGACGACTTCGAACCGCAGCACCAGCTTCGCGTCGTGCGGATCGTCGTGCCGGATGAAGGCCGCGGCGTCGTCGATCGTCCGCACGTCGGGCGTCGGGCGCCAGAAGCGTCCGACGAGCCCCAGCGACAGCGACGTGTCGTCGCGATGCAGCAGCGTGAACGTATCGAAGCCGAAGCGCTCGCGTGCGGCGGCGGGGCGGTTGCCCAGCGCGCGGGCGATGGCCGCCGGCGATTCGCGCACGGCCAGCAGCGCGTCGATGACCGGATCGGCGCGCATGTCGAGCGCCGCCACCGCGTCGATGATGCGCGACGGCGGCGCGTCGATCGGCCGCGATTCATGAATCTCGACGAAGCCGAACGACGGGATGAACGGCGGCTTGTGCGCCGCGGTCCGCGTGTCTGATTCGGAGACGATGCCAAGCGGATTCATGCGCGTTCCGGAGGACAAAGCGCGATCGTAGCACCGCGTGCGGATTCGCGATGCGACGGGGCGCACACGACTTCCCGTCTTTGCCGGACAGCGCCGCGGAACCCCATGCCGTACCGACAAAAAAAGCCTGGAAACATCCGTTTCCAGGCCTGGAGACCATCAACGATGATGGTGGAGGAGACGCTATCGTCTCGATGCGCGCCGCCCTTCTGCCGGCAACGTCGCGCATGATCCGCGGTCAGATTGCCCAGCCGCCGAGGTAGAACGTGACGAGCACGGCTGCGATGAGTACGGTCCCGACGTTGAGCTTGCGGAATTCGCCGCTGGCGATGCGGCCGATCACGAGCGTCGAGAAGCCGAGCATGATGCCCGTCACGATGTTCGCGGTCAGCACGATGAACACCGCACATACGAGGCCCGACATCGCATCGACCATGTCGTCCATGTGCAGCTTGCTCACGCTGCCGAGCATCAGCAGGCCGACGTACATCAGCGCGGGGGCGGTCGCGTACGACGGCACGAGGCCCGCGAGCGGCGAGAAGAACATCACGACCAGGAACAGCAGGCCGACCACCGCAGCCGCGAGGCCCGTCTTCGCGCCGGCGGCCACGCCGACGCTCGACTCGATGTATGCCGCCGCCGGCGCGCCGCCGAGGAAGCCGGAGAAGATCGAGCTGATCGAATCGGCGGTCAGCGCGCGACCGCCGTTGATGATGCGGCCATTCTCGTCGAGCTGGCCCGCCTGGCCCGCGACCGCGCGGATCGTGCCGGTCGCGTCGAACACGGCGGTCATCACGAGCGCCAGCACGCTCGGCAGCACGGCCATCGACAGCGCGCCCTTGATGTCCATCGCGCCGATCAGCGATGCGTGGCCCGGTGCGCTCAGCGACGGCAGCGCGAAGATGCCGCGGTACTTCACGGCCGGGTCGAAGATCAGGCCGAAGATCGAGATCGCGATCACGACGAGCAGGATGCCGCCCGGCACGCGACGCTTCTCGAGGCCGAAGATCGCGGCGAGGCCGACGACCGACATGATGACCGGGAGTGCGGTGATCTGGCCGAGCGAGACCGGCAGGCCGGCGCCCGGGTTCTTGATCACGAGGCCGACGTCGTTCGACGCGATCAGCAGCAGGAACAGGCCGATGCCGATCCCGGTGCCGTGCGCGACGCCCGCGGGCAGGTTGCGCAGGATCCACGACCGCACGCCGGTGACCGAGATGCCCGTGAACACGAGGCCCATCAGGAACACGGCGCCGAGCGCGACGGTCGGGTGCAGGCCCTTGCCGAGCACGAGGCCGAACGCGGTGAACGCGGTCAGCGAAATCGCGCAGCCGATCGCGATCGGCAGCTTCGCCCACAGGCCCATCAGCAGCGAGCCGAATGCGGTGGTGAGGCAGACCGCGACGAACACGGCGCTCGTGTCGAAGCCGGCCTTGCCGAACATGCCGGGAACCACGAACACGGAATAGACCATCGCGAGGAATGTGGTCACGCCCGCGACGATTTCGCGGCGCTGCGTGCTGCCGCGCGACGAAATGCCGAAGTACCGGTCGATGACTCCCTTGGTGCCGAAGTCAGTTTCTTCCGCGCCGACGCCGACCGTCGGCTGCACCGGGGTATCACTCATGAGCTTGCTCCTTTATCAGCATGCTGAAACGGCCTGTAGCGGACCGTCGTCAGGGTGTCTCGAATCTGGTTGGGATTTATCGGCAACGTCGTGGGGACGCATCACGCGTGATGCGCGTCGTCGTACGCGCGTCGAAGGACGCGAGTGTGTCGCGTCGGACGACGCGTGGTGTGGTCGACCCCGTCACGTGTGCTTTGCCGTAGCGAAGGTTAGGCGAACGGCCCATCACGTCCCATTGGGGGAAGAGCATGCAGCGCATGTCGCAGCGCTTATATCGGCGTGCTACGGGGCTTCGTCGTCGCGGAACGCGTGTATACGCCTAGTTCGAATCCGTTAAGGCGATTATTTGAATGCCGGGTCGGCGGGCAGGGCGGGAGCGGGTGATGCATCGAATCTTGCGAATGGCTTTCGTTGAGGCGGTGCAGGCGCGGGAAAATCGCCGCGTATGACGTGAATCGCGGCCATGTGCAACCTGCAGCCGGATGATACCGGTGCCGCGCACTTGCTGCGCTCGTGCGTGTCCTGGCCCTCGCGGCCGCGCTGCGCGACAACGGCGGCGGGCGGTTGGTCACGAGCGAATTCGAAACGTGGAAGATTGCGCGGGCACGCGCCAACCTGACGGCGGCCGGGCTGGCCGATCTCGTGGAGATCCGCGAAGGCGATGCATGGAGCACGCTTGCGGCCGATTTACCCGATACGGTCGACCTGCTGGTGCTCGAAGGCGCGAAGGCGCTGGATCCGGAGATCCTCGCGCGGGTCGAGCCGCGCTTGCGGCCCGGTGCGTTCGTCGTCGCCGACAACGCGGAATACAGTCCCGACTATCTCGCCTCTGCGCGCGCGCCGCGCAACGGCTATCTGTCGGTGCCGATCGGCGGCGACGTCGAGCTGTCGATGCGGATCGGCCGAGCCGCGCAATGTGCGAAACGTGTGCAACGCACCGCGAGCCGGCCGATCTGTGCCGCCGGACGAGCCGGCGGCCTTGGCATCACAGGCGGTAGCCGCCGCTCGCGTCGATGACCTGGCCGGTCGTCCATTGCGACGCCGGGCTCGCGAGGAAGCCGATCACACCGGCGATGTCTTCCGGCGTGCCGACGCGGCCGAGCGGGCTGGCCGACGTCATCGTCGCGCGGCCGTCGTCGGTGCGCAGCCAGCTCGCGTTCATGTCGGTATCGACCGGGCCGGGCGCGACGGCGTTGACGACGATGCCGCGCGGGCCGAGCTCGACCGCCCAGTGACGCGTCAGCGTATCGACGGCCGCCTTCGAGGCGGCGTACGCGGAAATCGCGCTGAAATTGCCGCCGGCTTCGAACACGCGGCTTGACAGCACGCTCGACAGGTTGACGATCCGGCCGCCGCGCGGCATGCGCTTCACGGCCTGCTGCGTCGTGAAGAACACGGCCTTCACGTTCAACGTGAACTGGCAATCGAACAGCTCGACCGAGGTATCGTCCAGCGTGCCGCCGTCGGCGACGCCGGCGTTGTTGACGAGGACGTCGAGCGTCGCCGGCAGGTTCTGTTCGGCGACAGCGCGGTCGAGCGCGTCGAACAGCGTGGCGACGCCGTCCGGCGCGTCGAGGTCGGCCTGGATCGCGAAGCCGCGGCCGCCGAGTTCGCGGATGCCGGCGAGCGTCTGCTCCGCTGCGGCGCGGTCGGCGCGATAGTGAACCGCGACGATGTAGCCCTGTCGTGCGAGCTCGTACGACGTTGCACGGCCGATACCGCGCGAGCCGCCGGTGACGAGGGCGAGTTTCGATGCTTGCGTGCTCATTCTCAGTTCCTGCAATAGCTGCAAAAAGAACGGCGCCACCGGCCGAGGCTGGCGGCGCCGGAAAGGGAAAGCGTTGCTTGCTACGGGCCATTCGTCGCGCGTCGACAGGCGGACGCGATGGCGAGTGATGCGCGATCGGCCGTGGCCGCGCGTCGCCGCCACCGGCGACGCCGCGCGAACCGGGCCTGCGTATCGGTTACCCGGTCGATTGCCGGGTTACCGTGCGACGCGTGCCGGCGGCACGGACATCGCACGGTTCAGTCGCCCGCTCAGGCTGCGCCGGCCGGCGTCGGTGCGTGTTCGGCGATCAGGCGGCCGACCTTGGTGCCGAGCGAATATTCATCGCGCGGCCGGCCGGCGAGCGCTTCGCCGAGGCGCAGCTCGGCGAGGCCGGCGCCATACAGCGGCGCCGCGTCGAAGTAGCGGATACCGCTTTCCCAGGCCGCGTCGACCGTGGCCAGTGCTTCTTCGTTCGGGATGTCCCGATACATGTTGCCCAGCGGCGCAGTGCCGAAGCCCAGGCGGGAAGGGAGCGTGATTCTCATGTGAATGCTTCGGCCAACGGTTGACGAACGGCCCGCGGGATCAGCGGATCGCGACCGGGTTGATGTTGACCTGCGTGGAACCGACGTACAGCGGCTGGCCGAGCACGAACAGGAATTCCCACGCCTTGTCGCGCACCAGCGCGCGGCTGTCGATCAGCTCCAGGTTGTAGATGCCGCGCTTCGCGAGCATGTACTGGTTGATCGGGAATTCGTCCTTCGTGTGCGGATTCGGATACACCTCGGACGCCCACGTGTCGCCGCCGAACGCGACGATGCCCTGGTCGGCGAGCCACTTCGCGGCTTCCATGCCGATGCCCGGCTCGACTTCGAGGAACTGCTTGTTGTCCTTGCCGATCAGCTCGAGCCAGCCGGTGTTGAACAGCACGACGTCGCCCTTGCGCAGCGTCAGCCCTTCCTTCTTCAGCACCGCCTGGATGTCGGCGACCGTGAACTCGGTGCCGCCCGGCACGATCGGCTTGCCGTAATAGGCGGTCATGTCGAGCACGACGCCGCGCGTGACGATCGGCGGCACCTTCTCGACGCCGAGCTTCTTCACGCCGTCGACGGTCACGAAATCGGCTGCCTGGTTGCCGTTGTAGTACACGTTGTCGATGCCGATGTGGCCGATGCCGTTGAGCTGCGTGCCGACGCCGGTCCACGCGTTGACGAGTTCGTCGTTGAACGTGAACTTGTTCGGGCCGAGGCTCTTGCCGGCCTGCTGGCCGACCTGCACGTTGTACAGCCGGAAGCTGCGGTGGCGGAACGCCGGCAGGTCCTTGTCCACTGGCACGGCCAGCGGGTAGGTCTTGCCGGCCTTCACGAGGCCGACAGCCTGCTTGATGACGTCGGGCGTCAGCAGGTTGGCCGCGCCGATCTCATCGTGCGCGCCGTACACGGACGGATACCAGTCGGCCGCAGGTGCGGCCGGTGCGGCGTGCGCCGCCTCGGCGGCCGCGAACGGCAGGAGCGCGGCGAGCGCGAGCCGGGCGAGCGTTGCTTTCATTCTGGACTCCGGTGGATCTGTTACGCAGCGGCTTGCGCGAGCGTCGGATAGTCGGTCAGGCCCGGTGCGCCGCCGCCGAACAGCGTGTTGCGGTCGTGCGGCGTGAGCGTGGCGCCGGTGCGCAAGCGCTCGGGCAAGTCGGGGTTCGCGACGAACGGGCGGCCGAAGGCGACGAGGTCGGCCCAGCCGGCGGCGATCGCTTCGCGGGCACGCTCGGCGGTGTAGGCGCCAGCATAGATCAGCACGCCGGGGTACGCGGCACGCAGCTGCTGCTTGAATTCGACCGGCATCAGCGGCGCGTCGTCCCAGTCGGCTTCCGCGATGTGCAGGTAGCCGACGCCGAGTTCGCCGAGCAGCTTCGCGGCGGCGAGATAGGTCGTTTCCGGATCGTCGTCGACGCAGCCGTTCAGCGTGGTCAGCGGCGCGAGGCGGATGCCGACGCGCGACGCGTCGCCGGTGCCTTCGATCAGCGCCTGCGCGACTTCGCGCAGGAAGCGCAGCCGGTTTTCCAGCGAGCCGCCGTACGCGTCGGTGCGCGTGTTCGCGTTCGAGTCGATGAACTGGTTCACGAGATAGCCGTTCGCGCCATGCAGTTCGACGCCGTCGAAGCCGGCCTCGATCGCGTTGCGGGCGGCGGCGCGGTATTGCTCGACGATCTCGCGGATCTCGTCGATGGTCAGTGCGCGCGGCTCGGAAGCCTGCACGAAGCCCGGCGTGCTGCCGTCTTCACCGGCGACGAACACGTTCACGCCCTTCGCCTGGATCGGCGACGACGACACGGGTTGCTGGCCGCCGAGCAGGCTCGTGTGGCTCAGGCGGCCGACGTGCCAGAGCTGCGCGAAGATGCGGCCGTGCGCGGCGTGGACGGCGTCCGTCACCTTGCGCCAGCCGGCGACCTGCGACGGCGTATGGATGCCGGGCGTCCATGCGTAGCCCTTGCCGAGCGGCGCGATATAGGTGCCTTCGCTGACGATCAGGCCCGCACTCGCGCGCTGCGCGTAATACGCGGCCATCAGTTCGTTGGCTTCGTCGCCGGGCTGGCTGGCGCGCGAACGCGTCATCGGCGGCATCACGATGCGGTTCGGCAGCGTCAGCGCGCCGAATTGCAGCGGTTGGAAAAGCGGGTCCTGGGTCATGATGGTGTCCTGTCGGTGCCGCGGCCGGCTGGCCGCGGACGGGTCGATTGAGGGGGCGGTGCGCTTAGTCCCACTTCGGCGCGAGGCCGGCCGGGTCGACTTCGCGGCCGTTGCGCTCGAGCGCGGCGATCTGCGCCATGTCTTCGTCGGTCAGGCGCAGCGTCTGCGCGAGCAGGTTGCTCGCGAGGTTCTCGCGCTTGGTCGACGACGGAATCACCGAGTAGCCGAGCTGCAGTGCCCAGGCGAGCGCGACTTGCGCCGGCGTCGCGTTGTGACGTTGCGCGATCGCGCCGATCACCGGGTCGCCGAGCACCTTGCCGTACGCGAGCGTCATGTACGACGTGACGTGAATGCCTTCGGCGTTCAGGAACTCGACCAGCTTGCGGTTCTGCAGGTACGGGCTCAGTTCGATCTGGTTCGTCGCGATCGCATCCTTGCCGACGGCCGCGATCGCTTCCTTCGTCAGTTCGATGTTGAAGTTCGAGATGCCGATCTGGCGCGTGAGGCCCTTCGCCTTTGCTTCAGCGAGCGCGGTCATGAATGCCTGGATCGACACGCCGTTGCCCGGGGCCGGCCAGTGGATCAGCGTCAGGTCGACGTAGTCGGTGCGCAGCTTGCGCAGGCTTTCTTCGAGGCTGGCGACCAGCTTTTCCGGTGCGTAGTTGTCGACCCAGATCTTGGTCGTGAGGAACAGGTCTTCGCGGCGCACGCCCGAGGCGGTGATCGCTTCGCCGACTTCGGCTTCGTTGCCGTAGATCTGTGCGGTGTCGATCGCGCGGTAGCCGACTTCGAGGCCGTTACGGACCGAGTCGATGACAACCTGGCCTTGCAGGCGGAAAGTACCGAGGCCGAATGCGGGAATGTTGCTCATCATGTGCTCCTGGGAGGGGGGGAACGGTTGCGGTATGGGAGTCATTCTGGCGCTTGAGACTGATGAGATAAACGCCTTCAGAGGTCAAAAATATTTGATTTAAAATCAAATATAGGTCGGTGATTAGCCCGTTTCCGGCGATCGCCGGCCCTATGCGACGCGGGCTTGCGCGTTCACATGGAACAGCGGCAGCACGTCCGCTGCGATCTCGGACATCGTCTCGTCGAGCGGACGCCGGTTGCGGCGAAAATGCAGGCCGATGTGCTGCACGCCCGCGTCGCGCATCGCCGCGAGCTCTTCCGCCAGCGCGATGCGTCCGGCGCGCGCGCCGAAGCGGTGCCGCTGCAGCGGTTCGTGCGGATCTTCCGCGAGGTCGAGGTGGATGAAGCTCACGTACGGCTTGTTGCCGGCCACCGTGCGCCAGTTCGCGACGCGCTGGGTGTGGTCGGCCGGCGTACCCGGATACGCGAGGCAGCCGTCCATGTGTTCGCCGATCCACGCCGGCGTCTGCTGCGCGAGACCCGCGACCAGCAGCGGCACCGGCGAGCACGCGGCCGGCAGGACCTCGAGGCCGGGCGGCAGGTGCCCGTGCGCACCGTCGCGCAGCAGCGCGATCTGGTCGCGGAAGTTCGCGCCGCGCGACGCGAAGTCGCGGCCGAACAGCGGATATTCGACCGGCCGGTCGCCGCTCGCGACGCCGAGCAGCAGGCGTCCCCGGCTCAGTTCCTGGATCGTCGCGGCCGATTTCAGCGTCAGCAGCGGTTCGCGCAGCGGCAGCACGACGGCCGCCGTGCCGAGCAGGATGTCGCGTGTGATGCCGGCGAGGTAGCCGAGATACGAGAACGTCTCGAACACCTGCGCGGCGTCGCCGAACGACGGGTCGTACACCGGCACGTCGCGCACCCAGAGCGCGCGGAAGCCGAGCGTGTCGGCCAGTTGCGCGAGCGCCGAGTGGTTTTCAAGGTCGGGCACGCCGGGGCGGCGCCCGTCATGCTGGCGCTTCGCGTCGCCGGCCGGCGACCAATCGTTGTCGAGCGGCAGTTCGATGCCGACGCTGAAGCTGCCGTCGGCGAGCTTGTCGAGTGAAGTGGACATGATCGGGCGCCTCCGTTCAGACCGCGCGCAGGCTGCCTTCGAGCCGGTAGAAATCGAGCGACGACGCGGTGAAGAACGAGCGCGACGTGCCGGCGGCGAAGTCGTCGAGGTGGACGACCGTCGCGCGGTCGGCTTCCTGCCACGAGATCGCGTAGGTCTCGCCGGCGACGTGCTGCCACGTGTAGGCGACTTCGCCCTTCGCGCCGGCGTACGCGCCTTCGGTGATCTCGTAGCGCATGTGGAGGCCGTCCTCGTCATACGCGTTGAGGGCGGTGAGGCCGTCGTAACGGACTTCGAAAGTCTTGCCGGCAAACGGCGGACGTTGGGTCGATGCGTTCATGCTGTTTTGCTCCTGCAAAAGTAAGTGACGTTCAATGTGCGAGTTCGACGGGTTCGGCCGTACGTTCGGGCAAGCCCTGGCCGCGGTCGAGACGGCCGCTCAGCGCGGTCAGCGCGAAGGCGCCGAGCGTGACGGCGGCGGCGATCCACGGCGTATGGCCGAGACCGACGTTGGCGACGATCAGGCCGCCGAGCGACGAGCCGCCGGCGACGCCGAGGTTGAAGGCGGCGATGTTGAAGCCCGATGCGACGTCGGTGGCGTCCGGCGCGAAGTGGCGCGCCTGCTTGACGACGTACACCTGCAGGCCCGGCACGTTGCCGAAGGCGACCGCGCCCCAGGCGAGCATCGTCAGCACCGCGAGCCACTTGACGTGCACCGTGAAGGTCAGCGCGAGCAGCACGATCGCGAGCAGCAGGAAGATCCGCTTGAGCGCCTTGACCGGGCCGACACTGTCGGCGAGTTTGCCGCCCCACACGTTGCCGAACGCGACCGACACGCCGTAGCCGACGAGCACGAGGCTGACCTGCGACGGCGTGAAGCCGGCGATCTGTTCGAGCAGCGGTGCCATGTAGGTGAACGCGATCAGCGAGCCGCCGTAGCCGACCGCCGTCATCGCATAGACGAGCAGCAGGCGCGGCTGGGCGAGCACGCGGAACTGACGGGCGAGCGGCGCCGGCGGCGTCTGCGGCAGCCCGCGCGGCACGAAGGCCACTGCGCCGAGGAACGCGATGAGGCCGAACAGCGCGACGATCAGGAACGTCGCGCGCCAGCCGAAGTGCTGGCCGATGAAGGTGCCGAGCGGAATGCCGGCGACGAATGCGACGGTCATCCCGCTGAACATCGTCGCGATCGCGCTGGCGGCCTTGTCCTTCGGCACGAGCGTGGTCGCGATGATCGAGCCGACCGAGAAGAACACGCCGTGCGCAAGGCCGGTGAGCACGCGCGCAACGATCAGCGAGTCGTAGCTCGGCGCCTGCCAGGCCACGAGGTTGCCGACCGTGAACAGCGCCATCAGCGCGGCGAGCAGCGTCTTGCGCGGCACGCGGCCGGTGAGCGCGGTGAGGAGCGGCGCGCCGATGGCGACGCTCAGCGCGTAGAGGCTGACGAGCAGGCCGGCCGATGGCAGGCTGACGCCGAGATCGGCGCCGATCGTCGGGATCAGCCCGACGATCACGAACTCGGTGGTGCCGATGGCAAAGGCGCTGATGGTCAGCGCAAGCAGGGCGAGTGGCATGATGGGATCCTGGTTCCAGTAAGGATGGATCGCAGTGTGCCGCCTTTACTTTTGCGGAAAAACTGGTCTATAAACCAAATTGTTTTGATTTCAGATCAACAATGAAAATCACGCTCGACGAACTCCAGGCCTTCGCGGCCGTGGTCGACACCGGTTCGATCACCGCCGCCGCGCAGCAGCTCGACCTCACGGTGTCGGCCACGAGCCGCACGCTCGCGCGGCTCGAGGAGAAGCTGAAGACCACGCTGCTGCGCCGGACCACGCGCCGGCTCGAACTGACCGAAGAGGGGCGCGCGTTCCTGCAGAATGCGCGCGCGATCATCGAATCGGTCGAGAACGCCGAGGAGCAGATGCTCGCGCGGCGCGAGATGCCGTCCGGGCGGCTGCGTGTCGACGCCGCGACGCCGTTCATGCTGCACGTGATCGTGCCGCTCGTGCGCGGCTACCGCGAACGCTTTCCGAAGGTCGACCTGGAGTTGAACAGCAACGAGGGGATCATCGACCTGCTCGAGCGGCGCACCGACGTCGCGATCCGGATCGGCCGGCTCAAGGATTCGACCCTTCATAGCCGGCGGATCGGCAACAGCCGGCTGCGCATCCTCGCGAGCCCCTCATACATCGAAGCGCACGGCCAGCCGCGCAAGGTCGAGGATCTCGACAAGCACACGCTGCTCGGCTTCACGCAGCCGGAATCGCTGAACGTGTGGCCGATCCTCGGCGCGGACGGCGAGCCGAACCGCATCGAGCCCGGCATCTGGTCGTCGAGCGGCGAGACGCTGCGGCAGCTCGCGCTGGAGGGCGCGGGCGTCGTGTGCCTGTCGGATTTCATGACCGCGCACGATCGCGAGGCCGGGCGGCTCGTGCAGGTGCTCGCGCGGCAGACGCTCGACGTCGAGCAGCCGATCAACGCGGTGTATTACCGGAACACCGCGATTTCGTCGCGGATCGCGTCGTTCGTCGACTACATGATCGAGGTGCTGGGCGGTGGCAGCGGCAGCGATGCGCAGACGCGGCGCAAGGCGGCGTGGATGGGGCCGGTATAGCCGGGGCCGCTGCAGCATGGAGGCCGGGTGCCGTTCCGGCGCGGGACGGCTCAGGGGGATTTCCTCTGGCCGAAGGTAACGGCCGAGAGGCGGGCGGTATGCGGCGGGCGCCCTGATTTGACCCGGCATGCCAACGGCGCTCGCGCCGCCGGCATGCCGTCGTGTGCTGCGCTTCTTAAGCTTCTTCAGACCACGACATGTTGTCGCGCGCCAGCAGCGCCGACGAGGCCGCCGGCCCGAACGTGCCGGCCGTGTACAGGCGCGGACGATCGCCGAGCTGCTGCCAGCCGTCGAGGATCGGCTCGACCCACGACCATGCGGCTTCGAGTTCGTCGCGGCGCATGAAGTGCGTGAGGCGCCCGCGGATCACGTCGATCAGCAGCCGCTCGTACGCTTCCGCGCGCCGTTCCGGAATCGCCTGCTGCAGGTCGAGGTTCAGGCTCACGGGCACCATCTTCATCCCGCTGCCCGGTTCCTTCGCGAGCATCTGCAGCTGGATCGATTCTTCCGGCTGGAGCTGGATCACGAGGCGGTTGCTGTAGTGACGCGGGCCGCTCGGGATGATCGAGAACGGCATGTCCGCGAACTCGATCACGATTTCCGACTGGCGGCGCTGCAGCCGCTTGCCGGTGCGCAGGAAGAACGGCACGTTCGCCCAGCGCCAGTTGTTGATGTGCGCGCGCAGCGCGACGAAGGTTTCCGCGTGGCTGTCCGCCGGCACGTTCTCCTCGTCGAGATAGCCCTTGACCGGCTGGCCATCGACCGCGCCGGCCGTGTACTGGCCGCGCACCGTGTCGCGCGCGACGTCCGACAGCGCCATCGGCCGCAGCGAACGCAACACCTTCAGCTTTTCGTCGCGCACCGCGTCCGGGTCGAGCGACACCGGCGGCTCCATCGCGACGATGCACAGCAATTGCAGCAGGTGGTTCTGCACCATGTCGCGCAGCGCGCCGGTATGGTCGTAGAAGCCCGCGCGGCTGCCGACGCCGACCGTCTCCGCCACCGTGATCTGCACGCTGCGGATGCTCGGTGCCTGCCACAGCGGCCCGAAGATCGGGTTGCCGAAGCGCAGCACCATCAGGTTCTGCACGGTTTCCTTGCCGAGGTAATGGTCGATCCGGTAGATCTGCGATTCCTCGAAATGCTTGCCGACCGCATCGTTGATCGCCTTCGCCGACGCGAGATCGTGGCCCAGCGGCTTTTCGAGGACGACGCGTGAGCGCGCGTCGACCAGGTGCGCGGCCGACAGGTTGTTGCAGATCGTCGTGAACAGCTCCGGCGACGTCGACAGGTAGAACACGCGAATCGCATCGCCGCGCGACGCTTCGGCGAGCCGCGCGTAATCTTCCGGCGCGCTGACGTCGATCAGCACGTACTTGAACAGGTCGAGGAAACGGCTCCACGCGTCGGCGTCGAAGGCCTTGTCGTCGATGAACGGGCGCGATTGCTCGTCCATGAACTTGCGATAGCCGTCGATGCCCCAGTCGCGGCGGCCGACCGCGATGATGCGTGTCTCCGGCGGCAGGTTGCAGTGCAGGTGCGCCATGTACAGCGCGGGCAACAGCTTGCGGGCGGCCAGGTCGCCGCCGCCGCCGAAGATGATCATGTCGACGGGCTGGTCGGCTTCGGTCTGGTTGGGCTTATTCGTCATGAGTGGTTCGCGGTCTGATGCGGTGTGAGCGTGGAACGAACGTCGAAGCGCCGGACGGCCGGTGCGTTGGCGCGTCAGTACGTGAAAACGCTAATAGTGCACGCTTTTGATCGATTGTGGATGGGTTCGTCCGTATGTAACAGGGCTTGCAATGCATCGGTTGGCTTGATTATGATTGAGCGCTCACTCATTAAAGGAATCGAACGTGGCCCGACCGCGCAGTCCCGACAAGCACGACGCCATCCTCGCCGCGGCCGCCCGCGCGCTCGCGGAGGACGGCGCGAGCGCGACCACCGCGCGCATCGCGCGGCTCGCCGGCGTCGCGGAAGGCACGGTGTTCACCTATTTCGAGACCAAGGATGCGTTGCTGAACGCGCTGTACCTGAGCCTGAAGGCCGACATGCGCGAGGCGATGATGACCGGGTTTCCGGAGCACGCGCCGGCCGAACAGGCGATGCGGCATGCGTGGAACGGCTATGTGTCGTGGGGCGTCGCGCATCCGGAGGGGCGGCACGCATTGCAGCAGCTCCGGGTGAGCGGCCGCATCGACGACACGCATCGCGAGGCCGGCGCCGAAGGCTTCGGCGCGATCAGCGCGTTGCTGCGCGCACAAGTCAGCGCGTCGGACGGGTTGAAGGACGACGACGCACATGCGTTCTGCGCCGCGCTGTTCACGTCGATCGCGGAAACGGCGATGGAGTCGATCACGCGCGAGCCGGCGCTGGCCGATGGGTACCGGGATGCCGGGTTTCGCGCGCTGTGGGCCGTGTTGCACGCGGTGTGAGCGGGCGGTCGGCGTAACGGAAAGCTGAACACGGGGGATCGGCGGCGCATCAGGTTCGGGCGTTGCCGCACGGATGGAAGGCGGTTTCAGGCAGGGCGACGCACGGTGAAAACGATCGCTGCATCGCCCATATTAATGAGTGAGTAATCATTCATTTTTGTGGTTTCAATTTGGTCGAGGAGTGGAAAATGTCGAAAGTCTGGTTGGTAACGGGGGCCGCACGCGGCCTGGGGCGTTCGATCGCGGAAGCGGTGCTGGCGGCGGGCGATCGTCTGGTGGCCGGGGCGCGCGATCCCGCGCGGCTCGCGGATCTGGAAGAACGGTACGGCGACCGCTTGCTGCCGATGGAGCTCGACGTGACCGACGCAGCGGCGGCCGCGCATGCGGTGGCGGCTGCCCGCGACGCGTTCGGCCGGATCGACGTGCTGGTGAACAACGCGGGCTACGGTCATACGGCGCCGTTCGAGCAGATGGGCGCCGACGATTTCCGCGACCAGATCGAAACGAACCTGTTCGGCGTGGTCAACCTGACGCGCGCGGTGCTGCCGACGATGCGCGCGCAGCGCGCGGGCCACATCTTCCAGGTGTCGTCGGTCGGCGGGCGCACGTCGATGGCCGGCCTGTCCGCGTATCAGGCCGCGAAGTGGGCGGTCGGCGGTTTCAGCGACGTGCTGTCGAAGGAAGTCGCGCCGTTCGGCGTGCGCGTCTGCACGCTCGAGCCGGGCGGCATGCGGACCGAATGGGCCGCGGAGGCGAGGCGCGCGGTCGATGGCCTGCTGCCCGACTATCAGCCGTCGGTCGGGGCGATGCTCGAATTGCTCGGCGCATACGGCGGCCACGAGGTCGGCGATCCGGTGCGGATCGCGGCGCTGATCGTCGAGTTGTCGCGTCGCGACGACGTGCCGATGCGCTTGCTGCTTGGCGGCGATGCGCTGTTCGTGTGCCAGCAGGCGGAAACGGAGCGCGCGGAGGAGGCGGCGCGGTGGCGCGATACGACGCTGTCCACGATGTTCCCGGACGCGAAGCTGCCCGACGGGCTGAAGGCGCAGCAGGAGATCGGGTAAGCGCGGGAACTGCGGCGTTGTGCGCGCGTGTGAGCGCCGCGCCGCGCCGGTTGCCGCCGCCGGTGTGCGCGGCGACCCGCAGAAGACCGGGCGCATGCGCGCCAGGTCTTCCGTAACGATCGCCGTTGCCGGTGCGCTCAGCGGCCCAGTGCGTAGAACTCCGCGTTGGGTCGCATGTTCGTCACGTTCGCGAGGCGATTCGACATCCCGAAGAACGCCGAGATCGCCGCGATGTCCCAGACGTCGTCTTCGGTGAAGCCATGCGACTTCAGCGTGTCGAAGTCCGCTTCGCCCACCTGGTGCGCGGTCTGCGAAACCTTCATCGCGAAGTCCAGCATCGCTTTCTGCCGGGCGGTGATGTCGGCCTTGCGGTAGTTGGTCGCGACCTGGTCGGCGATCAGCGGATGCTTCGCGCGAATGCGCAGGATCGCGCCGTGCGCGATGACGCAGTACTGACACTGGTTCACGCTGCTGGTGGCCACGACGATCATTTCCCGTTCGGCCTTGCTGAGGTTGCCCGGCTTGTCCATCAGCGCGTCGTGGTACGCCATGAACGCGCGAAACTCGTCCGGGCGATACGCGAGCGTGAGGAACACGTTCGGGATGAAGCCCGACTTTTCCTGGACGGCCGCGATGCGTGCGCGGATGTCGTCGGGCAGGTCTTCAAGCGCCGGCACCGGGAAGCGGCTGATGGGAGCGTTGTCTGCAGCGGTCATGGGGTCTCCTGAATGACGTGGCGCGAGCGGTCTCGATGCACGAGCCACCGGCCTGAATCGAATCGATGCGTTGCCGTTGCGGGCGTCACGCGTTGACGTCCACGACGATGCGGCCGCGCACCTTGCCGCCGATCAGTTCCTCGGCAAGCGGGATGACGCTCGCGAGGCCGACCTGATGGCTGATGGTACCCAGTTTCTCCACATCGAGATCGGACGCGAGCCGACGCCATGCCTCCAGACGCTCGGCGCGCGGGCACATCACGCTGTCGATGCCGACGAGCGTCACGCCGCGCAGGATGAACGGTGCGACGGTGGCGGGGAAATCCATGCCCGCGGCCAGCCCGCAGGCCGTCACGACGCCGCGATAGCGCGTCGTCGCGCACACGTTGGCGAGCACGTGGCTGCCCGCGACGTCGGCCGCGCCGGCCCATCGTTCCTTGCCCAGCGGTTTGCCGGGCGCGCTGAATTGCGACCGGTCGAGGATGTCCGCCGCGCCGAGCTGCCGCAGGTAGTCGGCATCGGCCGGGCGGCCGGTCA
Organism: Burkholderia cepacia GG4; assembly: GCF_000292915.1. Lineage (NCBI taxonomy): Bacteria > Pseudomonadati > Pseudomonadota > Betaproteobacteria > Burkholderiales > Burkholderiaceae > Burkholderia > Burkholderia cepacia. Next base: position 2,867,150 of record NC_018514.1, read on the forward strand.
CGGCGACGACGCGATACCCGAGCTGCGCGAGGAGGGCGGTGGCGACGCTGCCGACGCCGCCCGCCGCGCCGGTCACGACGATCTCACCGTCATCGGGGCGCACGCCATGCCGTTCCAGCGCCATCACGCACAGCATCGCGGTGTAGCCGGCCGTGCCGATGGCCATCGCCTGTTGCGGGGAAAACGCGGACGGTAGTGGCACCAGCCAGTCGCCGTCGACGCGCGCCTTCTGGGCCAGGCCGCCCCAGTGCGTTTCGCCGACGCCCCAGCCGTTGAGCACGACCCGGTCGCCGGTGCGGTAATCCGGATGCGTGCTGTCCTCGACTTCGCCGACCAGATCGATGCCCGGCACCATCGGGAACTTGCGAACCACCGGGCTCTTGCCGGTGATCGCGAGCCCGTCCTTGTAGTTCAGCGTCGAATAGCCCACCCGGATCGTCACGTTGCCCGCAGGCAGCTGCGCGTCGTCCAGTGTTTGCAGCCGCGCGTGCTGGCCGGTTTCGTTCTTGTCGATCACGATGCCCTGGAACATCCGTCCTCCTTTCTAGACCGATCGTCTAGTTAATGGTAAAAAAACTCAGCGGCGAGGCAATCCATTGAAGAAAAACTGCGCGAACAGCACGAGCGGCGCGTCGCTGCGTTCGAGCTTCGCGCGCAACACGGCGCCTTCCCAGCCGATCCAGAAGAACGCGGCCAGTTCGGCAGGATCGGCCGAGACCGCCAACTCGCCGGCCTGCTGCGCAGCGACCAGGCACTTGGCCAGCCGGCGCTGCCAGTCTTCGAACGTCGCGCGCAGACGCGCGCGGAAACTCTCGGGCAGCGCGCCCATTTCCTGTCCGAGGTTGCCGATCAGGCAGCCGCGGCTGTATGCGTAGCGGGCCATGCCGTCGCGCGCATCGTCGACGAACGCGCGCACGCGCGCCAGCGGCGAGCGTTCCGTTTGGCTGAAATGGCGGTCCAGCTTGCGCGCGAAGAACTCGGCGTAGCGGTCGATCAGCTCGAGGCCGAAGGCTTCCTTGCTGTCGAAGTAGTGATAGAACGAGCCCTTCGGCACACCGGCGCGCCCGAGGATCTCGTCGAGCCCGGTGGCGGAAAAGCCCTTCTCGGTGAGCACCTCCAGCCCGGTGCGCAACAGCATGTCACGCGTCGCGACGAGGTCTTCGTGCTGCTTGGGTGGCCTGCCGCGACGGCGAGGCGGATCAGTTCGAACGTCCATGCGCGAATAATAGACCGTTCGTCTCAAAAATCAACCGGCTGTGAGCCGATCGCGTCGAGCGACGGGCGTCCGTGTCATCTTCGATTAGATGCGGATACGCTTTTTCAATTTGATCTGGATACGGGCTTGAGACGCTCATGCAGCAATGGTTTCACCAATCAATGAGCGCACACGGTCGCGCCCTGATATCCCGGGGCAGAGCGAGCGATGAAGTCAAACCGAACTTTTTATTAGATGTGGATACGGACCACGCAAGTACGTCCAACGGAGGCGTGCATCAATATGTTTCCTTCGTTGGAATTCCAAGCATGAGCCCCGCCGCCACGGCAACGGGCCCGGCGTTTACTTAGTGCCGAGGTAAGCTTCCTCTATTTGCCGAGCGGCAGCAGCTAATGGATCGTCGTCGCTTTCATCGGCGGTAAACCGCTCGAGGTGTGACGGCGACGTCGTTATCGAAGTGGTCGGTGACACTTTGTATGCCATCCGCTGTACTTCGTCCAGTGCGTGCGCACGAGTTGCCGCGCCACCTTTCCTCGCTTGCGCCTTGCTTGCACCTACAGCGCCTGCGTAACTGTTGCCGCGACCGCGCTCGATTGCGTCGATTCGTTCCTGTTGCGTGGTTTTCAGCCGGCCGGAATGCTTCGCCCGTGCCATTTGAAGGTCATTTCTGAGAATATTTTCATCGCGAGTAGCAGCCTCAAGCTGTATCCAACTTCCTTCGCCGAAACGTCGCTTATCCTCGTCAATCATCTCGATTTCAAAGACCCTTTTGTCCGGACCCCTACAAAGGAGTGTTCGAGAGATCTGGACGGTGCGCTTGATTTCGACCGTCAGACGCCTTTTTATCGGATGCCTGGCGTGAGCAGTCGCAATTTCCACTAGCTCGGGAGAGCTATAGCGTGCGTTCTTGTATCGAACGCGGCCTCGCACGCAGGTCGCTTCATGCCATGGAAGGAAGGCATCGAATACCTCTTCGGGGCTCCACACTCGAGCAGCCTGACCACGACGAAGCTCTTGATAATACTCGTGGAGCTCAACTGGAGTTATGCCGACACCTAGTTGCGCCATCTCTTTCGTGCGCAGATGAGACCGATCAGCCGTGAGGTTGATGGTGTCGATGGCTTTTAGCAGAGCTCTCTCGAAATCATCTAACGGCATGGGGGATTGACGGGATCGCTCACGACGTTTGACACGTTCCAAAACGCTGTTTCTTCGGGTGTAGCCTTGATCGGTTTCGTCAGCAAGTTGCTCGATGATTATTTCGTTCAAGCGCTCACCGACACCTCGGTATTCTGGTTTGCCGGGTCCAGGATTGAACATGCTGACATCAAGTGACTCGGTTACGGGTATACGCACTTGCTTGCCTTTGCCGGGACCATTATCAACAAATAAACCATCAAAGTTGCCGTGCAAAAGTCCGGGTAATGGTTCCAAGCCGAGTGCCTCTGCGCGGTCTGCCATCGAGAGCAGTGACCAGACGAGGCATTGACGGTAACCAGCAGCGCGCTCTCGCGACAGCAAGATTTCGTAACCCCATACGCCACCTGAGAGGCGAGATACGGATAGGATGACGCAGATCTCCATCGGCTCAAGTTTGCCACCGACCACTCCGCCGATCGGTATCTTGGGAACCATGCCGTCGGCGTCCAATATCTCGATGGCGCCTTGTGTCATTTCGCTCGAGGTACCTGGTCGTGGGGCGATGTATTGTTCCGTTGCTCTTGGACCATAGCGGTCGGCAACCGAATCATTCTCCGGCGCGATCCATTTGTCGAGATGGTAATAGAGCGTGCCGTAACTTGGTCTATCATCGGCTCGACACTCTAGGAAATGCCGCTTGATCATTCGACGGTGCGCGGATGCTAAACCACGTTGCTTGCCAGCCCAGTCAATGGTTACCGCTTCAACCATCTTGGACTTCCGTTCTTGATCGGTCCGCTTGGCTTTCCTGACGAAGGGTTTGCCTCGTGAAATCGCACGTGCTTTGGCCAATTGTTCCCTGGTCGATAGTGGTCCAGGCTTGATAGCGGGCTTCAGTCGTGGCTTGTCCGGACCACCACAATCCGCCGTTCGAGCCAGCATCGCGCGTTGGTCGCCGCCATACCAGATGAATTTTGTCAACAATTTGTCGGTGGCTGCCCTAAATCCCGGGCCACCGCCGACTGCTTCCTTGATTTGCCGGATGCGCTCATTACGGAACTGCGAGTCGAAGAACACGTAGTCGTTCACGACGTAGTCCGATTCTAGGCCCCTGCCGGTCGTGTCGACCATGACTAGGGCGTTGATCAGCATCATGCGCCTCGCGAACCCGTTAAACGCGCTACTCCGTACCTCGTTCCACGGCGCGTCCATATACGATGGGCGGAGACGATCGTATATTGGGATGACTCGGGAGCACCATGCCTTCATATCGTCATTTGTCTCAAAGGCGATGGGACGCGGCAACCCGCAAGCGGGGGGAGGTTTGCCAATCGCTATGACTTGAACATAGAGAACGCGAGAGGACCCATCCCACGCAACCGCACGATAGGCTGTTCCTTCGTCATTGCCGGCCAATTTGAATGGAGTGAAGCGACGCAGGCCCGCAGGCCATTCTAAGTCGTGCAACTCGCGCAAACGCGCGATCAGCGAGTCGTCTCCGATGATCGGCCCGATATCTTTCGGGGCAGAAGGGTTACTCATGACGCAAACCTTTCAAGGTGTAGCGGCTTATCTACGCGAAGTTCTGCGCTATGGTCGATGTAAATAAACCCGAAGGAGACTGCCGCTGAAAATAGTTCGAATGCGTGATTGCAGCTGATTCCCATGTGTCTGGCGTGCCGGTTCAATATGTCATCGAGGGTTCCGCGTTGGGATCGCGTTTTGAGCCGAGTCGCAAGCATCGCTGCTTCCTCATAGTGATTCCATACATCGACGTTTGCGATCCAGGCCTTCATGAGTGAATGGTTGCCGTATGCACGCTTTGTGAACTGATCACCTCGTAACAGTTCCCACGTCCAACCACGTACGCGGAATATGTCGTGCTCTCGCTTCTGACGATTCCAGTCCGCTTGTGTTAGGTCGTCGTTAGCGTCCTTAATGGATATGCCGTGGTAATGCAGCCGGTAATCTGGAGGAAGCACAATTGTCAAAACAATGTCGTAGGTCATAACACTATTAATTGGCATCCGCATGCCATTTCGTTTGGCGCGGTTGTAATCCTCCTGATCGTAGACGGGATATTGGTCTCGGATGTCGACCACGTATGGGTTAAAGTTGAAGGCCAACATGGCACGCAGTTCGTTGAGCGACAACGCTTCATGCGCACGGCGGACCTTGATGCTGCCGAAGGATGCTCGCGTGGCGAGACTAATGTCGGCGGCTTCGCGCAGAGGAGCGTAGTGCCTGCCATGCGGCACACCGAACGGGTCGCGATGCGGGAGGACGATATGCCGTGGCGTCACAAATGGCGCGGGTAAAGTGAGAATATTCATTTCTTTTTCGTCTTCAGATATTGGTGGCGGCGCATAATGGACTCGATTTTTTTATCGCTCAACCCATCGATTGAATCGACGTCCTTCGGAGCAACTCGAGGGAAGTTTCCGGAAAGTATCTCCATACGCAATAACCGTCGATAACGCATCGCAGATGTCTCGGTGTACTTCCTGAGGGCAGCGCTCATGAGAGGAAGGCGCGTCAGCGTTGCTGGACGCTGCAAGATTTGTCCGAAAGGGCTACCCCAGAGTAGAAGATGTTTTGTCAATCGCCTCGTAGTTCCTGCCGTAGTCAATTCGTGCCACCGTCGTTCAATATATGCAGCCGCTTCGGCATCCTTTGCCGCTGTGTCTTCCTTTTCCCAAATGGTTGGCTTAATAGCGACTCCATGGGCCCGAAGTGCGTCGCGATTGATCGCCCTAGCATGTAAGGTTGGGAGGAGTCGCTTGATAGACGAGTGGTTAAGTTCTGGATTTTCGTCGCGTAATCGGCTGTAAAGTCGGCTTGTTTCTGGTAGGAGGGCAATTGACAGTGCTTTGGTTCTTTCCTGTGTCGAAGGATCCGTTTTTCTCAAAATAGTCGAATGTGCTCTCGGTTGTGACTCGGGTAAGGCGTGCGGATGTTGAGGTCGGGACTTAATTGCGTCTTCGACGGCGTCCCAGCTTCCGAGCATCGCTATGAGTAAAAATAGTGCATGAAATGGATCGCGGATAGATCTTTCGCCGCTAATTGCCTTCCAGTTATATTCGGCGTAGCTTTTAAAGCTAATACTTTCTCCGAATGCTTTGAGCTTTGGTTGTCCGAGAAACGTCCTGAAGTGTTTCCATTTGACACGGCAATTCTTGGCAAAACCCAACTCTGTGGCTGTATCGCGAGTTAAAGCGGCTATTTCCGGTCCGCGAAGATGCGGAGCAAATGTCGGGTCGAGCATTTTCGTCCATCCTCGTGACAGTTCGAGTTCTAGTTCTTCGAAATTGCTGACTCGTGTGCGAGTATTCAAAGGATGCCCGCACACGCACCTGTCGGCCGGCGCATAAAATAGCTTTCGCTGTGTGATATAGAGGCAGGAATCACAAAAATTATGAATGGGCGTCTGGTGACGGGCACACCACCGAACGTTATTTAGCAAGAAATCTCGTCGCCAGAAAACCTCGCCGGTGGCGCAGATGTCTTCGTTTAGACATTCAAGGCAGATCCCGGGGCTCCAATTGCGACCGGTGCGACCGCATTTGGTTAAACCGACAATCGATGAAATTCTCGACTCTATTTCGCCAGTGTGGTAGCGACGGACTGTTTGGCCATCCTCGCGTGATAGGAAGCGAGAAAATCCAAGTGCCAGGGTATTGTTGTCGAGCACATTATCAAGGGAGCCAACATAGGCGGACAAATAATCGACATAATTTCTGATCCCGGCGGGTAGCAGCCACGCTGAGTCGCATTTTTTATAAATTTGTGATCGTTTTGACAGAATTGGATGGTGAGGATGTTTTAGTAGGTAGGCTGTAAATACCTCGCCTCTGCAAATCGAGGATATGGATAATAGTCCATGCTTCAAGAGGATAGGGGCTTTCATAAGTCGAGAGGTAATATTACGGCTAGTCGCAAATAATGTGACGAGGGGTATAAAAATGTGGCGGGCGCACATGGTGCGCTAAAGCTAAATCAATGAGATAGTTGACGCCGGACTAAACGGGAGCGGTGACCTTTTGCGCGTCGTGGTAGCGCATACTCAATTTCGGACAGTGCGAGCCGTAAGAGCGCAATCTCGATCGGATGTGCGCACAGTTCGGAGTGGGTGACGCATTTGAGTACGTGTGTGATCATGCAGTTCGAACTGAACCACATGTTCAGTCGAATATCCTCGAAGCCCGACGAAAAGACGGCCGCGAAGTCACGTGCTAAAGCCGATCTCTTCACTCTATTATTTTCGGACATGTACCCGCGTTCGCGGAGCATTGATATCGTCGTGGCGAGTTGGCATTGGCTCGAGGTAGAGGACAGGAACGTAAGCATCATTTCACTCAAGCGAACGCTGTTTCTTAGCCGGCACGTATCCGGAGGCGCAAACATGTTGAATTCGTACCAACTGCATGCGTCTGCCAATTTATAGCGACAGCCGTGTATCGGGCAGCGAGTTTGTAGGGGAATGCATTGAAACGAAAGCGAGCAGCGCCTGCCGACGGAGGACTCTGTATATTCGCTGCAATCCGGACATTCGACTCCATAGCGGTTAGTCGAATGCAGGTGAACCGGCAGCGTTGGACCACACGCGCGGCTCTTGACCCCGTCGCAAACCTGAGCTTCCATCCGGCTGGCCATAGCGGCCGACATGCACCCAAGATAGAGCGGATAGAGCGTTCGCTCCGTCAGCACTTGTCGAGGTCCCCCATAGAAAGAGTCGGTGAGTGCACAGAATCGAGAAAGGCGGCACGGGCACGTTTGAAGTAGCTTCGGGCCGTCACGAACAAGTTGGCGGTCGACAGTACGGACTTTCAAATCTCTTGTGGTACTAGCGAGCGCTGTCATCAGACTAAACGGAGTCTCGTATGGCATGGCTGCGTAAAGAGTTCGAAACATGATGGCCTCCTCGTCACAACGGCTCCGGCATGAGATGAGTTGAAAAAAGTTCTTCGAACGACAACCAGTCGCCATGGCGCATGAGACTGGACGGCCGGAACTTGCTCGGCCGCTCGCGGATACTACGGATTGCGTCAATGTGAGGCTGATCCATTACGAGAGACGACTTACCATATTTGTCGAAGAGCTTTCTGTCGAAGCTCGTGACTTTCATGATGAGAAGATGTTGAGCGATGCCGGTTAGTACCTTGGCCAGAAGGCCTGGATAGCCTTGTGTCAACGCGTAGGCGTCCTCGGGTAACCATGCGGGCATCTCTCCTATGCCGGCAACGCCCATGGTCGCAGCGAACTGAGTTTCGCATATTGCAATCCAATGTGAATTTCGAGCATTCAGCGGTGGCGAAATCTCGAGGACACCGGCTGAGGTCAGGTCGCTCAATGATCCGGATAGTCTTGCAAGCGACAGCGCCGCCGCTCCCGGCGTGGGGAGGCATATGACGGGTATGCCCGTCGTCCGCGTAAACTGCGCGATCACATTCCAAGTATGGTCAGCGGCCGAAGACGTCACATTCTCGACGTTTATGCGGTCTACGATCAGCAAACCCAGGTGAACGGCAGTGCCCAGCGAGCAGATGGCCGGAATGCCATCGCGTTCCCGAAACCAAGGGAATCGTGTCGAATTCAAATAGTCTGTGTTCAGAGCCGAGTCGATTGCACTTATGAAATTCGTAATCAGTCCGCCTGGATCGCCTTTGATGGGCCAAGGCACACGTAACACTCGGAGCTGCGGATATTCGGCTAGCCCCTCGCCCACGGTTACACGAGCAGAAACCAGTTCGCGCTGGAGGAACGATTGGATTGCTTCGCAAAGTACAGTCCGCCCCATATATGCAGGCACGGCGACTACCATCCCCCGGGCTTTGGCGCGAGGCGCGATGCCGGCGCAGCTCGGAATGATTTTGTAATGTGCCCGTGCGCTCGGCCGATGATGGAGAAAATTGTTCGTGGTAAGGACATGGCGCCGGTAGTCGAATTTGCGGAGGTCCCTGTCGCGATAAGAATCGCGAGCTTGTGCAATCACATGGACGAGCACGCGCGCAAACTGCGAGTTAGGCACGATCGCATGCTTCGATTGTCGGATCACAATCTCCGCGTCAGAAAGCCCGGTCACATCGTGCTCGAGGTAGTTCTCGGCGACCATATGCAACGCTTCTTGTATGGAAGGGACCGGAGGCAGGTTTGCAAGAAGCGGATTCTCGTCGTCCGGCAGTGCATCCTCACGAAGCACCGGTTCGGAGGCGCGCGTTGTGAGGTTGTGATTCATTTTTCGTCTCCTCGAGCACGACGCGCTTGTGAACGAGCGGCCGGGCATTCTGAGATGCCACGCGGGCACGCGGGAAGAGCGAGTCGGTTTGCATGGAGCCGACGGAGGGCAGCGATCGCAACCCCGCTCAAGCGTGTGCCGGATATAGCGGCACGCGCTCGCGGTGAGGTCGCTGGCAGGGGGGCGCCTACGTCTGCGCGCGCAAAAGGAGGCCTACGTAAATCGTGCGTTAGCTGCTGCGCGAAAAGGCAGAGATAACAGGACGGTTCGGGATTTCTTGCCATAAATCGTTTTCGTACAGACGTGTCTTGACAGCGCCTCCCGGTCTATGGCATCCTGCGCGCGTGTAGGTAGCACAGGTGGGCCTCTACGGGGGCGCACCGAATAAGCGCCCAAGGATTGCCGTCCTTGGGCGTTTTTTCTGTGAATTCGCTCAGGTAATCGTAAGGCTAGTGTTCTCTCTCGATTGATGGGGCGGAGCAAGCCGCATCCCGCCAGTTGACGGGTACGTATAACTTAAAATAGAATATTGTCTACCAGACCCCAATTTGCGCGGGGGGATCCGATACTGCCATGTCATTGCTGCGGCCGTCAAGCATCTGTTCGCTTGTCGGCCTGTTGGTGCTTAATCGGCGGCGTATACCGCGTTTCTGTGGCGATGCTGTGCTTTGTTGCGGCTGCCACCTGAAGTTGTGCGGCTGGCCTTGTAGTATTCTGATTTTTGTGGGGACGTCGCGGTGACAGAGCAGTACGCCGCTGCGGAGATGGGTTGTCCTTCCCGCGTTCCGCGAAGTGATCGAAAGTGAGGCTTTCGTCACAGTTCAATTTAGTCGGAAACCTTCAAATATCAAGAGTTCCGTGAGCGGCGAGACGGATATGTCCTGGGCTGGTTTGGCTTCCCGTGTAATCCGGGTCGCGCTAGCTCGAGAGGATTGCAGCTACGGAGAACTAATCGAAGCGCTGGCTGCGATCGACGTCCACGAAGACGAGCGCCCGCTAATCGCGCGTGTCGCGCGTGGCTCCGTCAAGTTCACTTTGCTCCTTCAGATCATTCATGCAACAGGGGCACATCCTCCAACCTTATGGGCTGAGGCGCTAGCATCGCAAGGTACCTGGGAGGCCCGTGCGCAGGCCGTTCTAGCGGCAGAGTTGGCTAAGCAACCGTGGGTCACGCCAAACGAATTGCTGCACCGCCTTGCAGTTGTAGGGGTGAGCACCACGGTGAAGACGATGATCTCGCATCTGTCGGCCGGAGACTTCTCGCTGACGTTCTTTCTTCAGTGTATGGCCGTGCTCAGAAGCCAAAGCATGGACGCGTATGTTGATTCTCGCGCCCTCGTTTCGGCTGCGATGCAGGGTGTCCCCCCTACATCGGCGTAGTGGTCTCCCGCCGAAGTCGCCTTGCCAATCACGGGTCAGTGGCTAGAATGAAACCGTATATTGGTAACGGTTTTGGATTGCGGGTCAATCGAGTCCGGCGATTGAGCGGAGTCGCCTAGGGGGGGCAGAGCAATGACGACGCCGAGCGAGCGTACGGCCGCGGTGCTTAGGACTCGCGCGTTTCTGATGGCGCTATCGAAGCCATCAGTCAACGCCGTACCACGAGACGTAGTCTTGGCCGCCGAAAACCTGCTACGCCACTATCCGTCGTTGGCAGACATCGAGCTGACGTGCGCCATGTATCCGACGTGCTGGGAAATGCCGGCGATGCGCCCGAAGCCCGACCGGTGAAGAGGCCGGTGCGGCGCCGGACTCTTCGGCTCACGGATTGCTCAATTGTACTTTTGTACGCCGAAAGCTCAACGAGCACGGGAGACTGTCATGCCAATCTGGAGACTGCCGCCCTCGGACGAAGCGCCTGACGTCACGCTATCGAGTTGGCGCATCCTCGAGATAGACGCGGGGACCCGACATTTCGTCGGTGCCGATGCGCTCGGTTTCACGGGCCGCGTCAGTTCCGCGATTACTGTTTTCGACCGCGGCACCTTGCGGGGTCAAACGCTATCGGGTCGGGTTTATCAACTGGTCGGCCAGGATGGCTGGTCGCTCGATGCGGAGTATGTGTGGAAGCGGTGGTGCGCGCTGAACAACGTGAAGTCGTACTCCGACGTCACCTCGCAACTACTCGCTGGAACTGGCGATAATTGCCACGTGCGATAGATAGTGCGCAAGCCGCAATGAGGTGACTGATCGTCGCGGACTCCAGGGCCTGCAGACGAGGTAGACGGATTCCCAAACATTGCTGACGCGGCGTATCGATGTGGTCCGCAGACGTGGACTTGCAGCCCCGACTACCTCGACGAATCTGGTCGGCCACGGACAACAATGGGCAACGGAGTTGCTTGTCGATGTGGGAAACATGCTGGACTTTCTGGATGTCCAGAAGTCCAGCTCTTGGCGATTAGTTATACAACTTCACGATCTGTACGAAACCGTTCTGCAGTCGGCGAACACCGAAATCATGACCAACTGCTTGACTGAAGGCGAAGCCGCCAAACTGAACGCCACCGCCAAACGTGACTCCCGGTGTCATTTGAGTGCCGTTGACGTCAATCGGAACCTTCGGGGTGAGGTTTCCATTGGCGTCGACAGCAAACAACTCGTCGAAATGCGCGCGCACTACTCCTTCGGCGTCCGGTGTCGGTGCCGAAGGTACTGCAGATTGTTGAACGCTTGTCTGCTGCGCCTGGCTGACTGATCCGCTGGCCGAGAGCGTCTCGGATGCTGCCTGGCTCGGCGTTGGCTGAGCCGACGACTCTGCCGCCGAATTCGGTTCGTTACTGTCGTGCTTCTCACCACATCCCGACATGATCGCGACAGCGATCAGCGCGGGGACCAGCACCACTTTATTCAATTGCATTCGTAATGTCCTTGGAAATATCAGTGACCTGACATACGGACATAACGGCACTTGGTAATAAATCTTTACGCCGCCCGTGGTATTAGCACTTCGTGTCCCAGCTTGTTGACGGCGAGATCACTTTTGAACGAGGAATCGGTTGCGATTCTTTGCGTCCTTGATCCACGCCGGCGCGCGACCGCGGCCCGACCAAGTCGCGCCGGTCTTCGGATCGCGATACTTCGCCTCCACCGGAGCCGCTGCCTTTTTTGTTCCCGCTCGGCCGCGACGAGCACCGAAGATGTCCTTCTCGGTAATGCCGTACTCTGCGACCTTGGCGCGGATGTCGTCGACAACGGCTTGGAACTCCGCAAGGCGAGCGGATTCGGTCTTCTCAGCCAAAGCGTCCATTTGGGCTTTCAGTTCTTTGTAAGTCGCCATGTTTTCCTCCACTGGTTGTGTTGCGCAAATGATAGCCGGTTTGATCTGAGGCGGGGAGTAGGCCCTCGGTTGGCCACGCTAATACGCACATAAAGGCGGCGCGTGGTTGAGATGTTCGTTCGGGGACATGCTTCGGCTAGTTCCGAGACTTATCCCGACAAGATGCGAACCGCGGTCGATAATCGGCAGCTCGGCTACAAGAAGCCCGCGTTTTTTGCCTCGCTGCGTGTGTCCAGCTACGAAGTGAATGCGGCCAGTTACTGGAAGGAACTAAGGGCGGCTCGTGATGGTTAAAAGCTGGATCGCCTGCTCCGGCCGTAAAGCCTCCGTCGGTCTGTCGAGCAGCTTCCGAACGGTCACGCTGGGTTGTCAGTACGCTTCTGTCGTCGAGTTCGTCGGCCCGCACGAGGGAGGCGCCCAGCGGGGCGGCTACATCGCTGCTCACCCGGGCGACCACGACAACTTCAATAACGCTTAACCGGAGCGGCTTCGATTATGCCGAGTTGTCGCCAAGCCCACTAACTTAAGATTGGGGCGAACGACGGCCACGTGGAGATAAAGGCGCACCTGATAGGGTGCGCCGGCGCGGGCTGACCGGTTCCGAAGATTCAGGCGAGTCATTCGTATTGACGAGGCATCTTCCGTGCATGTAGGCGCATCAGAGGCGCCAAGCGGCGGGCAAGGCAGTATGTGCGCGGACGTCGGCTGCATGAAGCGCGGCCAGTGCTTTCTTAAGATCCGAGCCGCGCTTCCCGGGAATTCCATGTTGCCCATTTTTGGAGGGGCGGCGAACGTGCTTGACAGGAGGTCTCGTTGCGCCTAGGATTTCATCCAACTAGTTGGTATGTTTCGATGTGTCACTTTTTAAATGAGGCGGACCATGCAAGCACAAGCAAAGCAATTTGAGGGTCGGAAACTCTTGGTTGTTGGCGGAACGAGCGGTATTGGACTCGAGACGGCTCAGATGGTTGCACAACAGGGTGGGGCTGTCGTCGTCGTTGGTAGCAAAGCCGAAAAGGCGGAAACTGCTCGCAGGCAACTAGCCGCGATCGCTGGCGACGAGAAGGCGTTTGCCCTCACGGCTGATTTGTCAAACTTTGAGAGCGTGCAATCGCTTATCTCCACACTCGCGAGCGTTCATGGTGACATCGATCTTCAGGTGAACTCCGCTGGGATCTACTACCCCAAAGCGTTTCTTGAGCACGCTCCAGACGATTACGACAACTTCCTTGGCTTGAATCGCGCCGTATTTTTTATTACCAAACAGGTCGCTCAGTCGTTGGTCGCTCAGAAGAAACCGGGATCTATTGTCAACGTCACGGCGGTCGCAGCAAGGCAGGCCATTGAAACTGTTCCGGCTTCGGCTTATTCCATGGCAAAAATCGGACTGGATGCGCTGACAATCCATGCGGCAGCAGAACTGGCGGAACACGGCATCCGCGTCAATTCTGTCAGCCCCGCCATCGTGGAAACCCGGATTTTCGAGCGATTCATTCCTGGGGAACAGCTGGATGGTGCTTTGAACGACTTCAATAGCTTCCATCCGCTTGGTCGTAACGGGACTCCGCGTGATGTCGCGGAAACCATCGTCTTTCTCCTCTCGGATAAGACTTCGTGGGTGACTGGCGCGGTTTGGGACGTGGACGGTGGCGTGATGGCGAGTCGTAAGCTGGGGAAGTAAATCTCGACAACGGCTAGAATGGTCACTTTAGCCGAGCGTAGACAGAAGAGGACGTATGGCAGTTGGAACACGGGAGGCATTGGTGCGTGCGGCGGAGGGTCTGATGCGCACCAAGGGCTACGCTGCGTTTAGCTACGCAGATCTTGCCGAAACGGTCGGGATCAAAAAAGCCAGCATACATCACCACTTCCCCACGAAGGAAGACTTGGGGGTGGCTATTGTCGAGGCTTATGTCGCGAAAGTACGTGGTGAGTTTGAGCGTATTGAGCGCGAACATGCTGACGCAGTGCGGCGCCTAGAGGCGTTCTTTTCGGTATTTCGTGCTAGCAGCGAAGGCGGGCTACTGCCCCTTTGTGGGGCGCTGGCCGCCGAGATGACCGTACTTCCTTCGGGATTGCAAAAGCTCACGCAGCTGTTTTTCGATATGCAGTTGACCTGGCTGACCAAGGTTCTTGACGGTGGTGTAAAGGCCGGAGAGATTCAAGCTGGCCCGGGAACCAGGCAAAAGGCGTTTCAGCTACTGAGTCTGTTGGAGGGAGCCAGCTTCATTAGCTGGGCGATGCGAGACGGCGAAACTCTCGACCGCAGCATCATTCGGCTGATTATTGAAGAGGCGTAGCTAGCAACCTACGCCAATTGGCGAACGTAGTTTCAGCTGATTTTTCGGGACCATCGTCGACGCCGGCATGGTTCCAATTTTTGGGTCTGGAAAACTACCAACTAATTGGTTGTTTTTGATGTCAGGCGGCAGTTCGACCATTTGGACGGACTTTTCATTTGCAGGAATGGAGTCATGAAGCAGGTCAACGTAGAGCTTTGGTCGGATTTCGTCTGTCCGTGGTGCTGGATCGCCAAGCGGCGATTCGAAAAAGCAGTGTTTGGGTTGACGGGACAGCTTGAAGTAATCGTTACCCCAAGGGCGTACCGCCTAGCAAAGGACGTTGCGCCCGTGGATTTCAAGGTGGTGCTCCACCGGAAATTCGGCAACGTGGCTGCAGCTGAGCAGATGATGGTTGCAGTCGCGGAGAACGGGGCTGCGGAGGGCTTGACGTACAACTTCAACACCATGCGTTTTGGCGATACGAGCGACGCCCACGCGCTCGTCAAGAGTATTCGAGCACCAGAAGACCGACTGCGAATCATTGAGCGCATCTACCAGGCCGCTACCACCGACGGAGTCGATATTTTCGACAGAAATGTGCTTGCCTCCCTCACACGAGAGATAGGCCTTTCGGAGACTTCGTTTGATTTCGACTTTTCCGAAATTGCGTCAGAAATCGCTAAAGATGAACTGATGGCGAATCGGATTGCGAACGGTGTGCCTTTATTCGTATTTAACAACAAGTTTCATTTATCAGGGGCGCGTGAAGTCGCCGTATTTGAAAAGGCTCTGATAGAAGCGGCGATTGACGTGGCGGAGCCAGCCGATGATGTGGCCACGGCGAGTTGTGGCATCAATGGGTGCACAACTTAGCCCGCCGTGGCGTCAGACTGCAAGCAACACCTGGACCCAGCTGTAGCGATGAACCCAGTTGCAAACTTGCTGAAACTATTCCGTGCGCGATGGCGCATTTAGTAAGGAGGATTATCCAAATGAGCACCAAATTGAACGGTATTGATGTAGCTGCCCTTCAGGATTTTGCGCAAGGTGTAGCAAATGCTACAGATGCTTCCAAGCGCAGCGCCCGATTCAACGTCAAGACGAAATGGGAGCATCAGACCCGGTCGGTTGCAACCGTGAGCCGATACTCGCTGCTTGGAGTTGAGTATCCGCGGCACTTTGAAATCGCGGCAGATGAGCCTACGGAGTTTCTCGGTCAAAATTCCGCACCGAACCCTCAAGAGCTTCTTATGGCCGCACTCAATGCGTGCCTTTCTGTTGCCTACGCCGTCAATGCAGCGGCGATGGGTATCACCATTCATAGCCTCGAGATCGAGACTGATGGGGAACTTGATCTGCGCGGCGTTCTCGGCCTGGATGAGAGCGTCAATCCTGGCTACGACCAGGTGAACTACGTCGTTCGACTGGATACCGATGCCCCGCGTGAGAAGGTTGAAGAGCTTCACCAAGTCGTTACCAAGACCTCTGTGAATCTGGCGAATTTCTCCAAGGCCATTCGCATGGTATCGAAGTTGGAAATTAAAGAATCCTAAACTAAGGATCACCTCCCACCACCATCAGATTGAAACCAAGCGGCGGCGCTCGCGCTGCTGCTCCCCTGCTTGAGGTATGAAATGAGCAAGTTGTTCTCCCAGTACGATCTGTCCGGCATCGAATTGGCCAATCGAGTTGTCATGGCACCGATGACCCGCACACGGACGCCTGATAATGTTCCGAATGAACTGACCGCCCAGTACTATGCCCAACGGGCGTCTGCTGGCCTGATTGTTACCGAGGGCTTGCCGATCTCTGATGAGGGCCGCGGTTATCTGTACACCCCCGGCCTTTACACAGACGAGCAAACAATGGCTTGGCGGAAGGTCACGGAAGCCGTGCACGCGAAAGGAGGGAA
Source organism: Burkholderia cepacia GG4 (assembly GCF_000292915.1). Classification (NCBI taxonomy): domain Bacteria; kingdom Pseudomonadati; phylum Pseudomonadota; class Betaproteobacteria; order Burkholderiales; family Burkholderiaceae; genus Burkholderia; species Burkholderia cepacia. The sequence continues at coordinate 2,883,215 of NC_018514.1, forward strand.
GATTTTCGCGCAACTTTGGCACGTTGGGAGAATGTCGCATATCTCCCTTCAACCCGGCAACGCGGCGCCGGTGTCCTCAGGCGAAGTACCTGCGACCAATACGACTGTCTATGCATGGTCGGAACCCGGAAAGGCGGGGCCCGTAGCGCCGAGCGTACCCAGGGCGCTCAGTACTGAGGAGGTCCGACGTGTCACGAGGGACTTCGTTGAGTCCGCTTTGCGAGCAATCGATGCTGGATTCGACGGAATCGAAATCATGGCTGCGAACGCCTTCCTGTTCGATCAGTTCCTCAGCAGCGAGTTGAACACGCGTACGGACGAGTACGGTGGCTCTATCGCGAATCGTCAGCGCTTCCTTCTGGAAACCATCGATGCGATCGCTGACGCAATCGGTGGGTCGCGAGTCGGCGTACGAGTATCGCCGTTCGGGCGCCTCTACGACTTGCGTCCGTATGCGGGCGAGGAAGAAACGTGGATGAGCGTCGCGGCAGTTCTCGACGATAGGGAACTGGCTTATGTGCATCTGAACTATCAGCCGACCATTACTGCTGCTGAGGTCCCTGCCGGATTTGGCGAGCGATTCCGACAAGTCTATAAGGGCACCCTGATTGCTGCGGGTGGTTTCGATCGCGAGCTTGCCGAAAAGGAGCTCCAGAAGGGCGATCTCGACCTCATTGCATTTGGGACTTCGTACATCGCGAACCCTGATCTCGTTGAAAGAATGAAGAACGACTGGCCGCTCGCAGAGAGCGATCGCTCGACATTCTATGGCGTCATCGGCTCCAAAGGTTACACAGATTATCCGGAATTTCAGTTCCAAAACTGATCTAAAGAGTCGCTCCGCCTATTAAGTTTATCTGATTACGGATAATTATTTTAATGGCGGGCGACTCGTTTTGGTGTTGAATTTAATGGTGGCGATGAGTTAATTTTCTATAACCATGTGGTCGAAGATTGGCATGGTTCCACATGTTTTGTGTTGTTCTGTTGTCACTTTATAAGGAGTTTTTCAAATGATGAACGATTGGAAGAGCGCGCTCGGAAATCTCGTCAAAGGTGTCGGTAATTTCGCGAAAGCGAACCCGCCAGTGGTCGAGGCATTCAACAAGCTCGAGAAAGCGACTGGCGACGGGGATGTATTGGATGCCAAAACGCGAGAGCTGATTTCGTTGGCTGTAGCGGTGACTACGCGCTGTGATGGCTGTATCTCTGCGCACGCCGCGGCGGCACAGAAAGCAGGGGCTAGCAAGGCCGAGGTCGCCGCGGCGCTTGGCACGGCGATTGCATTGAACGCTGGTGCTGCCTTCGTATACTCCACCCGGGCGCTCGAAGCATTCGACCAATTTGGTGAGTAATCGACATTAAATCCCTTGAGGACCGATGCGGTTCTGAATGAGAAGAGAGACGAAATGTACGATTTTGACGAGATTCTCGACCGCAGTCGGTCCAACTCGATGAAGTGGGCGCAGGCGCGGCAGTGGCTTACACCAGAGCAATACGCGGCGGATCCGCTGCCGATGTGGGTCGCGGATATGGACTTCCGCGTTGCCCCTCCGATTTTGGACGCGCTTAGCCGTGAGCTCGAACTGGGCGTGTTCGGGTACGGTGGAACACCAGATTCGTATCGTGAGGCAGTAGTGGACTGGCAATTGCGGCGTTTCGGATGGCGGGCCGTGCCGGAGTGGATCACACAGTCTCCGGGTGTAATCAGCGCGCTCAACATGGCGATCCAGGCTTTCTCGCGACCTGGTGACTTCATCTTGGTGCAGACGCCCGTGTATTTTCATATCCATTCTGACGTAGTCGTCAACGGGCGGCGTTTGGCACAAGCGCCACTCGTATTGAAGGGAGGCCGATACCACTTTGACCCTGAGGTATTTGAGGCCGCGATTCGTCCCGGAACCAAGCTGTTCATTTTGTGTAATCCACACAACCCAACGGGCAACGTGTGGACACGAGACGAACTGCTCACGATGGCATCGATCTGTGAGCGCCACGGAATCCTGGTGATATCCGACGAGGTACATCAAGATCTGATCTTCGGCAACGGAAAGAAGCATGTTCCATTTGCCTCGCTGAACGACGCCGTTGCTCAAAACTCTATCGTGTGCACGGCACCGAGCAAGACTTTCAATATCGCCGGACTCTCCTGCGCCAACATCTTCATCCCGAACGAGCGGCTTCGCCAAACCTATCGTGCGCAGGGTGAAAGGAATGGCTCTTTCCTCGTCAATACGATGGGCACCGCTGCTTGCGAAGCGGCGTATCGACACGGCGAACCGTGGGCGGATGCAATGCTCGAATACGTTCGAGGCAACCAGGAGCATTTCGCGAAGCGCATCAACGAACTCAACCTTCCCTTGCTTGTAACGCCGACTGGTGCGCTGTATTTGGCATGGGTTGATTTTCGGGGGCTTGGCATGGCCACTGCTGAGCTTCATGACCTCTTGCTGCGCCGAGCACGGCTGTGGCTTGATCCTGGCTCAAAATTTGGCGTGGAAGGAGAGGGTTTCATGCGCATCAATCTCGCGTGCCCGAGAAGTGTTGTAGACGAAGCCTTGTTACGCCTTACCAGTGCGTTGTCTGATTGACTATCTATCAGGTAGGTTGAAATTAGTAGTCCATATATAATATAAAGGAGACATCTTGTGGATAATTTTCACGAAAGCACAGCTGTTAGAGGGGTGTCAAGGCATGGAAGCCCCGTAAACAAGGAGGAATGGCTCAATTCTCACGAAAATGGTTATGAAAAGAAGTTAAAGCCTAGGCACGTGAGAATGATCGCAATGGGAGGCGCAATTGGAACCGGCTTGTTTCTTGGAGCCGGAGGGCGATTGCAGAGTGCGGGACCGGCGTTGGCACTCACATATCTTGGTTGTGGTGTATTCGCGTTCTTCATTATGCGAGCACTTGGCGAGCTCGTCATGCATAGACCGACATGTGGGAGCTTCGCGTCTTATACCCGTGAGTTCATGGGAGAGCGAGCTTCATTTGTCACGGGCTGGATGTACTACTTAGCATGGGCGGCCACCGGCATCGCCGATAGCACGGCTATCGCAATCTATCTGAAGTACTGGACCATCTTTTCGGACGTACCCCAGTGGGTGATTGCCTTGGGAGCACTCACTCTAGTGTCGGCCACGAACATGATCGGCGTGAAGCTCTTTGGAGAAATGGAGTTCTGGTTCGCCGTTGTTAAGGTTGGTTCAATAACACTATTTCTGGTTATCGGGACATTCTTTCTCGCAAGCGGTCATTCCGTCGATGGGCATGTGGCTGGGCTACAGCTCATTGCGAAAAATGGCGGAATCTTTCCGCATGGTGTCCTGCCTGCAGTTCTTATTGTGCAGGGGGTAGTCTTTGCCTACGCCAGCATTGAACTCGTTGGAGTCGCAGCGGGTGAAACTGAAGATGCACGCAAAGTGTTGCCGAAAGCGATTAATAGCGTTATGTGGCGAATCGCGCTCTTCTATGTCGGATCTGTGGTGCTTCTGGTCATGCTTTTGCCTTGGACAGCCTATAGCGCGCACGAGAGTCCGTTTGTAACGTTTTTCGGCAAGCTTGGAGTGCCATACATCGGTGACGTTATGAACGTTGTGGTGCTCACTGCAGCGTTTTCAAACCTTAATGCTGGTTTGTACTCCACTGGACGCGTGCTGCGGTCTCTCGCGATGGGGGGATCAGCGCCTCGATTCGTCGCCAGGATGAATGCAAATGGAGTGCCCTATGGAGGCATCGCGGTAACCATCGGGCTCATTGCAATCGGCGTTCCGTTGAATTATGTCGTCCCGCAGCAGGCATTTGAGATTGTTCTCAATGTTGCCGCAATCGGAATCGTGACGACATGGGGATCCATCGTTGCTTGTCAGATTCTGTTTCGACGTGCAGTAAATCGCGGGGAGCTTCAGGGCGTCTCGTTTCGCATGCCTGGCGCGCCATTTACGTCGTGGCTTACGTTGGCATTTCTTTGTGGCGTAGTAGTTTTGATGGCCTTCGACTATCCTAACGGAACGATGACTTTTTCAATGATCCCAGTACTGGCCATGGGGCTGGCCATTGGTTGGCGCATTGCAAAACGCAGGACGTCATATCAGAAAGGTCAGTTTGATATATCGGCTTGTACGCAAGTGGACAGAGTGGATGGTTAGTGAGCATGTGTGGAGGATGGTATTAAGAGGGGGCTATCTTTTGAAGGGGGTATTTATAGGTCGTGTGGCTTGGGAGTGAAAGTTCGTTTTCCTGCGTTTCTATCGAATGCAGCTATCGTTAACTTGTCGCAGTATCGAATAATGGAGGGTTGTATGCCGTTGGTTACTATCAAGGGAATTGAAGGTGTTTTCAGCTCGGAAGAAAAGCAAAAGGCTATTCGTGCAGTCCACGATGCAATGGTATCAATCGAAGGAAAAAATATGGAGGAGGTTACTTGGGTGATATTTGAAGAAGTGAAATCTGGAGACTGGTCGATCGGCGGGAAAATGTTGACCGCTGCGGATGTGAAAAAAATCCAGGCTGGAGATTGACGTGTTGTTCAGCCGTCGTCTGCATCGATGGATGATGGCTGACTCTCAATTTGTATGAACAGATCACGGATCTGCGCCGAATGTCTCCCGATTCGGAGCCATAGTTGAGTATCTTTGTGCCACTTACGACCGCGGACGCGGCTCTCTTTACGCCGGCCACACTCTCTCTATGGGTAGACTCCTGAACGCGCGTTGCATGCATTGAGTTCGCGCCCGCAACTTGCTGCTAGCTGAGCGTTCGTTGCATCAACATTTTGCTGCGCCGCAAAATCTACACGAGTTGGCGAGGACACATTTGATTGCGCCCGGTGTGTGATTGCGGCGTAGAGGGTCGCACCACGCTGTACGAAGTCGCACCGATATGCCGCAGACCCGCTCTAAGATTAAACTAGGCAGCGGTAAGGTTTGCCGTATGTGTACTCCCCAATACAGTCGGAGACGATGGTGCCCCTCGAGATCCACCGCGCGAAAGGTAGCGCGTTAGCGGCGCAAACAGTGCGAGCGTCTTGGCAGCGTTCGGGTGCAGCAGGACTTATTGAGACGCAATATATCCGCCCGCCGGTTGTTTCCCGCGACGACATACTTGCGGCAAAAGACCGCAATTGCAAACTTCTGAAGTATGGCGAGCCATCGGTCGAGAACTCATACGAACAAGTGGCGGGCACCTGTAGTGTGGTGTTGCTGGCGGATGCCACAGGAACTATTCTCTCGAGTAGAGGCGATGATGAGTTCATGCTAGGGGAGCAGGGGCGATTTTTTCTTCCCGGCGTGTGCTGGTCTGAAAGAGTCGCTGGCACTAACGCAATCGGCACGTGTCTGGCCAACCGGGCGCCGATTAGTATTGACATGGCTGAACATTATCTTATCCAGTATCGCTCTCTTTGTGGCTCGGCTGCTCCGGTTTTCGACTCTGGGGGGCGGATTGTCGGCGCAATAGCTGCATACAGCACAAATACGGCTACACAGTTACATACGCTTGCTTTTATCCGAACCGTCGCCATCTTGATCGAAAATCGGATGCTAGCGCGCGAGATGGCTAACGAGATCATCATTAGCTTTCATCCAATCGCGGAACACATCGGCACTATCAAGCAAGGGATTGTGGTATTTGGACATAATGGAAGACTATTGGGATTGAACAGCGCGGCGCGCTCAATCTTGCACATCGATTCGCAGGAGGAGGTCACAAGTCGATTCGCAGAGTTGTTTGCCTTCGACTTCTCTCTGGAGAGCTTGGTCGAAAAAGTGCATGCTAGCGGAAACTGCCAGTTCACGGCATTGCTCCGAGATGGCCGCGAAGTGACGCTAGTGGTCAGCATTGGCGCAGCCAGTGACTCTGCTTCTTCGCATCAGCGAGCAGTGACGACTCAACCATTGTCCAGCCAGTCATCTTCCCGCGCAAAACGTGAGCATTTTCTTCTTAAAGATCTTGACCTTGGGGATCCTCAGATACAGCGTGCGATTCTTAAGGCCTCGATGATTCTTGGCTCGGACATCCCGCTTCTTATTGAGGGGGAATCAGGTGTCGGCAAGGAAGTATTTTCGGCAGCATTTCACAATTCCGGTCCGCGCAACGGCGGACCTTTTGTCGCCGTAAATTGTGCTGCAATTCCGGAGGGGTTAATCGAGTCAGAATTGTTTGGGTATGAGGAGGGGGCGTTTACAGGGGCAAAGAAAAAGGGGTATCCAGGAAAGATTTTGCAGGCAAATCGAGGGACCTTATTTCTTGACGAGATTGGGGATATGCCGATTTCTTTGCAAACCAGACTCCTCAGAGTGCTTCAGGAGCGACAGGTGACGCCACTTGGCAGTACCCATAACACACCCGTGGATGTCTCTATTGTGTGTGCAACGCATCGGTCGATGCGTGCGGAGATTGCTGCGGGCCGATTTCGGGAAGATCTCTACTATCGGTTAAATGGTCTTCGTATTCACCTTCCCGCACTTCGGGAAAGAAAGGACATAGATCGACTTATCGACTTTGTTATCGAGACGGAGAGCGGCGGCCGAAGAATCGATGTTGCTCCAAACATTCGCAGTGCGCTTCGTACGCATCCATGGCCAGGTAACATCAGACAGCTGCAGATGGTTCTGCGTACGGCGCTTGCAATTCTGGGTAACGGCAATCATCTAGAGCTGCAGCATCTACCCGACGAATTCCTGCAGTCGGAAGAATCGAGTGATTTTTCCATCGGGACCGCACGCTGCGGCGACTTGGCGCACATCGAGCTGGAGGCGATGCGAAGGGCAGTAGATACCGCTGGCGGCAATATGTCGGAGGCTGCGCGGACGTTGGGTATCAGCCGAAAGACACTGTACCGAAAACTGAAAAGGACGCCGCCCAAGTAGTTGGCGAGCAAACCGGTCGATATACTAAACGATCCGAGATCGACGGTGGCGCGATACATGTCCATTCCACCGCCGGGAAAACACATCCTAAGTGATGGTCGGCGGTAGGAGGATGTCGCGGTTCACTGAGCGGATGGTATTGCGGCCGCAGAAGGCCATGGACAAGTCCAACTCACGCTGAATGATAGAGAGCGCGACCTCTACGCCCTTCTGACCCATTGCGCCCAGCCCGTAGAGCATGGCGCGGCCGATGTAGGTGCCCTTCGCGCCAAGCGCAATGGCCTTGAGCACGTGCTGGCCACTGCGGATTCCACCATCCATATGCACCTCGATCCGGCTGCCGACGGCATCGACGATGGAGGGTAGTGCGGAGATTGAGGAGGGCGCGCCATCGAGTTGCCGGCCGCCGTGGTTGGAGACAATGACTGCATCCGCCCCTGACTGAGCTGCGAACTCCGCGTCCTCGACATCCTGTATCCCCTTGAGTATTAGCTTGCCGTTCCAGCGGCTCCTGATCCACTCCACGTCATCCCAGGAAAGGCGCGGGTCGAACTGCTTCGCTGTCCACTCCGAAAGCGAGCCCATGTCCTGTACCCCCTTGACGTGGCCGACGATATCGCCAAATTGGCGCCGTCGGGTGCCCAACATGCCGAGGCACCAGTGTGGCTTGCTCATCAGGTTCAGCATGTTGACTAGCGTAGGCTTTGGCGGCGCTGACAAGCCGTTCTTCAGGTCCTTGTGGCGTTGCCCCAATACCTGCAGGTCAAGTGTGAGCACAAGCGCAGAACAATTTGCTGCCTTAGCGCGCTCGATTAGATCCTCGACGAAACCTCGATCGCGCATGAGGTACAGCTGGAACCAAAAGGGGTGCTGGTTCGTTCCTTCGGCAATGTCCTCGATCGAGCAAATGCTCATAGTGGAGAGCGTGAAGGGTATGCCAAATTTCTTTGCCGCGCGCGCGGCAAGGATCTCGCCATCAGCATGCTGCATGCCGGTAAGACCAGTCGGTGCGATCGCCACGGGCATTGCCACCTCCTGACCGAGCATCGTGGTACGCGTGCTTCTGTTGTCGATGTTCACGGCCACACGCTGGCGGAAAAGAATGCGATCAAAATCCGTCTCGTTCGCACGGTAGGTACTTTCGGTCCACGAACCTGAGTCGGCGTAGTCATAAAACATGCGAGGTACGCGCCTTTTGGCAAGCTTGCGCAGGTCCTCGATAGTCGTAATCACGTGCATGGCGCTCTTATTTCCTGAAGAGTTTTTTGAGTGGCGAAGCAGAGCCGCGAATAGTGGCGCGACAGCCGCGCGCGGAACGGTCAAGTAGCAAGCGGCAGCTCGCAGAAACGATAGGCAATCAAGACCATGCCATAGCGAAGATGCATAGGCCCATCGTGGAGAGGAGTAGAAATGCACAGCGCCGCACCGTTAGTTCCGAAAGTTTTGGTGGGTACCGAAGAAACAGCGCCGTTGTGACTACCACCACCGGTATCGATAGCAATCCCAACCAGATGGCATTCGAATCGACCGACCCATCTGCCAGCAGAATGGTGAATCGCATCATCGAAACAGCGCCAAAAATTCCCAACAAGGTCAGTCGTACTTGTTCGAGTGCTAACGGCTGCACATAGAATTGGTAGATGATGGGTGGGCCCGGAACGCTGAACAGACCGCCAAGAATGCCACCGAATCCACCGGCGATAACAAAGCTGCTTGGTGCCGACGGGATAGAACGAACCTTCGGTCGTAACCACAACATGGCGCCAGCGAGCAGGACGACCAGACCGAGGGCGAGCTGCAGCAGATGTGTGTTGCGCGTACTGAGAGCATCAAGTAGCCAGACGCCGACCGGTACCCCCGGAACGACACCGAGAAGGGTGCGAGCGAAGAGCTTCCAATTTAGATGATGGAGATTTCCGCGAAGTGTCAGCGCCGTATTCACCAACGTCATGATGTTAATTGCGGTGGCTGTGGTCTCGAGCTTCACGATCTGAAGGAGCGCGACAGCACCGAGGACGAAGATGCCCAGAGCAAATCCCGTAAACGTCTGTAAGTAGCAGCCCACCGCCACGATGCAAAGGAAACCGATACAAGAAGCACTATTCAAGGTAATCCCCAGGAATCGCGCTCGTCCGATGCTCGATCGGATGTCGTCATGGCCAATGAATGCGCCGGCTAAATGCAAAGGCGGGAGTGAGCCGCCTTTGCTGCTATCAGAGAGGTGCTACACTGCGTTGGCATTCGCAGCTCGGTCGTTTGAGCGATTCGCCTTTCGGCGACTCAACGCCACAAGCCCCGCAAGTCCCAGCACTTCGGAGACAATGACGAGCATAGAAATCGGCCAAGTTCCGAACTTGGGAAGTACCGCAGTCGCGAAGAGGGGCACGAGACCACCGATGATGGTCGCAACCTGGCTACCCAGAGAGATACCCGTATACCTGAGTTGCTCCGGGAAGAGTTCAGTGAAGTATGCCGGCATTGCGCCCCACATTGCCCACAGCGGGCCGCCCATTACCAACATCGCAAGCCAGACCCATTTGATCTCTGCTTGATCCACAATCCTGAAGAATGGGAACGCCACTGCAGCAAGGAACAGGAATCCAACGAGGAAAATAGGCTTCTTTCCGATTCGATCCGATAATGCACCTGCTGCAATAATGCCGAAAGTGAGAAGTACATTGACCAGTACTACCCCAAGCAGAACCATCGATCTATCCAACTTCAGGATGGATGTAGAGTAGTATGTGAGGAATACCCAAACCGTATAGAAGGGTACGGTAATCGCTCCTAGATAGATAAACGCAGTGTACACAACGACACTCGGGTGGTCTCGCAAAACTTCAACTACTGGAAATTTCGCAATCTTCCCAGCAGCCTGCACGCGACGAAATGCAGGGGTTTCGGTTACTTTGAGGCGAATATACAGACCTGACAGCATCATGATAATGCTGACCAGGAAGGGAACTCGCCAACCCCAGCTAATGAATGCCGACTTGGAGAGAAAGTACGACGCCCCGAATAGTACGGCCGTTGAAAGTGCGAGTCCTATCGTAGAGCCCATCTGGACGATGCTGCCGAAGAATCCACGTCTGTCAGCGGGAGCGTATTCGACCGCCATTAGTACGGCACCACCCCATTCACCGCCAAGTGCGATTCCTTGTAGAAAGCGGCAGCTAGTCAGTAGAATTGGGGCCCAGATTCCGATCGTTTCATAGGTTGGGAGCAACCCAATCGCGAATGTCGAGCCACCCATAAACGTTAGAGTGGTGACGAGCATGGTTTTCCGTCCGATCCGATCGCCGAAATGTCCGAACAGAACCCCGCCTAATGGCCGGGCGACAAACCCGACCGCCAATGTGGCGAATGAAGCGAGCGTCCCGGCGATGGAGGAGTAGGCTGGAAAAAACAGGTGACCGAAGACCAATGCTGCAGTGAAGCCGTACAGGAAAAAGTCGTACCATTCCATAATGGTACCGACCATGCTAGCGGTTGAAACCAATGCAGGAGACGCTTGAGTCTCACTGCTTTGAAAATTGCTGACCATCTTTTGTCTCCTCATGACCGACTTTGTGGGGAATGAGTTGATGGTGCGCCGTGAACGGTCGCAGTTATTTGGGGCGGAGGCAGTGCAAGCTAGGGGTTGCGACCGTAGCTACGAATCATCGACAGGGTCCACGTAGATGGCGTCTCCTTCGACGTCGACCCTGTAGACGCGGAGCGGACACTCTGCGGCCCCTACCGGTTCTCCTGTCGCGATTTTCCATTGCCACATGTGCTGATGGCAGGTCAGGACTTCTCCGTCAAACAAACCTTCTTCCAAGCCTACTTCCTGGTGTGGACAGACACTATCGCATGCGTAAATATGATCTTCCACTCGCAGCAACAGAACGCGCGTTCCCTCTCCTACGGTGAAAGCACTCATTCCATTTTCCGCGATGTCTTGCCGATTGCAAACAAAATGACGAGTCACTTTGCGTCCCTCCTAAGCATCAGTTGAATTTGTCGTATGAAATACTTTTCGGACTGAGCTTGGCTTGGATTATTAGGCCTCTCATTGCCGCGTCAACGGACGGAGGCGGCCCTGCCAGAAAAGCGTGAACGTCAGAAAGTCGTCCCATCATTTGCGTCAGCGCGATTTCGTGTACGAAGCCATGAGCGAATGAAAGCTCCGGATACTGGTCTTCGGCCTCGGGCGGAACTGCCTCATCGGAAAAGCAGACAATGACCTCGAGTGAGCCTGAAGACAAATTTCGTAGCTCAGCAAGGCGATTCAGAAAGAAAGCGCCGCGCATGGATCGCACGCCGAAGAAAATAGAGCCGGTTCTGTCTGAGAAATAATCGAGAGACTCTGCGTGGGAGATTATCGACATCATTCCGGCAATTCCGCTACCTCCGGCGATGCAAAGGAGATGCTTTCGTTCAGCGGGTTTGAAAACTGCCCGACCAAATGGACCAATCACGCGGAGTGGATAGCCAATCGGTCTCGACGTGAAGAGTGTGTCTGAGAATTCGCCGCCAGATCTCCTCTTGATGAGAAGCTCGAGTCTTCGCGAGTCACGTTCAAAATTCACGATTGAATACGCTCTATACCCCTGAATGCCTGGTATTCCGACGAGCACGAATTGACCAGCCTCATAGTTCATCGGCTTATTCAACTCGATTTCCCAAGAGGCAACATCGTGAGTCAGAAGTTGCCATTTCACTACCGTTGCTTCGACTTCAAACGGGGTGAACGTGTTCGGAGGTATCCGATGTATCGACTCCCTTACCTCAATTGCGCAATCACTTTGAGGCCTGCATTGGCACAAGAGGATTTCGTCGGTCTTGCCGACACCACATTTCTTTCCCGGAGCCGCCGGCCACAAATCTTCGACGGTTCCCGTCACGAGCCTAGCTCGGCAGGTACCGCAAGTTCCACTTGCGCACGCATATGGCAGTGAGTATCCCGCGGCGAGTCCGGCCACCAAGAGACTATTGTTCCCGTCGGCATTGACTTCATGCTGACCGTTTGCGGAGTTGAATGTGATCTTCATGATCCTGATGGCTCAGAACGGAACGTGATAACCTTTCCCGAGCATTCTGGTGTCCAGTCGTACTTCGCGGTCTACCAGAAATGCTCGTCCGTGCTCGTCGAGACGAACGTCGTCGATGTACTTGCCTACGGCAACGAGGGTAGTCGCCCCTCCTTGATGTTCGGTTCGGAATACCTGCAGAGCCGACATGACCTTCAGAATTTCTTCGCGCGCGGTATGCTCAATAGTGAAGATCGAGAAGTGACGCGTCAGGGGCGTGCGGTCCATGTTCTGCTTCGGAAGCAGATCAAAGAGATCTTTCAAGCCACGTTTGTCCTTCTCCAGCCACAGCATCTCTTTGCGGATTTCAGGGCTAAAAGTGGTGATCCGATACGTAAAGCTGTCATCACACAGTTCCAGGTATCTCGTGTAGTCGTCTGCATCGAGTGCCAAACACGTGTTGGCGACCAGTGCACGAATAGTGCTTTCAGTTTGCATGTCCAATTCCTGTCTTTGAAAAGGGGGATGGGATGTGAATGCTGTGTCACATCACATTTCGTCGAAAGGATCGGACGATTTCCGCCCCATGCGCCGACTCCACTCTTCATAGAAGTGACGCATGCCAACCTCGTCATGGATCTTGTTGTTTTCCACTCGTGCGTGCAGGATGACGGGAGCTTCAGACCGGTCAGACAACGCCATACCTTGTCCATGCACCCCCATGAGATCTTCCGGGAGATTTCGTCCAAATGGTCCCCAGATTGAGTTGTGCATGCGAACGCGAATTGCGCGTTCTTCCGGAGTGTCGGCCTTCAGGCCTAGGCCGCGGTATTCGATACACAGCTTGTCCGGCCCAAGAGGGAGCACCGTGTCGATGCGAAATGCAGGGGCGCGAATATTGAAGGTCGCTCCCGGGAACAGATCAACCAGCGCCCACCGATTGGGCTCCAGGCCGGGCCAGCCGAGGGTTTGTTTCTCGTGCCCCTTCATTGCGTCGTACTTCAGGGTCATGTCTGTGACTTGTGCATGACCGCCTTCGTAGCTGACGAACTGGCGATCGAAGTACCCGGGTTGCAGCATGCCGGTGACTCGATTGTGATAGTGCAGGTAGTCGTGATAAAGCTCCGAGTTGGTGTCGTGCCACAGCTTGTAGTTGCTGTCGACGACTGCTCGATGGTAGTGGAATACCTCGAGCGGCTCCGACAGCATTTCTTCCAGAGGATCGAGAGCTCCGTTCAAATAGTGTTCGAGCGTCGACGCTGAATCGTCGGCGGTCACCCACACGAATCCACCGTATGCAACCTCAGACCTAAATTCACGAAGCGAAAAATCGCACTTCGAGACACGATCCTGGTAACCATCCTTTTCTCGCGGAATATCTACGCAATTTCCACGTGAGTCGAATGCCCATGCGTGAAAAATGCATGTGATGCGCTTCGGTCCACCGGCCGCACTCGGTCCGGCAATAGACCCAGAGGCGTCATGAAGTAACAGATTTCCTCGATGTGGGCAGATATTGTTGAAGGCGCGAATCTTATTTTCCTCGTCACGGATGATGATCATGCTGTGGCCACCCGGATGCTCGTAAATACGGTAGTCGAGCGGTCGCGGCAACTCGCTTTCGTGACAAGCGATCAGCCAACATTTGTCGAAGATCTTTTGTTGTTCCTCCTTGAAGATGCCTTCGTCCGTGTAGATCCTGGGGTCGACGAATTGTGAGGCGGGGAGTGCTGGTCTCCGGGTCCATTCCGAGCCGTTGCGCGACATTTCTGCTCCTTATGAGAAAGTGGGGCGGGTGGGTGGTTTGCGCTTCTGCAACCGCACCTTCCGTGCCACTATTCGATGACTAAGGGAAAATGCCGACGTAATGGGAGGTTCGAGTCGCTATCAGTGGCACCCGACAGCGTTTTTGCAGATCGGGTTGGTTCGCTGACAAATGGCCACTGGGTCAAATTGACCCAGTTGGCCCATGCTGGCTGGGACTTTTGGATACACCTCGAACTGGCCCATGCTTCCCAGAGAAGGGTAGGTATTGAGAATGAGCGCTCGACACCGGGCTGTGACCGTCAGGTCCGTATATGGCATGGCAATTGCGGGAACTGGTCACCGGCCCGCTGATAACTGCCGCCGAGTTCTAGTGGTTTGGGGTGCGCAGATCTATCAGCGGTCCAATATTCGTAGCGTGAGATGCGCATGACCCTCGCGACTAGTGAATGCCGGTGGGCGCAATTCAATACATATCTAAGGAGCATGAGGTGACAAAGGAATATCGCAATTTCATTGATGGGGTGTTCTCCACGCGAGCTCCAGCTTCCAAGGTGGAAGTGCTGAATCCTGCGACCAATGAGACGCTCGGCTACGTGCCGGATTCCGACCGCACCGAAATCGATTTGGCGGTCGATGCGGCGCGTCGCGCACAAGTTGGCTGGGAGCGTCTTCCGGCCATCCAGCGAGCCAACTACCTTCGCCGCATTTCGAGCAAGGTGAGAGAAAGCAGAGAGCGGCTGGCGGAGTTGATCACTCGGGAACAGGGCAAAGTGCTGAGCCTTGCCCAAGTTGAGGTGGACTTCACTGCCGACTACATTGATTACATGGCTGAATGGGCTCGACGCATCGAGGGCGAGGTTCTCATGAGCGATCGCCCGAACGAAACGATCCTGCTGTTGCGCAAGCCAATTGGCGTAGTCGCCGGCATCCTTCCGTGGAATTTCCCATTCTTTCTGATCGCGCGGAAGCTGGCACCTGCGCTTGTGGCGGGCAACACGATTGTTATCAAGCCGAGCGAGGAAACGCCTCTGAACGCATTCGAGTTCGCGAAGCTGGTTGCTGAATGTGACCTACCCCCGGGTGTCTTCAATCTCGTTGGTGGTGGCCGTAACGCCGGCGCAATGCTCACAGGGCATCCAGGAGTGAATCTCGTCTCGTTCACTGGCAGCGTAAGCACTGGGGTGCATATTATGCGCGCCGCGGCTGAGAATCTGACTCGTGTCAATCTAGAGCTCGGTGGAAAGGCTCCTGCCATTGTTCTCGCGAGTGCCGATCTGGATTTGGCAGCAAATGCAATTTATCAATCTCGGATTCTGAATTCTGGGCAAGTTTGTAACTGTGCGGAGCGTGTCTACGTCGAACGGTCTATTGTTCCCGCGTTCACCGAAAAGGTCGTTGCGTTGATGAAGTCTACGACGTTCGGTGATCCCATGGCTGATCGAACAGTCACCATGGGGCCACTCGTGAGCGCCGCGCAGCTCTCCAAAGTTGCAGCCGCCGTAGAGCGGGCCCGTGAGCAGGGAGCTCAGGTGGTACTCGGGGGAAAGGTCGCCAACCGATCTGTGGGGCACCATTACGAGCCTACCGTATTGGCCGATTGCTCGCACGACATGGACATCATGCGTACCGAGACGTTTGGCCCAGTGCTGCCGATTCAGTCAATTGACTCGCTGGATGAGGCGGTCCGCTATGCAAACGACTCGGAGTACGGACTGACGTCGTCGATCTTTGCCAATGATCTGAATGAGGTCATGCACGCTTGCCGAGAATTGAAATTTGGCGAGACCTACGTCAATCGAGAGCATTTTGAAGCGATGCAGGGGTTCCACGCAGGTCGGCGAAAATCCGGCATTGGCGGTGCCGATGGGAAGCACGGTCTCTACGAGTACATGGAGACGCAGGCGATTTACATGCAGACCAAGTAAATCATTAGAGAATGTGGCGAAAGAGCATTGTTGCAGCAATGTTCTTTCGCATCGAATCACTTTCTAATTTGCAGTTTTTCAATTCAGAGCCTGTCGATCGCAACCACAGCGAGCGCGATGGTTCCTATTTTTGAACGTTGAATCGCGATCTGTGCGATGAGCACGAGGATCACTATGGTCGGGCAGGTGCCTACGGTCTGCGATCGTGTGTAGAAATTGCCTAACTGTTCATCAGCCTACGGTCGACATCACGAGCAGCGCTTGGATCGCGAACTACTGCGCTTGCTAGAGGAGGCTCCGAGCGGGCGCCGCTTGGCTATCAAAGCCATAGGAAAACGCCCGCTCAAGACCTTGCGCCAATGCCGAAGGCGTGGCGCGAGTCGGGGTTTTCCCGGCAACTTTTGTTCGATTGCAGCTTTTCTTGCGCGAAACTTACGTCGCTCGAAATTCGAGAATCAATTGATGTCAGTGCGGGCTTTAATGTGTCGACCCACATATAGGAGACACACATGTGTAAGTTTAGTTCGATTCTTGCGTTAGCCTTATCACTGTTCCTGACGGCTTGTGGCGGTGACGGCGATGTATCGAGTGCAGCTTCGCAGCCGAGCTTTGAAGTTGCCGCGTTCGTAGCTCCACAAAGTGATTTTCTCGAGCCCACAGGTTTTGCCGGCCAAACGCCGCCATTTCCGCAATTCAAAGATCAGACGATAAGGCAGATTGCACATCTCTCCACCGGCGGTACGGCGATAAAGATCAAGTTCTCGAATCAGTTTGGGGTTGAGCCGCTTACCCTTGACAGGGTTCACATCGCACGAAATCTTGGTAATGGAAATATTGATCCGTCCACGGACAAACCGCTGACGTTCTCGGGTAGAGACGCGGTCACTATTCCGGCGGGTGCAGACGTCTACAGTGACGAAATTCCCTACCAGACCGAACGTCTATCCGACATCTCGGTGAGCATGTATATGAAAAGTGCGACTATTCGCACTGGTCGGAGGTTCTCAACAACAACGACATATCTCGGATCTGGTGATCTTACATCATCGGCGACGATCCCAAATTCAGCGAAGCTGACGTCGCTGTATTACATGTCACAGGTAATTGTGAGTCGGGAGAAAAAGCTCAATGTTGTCGTTGCGTTCGGGGATTCGATTACCGAAGGTGGTGGCAGCACTGCCGATGCATACAATTCTTGGCCTGATCAATTGTCGAAGATTGCTAGCTCAGATTTTGACGTTTCTGTCGTTAATGCAGGTCTCGGGGGTAATCGATGGGTAAAGAATGCGCTTGGTCCGTGCGGCCTGTGCAGACTTGATCGAGACGTATTGTCCGTGCCTGGTGTTACTCATGTCATCATGGCGCTGGGCGTAAATGACATTGGACTTGGGTACTACTATTCAAATGCATTTAAGGATTCGAGTCAGTTGGTAACTGCAGGACAGATTATAGATGCTATTCAGGAGGCCGTTGATCGAGCTAAGGCGAAAGGGTTGAAGGTGTATCTCGGTACAATTACGCCGTTCAAAGGGACGTACTATTACACTTCGGGGCAGTCAAACGAGATTCCATATGGGTCCAGCGTGCCTTACAACGGTGAGCAAGTTCGCCAAGATGTGAATGCGTTCATAAGGGCGAACAAGACAATCGATGGAGTAATTGATTTCGATAAGACGATGCAGGACCCCACGGATCCACAGAAAGCACTTGCTATTTGGACGTTCGATGGCACTCTGCACCCGAATGATGTTGGATATGCACACATGGCAGAAGCGGTTGATGTCAATATTCTCCGCTGATGAGGGTTTTCATGCGGGATTCCGATTAAAATCGATTGGAGTGTGCGTTGGAATCTCGCGTGATACAAATATTTAAGCTCGTGCGTAGTATTTAAATTCTGAGACAACGTTATGGCATGGACGATCTTCGGACACTTATGCTGAGCGGGCGGTTGTGGCATCGTAAGACAAGTTTGAAATTTCCTTGATGGGCGGTGTATTAGTTGGGTGGAGTGCGCGGGGAGGGGATATTATATTGTAAATACTCTCCTGCGGAAACGGATTCGCTGATATTTGAGAAGAGGTATCCCATGGAAGTACCAATGACGCTTCCTGAGGGTTGGGTCCAACTGGCGCAACCATCACCGTGGCGCGGGTTGCATGTCAACCACATGGTGGCGACAAGCTATGAAAGTGAGTTTGTTACTCCTGCTGTAATTATCTCTTATATCCGACGGGCAGCGCGATGCTGCGAATATCGAGAGAAAAACGGGCGTTGGGCGGAAATGGGAATCGGCGCTGGAACAGTTTGCTGCTTGCCATTCGATTATGAAGGCAGAACCAGGTGGGAAGGTGACGCGGAAGCAATTAATTTGTATGTCGATTTTTCTTGGTTGAGAGGATGTGCCAGTGCAGATCTTCGACTGTTCGATCAACCGATTTTCGGTTTGAACGACAAAATTTCTCAGGTGCTTATCGGAGATATTTACAAAGATAACCAATTGGGAGCCCCAAGTGGTCTTTCGTATTCTGAATCGATGGTATTGGCGCTGCTGCATCGGTTGGATGCAAAATCGTCGCAGCGGCCTATTGTAAGGGTGAGTGAAGATTCTCGCATAGTAAGTCTGGTAATTGATTATATTCACGATAATTTTCAAGAATCATTATCCATAGAAAATATGGCTCGTGCGACAGGGTATGAGGGAAGTTTGTATGCATTTTTTCGACTCATCAAACGCCATACAGGAAAAACTCCTCACCAGTATATACTGGAGGTGCGACTTGAGAAGGCAAAAAACCGTCTTATCAAGGGGGGCGCTACTGTTACTGATGTGGCACTGTCCTGCGGATTTAATAACATCGGACATTTTGCGACAGCATTCAAACGTCATTGGGGAGTTAGGCCATCGGAAGTTCTCAGAAGTAGTTTAAAAAGTACACCATGATTGCGTGGGCCGATCGGAAGCGAACTGGGACTGCTTCGATCCTGAATGTATTGGATGGGCATAGGCAAAGCATGCAGCTACCAATGCGCTAACGATAAGGATTGAATGCATCGAGTGGGAGTGTTCATGCCGGTGTGTAAAGTTTGTGCCGACTGGTCGCAAGATCAATTTCTCTTGGAGTGTTCGAGCGCTGCGAACGAATTTCCGGACATGCGTCGCGCAAGTCTGCGAACCATCGCACGTTGGCATGATGGATAACCTTTACCACTTGACAAGGAAATTCGGCGCACCTACATTCGAATAAACCAACTAGTTGGTAGGGTTGTCAGTTGAGGCGACCAACGACAACAAGGAGACATGCATGGGACAGGATATGCGCAGCCCCGCAGTTGGCGCGTCGCCAGCCATAAGAACACGATACTTGCCAGTCTGGTGTGCATTGATGCACGAGCGGCCCAGTTTTAGCGGTGGTGCCAGCAAGCCGGCCTGCAACCGCTGAATACCCAATACATCCCCGATTCCATCAGCGGTATCCACCGTGATGCGGTACTGCACCGCAGTGCCACCCCCACTACTCGTGAGTTTGTGCGATGGCTACACAAAAACCTAACATATTTGACGAAATGCATACCCGTTCCCTGACGGATCCCGAAGGCTTTTGGGATGAGGCGGCGCAGGGGATCAGCTGGTACAAGCCGTGGACCAAGGTGCTAGACGATAGCAACGCGCCGTTCTACCGTTGGTTCGTGGGTGGAGAGCTCAACACCTGCTACAACGCGGTGGATCGGCATGTGGAGGATGGGTGTGGTGCTCAGGCGGCAATCATCTATGACAGCCCAGTCACTGACACTGTACAGACTATCACCTACGCCGAACTGCAAGATCTTGTGGCGCACTTTGCGGGTGCGCTGAGGGCTCAGGGTGTGGAAAAGGGCGATCGGGTACTGCTCTACATGCCCATGATCCCGCAGTCGGTGGTCGCCATGCTGGCCTGTGCCAGGCTGGGAGCCGTCCATTCGGTGGTGTTTGGCGGCTTTGCACCGAACGAACTCGCGACCCGCATCGACGACGCCACACCCAAGGTAATCGTCGCCGCGTCCTGCGGTATCGAGCCGAATCGGGTCGTGGAGTACAAGCCCATGCTTGACGCCGCCATCGACCAGGCTGAACACAAGCCGGACGGCGTCATTGTTTTCCAGCGTCCGCAGGCCATCGCGCCGATGGTCGACGGCCGCGACATTGACTGGAACACGGCGGTGGCGCAAGCATTGCCGGCGGATTGTGTACCTGTGAGGGCGACCGATCCGCTCTATATCCTCTACACGTCCGGCACCACTGGGCAGCCCAAGGGCGTGGTGCGGGACAACGGTGGCCACGCGGTGGCTTTGCGCTGGACCATGGAGTACTTCTACGACGTGCAACCCGGCGAGGTCTATTGGGCCGCGTCGGATGTGGGTTGGGTTGTGGGGCATTCCTACATTGTTTACGGGCCCTTGCTGGCCGGTTGCACCACTGTGGTCTTTGAAGGAAAGCCGGTGGGCACGCCCGATGCCGGAACCTTTTGGCGTGTGATCGCCCAGCACAAAGTCACCACACTCTTCACGGCTCCCACCGCATTCCGCGCCATCAAGCGCGAGGATCCGGACGCCAGGCATCTCGGGAAGCACGACCTGTCACATTTCCGCGCTTTGTTCTTGGCGGGTGAGCGTTCTGATCCCGACACCTTGCGCTGGGCGGAGGACAACCTCAAGGTGCCGGTGATTGACCACTGGTGGCAGACCGAAACCGGGTGGGCGGTTGCTGGAAATCCGCTGGGCGTGCACCTATTCCCGATTAAGTACGGTTCCGCGGCGCGCGCGATGCCGGGTTGGGATGTGAGGGTGCTGAATGGAAATCAGGATGACGTGCCGCGCGGCGACATCGGCGCTTTGTGTGTGAAGCTGCCGTTGCCGCCAGGCGCCTTGCCTACACTGTGGAACGCGGACGAGCGCTTCAAAAAATCCTATCTCCACGCTTACTCTGGCTACTACCAGACGGGAGACGCAGGTTTCATCGATGAGGACGGCTATGTCCACGTCATGGCACGAACCGACGACATCATCAACGTCGCCGGCCACCGCCTGTCGACTGGCGCCATGGAAGAAGTGCTGGCCAACCACAAGGACGTCGCCGAATGCGCAGTGATCGGAGTGGCCGACGGGCTGAAAGGCCAGGTACCACTGGGTTTCCTGTGCCTCAAGGTGGGCGTCATGCGCCCCCACGAAGAGATCGTGAAGGAAGTAGTCCAACTTGTGCGTGAGCAAATAGGCCCGGTCGCCGACTTCAAGCGTGCCGTGGTGGTTGACCGTCTTCCGAAGACTCGCTCGGGAAAGATCCTGCGCGGCACCATGCAGAAGATCGCTAATGGTGAGGAATACAAGACACCCGCCACTATCGACGACCCGGAAGTTTTGCCGGAGATCAGCAAGGCATTGCACAGCGGGGGGTATTCCAAGAGTGGAGTTCCTAAGTAGTCCTTTCGGTATGCTTCCCGCGTCCTCCTGGATGGGGGAAGGCGCGTCGCTCCCGTGCGTATCGTAAGGGAGCGTATCGCGATTATGAGGTCGGCGTGCCGTAGATACGGCTTTCTCGCGCGGCCCGGGCTGAGTCGGGATCTTCGACAGATTCGACTTGCTCGAGGCCAGCGATGTACTCCGCTGGGAGATGCGCCTGTCGTGCGCCGGTCAGCACGTGGCGCTTGTACCAGTGATAGGGGAGGAGTCCTGGTTGCTTGTTGGTGGCGATATAGGTGACTGCCTTGAGTACTCCGTTCTCCGTCTCAACATCAACTTCACATGGGTCATATCCAGTGCCGGCACCTTCCGCCTTGTCAAGAGCGTGGCGGTCGGTGACCTCAATGGCGTAGAGGACCCCATGCACACGATCATCTCTCGCGTCAGTCTTTTCGCAGTCGCATTTGCCGGAGCCGTCCTTGCGGCTGATTTTGTCGAACACGAGGCGATAGCCGGGCAAGAACCCGGTTGCAACCACCCGTGCCGATGGGGTTCGCGCGGCAAGGCGCTCAGCACTCATGTTCGACCCGTATGCAAAGTAAAGGAATTCGTTCTGATTGAGCATCTGTACCCCGTATGCGCGAACGCGTCACATTGACGTAAGCTCTATATTGCGAAGATTTTTAATTGGACAATCCGGTTTGTCTCACCTTCCTATGTCTCAGAGCTTCTCTGAAGGACCCATACCTTGATTTGAGATATGCACCTTGGTGAAGTTGAGCCCAGCCCCATCCTAATAGGGGCCTTCAGACCCAACTCACGGGCATCGTTGCGGTGCACCTCGGAGCCAGCGTCACTCGTCAGCCGTTCGTCTCGAGGCGCTGAGTTCGCCACCTCGCCCGGGGTCTCAAGACTATCCCACAGTCCCGGGTATCCCGTGGCCGCTGCCGTTGGTTGCCCGACCAGCCACGCGGCAACCCTGAAGCACTGGGTTGCTCTCAGCTCAGTATACGTCGCGACGTGGGCCATGATTCGACATTGATGAGCACTTTCTCAATTTCCATTGGTAGTCAGAGAGATTTGGGAGATTGCCGGATGGGACGGCGTGCTTGCCGAATCGCGACAGGAGAGAAAATGTGCGCTCTGGCGGGATAATTAATGGAAATCCGCTGCTATAGTTACCATGCGACTACGGTCGATCGACAGGATTTGTGGCTGCCCGGCAATATCCGTACGCGATGCGGTCAACTCACTTCTTCAGGCGGCAATTCCTCGGAGAACGCCGGCGCAAACACTGCATTTGTCAGCGACACCAGCGCCGGCGTCGAACGACGCGATATCGTCAGCGACTCCCCGATTTTCCCTCCCCAGCTTTCAATGGCGGACAGCACGCCAGCGATGAGCGAAGCATTGGTGCCACGAAATCCATAGATCGCTTGCTTCGGGTCACCGACCCAGACAGAGCGACGCGCGAGCCCGGCCAACTCGACGAACAGCGCCGGTTGCAACGGGCTCGTATCTTGAAATTCATCGACCATTACGAGGTCGAGTTCATCGGCCAGCGCATCGCGGATAGTGGTGAGTCATGGCCACGCTTAGGCCGGCCAGTACGCGGCGCATCGAAACATTCTTCCTAGCCTACTCGGCGCTGATTGAGCATGCGAGATGGCTCGTCGCAACCTTGCCACCGTAGTGAAATCGTAAGCGAGCAATTCGATAGACGGTTCGACCGGCATCTTCCGAGTGCCGCAGGCAACTCATACCCTCGACGTAGCATGCCTACTCGAAAGAAACCGGACGAGGTCGCCTCCGACCCATCGGGTCGCGGTTGTACATTTGAAACGCTTGTCCTGCCCGGACTGGTCCCGCAGCTCAGCTGGTTGGCGTTCATTGTCCAGTCCGAGTTTTCTTGTAATATAGTGGCAACTGCATTTAAAAATAGCACGTGCGTTCGCGAGAGCCTCAATGACCGACAGCGGAATTCCATTTCGATTCAAACGTCATGCGCGCATCGGCGAAGCAGGCGCGGAACTTGACGACGAATTTTTGTTTCAAAGTTTTGTCGATGTCGGTGATTACGATGAAATTAGAAACGTAAAAGTGCCAAAGCGCATTATCGTGGGGCGTACGGGTAGCGGGAAGACGGCCTTGCTGCGCTATCTGGCTCATTGCGAAGAGCATGTTGTTGAACTCGAGCCAAATCAACTGTCATTGAATTTTATATCTAACAATGATGTAATTCGATTCTTCGAGGATTTGGGTGTTAGGCTCGATCCATTTTATTCGCTACTGTGGAAACACATGCTGGCTGTCGAATTGATCAAGCGGAAATACACGCTCGTCACTGAAGAAAAGACCAGCAACTGGCTTATGTCAATCATGGATTCGCTGCGCAAGAAGGATCAGACGAAGGCGCGCGCGCTTACCTATCTGAAGGACTGGGGCGACAAATTCTGGATTGAAACTGAATATCGAGTCAAAGAGCTTACGACCAAGCTAGCGTCTGAGCTCAATGCTGAACTGGGTGGGAAAGGTGGCGGAGTATCGGCAACAATCGGATCCAAAGGCTCCTTGACGGAAGAGCAGAAGAAAGAAATCGTTCATCGAGGGCAAAAGGTCGTCAACGACGTTCAGCTTAAGGAACTCGCTGATGTGATTCGCTTTCTCGACGATGATGTCTTCACAGACGAACAGAAGCCGTACTATGTCACGATAGACAAGCTTGATGAAGATTGGGTCGACGACACCTTGCGCTTCAAGCTTATTCGCTCGTTGATTGAGGCGGTGAAGAGCTTTCAAAGAGTGCGAAATGTCAAGATTGTTGTCGCGCTACGTTATGACCTTCTCCGGCGCGTTTTTTCTGCGACCGCCGATGCTGGATTCCAAGAGGAGAAATATGAGCCATTGATTCTCCGCTTACGCTGGAATCGAGGGCAGATCCAAAAGCTCCTAGATCAACGGGTTTCTGCCATGGTGCGTCAACAATATACAGCGCGTCCCGTGGGGTTGAAAGAACTTTTCCCGGAGCGGGTGGGGCGGACATTTTTCTTGGACTACCTGATGCAACGGACGGCGATGCGTCCAAGAGATGCGATCTTGTTTGTTAATGCGTGTTTGGGGCTCTCAGAGCAGGCTAGTCAGGTGCGCGTTCAATCGATTTACGAGGCGGAGCGGGAGTATTCGGCCGGCCGCCTTAAAGCACTGGTCTACGAATGGAAAAATTTATTTCCGTCGTTGGAATTAGGTTTGCCGCTGGTCGAGAAAACTCCTATCGAGTTCAAGATCGGTAGCTTGGATAAAACGCTGGTCGATAGAGTAATCGAGGCATTGGCGGGAATGCAGGAGTCTGGCGATCCTGCAAGTGACGCAGCGGTGACGTATATGAATTCTGCAAGTGCCAGCAAGCATGCGGTCATGGCCGCAGTATTCAGGACATATTTCGACGTCGGTCTCGTCGGATTACGCTTCGAGGGAGGGAGTGGCACGATTTGGTCGACTGACAATGTGAATGCTCCGTCTCCTAGTCAGATCAAACCTAATACGAAAGCACAGATTCATCCGATGTTTTACCAAGCACTTCACACGGTTTTCGGGGTATCGTAGCCGGCTGGATCGACAAGGTTACCCTTGCTTGTATCACGTCGCAGGTTGGTATTGTCGTGATGATTGCTTTCGGGAATATGCCTTCTGTATTCGAGAATCCGCAGAGTGCTTCGTGGGGGCAGAGAAAGTGAACTCTCATAGTTAGAGAGCAGGCAGTAAAAATCGTTGCGAAAAGTGATACCTCCTGGTGAGCCGCCGGACACGTGGAGCGTGAGCTTTGCTATATTTTCGGCGAGCAGTTACCAAACAATTTCTACGTGATTCATGATCTTGCGTGGCTGCAAGACGCGCTGTCAGCCGTGGCGGATCCGCGCGCGCGTAAAGGGGCGCCGAGGTATTGCCGTAGATATCCGCGTGAAGATGTCGAATGGCTGACGTTGGAGGATTGGGGTTAAACGGCGAGAGAAGCCGTAGCACACATTCAGAATTCCGGAGCGATGACCGGAGAGCGCATTTCGCGCTTGCCGGTCAAGTGTGTGCGAATCACCGCACTCCATGTCTGGCAAGCAGCCGGTCGAAGAACTCGGCGACACATTGTTGAGCTTGTGGGCCGACCTTGCGCTGTTCAAGGTCGACGTCCAAAAACTCGTGCCCGCCGAAGCGGTAGACCTCGTACCCAATCAGACGCAGTCGGCGGCCCGTATAGCTGCGTAGCCAGGGCATGACGGACATAAATTCAGCCGCGCTTGAGTTGCGGGCCGCGATGGCGTACGCGTATCCGCATGCAGCGAGCTTCCGCCCACAAACGTAGTCAAACGCCCGCGATCAAGCGTCGAAAGACGGCGCGATTGTGCGCCTGACGCGCCTGCCACGGTTTTGACGGCCCACATTTGTAGGCCATGCAGCCCAGGTGCAGCTTGCGCGCCGCATATCTGTAGGCCATGAGCGGCGCGGACCTGCCAGATGGTACGCCCCTTTTAAATCAGGTCTCGAGCTTCGGGCACGTCGATGAGTTCCATTTCGGTTATGCACCCAAAAATTTGATGAGGAACCGCAATGAGCTTGAGGCCATGGCGTCCAGTTGGCTCTTCGCGGAGCACCAGACTCCCGGCGGTGCAACTGCGGAAATCGCGTGGTCGATGTCGAACGCGTGGTGCCGGAGTGCTCTCAAAGTCCTGGCGGGTCGTTGTCTTCGTCTTCGGTCTGTGAATCCAGCCACGCCCGCGCCGCAGCGTCTCTTCTCGCTCGGTACTCTTGTACGGAAGCTACGTCGATGTCGAGCTGACCAGAAGGGTTTCTGGGCAAAACCTCGGCCAGCTTCCCGTGGGCGAGCAGCGTGTTGATATGAGCGCGGCTCACGAAGAGATACTTTGCTGCTTCTTCAATGGTCATGGTGAACGCACTGCCTATATGTCATCCAATTCAGGCCGTTCGTCGTCGGTCGGGACTAGCTGTTCGCCGACACGGTCGCCGGTGCCCAGGCCAGCGCCAATTTTCATTCGCTCGTCGAGACCTGCAAACCGGACAGCATCGAGCCCTATCGCTATCTCGTCTGGCTGTACGCGAAGTTACCGCTCGCCGTAACTGCCGACGGCAACCCGGTCAACTTTTTTGGTCGTTCTAGGTGGTCCGCGACCGCGCAACAGCCAATCCCAATCAATTGACGGACTCGAAGGTGGCGACCTTGTTCCGGCCGGTTGCCTTCGCGTAGTACAACGCCTCGTCCGCTGCCTTGATTACCTCACTCGGCTCGCCATCCTGTTCGGGTGCCCAGCACGCCAGGCCAATACTGGCCGTGACGCGTCCGTATTCGCTGCCGACATGCTCGAGTGCCAGCTCATCGATGGCCGCACGAATGCGCTCGGCGATCTGCGCGGCGCCGGTTTGCGGCGTATCCGGGAGCAATACGACGAATTCCTCTCCGCCGTAGCGGGCCGCGGTATCGGCCGGGCGGCGGATGTTCCCTCCGATGCAGCGCGCGACGGCCGCTAGCGCATCATCGCCGGCCTGATGCCCGTAGGTATCGTTGTAAGCCTTGAAGCGATCGACGTCGACGAACAGCAGCGAGAAAACCGAATGTGCTCGGCGTGCTCGGCGCCACTCGCGGTCCAGCACTTCCCCGAAGCTGCGTCGATTGTTCAGGCCGGTGAGCCCGTCCGTGCGCGCCAGCAACACGAGCTCGGACTCGGCGCGCATGCGACGTCGCAGTTGCATGCTGAGCATAACGGAGACCGCGATAAAGGCGACGCCGAACGTGGCCACGAGCGCGCCAATCGTCACGGCGCGGTGCCGCCAGCCGGCGTAAATGTCTTGTTCCGCCTCCGCGACCATGATGATGAGCGGTAGCTTCGGTAGATGTTTGAAGTAGTAGAGACGGCGCACTCCGTCGATCGACGCCGTCTCCGAAAAGGAACCCTCCGGCGCGGTCTGGAATCGCCGGAAGGTCGCGGCTTTGCTGATGTTGCGCCCAATGGTGTGCACGTCGTACGGGTGGCGCATCACCATGATGCCGTCATTGCCGATCAGCGACATCGAGCCGTGCTGCCCGAGCGACAGGCCGGCAAACAGCTGGCGGAAATATTCGAGGTTGATCGCAATGAGTGCGATGCCGCCAAACGAGCCGTCGGGGTTCGAGACCCGCCGCGACAGCACCATGCTGAGCGATCCGCCACGCAACCGCGACGCGAAAGGGTCGCTGACGTAAAGCCCTACGTTTGGATTGTCGCGATGGACGGTGAAGTACTTCCGATCCGAAAAATTGCCTTGGCGCGGCACGTCGTTGGCGGAATCCAGGATGATGTTGCCGCCCGCGTCGAGCACCAGCATTGAACCAAGAAATTGGGCCGTCATCGCGTGGTCGAACAGCACGGCGCGCCGTAAACTCGCGGAAGAATTCATCACGTCCGTGCGCTGCAGGCCGTGGATCACCGCCTGCAGCGACAGGTCGTAGAGTTCGAAGTTGCGCTCGATGTCGCGCTCGGCAATCAGACCAAGATTGCGGGACGTTTCGCGGGCGCGCTCGAGCGCATCACCGCGGCTCTGTAACAACTGCAGTACGCACAGGCCCATCAGCGCGCAGGCGATCACAACGCCAATGACGACGACAGTGTAGGGGGCAGCCGACCTGGGTTGCATTGTGGTCCTCGGATCTAATTGGGCGCACGTGCCGGGCGCGTTTCCCGCATAGTAAAAAGCGAATGGGGGCACATCAAGCCCGCGATGACCCGGGGGGACCGCCCTTCGGGGCGTCCCATCAAGGCATTATTTACTGCGCATCCGGCGCTGGCCAAACGGGCGCGAGCGCTATGGACCGGCCGGCAGCTCGTGGAACGAGGCTTCGGATGCATGGTCTGCGCGCCCGCACTGATTCCTCAAAGGCCCGGCGATCGCGTCAAGACGGACCGGCGCGATGCGGTGAAGCTCGCGCGTGCGTTGTTGCGCCGGCGACCTGTCGGCGGTGCCGGTACGCTCGCATTAGTGGAGACCCACGGCCGCCCGCTAATGTCTCGCCACCATTCCGTCACACGTCCGGTCAGCTTACGGCGGACTGTATCAAATACTCGGCTTCTTTCTGCACGACCGGCCATCCCTCGCGCAGCATCCGCACGGCTTCGTCGACCACTTCATAGCTCAGTTCGCAGTTTTCGATATCCGTGACGCCCATGTGCGCGAGGTCGGAGGGCGATGCCTCTCCATTGGAAATTCTGAGAAACAGGGTATCCGCCATGGCGCCGGTATCATCCGTCTCGCCGCTCAGGATGTCCTCGGCCAACAGGCCTGCCATGCCGACGAGCACCATCCAATTCTCAGGTAGCTCGGCAGCGGGAAACCCATGGCTCAACGCCGTTCTGCGCATCTCCTCGGGGCAGGTGCGGGGACGGAACTGGCCAAGCCACGCGCGTTCCTCAGGATTACCACTCTCGTTTTTCCATATGACTGCGTCGCCAGCGCCGCCGAAGCGCTCGTAAAGCATCTTGTGGCCCGCTTCGTGGTATGCGGTGTTTCGGAGCTCTCTGGCAGCGATTTGTTCTTCCGTGAATTGAATCATATCGGTGGGTGTGTTTGGTCCAGATATGTCAGGTATGTGCGAAGCGGTGGGCGCAATTCCAATCGAGGTCAGAGGCGGCGCGCAATCCAATCGGCGTGACGATCGCTTTCTCGCGCCCAGCAAACTGTCCCACTGACGAGCCGGACGACGCTCACACCGCATGCTCCTTCACCACTGCGTCGCGATACACTCGAGCGATGAGCGACCCCGTCCTCTCGATGTGTCGCCCGGCTGCCGCTTCCTCGATGCAATGCAGCGCATCGAGCGCGCCGTCGCCGCAGACATCGCCGTCTCGCCGCGCGAAATTGAGTTCCTCCATCATTCCATTCCTGGCCAGTTGCGCGGAAAGCCACTCGAACGCGGTGGCTCCGTCGGTCGGTCGCATGTGGACCGGCAACGTCCTCAGCAATTCGGCATTTGCTTCGTCGAACGCGTTGACGCGCACGTATTCCTCGACGTCCGCGAGCAGCCTTGTGGCGCCTCCTGAGGCATGACCGGCGCTATTGACGGCGGCGCGCCAATCGCGAACGCACAGCGTGAGCGCCCGGACGAGGAATGCCATGTTGAAGTCCCGCCAGAAGCGCGGGTGAGGCTGGTAGACGTACTCAAGTGCGAGCGAAACGGTCGCGGCCGTCAAGCCTGAGGCGCAGAACCGGCAGTCGTTCATGAAAGAAACCAGTGCGTCGACGGTTCCAGCGTGAGCTTCTCGAGTTGCTTTGGATTGCATGAGATACGTGCATGAGTGGGGACTTTACTCGTATAGCTGCAGGCCCGGGGCATGACGGTGCAGATGTTCGTTTGCGGTTGAGCCGTTGGGCCGAGTTGGCGCCCCGCGGATATGCCAACCCACATCTGGAGGCCATGCAGCCCATGCGCGGCCGGCTTCTCGAGCAGTTGTAGGCCATGCGCCGCCGCGGGACAATTCCACAACCCGGCATCACTTTGGCTTGAGCCCTGGCGCAGCCTGTTATGGCGGCACGCGCGACGGTAAGTGACATGCACGATCGTGGCCTCCTCGCGGTGGAGCGAAAAGCGGCGGGGCACGGCGGCCCGAAATGCCGCACCCGTGGCTGCTATGTACCTCCTCCATGGAGGAGGTACTGGTCCACGCAATCCAGTTTCGTCCCGATTATCGGCGGTTGCTGAAGTCATCCATCGTCAGCACAACCCGTTCACCACCGTGCGAGAGCATCTTGCGCTCTGCCATGGCCACAATGCGTCCGCGCCCGTCGGCAAACGCTCGTAGAATCCGCGTCTCGGTTGCGTCGGGCTGCACCCAGAAGTGCTGCTCCAACACCTCGCGCGCCACTCGGCAATCGATGTTCCGACCGCTGCTCGACAGCACGAAAGTGATGCTTTGGCCGTCCGGCGCGACACGGGGTTGAAGCTCCGCTGCATCCATGGTTATGGGCTACCTGCTGATTCGACTGTAACGCGTTGCATCGTACGGGCGAGACAGCGATTTTCTCAACCCCTGGAAGCTCGGGGTAGTCGGCCGGAGCGGATGTCGGCGCCGTAGAGGCGGCGGATGTGCCCCGCCCGCTGTGGGACCAGGCTATCTCGGCGCGCCTTAACCACCACGGAGCTGCCGTAGCGTTGCGCTATCTGGTACGCACCCAAGCCGGTCAATGCCAGTCGGGCATGGGGGCAGAGGCCCTACACTGGGGGGCGGTGATTCGATTGTGGTAACCGGCCGGGCAATCGGAGGCGCTGAGGGGCTCGGGGCGGTGGGCGCTTTCACTGCTGCGACCGAATGTCGATAATGGCGCTGCGGTGGCACTCCACGTTTACTGGGGCGCTGCGTGGTCTGCGTGGTTGCGGCGGGATGTAGGCGTGACCAGCACCACGGGCCGATAACAATCATCGCAAGCAGGGCTGCAACCGTCAGCTTGACTCCTCGCCGCGGTTGGCGCTCCGGCCGCGGCTGAACAACCAACTGGGGCGGTGCCGGTTGGATAGAGGGCATCAGGTCGATCACGACCGGTTGAGCCTCACGTGGGGCAGGCAAGCCAGACAGCGACTCGCCGACCGGGACCATGCCACGTTCGACAGCCCACGCCCGTAAGAGTGCGAGGGGCCATCGGCGGGTGTCACCCCGCTCGATAAGCGGCCAAGCGAGCAGGTCCTCGAGACCGCTATCGTCGATGATCGCGATACGGTCCGTGCTGCGCGGCACCTCCGAGTCATGCGGAATGCCGCCGTCGAATAGAACCGCACAACGTGGGTAACCGGGATCCTGACCGGCATAGCGGCGCAGCGTGTCCTTCAGCGCATGCATCGTATGACGTACCTGAAGACAAGGGTTTTTCCGGCGCTCGCCGGTGCGACGGGCAGTCCAGTGTGCGTCAAACAGGCCGCCTACCACGGGCTGCAGGTAGTGTTTCACTTCAATGACGAGTGTCGTAACCAACGTGCTGACCAGAATGTCGCATTCGCGCTCCTCACATCGGACGTTGAATAGCACGATGGCAGACTCTTCGCGCCGCTGCAGAATGTCGACAATCTTGGCAAGTACGCGCTGCTCGGCCGCGTTGGACGGTGCCTCTGGGTCGCCGCAGTAAACCTCGATGGTCATGCGCGATAATTGGTCAGATGAAATCGCAATTGGACCATGTTGGGCAAAATGCGACAAGGCCATATTCGAAATGCTTGGTGGGCAGAAACAGTACTTCGCTACACGCTGTCACCAGTATTTGGTACGCTCCAAGGCAATGGCATTACCAGAAGCAAACTGCCGCGCGAGCTTTGCCTCGCCAAAGAGGACACCGACAATCTGACCTTTGGTTCGACGTTGTCGAGTTTGTCTTCCGCGTTGGAAGGACAAATGCGCCGCGAGAACCGCTACACGTAGCCCTGGCCGAATCGACAAAAGGGGAATACAAAAATGGGCTGGAATGACCACCTGGACGATAACGAACTGTCGAATCTGCCGCCCGAGGCATATGGAAATGTTTTCGACGTTGAGGGACCGTTTGACCCATGTGACACATGGCTTGAAACAGCGAGCCGCGACGAGCAAATCATCGCGGTCCGTGGGTGGTTCCTCGCTCGTTTCTGCGATCCTGCAGAAGGCACGCCCTACAACGGGCGCGAAGGGGGTTATCAATTTGTCCACGGTGGGCCATACGATCCGGCGGATGAGATTCCAGACCGATTCGCAAACGTTGTCGACGATGATGTGATCGAGGAAGTCGTTGACGAACTGCACGGCGGAGTAGGCGACGAGTGGGCCCCGATTCGTGAGGTGCCGACGGACGATTACTACGACGATCGATTTGACCTCGACGTCGATACGCCAAATGAGCCGCTGTCGCGTTTGCGAGACCGGATTCAGCAGGCACGGCAGGTATTGACGCTGACAGGTAGTCCTCACGCAAAGTCACTCACTGATATGCTGGTATTCAGCAATGCGCTCGGAGTGCTGGAATCATTCCTTTGGGAAACCGCGGAGTTCTGGTTTAAGCATGACGACAGCGCATTGCAAAGCGTCGTTACAAAGCTGAAAGTGTTTAGCGATGAGCCAATGAAATTGGGAGACATTTTCACTCGGCACACGAAGTTGCGAGAGCACGTGCTTGGCTACCTACAGAACCTGGTCTGGCACCGGTGGGACAGCGTGGTGCCAATCTTCCAGCAGGGCTTGGGTATACGCCTTCCCAGCGTGAAGCCGTTTGAGGCAGCGCTGCTCAAGCGCCATGACATTGTTCATCGCTGTGGGCAGACGAAAACGGGCGCGCCGGTGACTGTTACACAGGCAGAAATCGGTGCGCTGTTCGACGAAATTGAGCAATTCGCGATCGCGGTTAATAGGCTGCTGTCGACCCGTCCCATTCCGAACGCTGTTGATGTGGCGCCCGACGAATTTTGAATTTCAGGCTGTCAGGCGTAAATTTCGATCGACCATGGCGCGGCCCGCGTCACGATGCCCACGAACGAGTGTGGCTGGCGAACGGGAGGCCCGGCTACTAGTCGCGCGGCCTCAGGCCGGCGGGCATCGGTCTGGATGAATCAGCGCCCGCTGCCGGCCTGTCGCTCCTCATACTGCGCGACCCACGCTGGGTCATCGCTAGTGGCGACAAACACGCTGTGCGCCGTCTGACCTTGCCATTGCCGGGCACGATGTTCCACGCCACCGAAGAACGTCATCTGCCACCATGTCGTGGCGGGATTGGCATGGTCACGCACGCCGCGGTAGACAAACACACCGTCGCCAAAACTACCCTCCACGCGTGCGCTGGGTGCCTGGGTCGCGATGGCCTGTTCAAACAATTGCAGGCCACTGGAGGAAAACAGCGATGCCCGTACCGGCGCGTTCGGCACGAGCTGGGTCTGCCAGTGATGCCAGGCGAGTCCGAGCGCGATAGTATGCGTCTCATGTCGGCCGTTCGCCGGGTAGCAGTGAACGGGGGTAATTTGGTTCCCACTAAATGTTTTGACGGGAACCAAAGTGGCCGAGATTGTGGATAGCAAGTGCGAGGCACCGGGCAAGCGCCCCAACTTTGCGCGCGAATTCAAACGACAGCTGGTCGAACAGACGTTCGAGCCCGGGGCGTCTGTATCGCTGGTCGCGCGTCGCAACGACATAAACACCAATCTGCTGTTCAGATGGCGTCGCCAGTATCTTCAGGGTGCATTTGGGGCGCCGCGTCCGGGGCCTGCCAGACAGGAACCCGATGGTGACGTTGCATCGTTACTTCCAGTCAGCATTGTCCCGGAAGCCGAGGCCTCGATGCCGGTCCGCGAAGCCGTGTCGGAGGACGCCTGCGAGATCGAATTTGACCGTGCACGTTTGCGCATTCGCGGTAACGTGTCGCCGGATATGCTGCGGCTGCTGATTCGGGAGCTGTCCCGATGATCGGCCTGCCGGCTGGCACTCGCATCTGGATCGCCGCAGGCGTCACCGACATGCGCAGTGGTTTCCCGGCTCTTGCCGCGAAGGTGCAAGCGGCACTCGAAGAGAATCCGCTCGGCGGCGACGTGTTCATTTTTCGGGGACGTCGCGGCGATCTCGTAAAAATTCTATGGGCAACCGATGACGGACTATGGCTTCTCGCGAAGCGGCTTTCGCGTGGGCGGTTTATTTGGCCCCAGGCGGATGGCGGCAAGATCTATCTGACGTCTGCGCAGCTGTCGATGTTGCTGGAAGGCATCGATTGGCGACAGCCCCGTCGCACGGCCGCATTGTCGATGTTGTAAACCGCGTCGAAGGCTCGTAAACTGCAGCGCATGCCCGATCATGCGCCGCTTCCGGACACCATTGCCGAGCTCCACGCCCTGGTGCTCGAACAGCAGGCATCGATCGCTAAGATGCGCCAGGAGATCGCCGAACGCGACCGGGAGATTGTTGAACGGGACCAGGAGCTCGAGCGCCTGAAGGCGCAAATCGACAAGCTCAGGCGCATGCACTTCGGTCGCAAATCCGAGCAAGTAGACCGGCAGATCGATCGGCTCGAAACCCAACTTGAGGATCTGGCAGCGGGTAGCGGCGTTGCCGATGTTCGCCGTGCACGCGCTCGTGCATCGAGCTCAGGCGCGTCTGCGGCATCCGCGAAGGAAGCCTTGGCGCCCCATCTGCCACGCGAAGAGCGCGAGCTCGAGCCCGATTCCATCTGCCCGAAGTGCAACAACGCCATGGAGTTGCTCGGCGAGGATGTGTCTGAGCAGCTCGCGCGCGTCACGGCGATGTTCAAGGTCATCCGCACGATCCGTCGCAAGCGGATCTGCGCCGGTTGCGGCCATATCGCGCAACCTCCCATGCCGGGGCTGCCGATCGAGCGCAGCATCGCGCATCCGAGCTTGCTGGCCGAGATCATCGTTGCCAAGTATGCAAATCACACGCCGCTGTATCGGCAATCCGAGATCGCGGCTCGCGATGGCGTACGTCTCGATCGGGCCACCATGGCACGCTGGGTCGGGCAATGCGAAGAACTCTGTCGGCTGCTGACTGAAGCCCTGCGGCGCTACACCATGGCGACTGCGAAGCTCCACGCGGACGACACACCGATCCCGGTGCTCGCGCCCGGCAACAAGAAAACCAAAACTGGTCGGTTGTGGGTCTACGTGCGCGATGATCGACGCTCAGGTTCGCGCGACCCCGCTGCTGTCTGGTTCGCGTACTCGCCGGACCGCAAAGGCATCCATCCTCAGACCCATCTTGCCGGATTCAAAGGCGTCCTTCAGGGGGACGGCTATGCCGGCTTCAACGAGTTGACCGAAAGCGGCAAAGTTCGTCTGGCATTTTGCTGGGATCATGCGCGCCGATACGTATTCAACGTGCATGAGACAGCCCCGTCGGAAACCACGAAGCAATGGCTCGACATGATTGGCGAGTTCTACGGAATCGAGGCTGATATCCGCGGCAAACCACCCGACGAGCGGCGACGCGTCAGGCAGGAAAAGAGCAGCCCGTTGCTCGCGGCCCTCGAGACGTCGATGAGGGAGAAACTCGCGACTCTTTGGCCGAAGGCACCCCTGGTCGAAGCGATCAACTACTCTCTGAACCGCTGGGACGGCCTCACAATGTTCTGTGACGACGGCCGCGTCGAGATCAGCAACGTGCTCGCAGAAAATGCTTTGCGCTGCGTGGCCCTCGGCCGACGCAATTTCATGTTCGCTGGCTCTGACAGCGGTGGCGAGCGAGCCGCCGCAATGTATAGCTTGATCGGCTCGTGCAAGTTGAATGGCATCAACCCACGCGCCTACCTGGAATATGTACTTACGCACATTGCCGATCACCAGGCCAACCGCATCGACGAACTGTTGCCCTGGAACGTCGCGAAGCACCTGCTTCCATCTACACCTTCATCGGGTTGATCCCTTCTGCTTGCGGCAGGCTTAGCCTGCCGCATTCTCCGACGCTTGTCCAAAGAATTCTCAACGGCCCTCGCGCGACGCATACGCGCGATATAGCATGCAAGCTCGCTTAGCTTGATCGTGTCGAATGGCAGCATCAGGCTTTTATGCCATTGCCCGTCAGCAGTTCGGATCCAGCGCGTCTGCTGGCCAACTGCGAGTTGGCGCCGTAGCGCCTCGTTTTTGACTAGTCGGGGACCGACTTGGTCGATGATAGCCGTGGCTGACCCTGCGAGCAGGCTCCCCATCGGTAACACCGCAAGAACGTAGTGCTCAAGCTTCGATTTGGCGTTGTTGCATGCCACGCATGCCGGCACTTTGGGGAGGTTATCGCGCGCCGCGCGTGGGCAGAATTCCCGCGCGACGACGTGATCACCCGTGCTCGACGCCCGCTCCCGCCCGCAGTAAACACAGGTCTTGTCGCGGTATTTCTTGCTTGCCATCGAACACTCTCAGGCGCGTTGTAGGGACCGTCTTTATGGGGCAGTCAGCAGAATTGCTGGACCGCGACGACGCCACGCCGGATATCCACTACATTTGTAGACCATGCGGCGCTAGTGCGGCCGGAGAACTGATAGCAGACAGCCGAGCTGGGCTGCTACTACTTCCATTGCCTGAAAGGTTCCAGACATTGAACAGTACAGCCCAGCCGTACTCGAACGTCCTTAGAGGCCAGTTCAAAAACCCTGCTCAGCTCGCCTGAAGATGTTCCAACAGACGAGCGAGCAGCCAAGCTTCAGGAATGCTTCGTGAATGTAGGCACGTCGCTCGAAGCGCGTGCGTAGGCGACGGAAATTGTGGAGCCAGGAGTGCGTACGTTCGACCACCCAACGATACTTGCCGAGACCGCTGCCATGTTCGGTCCGGCGCTTCGCGATCACGGGTTTGATACCGCGCTCGCGCAACGCGCGTCGGTGTCGGGTGGAATCGTAGCCGCGATCGGCGTAGACGACGCCGGGCCTCTGAAGCGGTCGGCCACGGACACCGCGAATTGGTGGAATCGCATCAACGAGCGGCAGCAGCTGCGTGACGTCGTTGGCGTTCGCGCCAGTCAGGATTGCGACGACGGGAACGCCGTTGGCGTCTACGAGTATGTGGTGCTTGGAACCCGGTCGCGCGCGATCCGTGGGGTTCGGGCCAGTTTTTCGCCCGCCCCAACGGCGCGCACGGACGATGAATCGACCGCAGCGTATGACAGATCGATTTGGCCGGCCGCACGCAACTTGTCGAGCAGCAACTCGTGCAGTTGGTCCCATACACCAGCCTTTTGCCAGTCGCTCAATCGCCGCCAGCAAGTTGCGCCCGAGCCGAAGCCCAGCCGAGTCGGCAAGTGGTTCCAGCGAATTCCCGTTTTGAACACGAACAGGATGCCGTTGAGCGCCGCACGATCGGACACGCGCGGACGACCAGGATCGCTCTTCGCACGAGGCTTCGCAGGCGGCAGCAATGATTCGATCAGTATCCACAGTTCGTCGTCGATGATCGGCGCTTCCATCCTTGGGCTTCCGTTGTTCTGGTGCCCAAGGTTAACAGCTTGCCGAGGAAGTAAACAGCCCCTCACGGGGTTTTTGAACTGGCCTCTTACAACTGTTGTCGCCGTTCCCGGAGCAATTTGGCATCGTCTCTCAGCCGTATAGAGACACACTCCTTATATTCGGGAGGGAACTTGTCAACTCCCGTCGAAAGCAATATCTGATAGTCCGTGTTCTCTTCATCGAGCACCTTCATCTGCCGCAGCATCAGCACAAGGTTGTCTCGGTCGATCCCCGCAGTTTCTGGGGTATCAATTAGGAGCATCCGCGGAAACGGCATGTCATTCTTCAACGACATTAACAGAAGGGTTAGATAGTAGAGAAATCTCTTTGGAACCTCGGCACTCGCTTCCCGATATTCGCCATTGTTGATCACCGGCATATAGGTGTCTTCATCGATACGCGCCGATCGACATCTGGCCAGCACCTTCGTCATGAAGTCGTTGTAGATTTCGTTAAATCCGGCAATCCGGCCGCTGAGTTCCGTTTTTGACGCCAATTCGAGCTGCGTCACTAGGCGATCGGCAGCTGCCCAGATTTCCCGCTTTGAATCGAACGTTCTCTGCAGACCCTCGACCTTCTCTTCCATCTTTAGGGCCTGAAAGAGCTCGTTTTGCTCGTTCTTCAATTCAAAAATCTTTTCGTCGATCTGCTCTACCTGCCAGTCGGCCGCTTCTCCCTGTGGTAGTGCATACGACTTTTCGATTCTGTCCGTAAGTTGGCTGACCTGTTCTTCCAAGGCGGCTTGGTGCGTCATCGTGTCAGAGATCTCGTCGTCCATATCATCGATTGTGGACAGCATCGTCAGCAGCGACTTTTTCTTGGCGCGATAGATGTCCACGTATTCCGTGGGACTGTAGAAGAACCGTTGATAATCATTCTCGTCGACGGGGTTCCCACATACGCAATGGCCCTGTATCCGGGACACCGCATTCAGGCAATATGGACATGTGTCGCTTGAAAAAAGCTTCAGTTGCTCGTGCGTGAAAATAACCTTGCTAACGCGATCAATATCGTCACGAATCGAAGCAACCACGTTGGCAAGACGACCTTTGTCTCGAACGAGCACCTCCGCCTCTTCTCGCCTCTGACGCAGGGAGGACACCAACTCACCAAGGCGGCGGCGCTCGGCATCAATCGATTGCATGATCTGACTCGGCGCAGGGTTGGATAGACGCTCCGATCTCGCGCGAACAAGTTTGTCCAGTTGTGAATCGATTTCTTCGATCCGCTTCCCGAGAAAATGCACATTCTGGACCGTTGCGCCGCCGCGGTCCCTGAGGACTTCGGCCACAATCTTCTGATACTCAGACAGAATCGCGCGAGCGCCGTCCAGTTCTCGTTCCGAACGCTTCAAATTGCCCATCGCTTCATACAGCGCGAGCAGAGTCTTTCCCACCAGCACCTGAAAAATCGCCCGTCGCACCTCCAGTGAATCGGACAGGAAATTGCTGTTATCGGCGGGTTTGTAAATGCCATGTGGATCGGGCGCTTGATTATGGTAGATCAGCCGCATCAGATCCGAAATATTGAGCTTGAAGTTACGGCCGCCCTGAAATATTTCGACGACCGGGATGCCCAGTTTCTCAAGGATCCAATCAGAGAAGATTCGCGTATCCGCGTCGCGCCGGAACAAGGGAAAGGTATCAGCGCTCTGGTCGAAACCTTCTCCAAGCGTACCAAGTGCCCGGACAGTGATGAGATTCTCGCCGAACTTTCGTATCAGCGAATACTCTGTGAGGCCGATCCGGATCTTTAGCCATACGAAGTTATTGGTGTCGCCGGTGATCTCCGCATGCCGATTGTCGCTGCGCAACTCGAACTCATCCACTTTCCCGCCCAATCCGAAATAGATCAGGTTGAAGAATGTGGATTTGCCGCTTCCGTTGGGCCCTTCGACAATGGCAAGCCGCTGCCCAAGCTCAGGCGATTCGAACTCGTACCTGTCGCCCTGGTAGCCCACCTGAAGAATCTTCAGAGCGCCCATACATTTACCCCGCGGCTTTCATACACTTTCTGCAGAAATGTTTCCATGGTCAGCGTGGACAGTCTCGGAACGGCCTTCTTGATTCTGCTGATCCGGGCGCGGTCCGCTCCAAAGACTTCGTTGGTCAGGAAGTCGGCCGGCAACACCGACCGGTTCAGTTGCACGTCGACGACTTCCGGTGTCGCAGCACGTTCGACTCGCAGGAAGCCGCGCCGCTCCAGCGCAAACACCAGCTTGAAAATCTCCCGCTTGTTCAGCTCTCCGTTCGCAAACGTCACAAACAGCTGCTCCCTGTCTTCCGCGTTGCTGATGGTCCTGTCTTCATAGCGCTCAAGAATGCGAACGACCTTCTCATCACCCGCCAACTGCACCAGATAGGAGAGCTTGCGATGATCCCTGAACATCCCGTTTGCAGCCGTCAGGATATCGACCAGCAACAGTAGCTCATACGTCAGGAAATAGAAGTCCTCGCCGCTGATGAAGTTCAGTCGCCGCTTGATGCTGTCTCTTTTGTCCATGTCAGTCAAACGCCAAATAGCATTCATCGAACAGCGACAGGATCGCGCCGCGCAAGGTGTTCTCGTCCTGTATGCGGTAGTGGTAGGTCTTGTTCAGACGCGTCAGCTCTTCCATTGATTGAGTAACCATGTCTGCGAGGATGGCGTCGATTTGTGCCGGGGTGAGCGGCGATGTTCGCCCACTCTGGCTCACCTCTAGAATATCTTCACAGACGTCGTATAGCCTGCGCCGCAATGACACATACTCCCGCTGCCAGAGGCGCGCCTCGTCCTTTGCAAGACCTACCCGCAGTTTCAAGCGTCTCAGCCCTCTTGGCGGATAGCTAGAGGTTACGGCCTCGATCTTCTCTTGCAGACTGCGCATATCGGTTACATCGATCTCGCTCCAGCTCTCGTGCGCAGGGTCGAACGGCTTTTCCTGAGGTTGGAAACCAAGCGTTTTCAGAAAGATATTCTCGATATCGGCGGTGCCCAGAAGCCGAGCCATCGGCACTCCGTGCTCTGAACGTTTCTCAAACTCGCTGCAGATGGCGCCGACGATCACGGACTCCATGCCTTCATGGCGGTAGCTGTAAAACGGGCACTTCCTCACGCAATCGACTGCCGCCGCCTCCAGTTCTGGGTTGCTGTCCGTCGTCACAATCCACTCTATTTTGGACAGGAATTGCCCGAACTGCTCGGGCGTCCACGCGGTGACCGCCGCCAGATGGCCATGGCCGGCGATTTCGGCATACTGCTTCGCGTACTCTTCAAGGATCGCCGTCTTGCACAGCGCGAGATCATCCCCGGATAGCGGCTCCTTCGCGCACAGCTTCTTCAGGATCGAGGTCTTGCCCGGCGCCGCAAGACCGGCTCGCTCGAAGAGCAGCTTGTCGAACCGCTCATCGCCGGTAGTGGCAGAAGCGTAAAAACTGAACCGGATGGGGGAATCGCCGAGGAACCGGAAATCAAGGTCGATAAAGGCGACGACTGTG
Source organism: Burkholderia cepacia GG4 (assembly GCF_000292915.1). Classification (NCBI taxonomy): domain Bacteria; kingdom Pseudomonadati; phylum Pseudomonadota; class Betaproteobacteria; order Burkholderiales; family Burkholderiaceae; genus Burkholderia; species Burkholderia cepacia. Next base: position 2,923,678 of record NC_018514.1, read on the forward strand.
TTTTTGACCGGCGACGAATTGAACGTCAGCGAAGAGCCGTAATTCTTGTTCTCCTCGACGCACGGCGCATGCTCACCGTGCTCGCGAATCAAAAGGGAGTCTTCAAGCAATTCGATCGCACAGTAAATGCGATTGTTCCTGTCGAGGCCGATCTCCGTGAGCAGGCGGATGCATGCCCGCAGCTTCTGAAAGCGGTCGCCCTTCTTTTTGTCCCCGGCTTCTCGATCGATCATGGTCCCATTTTTATCTATAATATGGCTGGTCGGTCTCAGCTAACCGTCCGCTATACATCGTAGCGTCACTTCGGATCAGACGCGCGCAAATATATCAGATCTTCCACACATAGCGGACCGCGCGCGTGGACTCGAAGAGAGAATCATAGCCGGCAGGCTGCGGTCGAAAAATCGACGGTGCGGGGATCGATCTGAGCGCTGTCCGCGATAGTGACCACCCGTCCAACGGGCATTGGACCATCGCAAGATATGCTCTCACTCCCAGCGCACCGTTTCGACGCATCGAGCGAGTGTTGGTGGGCGGACTGTCGCATACGCACGGCGGCACCGGTCGCGCGCCGCGCAGTCCTCGGACAAAAATCTGGCTATTCCAGCTACAGCTCAAATGTCAGCAGGGGACAACCCGACCTTGGCTCTAAACCCGTCGGGCCGGGGTAATGGTGGCACGCGAGCGGACAAGAGCGGGTATGCAGCCCGATGGCTCTTGATGTGCTCGACCATACTGAGCCACGGCTCCATGTCTCCCCAAACGTAATGCGTGTCTATCCGTTCTCCGGGAGTCAGAGCGATATTCGGCATCTCTGGCAGATAGAAGCGGTAGACCCAGTCTGTGCCATGTTCAACGCCCACCACAATCGGCACGGCCTTCCACTCCTTCCAGAAGGAGATGTACATCCAAACGTCCGGGTCTTTCGCATCGGCAAGCCAGTGAATCTCCAGGTCGCCGACGGACAATGCCATGTCAATGATGGGATGCCCACCAAGCTGCAGGCTCTCGAAGGTCATTGTCGCGGGAGAGAAGTCCGGCGGCAGACTGGCCAGAGCGGAGGAGGTCATCGGACAGGTCAGCGCACCGGCGTGGAGCGGTAGCCCTTTCGGCATCTTCGGCTTGCGCCAGAATCGCGCCAAAAGTTCAAAGCTGCCTATGGCATGCACATCGTCGCCAAAGTTGTTCATTCGCTGCGTCCATTGGGCTGCGAGTCCTGCCGGCCGGCGGCTCGCACAGGCGTGCGTTGCCTGCATATGAGTGTAGGTTCGCCGGAGCGGCATGATTTGTATATGGACGCCTCCCGTTTGCGAAGGATTTCGAGCGATCTGACCTGACAGGAACGGCTTGCAGCTGTATATCCGGCCTTATCGCAGCGGATATGTCTGCTGCGGGCCCCTATGGAATCCGCTGACTCGCACCTCATTGCCCCGACGAGCTGGAAGCCCTTCAAATCATGCAGGTTTAGCGAGTCCCGGTCCGACCTGTGTTGCCATCACGCTCAATTACCAACGCAACCTTTCAACGTTCCATCCTTTGATAGAAGTTCACCTCTACGTACTGCGAGCGATTTATGCTTGCTTCGCGCTCACGTAACCTTTCTGATACGGTCGATCATGAGCAAGGATTGCCCAGATCGTCCGTGCCATCTTGTTCGCTAACGCGACGATCACTACGTTCAGTGGCCGGCGCATCTTCATCTGCACAAGCCACGGATCGAGTTCCTTCCCGCGAGTCAAGACACTGCGCGCACCGTGAATCAACAACGTGCGCAAATACATGTCACCAAGCTTGCTGATGCCATATAGATTGACCTTGCCACCTGATCCCGTTTGCTTCGGTACGAGTCCTGCCCATGCAGCGAACTCGCGCCCCGACCTGAATGCCTTCGGGTTACCCATCATGGCGACTGCCGCCGTCGCTGTCAGAACGCCCACGCCGGGGATTTCGCTGATCGCCTTCACGGCTTGATCGTCCTTCTTCCACTCGCGCATCCGCCGCTCAATGGCCCCGATCTGCTCATCCAGCAGCCGCAGCCCGTTCCATTGTTCGCGCAGGGTGTCGATCAGGGCAGTTGGCAAGCGCTCGGAAATTCGCGCCAGCACCTCTGGCATTCCTTTGTCGAACGCTGCTCGGCCGGTGCCCATCACTTCGCCGTATTCGGTTAGCAAGCCGCGCAGGCAGTTGATCTGCATGGTCCGAAACTTCACCAGTTGCTCGCGCACCCTGTGCAGCGCCAGCATAGCCTGCTGCATCTCAGTCTTCACCGCAACGGCCTTGCTCGGCTGTTGCACCGCCCGCCAGATCGCCAGAGCATCCGCTGCATCCTTCTTGTTACGGATATTGAACGCCTTTACGTACTCACCAGGCATCAACTTCACCTGATGGCCCATCCGTACAAACTGCCTCGCCCAGTGGTGTGCACCGCCGCACGCTTCCATACCGATTAGACACGGCGCGCGATTCGCAAAGTATTCGAGTAGCTTCGCGCGTTTGATCGGCTTGTTTAGCACCTCTCCGGTCTCCTCATCGACGTGGTGCACTTGAAAGACGCTCTTTGCAATGTCGATCCCAACTGGCGTGAGCTTCATGGCGGACCCTCCGGTTTGCCTGGGTAGATCTACATGATCTTCCTTCTTGGGCACCTTGATGCCGTCGGCCCAGACGGGTTCGCCTTTGCTACCTTTCCCTGTCGTCATTCTTCCCACCTCCGCAACACACGAGGGGTGGGAGGCGTCCATTCCATTGCCCTAAGTCGAACAAATCGGCTTTGCCAACCTGATCTGGTATCGGCGAGACCAGACAGCGGTTACGCCGATTTCCAGTGCTGTTCTCCAGCCAGACAGGCGGACAGCTGCCGCCGCGGCGTCCGAAGAGCCGGTTCGATCTCCCATTGGACTGCCTATTGACTTGCGGGTAGAAGTGCGCGGGGGCTTGTCGGTCAAGGCAAAAAGCCGTTTTCGATTAGATACGGATACGCCACGTACTACGGGCGTACCGGGCCCGCATTGGATGCCTGTATCCGCATCTAACCGAAAGTCGTATCCACATCTAATCGAAAGCTACATCCGGCCGTCGTTGCCCGTATTAACCCTGATTAATAAAGCTTATCGCGGTGAAAAATTCCGCATCTTATTGAACCGATATCGGCTCGCTATAGTGGCTCGCTTTCCCGCACGCAACCGTCCGCGTGCGGCTGACACACTGACGATCAGCAGGAGCCGCTTGATGACCACCGACGCCCGATTCACCGAAATCGAGGATCTGATGCCCGCCGCCGGCGGGCTGCGCGAGATCCGCCATCACATCCACCATCACCCGGAGCTCGCGTACGAGGAGCACGAGACGGCCGCGCTCGTCGCGGACAAGCTCGAGCAATGGGGCTGGCAGGTGACGCGCGGGGTCGGCAAGACGGGTGTCGTCGGCACGCTGCGGGTGGGCGACGGCAAGCGCAGCATCGGCATCCGCGCGGACATGGACGCGCTGCCGATCCTCGAGGCGACCGGCCTGCCGTATGCGAGCGGCACGCACGGCAAGATGCACGCGTGCGGCCACGACGGCCACACGACGATGCTGCTCGGCGCCGCGCAGCACCTCGCGAAGACGCGCAACTTTTCCGGCACCGTGCAGCTGTATTTCCAGCCGGCGGAAGAGCACGGTGTCGACAGCGGCGCGAAGAAGATGATCGACGACGGCCTGTTCGAGCGCTTTCCGTGCGATGCGGTGTTCGGCATGCACAACCATCCGGGCGCGGCGCCCGGCGTGTTCCTCACGCGGCGCGGCCCGTTCATGTCGGCCGGCGACAAGGCGATCATCTCGATCGAGGGCGTCGGCGGCCACGCGGCGCGGCCGCACCTGACGGTCGACCCGGTGGTGGTCGCGGCGAGCATCGTGATGGCGTTGCAGACGATCGTCGCGCGCAACGTCGATCCGGCACAGCCGGCAGTCGTCACGGTCGGCTCGATGCACGCGGGCACCGCGAACAACGTGATCCCGAACGGCGCGCGCCTCGAGCTCAGCGTGCGTTCGTTCAGCCCCGAGGTGCGTGCGCTGCTCAAGCGCCGCATCGTCGAGCTCGCCGAGACGCAGGCCGCGAGCTACGGCGCGACCGCGCACGTCGAGTACATCGAAGGCTACCCGGTCGTGGTCAATACGGATGCCGAAACGGATTTCGCCGCGCAGGTCGCGCGCGAGCTGGTCGGCGACGCGCACGTGGTCGAGCAGACCGACCTGCTGATGGGCAGCGAGGATTTCGCGTTCATGCTGCAGCAGCGGCCCGGCTCGTTCGTGCGGCTCGGCAACGGCGAAGGCGAGGACGGCTGCATGGTGCACAACCCGAAGTACGACTTCAACGATCGCAACCTGCCGATCGGCGCGGCGTTCTGGACGCGTCTCGTGGAGCGTTACCTGGGGCAGTGAGCGCGGCGACCGGCGGCCGGCGCTTCCGGCCGCATTGAGAGGAGACACGAACCATGCAGAAAGACCATCTCGCGCTGCACCCCGCGTCGACGGGGGCCGCCGAAATCGCGACGGGCGGCGCACCGGCCGTCACCCGGCGCGGCGCGATCGCTGCGGCCGTGATCGGCAACTGGCTGGAGTTCTTCGACTTCACCGTGTACGGCTTCTTCGCGGTGCTGATCGGCAAGCTGTTCTTCCCGTCGAGCGACCCGACCACGTCGCTGCTGCTGTCGGTCGCGACGTTCGCCGCCGGCTTCTTCACGCGGCCGCTCGGCAGCGTCGTGCTCGGCGTCTACGCGGATCGCAAGGGCCGCAAGGCCGCGCTGAACCTGACCATCATGCTGATGGCGCTCGGCACCGGCCTGATCGCGATCGCGCCGACCTACGCGCAGGTCGGCGTGGCCGCGCCGCTGCTGGTGGTGTGCGCGCGGCTGATGCAGGGCTTCTCGCAGGGCGGCGAGTTCGGCGCGGCAACCTCCACGCTGATCGAGCAGGGCGGCACGTCGCGCCGCGCGTTCCGCGCGAGCTGGCAGCTCGCGACGCAGGGCGGCGCCGCGCTGATGGGCTCGGGCTTCGCGGCGCTGCTGTCGAACACGCTGACCCGGGACGCGCTCGAGGGCTGGGGCTGGCGCCTGCCGTTCCTGGTGGGCGTGCTGATCGCGCCGGTCGGCATGGTTCTGCGCCGCCGGCTCGCGGACGATGCGCCCGGCGACAGCCATCACGGGGTCGAACGCGGCGTGCTGCGTGAGCTGTTCTCGCAGCACGCGCGCACGGTGCTGCTGCTGATGCTGACGGTGATGGGCGGCACGGTGTCAACCTACATCCTGACCTTCTATATGCCGACCTATGCGATCCATACGCTCGGCCTGCCGATGAAGCTGTCGATGTTCGTCGGCGTCGCGTCGGGCTGCGTGATGCTGGTGACCTGCCCGCTGTTCGGCTGGCTGTCGGACCGCCTCGGCAGCCGGCGCATGCCGATCTTCGTCGGGCGCGGCGTGCTCGTCCTGCTGCTGTTCCCGGCGTTCTGGCTGATGAACCATCATCCGACGCTGTCGGTGATCCTGCCGCTGACCGCGCTGATGCTGCTGTTCTATTCGCTCGGGTCGGCATCGGAAATGGCGCTGATGTGCGAATCGCTGCCGCGCCACGTGCGCGCGACGGGCATCTCGATCGCGTATGCGCTCGCGGTGACGATCTTCGGCGGCACCGCGCAGCTGATCGCGACCTGGCTGGTGCAGACGACCGGCAGCAAGCTCGCACCGGCCGGCTACGTGGCCGCGTGCGTGGTGCTGTCGCTGATCGCGGTCGCGATGCTGCGGGAAACGGCGCGGGAGACGATGGACTGATGCGCAGTGCCGCTGTCCGAGCGGCACCGTGCAATTTCGTCTTCGTCAAATTGACCGGGCTTCGCGGCGTGACTAAATTGGGTAATGCGGAGTTCGCTCCGCGCCCTGTGAGACGGGGCTGCAGTAGAGTCAGAGAGTTGAGCGGGCGGCTGTGTGCCGCCCGTCTTTTTATCCGCGCATGGCCGATCCGGCAATCGGGCCGGGCGCTCACCCGCGCCGCGCGACCAGCTCCGACACCGTCTGCGCGGCCTGCTGCAGCGGGCCGAGAAACTCCTTCACCATCTGCTTCGCGGTGTGCCGCTGTGCGTTGCCGCTGATGTTCATCGCGGCGATCACCTGCCCGCGCCGGTTGCGGATCGGCGCGGAGATCGACATCAATCCCACTTCGAGTTCCTGGTCGACCACCGCCCAGCCCTGCTGGCGCACCTGCGCGATCGTCGCCTTCAGCTCGCCGAGGTCGGTGATCGTGCGCGGCGTGTGCGCGCGGATGCCGCTTTGCGCGAGCGTTTCGTCGAGCGCTGCGTCGTCGAGCGCGGACAGCAGCACGCGGCCCATCGACGTGCAGTACGCGGGCAGGCGGCTGCCGATCGACAGGTTGATCGTCATGATCTTGTGGGTCGGCATGCGCAGCACGTAGACGATCTCGGTGCGATCGAGCACGGCGGCCGAGCAGCTTTCGTGGATCTGCGCGGACAGCTGTTCCATCACCGGTTCGGCGAGATTCCAGAACGGCATCGAGGTGAGGTACGCGAAGCCGAGCTCGAGGATCTTCGGCGTGAGCCGGAACAGCCGGCCGTCGGCCTCGACATAGCCGAGCGTCTGCAGCGTGAGCAGGATCCGGCGCGCGCCCGCGCGCGTGAGCCCGGTGGCCGATGCGACCTCGGTGAGCGTCTGCTCCGGGCGCTGCGCGTCGAACGCGCGGATCACCGCAAGGCCGCGCGCGAACGACTGCACATAGGAGTCGCCGGGTTTCGTCTGGATGTCTTCGGTTGTCATGAACGGTCGGATTGTCGTGCAGCCGAGAAGATAGCGCATGGGGCCTGACACGCCAACCGCACCGCGGACCGGGCGCTTGACAGGTCGTCCCCGCACTCCCTATGATGCGTTGAACGTTCGATACACGATCTTATGTTCGTATATAGAACATTTAAGCGCATCCCGGCGGGCAATGCAAGGGGCGCGTTTCATTCACTTCCCAGCCTTGCATGAGACCGGAGACACTGATGACTGAAGCTTTTCTGTGTGATGCGATTCGTACCCCGATCGGCCGTTACGGCGGTGCGCTGTCCGGCGTGCGTGCCGACGACCTCGGCGCGGTGCCGCTCAAGGCGCTCGTCGAGCGCAACCGCGACGTCGACTGGACGGCGATCGACGACGTGATCTACGGCTGCGCGAACCAGGCCGGCGAGGACAACCGCAACGTCGCGCGCATGTCCGCGCTGCTGGCGGGCCTGCCGGAGGGGGTGCCGGGTTCGACGATCAACCGGCTGTGCGGTTCCGGGATGGACGCGGTCGGCGTGGCCGCGCGTGCGATCAAGTCGGGCGAGGCCGCGTTGATGGTCGCGGGCGGCGTCGAGAGCATGACGCGCGCGCCGTTCGTGATGGGCAAGGCCGCCAGCGCGTTCGCGCGCCAGGCCGACATCCACGATACGACGATCGGCTGGCGTTTCGTCAATCCGCTGATGAAACAGCTGCATGGCGTCGATTCGATGCCGGAGACGGCCGAGAACGTCGCGGTCGATTACAACATCAGCCGCGCCGATCAGGACCTGTTCGCGCTGCGCAGCCAGCAGAAGGCCGCGCGTGCGCAGCAGGACGGCACGCTCGCCGAGGAAATCGTGTCGGTCACGATTCCGCAGAAGAAAGGCGATCCGGTCGTCTTTTCGCGTGACGAGCATCCGCGCGAAACGTCGCTCGAGACGCTCGCGAAGCTGAAGGGCGTCGTGCGTCCGGACGGCTCGGTGACGGCCGGCAACGCGTCGGGCGTCAACGATGGTGCCGCCGCGCTGCTGCTCGCGAACGAGGAAACCGCGAAGCGCTTCGGCCTGACGCCGCGTGCGCGTGTGCTCGGCATCGCGACGGCCGGCGTCGCGCCGCGCGTGATGGGCATCGGCCCCGCGCCGGCCACGCAGAAGCTGCTCGCGCGGCTCGGGATGACGATCGACCAGTTCGACGTGATCGAGCTGAACGAAGCGTTCGCGTCGCAGGGTCTCGCGGTGCTGCGCATGCTCGGCGTCGCCGACGACGATCCTCGCGTGAACCCGAACGGCGGCGCGATCGCGCTCGGCCACCCGCTCGGCGCGTCGGGCGCACGTCTCGTGACGACCGCGATGTACCAGCTGCATCGCACCAACGGCCGCTTCGCGCTGTGCACGATGTGCATCGGCGTCGGCCAGGGTATCGCGATCGCGATCGAACGCGTGTAATTGCGTCATGCGGCGAAGCGGCCGGGTTTGACCCGCTTCGCCGAGTTTCCTTTTCAAACGAAGTGGCCGGCACGAGATCGTCGTGCCGGCCACTTCGTCATTCAGCCTGAGCGTGCTGCGCGAGGCGTGCCGCGAGCGCGTCGATCTCGGTGTCCGCGAACACCTCGACGCCATGCTGGCGCAGCAACGCCGCGGTCACACCGGCGCCGGCATGCCGCCGGCCCGCAAAACTCCCGTCGTAAATGAAACTGCTTCCGCAGGACGGACTTCCGTCCGCCAGGATCGCGAAGCGGCAGTCGTGCGCGCGTGCCAGTGCGAGCGCGGTGTGCGCGCCGTCGACGAACGGCGCGGTGACGTCGGTGCCGTGCACGTCGACGATGCGCGCGGCACCTGCCAGCACGCGTTGCCCCGATTCGCCGTTCGCGATTTCGGCGGGCGGTCGCGGCACGCTCAATCCCCCTGCCAGTTCCGGACACACGGACACCAGACGCCCTTCGCGCTGCCATCGTGCGAGCGTTGCATGCGCGGCGGTCTTCGCCGAGCCGTTGTAACGGACGGGGTGACCGAGCACGCACATGCTGACGAGGATCTTCGGCGTGGCCGGCTGCCGCGGCGCGTTTTGCAATGTCGTTCTCCGTGATGGCGGCCTTGATCGAGCGGAAATTCTACGCGCGGCTCGCGTTCACGCGCGTCAGTTCGTCGGTCCTTCCAGATGAATGTCGTCCGGCTCGAGCGCATCCAGCGCCGGGTCGGGCGACGCGCTGACGGTGAAACCGAGCCGCAGGTAGAAGTCGATCGTGTGCTGCAACGGCGCCGCGTATCTCACGCATTTCAGGAAGGCGGCATCGCGTTGCCATCACGGCACCGGGCCGCCTGACGGTGTTTTTCGCCGTGATGCACGACCACTACCGTATTTCGGCGCAATCGATTCAATTCATGCCGGGACTTTTTCATCGAATTCGAATGCCGGTTGAATGGCGTCGACCAGGCTGAATCGTTTCGCCGCGCGCAACGACTGCCTGCATTGGTGCGCGGTCCGGCGTTATCCCATAAAGCATCGAGCCGTATCCGCACAGCGCCGGATGCGATTATCGCGGGATTATTTGATCGAAATCATCCTGGCGGCCGAATTCGATATTTCACGCGGTTCCGGATTAAGGTTTTCCCGGGATGTGCCGACAGTAAGGACGACACCGTCGTAAAGCGATAAACCGTTTTTCGGCTACTGAGCGTGATTTTCGCGCCGCGCGGATCCCGCATCCGGATCCGCCTTTCGGAGCCCTGCATGCGCAACAACCAGCCTGTCACCCAACAAGAATTCGAATTTCCCGACGACGTCACGCTGATGTCGACCACCGATGCCGACAGCATCATCACGTACGCGAACACGACGTTCGCGTATGTGAGCGGCTTCTCGAACGACGAACTCGTCGGCCAGCCGCACAACGCCGTCCGGCACCCGGACATGCCGAAGGAGGCGTTCGCCGACATGTGGGCGACGCTGAAGAACGGCGAGCCGTGGACCGCGGTGGTGAAGAACCGCCGCAAGAACGGCGATCACTACTGGGTGCGCGCGAACGCCGTGCCGGTGATGCGTAACGGCGCGCCGCACGGCTACCTGTCGGTGCGCACCAAGGCGCCGCGCGACGAGATCGCGGCCGCCGACGCGCTGTACCGCGCATTCCGCGAAGGCAAGGCGGGCCAGCGCCGTTTCCACAAGGGATTGATCATCCGGACCGGGCTGCTGCGCATCGCGTCGCTGCCGCAGACGATGTCGGTGCGCGCGCGCGTTCATTCGGCGCTGTGCGTGCTGGCGCCGGCTGTCGTCGGCGCGGGCTGGGCATGCGGGCTGGCCGGCAGCGGGCTTGCGGCGTTTGCCGCGGTGACGGCCGGCGTGTCGGTCGCCGCCGGACTGTGGCTCGATGCGCAGATCGTGCGTCCGCTGAAGCGGCTGCACGACCAGGCGCTGAACGTCGCCACCGGCGAGAGCCGCCGCGGCGTGCGGATGAACCGGGTCGACGAGATCGGCATGACGCTGCGCACGATCAACCAGCTCGGGCTGATGTTCCGCTGGCTCGTCGACGACGTCAGCGAGCAGGTGCACAACGTGCAGCGCGCGAGCAACGAGATCGCGCAGGGCAACAACGATTTGAGCGCGCGCACCGAACAGGCCGCGTCGAGCGTGCAGCAGACGGCCGCATCGATGGCCGAGATGACGGCCACCGTCGACAGCAATGCGGAGACGGCGCTGCAGGCGAACCAGTTGTCGGTTTCGGCGAGCGAAGCGGCCGAGCGCGGCGGGCAGGCGGTGAGCGAAGTCGTGACGACGATGCGCGACATCACCGACAGCTCGCGCAAGATCGCCGACATCATCGGCGTGATCGACGGGATCGCGTTCCAGACCAACATCCTCGCGTTGAACGCGGCGGTCGAGGCGGCGCGTGCGGGCGAGCAGGGGCGCGGCTTCGCGGTGGTCGCGGGCGAGGTGCGGGCGCTCGCGCAGCGCAGCGCGAACGCGGCGAAGGAGATCAAGACGCTGATCGGCGCGAGCGTCGAGCGGGTCGAGTCGGGCGCGCGGCGCGTGGACGAGGCGGGCAGGACGATGGAGGACATCGTCACGCAGGTGAAGCGCGTGTCGGACCTGATCGCGGAGATCAGCTCGTCGACGGCCGAGCAGAGCACCGGGGTCTCGCAGGTCGATCAGGCAGTCGTGCATCTGGACAACATCACGCAGCAGAACGCGGCGCTGGTCGAACAGAGCGCGGCGGCATCGGAAAGCCTGAAGCAGCAGGCGACGCGGCTCGTGGATGCCGTGAACGTGTTTCGTTAATCGCCACGGGCGCGCTTGCGCGTCCCGTCGTGGCGCGGCGGCAAATCTCCGGTTTCCGAATGGATTCGAATGCGATAAACGAGAGAGATTCGCATTCGCGATTTTCGATTTATGCGTGAGTCCGGTCGGAAACGGTGTTGTCAATGATCAGACGATTGACGTCCGGGTCTTTGATCAAACTGGATTTTTGATTCACATATAAACAAAGTGTTCGGCTGAAGCAAGATGATGCGAAATAGATGCATATTTACCCGTGGCCGGCATAATGTTTTCGCCAAATTTGCCGAAAGCGCAGGAGTCTGATCAAACGCAAGCGGGCCGACTGCGATGCGTACGGTCTCGATCCATCCACAAGCGGACGCAAGATCCGCAACCCGGAACTCCACACCATGCGCAACAACCAGCCTGTCACGCAACGCGAATTCGATTTTCCCGACGACGCGACGCTGATGTCGACTACAGACGCGAACAGCTACATCCAGTACGCGAACGCCGCGTTCATCCAGGTCAGCGGATTTTCCCCCGAGGAGATCGAAGGTCAGCCGCACAACGTCGTGCGGCACCCGGACATGCCGAAGGAGGCGTTCGCCGACATGTGGGCGACGCTGAAGAACGGCGAACCGTGGACCGCGCTGGTGAAGAACCGCCGCAAGAACGGCGACCACTATTGGGTGCGTTCGAATACGGTGCCGGTGATGCGCAACGGGCAGCCGACGGGCTACATGTCGGTGCGCACCAAGGCATCGCGCGACGAGATCGCGGCCGCCGATGCGCTGTACCGAGCGTTTCGTGAAGGCAAGGCCGGCAATCGCCGCTTCCACAAGGGGTTGATCGTCCGTACCGGGCTGATGCGCATTGCGTCGCTGTTCCAGACGATGTCGGTGCGCGCACGGCTGCATTCAACGCTGTGCGTACTGGCGCCGGCCGTCGTCGGCGCGGGCTGGGCATGCGGGCTGGCCGGCGGCGGGCTCGCGGCGTTTGCCGCCGCGACGGCCGGCGTATCGATTGCCGCCGGCCTGTGGCTCGACGCGCAGATCGCGCGTCCGCTCATGCAGTTGCGCGACCAGGCGTTGCGCGTCGCGACCGGCGAGAGCCGCAGCGGCGTGGCGATGAATCGCGTCGACGAGATCGGCATGACGCTGCGCACGATCAACCAGCTCGGGCTGATGTTCCGCTGGCTCGTCGACGACGTCAGCGAACAGGTGCTCAACGTGCAGCGCGCGAGCAACGAGATCGCGCAGGGCAACAACGATCTGAGCGCACGCACCGAACAGGCTTCGACCAGCGTGCAGCAGACGGCCGCGTCGATGGCCGAGATGACGGCCACCGTGTCGAGCAATGCGGAGACGGCGCTGCAGGCGAACCAGTTGTCGGTTTCGGCAAGCGAGGCGGCCGAGCGCGGCGGGCAGGCGGTGAGCGAAGTCGTGACGACGATGAGCGACATCACCGACAGCTCGCGCAAGATCGCCGACATCATCGGCGTGATCGACGGGATCGCGTTCCAGACCAACATCCTCGCGTTGAACGCGGCGGTCGAAGCCGCGCGCGCGGGCGACCAGGGGCGCGGTTTCGCGGTGGTCGCGGGCGAGGTGCGGGCGCTCGCGCAGCGCAGCGCGAACGCGGCGAAGGAAATCAAGACGCTGATCGGCGCGAGCGTCGACCGGGTCGAATCGGGTGCCCGGATCGTCGACGGCGCGGGCAAGACGATGGAGGACATCGTCACGCAGGTGAAGCGCGTGTCGGACCTGATCGCGGAGATCAGCTCGTCGACGGCCGAACAGAGCACGGGGGTTGCGCAGGTCGATCAGGCGGTCGTGCATCTGGACAACATCACGCAGCAGAACGCGGCGCTGGTCGAGCAGAGCACGGCGGCATCGGAAAGCCTGAAGCAGCAGGCGACGCGGCTCGTGGATGCGGTGAACGTGTTTCGTTGAAGGCGGGGCAGGGAGGTGACGCGGGCACGGCGGAGAGGGGCGCCGGCCCGGGCGTCACCGCTATCCGGAAGAAGATCAGATCAGCGCCGGTTGCAGCGGCGCACGGTGCTCGCGAACCTTGACGATCCGGTATTCGTTGCGGAGCCCTTCAGCGCTGATGATCTGCGTCTGACGCAGATCGACGACCAGCACGTCGCCCTTTCCGAAGCGCTCGCCGGCATCGACCTTCGCGATGAACTGTTCGTCGTCGAGCGAGGCATAGAACGCGGACGTGCCGTCGTGCACGCGCCATTTGTTGCCGTCCTTGAACACGACGGACTCGAGCGTCAGCATCTTGCGCGCGATGGTGTCGGTGACCACCTCACCGGGATCGTCGCTGCTCGCGAACGTACCGAGTTCGTCGCGCTCGATCGAGAGTTCGACGATGTCGTCGCGCACGATGCCGAAGCTGTCGATGCCGTCGCGCTCGAGCGGCGACAGCACTTTCTGCAGGCTGACGCGAACGGCGCGGTTCCGATACAGCCGGACGATCGGTTCATCGACGACGAAGCATTCCTGCTCCGACGTCCATATCTTGACATTCGTTCCATCCCGCTCGGTGCGATGCGGCTGGCGCCCGCGCAGCGTGCGGATGAGGCCAATCAGGCCGCCGCCTCCGACAATCCCCAGTGCGGCGAGGATGGCCAGTGCGTTGCTGAACGCACTGGCGTTCGGCCCCGCGAACAGGTCGCGGATCTGGCTCGCGAGCGACTGGACGAAGATCAGTTCGGCGTGGAACGAGCCAGCCTTGAAGCTGCCCCTGACCTCGAGACGAACCTCCGAGTGCTCGCCATTGAGTTCCTTGTTGGCGGACGCGAACAGATCGGCGATCGCGAGCAGTACCGGCGCGAGGTCACGCACGTCCATCCGGTGCTCGCCGAGCGCGGGACCGTCGTAGACGACGTTGAACGGCTGGTGATTGCTCGGGCCGCCGGACTTTTCCGCCGGCGGGCCCGTGCGATGATCGGTTGTTCTGACGATCATGTGCGAGCTCCCTGCGTGCGAATCGCGATGCCGGGGCGGGTACATGGCAGCGGTGCGGGGATGCTGCGCGCGGATGTTACGCAGGTCAGGCGGACGGGAGAAGTGTTCATGCGCGGGCAAACCGGATCGAGGTGGAATGCTCAATCTAGCGGCTGGCAGCGGAACGAGAAATGAGACTTGAACGAAATTGCCGAACGGCATGATGTTCGGCCGATGCAGCATCGAAGTCGCGCATGCAGCGCATGGCGAGATCGCGCGCGGCAAGGTGACGCGGGCACGGCGGAGAGGGGCGCCGGCCCGCGTCGCGACCGCCCGGCTCCGGCCGGGCGGTCGGGGCCTGTCACGAACGCGACAGGCCCCGAACCGTCAGACGGCCAGGCAGAGGTACTTGATCACGACGTAGTCGTCGATGCCGTAGTGCGAGCCTTCGCGGCCGAGGCCCGACTGCTTGACGCCGCCGAACGGCGCGACTTCGTTCGAGATCAGGCCCGTGTTGATGCCGACCATCCCGTATTCGAGCGCTTCGGCGACCTTCCACACGCGGCCGATGTCGCGGCTGTAGAAATACGCGGCGAGACCGAACTCGGTGTCGTTCGCGAGGCGGATCACCTCGTCGTCGCTGCTGAACTTGAACAGCGGCGCGAGCGGCCCGAACGTCTCTTCCTTCGCGACCTTCATCGCCGGCGTGACGCCCGTCAGCACGGTCGGCTCGAAGAAGCCGTGGCCGAGCGCGTGGCGCTTGCCGCCCGTCACGACGGTTGCGCCCTTCGCGAGCGCGTCCTCGATGTGCGCCTCGACCTTCAGCACGGCCGCTTCGTTGATCAGCGGACCCTGCGTGACGCCCGGCTCCGTGCCGCGACCGACCTTCAACTGGCCGACCGCCGCCGCGAGTTTCTGCGCGAACTGGTCGTACACGGCTTCATGCACGTAGAAGCGGTTCGTGCACACGCACGTCTGGCCGCTGTTGCGGTACTTCGACGCGATCGCGCCCTGCACGGCCGCATCGAGGTCGGCATCGTCGAATACGATGAACGGCGCGTTGCCGCCGAGCTCCAGCGACACCTTCTTGACCGTCGCCGCGCATTGCGCCATCAGCAGACGGCCGATCGGCGTCGAGCCGGTGAACGACAGCTTGCGTACGATCGGGTTCGACGTCAGCTCGCCGCCGATCGCCTTCGGGTCGCCCGTGACGACGCTGAACACGCCGGCCGGTACGCCCGCGCGCTCGGCCAGCACGGCCATCGCGAGTGCGGAGAACGGCGTCGCTTCAGCCGGCTTCACGACGATCGGGCAGCCTGCGGCGAGTGCCGGGCCGACCTTGCGGGTGATCATGGCCGCCGGGAAGTTCCACGGCGTGATCGCCGCGCACACGCCGATCGCTTCCTTCGTCACGACGATGCGCTTGTCGCTCGCCGGCGTCGGGATCGTGTCGCCGTACACGCGCTTGCCTTCTTCCGCGAACCACTCGAGGAACGATGCCGCATAGCCGATCTCGCCCTTCGCCTCGGCCAGCGACTTGCCTTGCTCGGTGGTCAGGATCAGCGCCAGGTCGTCGGCGTTTTCCATCATCAGGTCGTGCCACTTGCGCAGGATGACCGCGCGTTCTTTCGCGGTCTTCTTGCGCCACGCCGGCCATGCGGCGTTCGCGGCGTCGATCGCGTGACGCGTCTCGGCGGTGCCCATCGCCGGCACCGTGCCGAGCAGGCCGCCGGTTGCCGGGTTGCGGACGTCGAACGTCTCGCCGTTCGTTGCGCCTTGCCATTCGCCGTTGACGTATGCCTGCTGGCGGAACAGCGACGGATCTTTCAGTGCCAGGGTTTCCTGAACCGTGCTCATATAAGTAGCCTGCTTTGAAGAGGAAACGGCCGCTGCCATCGTCACGACGGCAGCGGCGCATTCAGTTGACTGGACCTCAGGCCGGCACGCCGACCGTTTCCTTCAGCACTTCCTCGAGGATCACGAGCGCTTCGTCGAACACGGCCTGCGTGATCGTCAGCGGGAACAGGAAGCGCACGACGTTCGAGTAGACGCCGCAGACGAGCAGCAGCAGGCCGCGCTCGAGTGCGCGCGTCTGCACGCGCTTCGTGAATTCCGCGTCCGGCTCGCCCGAACCCGGTTTCAGGAACTCGACCGCGATCATCGCGCCCGGGCCGCGCACGTCGGCGATCTGCGGCACGTCGGCCTGCAGCGAATTCAGCTTCGCCTTCAGCACGTCGCCGAGTTGCGTCGCGCGCTCGCACAGCTTCTCTTCGTCGATGATCTCGAGCACCGCGTGCGCCGACGCGACGGCCAGCGGGTTGCCCGCGTAGGTGCCGCCGAGGCCGCCCGGCGCTGCCGCGTCCATCAGGTCCGCACGGCCGACGACGCCCGACAGCGGCATGCCGCCCGCGAGGCTCTTCGCCATCGTGATCAGGTCGGCCAGCACGTCGTAGTGCTGCATCGCGAACAGCTTGCCGGTACGCGCGAAGCCCGTCTGGACTTCGTCGGCGATCAGCAGGATGCCGTGTTCGTTACAGATCTTGCGCAGCGCGCGCACGAATTCCGCCGGCGCCGCATAGAAGCCGCCTTCGCCCTGGACCGGTTCGAAGATGATCGCGGCGACGCGCTTCGGATCGATGTCGGCCTTGAACAGCATCTCGATCGCCTTGATCGAGTCGGCCGTCGTCACGCCGTGCAGCGCGTTCGGGTACGGCGCGTGGAACACGTCGCCCGGGAACGGGCCGAAGTTCAGCTTGTACGGCGCGACCTTGCCGGTCAGCGCCATGCCCATCATCGTGCGGCCGTGGAAGCCGCCCGAGAACGCGATGACGCCCGGACGGCCGGTCGCGGCGCGGGCGATCTTGATCGCGTTTTCGACGGCTTCGGCGCCGGTCGTGAAGAACGCGGTCTTCTTCTGGAAGTCGCCCGGCGCGCGGGCGTTGATCTTCTCGGCCAGCTCGACGTACGACGCGTACGGGACGATCTGGTAAGCGGTGTGCGTGAAGCTGTTCAGTTGGTCCGAGATCGCCTTGACGATCTTCGGGTGGCGGTGGCCCGTGTTCAGCACCGCGATGCCGGCGGCGAAATCGATGAAGCGGCGGCCTTCGACATCCCACAGTTCCGCGTTCTCGGCGCGGGCTGCGTAGAAATCGCACATCACGCCGACGCCGCGCGGGGTGGCGGCGTTCTTGCGGGCCTGCAGGTCGGCATTCTTCACGGTCATCTCCTTGATGTTCTGTCCGGTGAGGTAAAAATCGGCCGCGTTGGCAGCCCATGGAGGCGACTATAATCACATTTGGCTCTGACAATCAGAGCCATTTCAATAAATAATCAGGAGCCAATCATGCGCGCAAGCGTGTTGTCGGACTGGTTGGCGCAGCGCCTCATGCGCGGCGGCGAGCAGCCGATCTACCGGCAGTTGCACCGGCTGCTGCAGCAGGCGATCCTGTCGCGCGAACTGCCGGCCGGCACGCGCGTGCCATCGTCGCGGCTGCTCGCGGCCGAACTCGGGATCGCGCGCAACACGGTCACGCAGGTTTACGAACAGCTTGCGCTCGAAGGCTATGTGAACTCGGCGACGGGCCGCGGCACGTTCGTCGCCGACAGCGCGCCGGACGAGATCGTCGGCGCGCCGCTCGACCCGGCCGCCGGCCCGGCGCTGGTGCAATCGTCCGCGCGGCGGCTGTCCGCGCGCGGCACCCGGCTCGTCGAAGGCGCGGGTGTGTCGAAGCGCCAGGGCGGCGCGTTCATGCCGGGCGTGCCCGATGTGTCGCGATTTCCCGCGCGCGTGTGGACGCGCCTGCACAACAAGTACTGGCGGCGCCTGCGCCCGGACCTGCTGACCTACGCGCCGGGCGGCGGGCTCGCGCTCTTGCGCGAGGCGCTGGCCGATTACCTGCGCACGTCGCGTTCGGTGCGCTGCACGCCCGAGCAGATCGTGATCACGACCGGGATCCACCAGTCGATCGACCTCGCGGTGCGGCTCCTGACCGATCCGGGCGACGCGATCTGGACCGAGGATCCGTGCTACTGGGGCGTGCGCAGCGTGCTCAACGTGTCAGGGCTCACCACGCGGCCGATTCCGGTCGACGACGAAGGGATCGCGCCGTCCGCCGCCGATCTCGCCGAGCCGCCGAAGCTGATGCTCGTCACGCCGTCGCACCAGTATCCGCTCGGGATGGTGATGAGCCTCGCGCGGCGCCGGATGCTGCTCGAATACGCGCGCCAGCACGGCTGCTGGATCATCGAGGACGATTACGACAGCGAGTTCCGCTACGGCAGCCGGCCGCTCGCGTCGTTGCAGGGGCTCGATACGGCCGGGCAGGTGATCTACGTCGGCAGTTTCGGCAAGACGCTGTTCCCGGGGCTGCGGGTCGGGTATCTCGTCGCGCCGGAGCCGCTCGCGGAAAGCTTCGCGACCGCGAGCGCCGAGCTATATCGCGAAGGCCAGTTGCTGCAGCAGGCCGTGCTCGCCGAATTCATCGCGGAAGGGCACTTCGTGTCGCATATCCGCAAGATGCGCACGCTGTACGGACAACGCCGCGAGGTGCTGCTCGATGCGGTCGCGCGCCGCTACGGCGACACGCTGCACGCGCTCGGCAGCGATGCGGGGCTGCATCTCGTCACGCAGTTGCCGGACGGTGTCGACGATCGCGCGGTCGCGCAGGCCGCGCTCGAACGCAACATCGTCGTGCGGCCGCTGTCCGGCTACTACGCGGAGCGCACGCGCGCGGCGTCGGGCCTGCTGCTCGGCTATGCGTGCGTGCCGGAGGACGAGATCGCGGCGGCGTTCGCGACGCTGGCCGAGGCGATCGACGAGCGGGCGTTCAACAGGATGATTGCGGTGGCTTGATGTGTGGGCGGCAATATCGCCTCGTTGCGATTCCGTCAAAGACCGATGTTGATTTCTCTCCGCCGTGCGGAGAGAATTTCCGCGCTCTACTGGCCGGCCTGCCCCTGCGTCATCGAACAGAAATCGCCAACGGCTTGACGCCGCTTTCCGGTAGGACAAGAGCGTGCGGACAGTATTGCAAAAAGTGGCGGTACGGAGGTGGGCCTCCGCGTCGAACCTGTTGTGAACGCCAGTGCTGACTGTGGGCGCGGGTGCGGACGTTACAACCGGATCAACGCCGCCCCCGCGACCACCAGCGCGCACGCGGCGAGCCGCTGCGCACCGGGTCGCTCGCGCATCACGAACCAGCCGATCGCGACCGCGAAGATCGAGCTTGTCTCGCGCAGCGCCGACACGGTTGCGACCGGCAGGTGCCGGTACGCGAGGATCACGATCGCGTAGGCCGCGAGCGAGATCGTGCCCGCGATCGCGCCCTGCCGCAGCGCCGTGCGCGAGCCGAGCACCGCGCGCGGGCCGCCGCGCACCGCGCAGACCAGCACGAGCTGCGGCACGCTCCACAGCAGGTACACCCACGCGATGTAGCCGAGCGCGCTGCCCGACACGCGCGAGCCGATTCCGTCGCAGATCGAATACGACGCGATGAACACGCCGGTGAGCAGCGCATACGGCACGCCGTCCGCGGAGAACCGGAACCCGCGCCGCAGCGCGAGCGACATGATGCCGAACGACACGAGCGCAATGCCGGCAAAGCCGAATGGTGTCGGTTGCTCGTGCAGCACCGCGAACGCGAGCACCGACACGAGCAGCGGCGACATCCCGCGCGCGATCGGGTAGATCTGCCCGAACTCGCCGCTGCGGTACGCGCGCACGAGCGTGAAGCAATACGCAACCTCGAGCACTGCCGACGCCGCGACATACGGCCAGGCGGCGGGTGCCGGCGCGGGCAGCAGCACGACGCCGGCGATCCCGAACGCGAGATACGGCAGCGACATTGTGCCGAGCTGGACGAGCCGGTCCTCGCTCACATGCAGGAACGCGTTCCAGACCGCGTGCAGCAGCGCGGAGCACAGCACGAGGCCGATGAAGAGGTGATCCATCACAGAAGGTGCGGGCGAAGGCGACGGAGGGCGGGCGCGATCAATTATGTGGGTATCCGGCGCGCTCGCGCGGAATTGTCGATAATAGAACGTTGTTATTCACCGGATGCCGACGATGACCGAAGCCACCCTCACCCCGCCCGCCGTTCCGCGCCTCACGAGCCTGTCGCACGGGGGCGGCTGCGGCTGCAAGATCGCGCCGGGCGTGCTGTCCGAGCTGCTGAAGCGCGCGACGCCGCCGGCGCTGTTCCCTGATCTGCTGGTCGGCACCGAGACCTCCGACGACGCGGCCGTCTACCGGCTGAACGACGAGCAGGCGATCGTCGCGACCACCGACTTCTTCATGCCGATCGTCGACGATCCGTTCGACTTCGGCCGCATCGCGGCGACCAACGCGCTGTCGGACGTTTACGCGATGGGCGGCAAGCCGATTCTCGCGCTCGCGCTGGTGGGGATGCCGATCAACGTGCTGCCGCACGAGACGATCGCGGCCGTGCTGCGCGGCGGCGAATCGGTGTGCGCGGAGGCCGGCATTCCGGTCGCGGGCGGCCATTCGATCGATTCGGTCGAGCCGATCTACGGGCTCGCGGCGATCGGCGTCGTGCATCCGTCGCGCGTGAAGCGCAATGCGGCCGCGCGCGCGGGCGACGTGCTGGTGCTCGGCAAGCCGCTCGGCGTCGGCGTGCTGTCGGCCGCGCTGAAGAAGAACCAGCTCGACGACGCGGGCTACGCGCAGATGGTCGCGACGACCACCAAGCTGAACCGGCCGGGCGCCGAGCTCGCCGCGCTGCCGGGCGTGCATGCACTGACCGACGTTACGGGCTTCGGGCTGCTCGGCCACACGCTCGAGCTCGCACGCGGCGCGAACCTCACCGCACGCGTGCACTACGCGTCGCTGCCGTGGCTGGCGGGCGTCGAGGCGTTCGTCGCCGACGGCGTGTTCACCGGCGCATCGGGTCGCAACTGGGCCGCGTACGGCACCGACGTGCGGCTCGCCGACGGGCTGCCGCTGGTCGCGCAGGCGCTGCTGACCGATCCGCAGACGTCCGGCGGCCTGCTGGTCGCGTGCGCGCCGGAGGCGGTCGACGACGTGCTCGCGTGCTTCCGTGCCGACGGTTTCGACCGCGCGGCGGTGATCGGCGAGATGGCGGACGGGCCCGCGCGCGTCGACGTCGCCTGACACAGCGTTGCTCACGCCGGATGGCTGGCGGTCGCTGGAATCGATGCCTTCGCTCGAAGGCATCGGCGACCGATGAACGATTTCCTGTTCGGGCTGATGATCGCGCTGTCGGTCGGGCCCGTCGCGCTGATGATCGCGAACTACGGGATGCGCGCCGGCACCGCCAGCGGCGTGCGCGCGGCGGCGGGCGTGGCGTCGGCCGACGGCTGTTACGCGGTCGTCGCGTTCACGATCGGCGCGATGCTCGCGAGCACGCTCGCGTCGCACCTGTCGCTGTTCCGCTTCAGCGGCGCGCTGGTGTTGCTCGCCATGGGCACACGCATGCTATGGCAGGCGCTGAAGGACCGGCGCCGCACGCTGGACGGCGCTGCGCCGCCGCCCGGCACGCGCCCGTTCACGTCGATGTTCTTCGTCACGCTGGCGAATCCGCTGACCATCCTGCTGTTCTATGGCTATGCGACTGCTGCGGCCGGTGCGCATCGGCACTGGTTGTTCGGCGCCGCGTGCGTGTTTGCCGGCAGTCTCACCGGGCAGCTCGTGTTCGCGTTCGGCGGCAGCGCGATCGGCCGCATCGTGAAGTCGCCGCGATGGCTCGCCGCGAGCCATGTGGTCGCCGCGCTGGTCGTGCTCGGTTATGGCGTCGCCGGGATCGTGCGCGGGTAGCGAATCGGTTGCCGTCGAGCGTCGACGTTCGTGAGCGGCGGCGACATTTATCGTCGCGCGTCAATCTGCCAACCAGATAGCATTCCTGATGTTTTTCCGTGTCGAATGGCGTGCGAAACACGTGCCGCGCATTGCATGGCGGCACGCCGCCGGCCGTTTCGTAGTCGGGTTCCGCATCGCGCACGCGCGTTCTATACTCCCTCGCGCAGTCTCCGAGAGCCGTTCTCACCCAACATTACTGAAACAAGGGACGCCGATGCTGACTCGCTCCATTCTTTCCGCCGCTGCATTCTCGCTTGCGGCCTGCGCGACCGCGCCGTCGATCGCGCAGAACAACCAGGGCAACGACGCGGGCAACGATGCATTCGCCGAGACCGGTGCACCGGGCCGCCCGGTCAAGGTCATGATCATCACGATGTTCGGTCCGGAGGGCCAGGCATGGCTCGACCGGCTCGGCCCGTGGCGCGACATCACCGTGCCCGGCCTGTCACCCGACTACCCGGCCGTTCACTGCAACAAGCAGGACGTATGCGTGGTAACCACCGGCATGGGCTATGCGAACGCCTCCGCGACGATCATGGCGCTGACGTTCTCGCAGCGCTTCGACCTGCGTCGCACGTACTTCCTGGTGTCCGGCATCGCAGGCGTCGACCCCGCGCAAGGTACGGTCGGTTCCGCCGCGTGGTCGAAATACCTGGTCGATTTCAGCCTGCAGTGGGAGCTCGATGCACGCGAGATCCCGGCCGGCTGGAACACCGGCTTTCTCGGCATCAATACGAAGAGCCCGAACGACAAGCCGCCGCTCGACTACCGCACCGAAGTGTTCCAGCTCAACCCGCAGTTGACCGACGCCGCGTATGCGCTGTCGCGCAACGTCGCGCTCGCCGACAGCGCGCAGGCCCAGGCCGCACGCGCGAAGTTCACGTATGCGCCGGCGAACCGTCCGCCGACCGTGATCCAGTGCGACACGTCATCGGGCAACACGTGGTTCTCGGGCACGCTGATCGGCGAGCGCGCACGCCAGTGGACGAAGATCCTGACCGACGGCAAGGGCACCTACTGCATGACCGCGCAGGAGGACAACGCGACCTACGAAGCGCTCAAGCGCGCGGCGAGCGTGAAGCGGGTCGACCTGTCGCGCGTCGCGGTGTTGCGCACCGGGTCCGATTTCGACCGGCCGTATGCGGGGCAGGCGAGCGCCGACAACCTGCTGAACTACGCGGACCAGGGCGGCTTCGCGCCGGCAACCGAGAACCTGTATCGCGCGGGCAACCCGCTCGTGCAGGACATCGTCACGCACTGGGGCGAGTGGCGCGACGGCGTGCCGCGCCGTTGACGGCCGGAGCCGGCTTCCGCGACCCGCCGACGCGAAGGTCAATGCGCTCGCGGCGTGGCCCGGAACGGTGTCCACACCGGCGTGGTGTCGTCCCAATGATCGAGCGGCGAAGGAAGTTGATCGTTCATCACATGCTCCTGCAACTAACTGACTAATCGAGTGTTCGACAGCGGTATCACGACGCCGCGCACCGGATCATCCGCTGCGCGGCGTTGCACGTTTACCGGCCCCCGCCTGCGAGCTGGTTGCTTTCCGGCATCGAGCGATACGGGCCTTGAGCGAGTTCGAGCCCTTGCGGATACGAATTCGCCTTGCGCAGCCAGGCCAGCGTGCCGTCGCGGCGTGCCTGCTCGACTTCTGCGCTGACTTCGGCGCGGGTGCGCGGGCCGTTGTTGTGCTGCGTGTACCACGACGTGTTGCCGTAGTCGCCGGCATGCGGGGTGTTCGTATCGGCGAAGGCCGGTGCGGACACGGCGAGTGCGAGAGCGACGGCGGAGAGAAGGTGGCGGCGGTTCATGACGTAACTCCTGTGTTGGTCGGAGTTGGCGCGTGAGCGCTTGCTCCGGTCCCGTCAAACGGGTCTGTTCGATGCGCTATGAGGTGCGCGACAGGGTTTACTCTAGGTATCTGTTCGGGCGCGATAAATGCGGCAGACGCGAATTGATTTGTCGTGATAGAGGAACAATCGCGATCCGCAGCGTCGGCAGGGTTATATCGAAATCGCCCGCAGCCGCCTGCAGCGGGGCTCGCGGCGATATGGCGCGGTTCGCGCGACGGCGTGCGCAGACGATTGCCGCGCGCGGTGCAAAGGTGTCATGCGGATTCGGGAAAGACGCTGTTTGCGGCGGGGACGGTGCCAGGCAGGTGACACCGGAGCGGCGCGAAGGCGGGACGGCGCGCGGGGCCGGAGGCCCGCGCGCCGCGGTTCAGACGATTACGCGACCCACTCGTTGATGACCGGCGTGTCGAGCGCCGGCGCGCGCTCGGCTTCCTCGAACGTGCGCTTGCTGCACGTCGCGTCGAGGCTGCCCTTGCCGCTCAGCAGCGGGCAGCGGTCGAACACCTCGGCGATCCAGTCGACGAATACGCGTACCTTCGGCGACAGGTGCCGGCTGTGCGGATACACGACCGAGATCGGCATCGGCAGCGGCTTGATGCCCGGCAGCACTTCCTTGAGCCGGCCTTCGCGCAGGTGCGGCAGCACCATGAAGAGCGGCGGCTGAATCAGCCCGAAGCCTTCGACGCCGCAGGTCACGTACGCATCCGCGTCGTTCACCGACACGATGCTGTTCATCTTGACCTCGACTTCCTTGCCTTCGCTCAGGAAGGTCCAGTCGATCGTGCGGCCCGTGCGGCTCGAGAAATAGTTGACGGCCTTATGGTCGTTCAGGTCCTCGATCGTCTTCGGCTCGCCGTGATGTTCGAGATACGACGGCGCGGCCACCGTCACGCCTTCGAACAGGCCGACGCGACGTGCGACGAGCGACGAATCCTGCAGCGCGCCGACGCGGATCACGCAGTCGACGCCTTCCTGCAGCAGGTCCACCGGCCGGTCGGACAGGCCGAGCTGCAGGTCGATGTCCGGATAGCGCGAGTGGAATTCGCACAGCGACGGAATCACGAGCAGCCGCCCGATCGAACCCGGCATGTCGATACGCAACTTTCCGTGCGGCTTCCGGTTGTTGTTCTGGAAGCTTGCTTCGGTTTCCTCGACATCGGCGAGGATCCGCACGCAGCGTTCGTAGTACGCAGCGCCGTCCGGCGTCAGCGACAGCCGGCGGGTGGTCCGGTGCATCAGGCGCACGCCGAGGAAGGCTTCGAGATTCTGGATGATCGTCGTGACGGACGCCCGCGGCAGGCTGAGCGTTTCTGCTGCCTTGGTGAAGCTGCTTGTATCGACGACGCGAGTAAACACCTGCATGGCCTGAAGCCGGTCCATCACAACCTCCGCAATCTAATGAGCCCCCGGAACAAAGAGGCTGCGTCGCTTTGTAGGCGACGCAGCCTGGGATTGTTCGGGGGCGTTGAATTGTGTTGCCGGATTATAGGCATTTATCCCAATGTCTGCCGGACCCAGAATTCGTTCCATCTCGAAATGGATGCTGCATCGTCATGGACGCTTCTGAATTCAGCAAATTCCTGAAAGCCGCATTGCCCGCCGAAGCCAGAGCCGGCGCGGCGCTGACGGTCGCGGAGGTGGAAATCCCCGGCTACGCGCAGGACATCGCGCTGCGCCTGTATCGGCGCGCGGACAAGACCGGATTGCCGGTAGTGCTTTATTTCCACGGCGGCGGTTTCGTGCGCGGCACGCTCGACGACGCCGATTTCGCCGCGCGCTTTTTAGCAGAACGCTTACCAGCTCTCGTAGTGTCGGTCGATTATTCGCTCGCGCCGGCCTTTCCTTTTCCGGCCGCGCCGGAGGATGCGTATCGCGCGGCCGTGTGGGCCGCGACACGCGCCCGCGCGTTCGGCGGCAATCCGAAGAAGATCGGCGTCGCGGGGCACGACGCGGGCGGCCAGCTCGCGAACTGTCTCGCATTCATCGCGCGCGATCGCGGCGAAGTGTCGATCGCCGCGCAGGCGCTGTTCGGGCCGATGCTCGACCCGAGCATGACACGCATCGGCGACGCCGAACGCCTTTCATCCGATATCACCGCGCGCGAATGCGCGGCCTGTTATCGCGCCTATTTGCCGGAGGCGGCGCAGCGCATGCACCCATACGCGGCCCCGCTCGAATCGGTGCGCCTCGCGGGGCTGCCGCCGACGCTCGTCGTCACCGCGCAGAACGACGTGCTGCACGTCGAAGCGGAGAAATATGCGGGCTGCCTGATTTCGTCGGGCGTGCTCACGCAGGTGATCCGCTACCCGGACGTCACGCACGCGGCGCTCGCGACGCACGAAGCCGCGCTCGAGGAAGCCGTGCGCTTCTTCCAGTGCCGCTTCCAGGCGCGTCAGTCGAACCGTTCCGAATAACCAGACCAATCCACGCTTACCGGAGATCCATATGGCCATCCTACGCACCTCCCGTTCCCGAATCGCGACCGCGGCGATCGCGACGCTCGCCGTCGTCGGCCTCGGCACGTTCGGCGCGATGCGCGTGAACGCGAACGCGCCCGAGAAAGCGGCGGCACCGCTGCCCGAAGTCGACGTCGCGACCGTCGTGCCGCAGACCGTCACCGACTGGCAAGGCTATTCGGGCCGCCTCGAAGCGGTCGAGAAAGTCGACGTGCGCCCGCAGGTGTCGGGCACGATCGTCGCGGTGAATTTCAAGGACGGCGCGCTCGTGAAGAAGGGCGACGTGCTGTTCGTGATCGATCCGCGCCCGTACCAGGCGGACGCCGACCGCGCGGCCGCGCAGCTCGCGGCCGCGCAGGCACGCAACGGCTACGCGCAGAGCGACTGGCAGCGCGCGCAGCGGCTGATCGGCGACAACGCGATCGCGAAGCGCGACTACGACGAGAAGCAGAACGCCGCGCGCGAAGCGAACGCGAACCTCAAGGCGGCCGACGCCGCGCTGGAAACGGCCCGCATCAACCTCGGCTATACGCGGATCACGGCACCGGTCTCGGGCCGCGTGTCGCGCGCGGAGATCACGGTCGGCAACGTCGTGTCGGCCGGGGCATCCGCCGCGCCGCTGACGACGCTGGTGTCGGTGTCGCCGATCTACGCGTCGTTCGACGCGGACGAGCAGACCTACCTGCAATACATCAACGGCGCACGCGATGGCCGCAAGGTGCCGGTCGAACTCGGCCTCGCGAACGAAACGGGCTACTCGCGCAGCGGCGTGATCGACTCGGTCGACAACCGGCTCGACACGTCGTCCGGCACGATCCGCGTGCGCGCACGCTTCGACAACGCGGACGGCACGCTGGTCCCGGGCCTCTACGCGCGCGTGAAGGTGGGCGGCAGCGCACCGCACCAGGCACTGCTCGTCGACGATGCGGCGATCAACACCGACCAGGACAAGAAGTTCGTGTTCGTGGTCGACCAGCAGGGCCGCGTGTCGTATCGCGAAGTGCAGCAGGGCATGCAGCACGGCAACCGGCGCGTGATCGTGAGCGGCCTCGCCGCCGGCGATCGCGTGATCGTAAACGGCACGCAGCGCGTGCGGCCGGGCGAGCAGGTGAAGCCGCACGTGGTCCCGATGACGGGCGGCGATGCGCCGTCCGCGCCGCTCGCGGATAACGCGAAGCCGGCCGCACCGGCGAAGGCGGAATCGTAAGCGGCCCGCCGCTACGGTTTCCGCGTTCAACCAGACAGAGCCACACATGAACATTTCCAAATTCTTTATCGACCGGCCGATCTTTGCAGGAGTCCTATCGGTGATCATCCTGCTCGGAGGGGTGATCGCGATGTTCCTGCTGCCGATTTCGGAATATCCGGAAGTCGTGCCGCCTTCCGTGATCGTGAAGGCGCAGTACCCGGGCGCGAACCCGAAAGTGATCGCCGAGACCGTCGCGTCGCCGCTTGAAGAGCAGATCAACGGGGTCGAGGACATGCTCTACATGCAGTCGCAGGCGAACAGCGACGGCAACATGACGATCACCGTCACGTTCAAGCTCGGCACCGATCCGGACAAGGCCACCCAGCTCGTGCAGAACCGCGTGAACCAGGCGCTGCCGCGCTTGCCGGAAGACGTGCAGCGGCTCGGCATCACCACGGTGAAGAGCTCGCCGACGCTGACGATGGTGGTCCACCTGATCTCGCCGGACAACCGCTACGACATGACCTACCTGCGCAACTACGCGCTGATCAACGTGAAGGATCGCCTGTCGCGGATCCAGGGCGTCGGTCAGGTGCAGCTGTGGGGTTCGGGCGACTATGCGATGCGCGTATGGCTCGATCCGCAGAAGGTCGCGCAGCGCGGGCTGTCCGCCGAGGACGTCGTACAGGCGATCCGCGAGCAGAACGTGCAGGTCGCGGCCGGCGTGATCGGCGCGTCGCCGTCGCTGCCCGGCACGCCGCTGCAGCTGTCGGTGAACGCGCGCGGCCGTCTGCAGACGGAAGACGAGTTCGGCGACATCGTCGTGAAGACGACGCCGGACGGCGGCGTCACGCGCCTGCGCGACATCGCGCGGATCCAGCTGGATGCGTCCGAGTACGGGCTGCGCTCGCTGCTCGACAACAAGCCGGCCGTCGCGATGGCGATCAACCAGTCGCCGGGCGCGAACTCGCTGCAGATCTCCGACGAAGTGCGCAAGACGATGGCCGAGCTGAAGCAGGACATGCCGGCGGGCGTCGACTACAAGATCGTCTATGACCCGACGCAGTTCGTGCGTTCGTCGATCAAGGCCGTGGTGCACACGCTGCTCGAAGCGATTGCGCTGGTCGTGATCGTCGTGATCGTGTTCCTGCAGACCTGGCGTGCGTCGCTGATTCCGCTGATTGCGGTGCCGGTGTCGATCATCGGCACGTTCTCGCTGCTGCTCGCGTTCGGGTATTCGATCAATGCGTTGTCATTGTTCGGGATGGTGCTCGCGATCGGGATCGTGGTCGACGACGCGATCGTGGTCGTCGAGAACGTCGAGCGGAACATCGAAAGCGGGATGAACGCGCGGCAGGCGACCTACAAGGCGATGCAGGAAGTGAGCGGGCCGATCATCGCGATCGCGCTGACGCTCGTCGCCGTGTTCGTGCCGCTCGCGTTCATGTCGGGCCTGACCGGCCAGTTCTACAAGCAGTTCGCGATGACGATCGCGATCTCGACGGTGATCTCGGCGTTCAACTCGCTGACGCTGTCGCCGGCGCTGTCCGCGATCCTGCTGAAGGGCCATGGCGACAAGGAAGACTGGCTCACGCGCGTGATGAACCGCGTGCTCGGCGGCTTCTTCCGCGGCTTCAACAAGGTGTTCCATCGCGGCGCGGAGAATTACGGCCGCGGCGTGCGCGGCGTGCTGTCGCGCAAGACGCTGATGCTCGGCGTGTACCTCGTGCTGGTAGGCGCGACCGTGCTCGTGTCGAGGATCGTGCCGGGCGGCTTCGTGCCCGCGCAGGACAAGGAATACCTGATCGCGTTCGCGCAGCTGCCGAACGGCGCGTCGCTCGACCGCACCGAGAAGGTGATCCGCGACATGGGCTCGATCGCGCTGAAGCAGCCGGGCGTCGAGAGCGCGGTCGCGTTCCCGGGGCTGTCGGTGAACGGCTTCACCAACAGCTCGAGCGCGGGCATCGTGTTCGTCACGCTGAAGCCGTTCTCGGAACGGCACGGCAAGGCGTTGTCGGCCGGCGCGATCGCGGGTGCGCTGAATCAGCAGTACGCGAACATGAAGGACTCGTTCGTCGCGGTGTTCCCGCCGCCGCCGGTGCTGGGTCTCGGTACGCTCGGCGGGTTCAAGATGCAGATCGAGGATCGCGGTGCGGTCGGCTATGCGCGGCTCGCGGATGCGACCAACGACTTCATCAAGCGCGCGCAGCAGGCGCCGGAACTCGGGCCGCTGTTCACGAGCTACCAGATCAACGTGCCGCAGCTCAACGTCGATCTCGATCGCGTGAAGGCGAAGCAGCTCGGCGTGCCGGTGACCGACGTGTTCAACACGATGCAGGTGTATCTCGGCTCGCTGTACGTGAACGACTTCAACCGCTTCGGGCGCGTGTACCAGGTGCGCGTGCAGGCCGATGCGCCGTTCCGTCAGCGCGCGGACGACATCCTGCAGCTGAAGACGCGCAACGACAAGGGCGAGATGGTGCCGCTGTCGTCGCTCGTCACGGTGACGCCGACGTTCGGCCCGGAAATGGTCGTGCGCTACAACGGCTACACGGCGGCCGACATCAACGGCGGCCCGGCGCCGGGCTTCTCGTCGGGGCAGGCGCAAGCCGCGATCGAGCGCATTGCGCATGAAACGCTGCCGCGGGGCGTGCGGTTCGAATGGACCGATCTCACGTACCAGCAGATCCTGGCAGGCGATTCGGCGATGTATGTGTTCCCGATCAGTGTGCTGCTCGTGTTCCTCGTGCTCGCCGCGCTGTATGAGAGCCTGACGCTGCCGCTCGCGGTGATCCTGATCGTGCCGATGAGCATTCTGTCGGCGCTGACGGGCGTATGGCTCACGCAGGGCGACAACAACATCTTCACGCAGATCGGCCTGATGGTGCTGGTGGGGCTGTCCGCGAAGAACGCGATCCTGATCGTCGAATTCGCGCGTGAACTGGAGCATGACGGCAGGACCCCGCTCGAGGCCGCGATCGAGGCGAGCCGGCTGCGGCTGCGCCCGATCCTGATGACGTCGATCGCGTTCATCATGGGCGTCGTGCCGCTCGTCACGTCGACGGGTGCGGGCTCGGAGATGCGGCATGCGATGGGTATCGCGGTGTTCTTCGGGATGCTCGGCGTGACGCTGTTCGGGCTGATGCTGACGCCGGTGTTCTATGTCGTGCTGCGCACGCTGGCGGGCGGCAAGATCCACGTCGCCGGCAAGGACTCGGCCGGCTACGGTGTGTCGCCGTCGGGCGCGCCGGCTACGGATGCTTGAGGATAACAAGATGGACAACATGCACAACTCGAATGGCCTGATGCGCTTCGCGAAGGTGGCGGCCGCGAGCACCCTGCTCGCGACGCTGCTCGCCGCGTGCGCGGTGGGGCCCGACTACAAGCGCCCGGATGTGTCGACGCCCGCGGCGTTCAAGGAAGCGCCGACGCTCGCGGCCGGCGAACAGGCCGGCACGTGGAAGACCGCCGAGCCGGCGGATGGCGAGCATCGCGGCGAATGGTGGAAGGTGTTCGGCGATCCGGTGCTCGACTCGCTCGAGTCGCAGGCGCTTGCCGCGAACCAGAACCTGAAGGCCGCGGCCGCGCGTGTCGAGGAAGCGCGTGCGTCGACCCGCACCGCGCGTTCGCAGTGGTTCCCGCAGGTCGGCGCCGGGTTCGGGCCGACGCGCGAGGGGCTGTCGTCGGCGTCGCAGTTCCAGCCGCAGGGCACGGGCCCGACCAACGCGACGCTGTGGCGCGCGCAGGGCACGGTGTCCTACGAGGCCGACCTGTTCGGCCGCGTGAGCCGCAACGTCGAGGCCTCGCGCGCCGACCAGGCGCAGAGCGAAGCGCTGTTCCGTTCGGTGCAGCTCGCGCTGCAGGCGGACGTCGCGCAGAACTACTTCGAACTGCGCCAGCTCGACTCCGACCAGGACCTGTACCGCCGCACGGTCGAACTGCGCGACCAGGCGCTGAAGCTCGTGCAGCGCCGTTTCAACGAAGGCGACATCAGCGAGCTCGACGTGTCGCGTGCGAAGAACGAACTGGCGTCCGCGCAGGCCGATGCGGTCGGCGTCGCGCGCCGGCGCGCGGCATCCGAGCATGCGCTGGCGATCCTGCTCGGCAAGGCGCCAGCGGACTTCGCGTTCAAGGAAACGCCGATCGTGCCGGTCGCGGTGAAGGTTCCGCCGGGCCTGCCGTCGGCGCTGCTCGAACGTCGTCCGGACGTGTCGGCGGCCGAGCGCGCGATGGCGGCCGCGAACGCGCGGATCGGCCTCGCGAAGTCGGCGTATTTCCCGAAGCTCGATATCACCGGCGCATTCGGCTACGAGGCGTCGACGCTCGGCAACCTGTTCATGTGGTCGAGCCGCACGTTCCTGCTCGGGCCGTTCGCCGGTACCGCGCTGACGCTGCCGCTGTTCGACGGCGGGCGGCGTGCGGCCGGCGTGCAGCAGGCCCGCGCGCAGTACGACGAGCAGGTCGCGAACTACCGGCAGCAGGTGCTCGTCGCGTTCCGCGAGGTCGAGGACAATCTCGCCGATCTGCGCCTGCTCGACGACCAGATTCGCGCGCAGGATGCGGCCGTCAACGCGTCGCGCCGTGCGGCGACGCTGTCGCGTACGCAGTATCAGGAAGGTGAGGTCGCCTATCTCGACGTGATCGACAGCGAACGGTCGGTGCTGCAGTCGCAACTGCAGGCGAACCAGCTGACCGGGGCGCAGGCCGTGTCGACCGTCAACCTGATCCGCGCGTTGGGCGGCGGGTGGGGCGCGGCGCCGGCCCCGGCCGCGCTCGGCGATGCGGCAACGGGCAAGGCGGAGGTGGCTGCACGCTGAGCGTGAACGGCGGGCGATGTGTCGCCCGTCGGCCGTGAATCGAAGCGCCCCGGCATGCAGGCTCCGGCCTGCGTGACCGGGGTTTTTTCATCGTGCGTCGGGTTTGTATCGCAACTAACGGTCGAGTTCATCCGCCATCTTCAGACGGGGCATGCGGCGCTGTCCCGCCGCCTGCCCCGCTCAGGCGGCGTGCCCTTCAGCACGCAGTGCCCGTGCCAGTTCGCTGGCCGCCTTGCCGAGCCCCGTGTGCTTCGGCCGGCGCAGGTACACGGGCAGCGGCAGCCCGTTGCGGATGTTCGCGAACACGAACGGCGCGAGCGCGCCGTCGGCGACATGCCGGCCGATCACGGATTCGGGCAGGTTCGCCCAGCCGTGCCCGGCCTTCACGAGCGCGATCGCGGTCGCCAGGTCGGTCACCTTCCACGTGCGATTGCCGATCACGGGCCGCACGTCGGTGAGCGGCCGCTCCGGATCGGCGATCACGATCTGCCGGAAGCCCGACAGCCGTTCGATCGCCTCGGGCTGCGCGGCTTCTGCGATCGCCGGATGGTCCGGCGCGGCGACGGCAACGAGCGTCTCGGTCCACAGCGCGTGGATCTGTTCCTGCGGATGCAGGTCGAGCCCGCCGTACGCGACGCAAAGATCGACGGCGCCGCGATGCAGCGCGTCGACGATCGCGTCCTGCGGCGCGGTGACGATGCTGATCGCGAGCGCCGGATACTTCACGGCAACGGCGCTCAGCGCGCGGGCGACGGGGGCGCCGTCCAGCTCGGCCGCGAGCCCGAGCCGCAGCGTGTCCTCGACGCCTTCCGACAGATGCTGCGCATGCGCGCGCAGCGCGTGCAGCCGGTCGGCGATCGAGCGGGCGTCGGGCAGCAGCGCGGCCAACGCGGCGGTCGGCGTCGGCTCGCGCGTGCCGCGATCGAACAGCACGAGGTCCAGTTCGGCCTCGAGGTTCGCGATCGCCATGCTGACCGCCGACGGCGTGCGGCCGAGCGCACGCGCCGCTGCCGAGAACGAGCCTTTGTCGATGACGGTCAGCAGCATGTCGATATGGTCGCTGGTCAGCATGCGCGGGCCTCCTGTCAGAAAAATTGAAAGGACCTGACTTTTGCGGGCGAAGTGCCCGCGGTAGTCTCGCCACCTTGTTCGATATGAAGGTGGTGGGTCATGCAGGGATGGAAGAGACGCATAGTCTACGTCGTGATGTTCGAGGCGCTCGGCATCCTCGTCGCATCGTCGGTGCTCGGCATGTTGAGCGGCGCGAGCGCGACGACGAGCGGCCTGCTCGGCGTGATGATCTCGACGACGGGCGTCGTCGTCAATTTTCTGTACAACCTCGGGTTCGAGGCGTGGGAACGGCGGCGTGCTGAAACCACGCGCACCGTCGCGCGGCGTGTCGTGCACGCGATCGGGTTCCAGGTCGCGCTGGTGACGTTCCTGATTCCGCTGATCGCATGGTGGCTCGACGTGCCGCTGCTGCAGGCGTTCCTGTTCGACGCGGTGCTGATCGTGTTCTTCCCGATCTTCACGTTCGCGTACAACTGGTCGTTCGACAGCGTGTTCGGGTTGCCGGATGCGGTCACGCGCCAGGCCGAACCGCTTGCGTAACGCGATGGCCGGCAATGCGACGCGAAGCGATGCAGAGCAGGGCCCGCATCGCTTCGGAAAAGAGGGGGAGCGGGAAAGGCGGGCGGGACGAATGCCGCCCGCGGGCGTTACGCGGCGATGAACTCGTGCACGTAGCGGTTGAACACTGCGGGGCTCGCCGCGTTCATCCCGTGCGATGCACCGGCGACGGTCTGTCGTTGCGCATCGCCGATCCACTGCGACAGCGTGTCGACGTTGTTGCGGAACATCTTCGGGCTGCGCTGGCCGTCGATCAGCAGCGTGCGGCACGCGATATCCGCTGCCGTGTGCTGCGAATACGCGGGCAGCGGATCTTGCAGCTGCTTTGGCAGCGTGCTCGCGTTGTCGATCGCCATCGTGCGAAAGCGCGACGTGCTCTTCTTCCATGCGCCGGGCAGGCTCACCGAGTCGACGAACATCTCGAGACCGGCTTCCACTTCGCCTTGCCCGATCAGGTTCACGGCCTTGGTGCGCAGTGCGATCGCGCCGGCCGGCAGTGCGGCTTCGCGCACGCCCGGCTGTTGCAGCGGGCCGCCCGGATCGGCGAGCGTCAGCGTGTCGACGAGCTCCGGATGCTGGCGCGCGACGTTGAACGCGACGCTGCCGCCACGCGAATGGCCGACCAGATGCACGGGGCCGAGATCGAGCGCGTCGATGAATTCGGCGAGCTCGTCGACGTGGTTCTGCCAGCTGAACTCGTCCTGGATGCCCGCTTCGACGGCCGGCCAGTAGTGGCTGAGGCTCGGTGCGATGCAGCGGTACTGCGCCGACAGCGACGCGAGTTGCGGATCCCAGTAACGGTAGTCGCACAACGATCCGTGCACGAACACCATCGGTGCGCCGCTGCCCCGCTCGACATACGGCAGGCTGATGCCTGACGAAAGCGTTGCAAATTGCAGGTCGGGGTTCGCGAGCACCGAAGGCTCGATTCGCATGTTCATGACTGAAAACTCAATGGGTGCGTCATCACGACGCAACTATGCCTCACGGCGACCTGCAAGGAAAACGCATAATTTTCATCGCGACGATCAATTTTATTGATGACTCGGCTGAAAACCCTTGTCGCAGCGTGGGGATATCTCGAAGCCTTCAATCATCTGACGGTTGGTGCCGCGGTCGAAAGCGCGTGCGAGCGCCTGCGCACACGCGCATCGCAGCGGGGGAAAAGGCAGGAAAAAGGCAGGGAAAAGGCCGCCGAACGCGGCCCGCTGTCACCGCACCGCGAGCGCGGGGGCGGCCTGAAACTCGACGGGAAGATCGTTGTCGGCGGCGAACTGCATCGCGAAGTCGAATGCATCGGCGCATACGTTGCGCAATTCGTCCGACACGAGCAGGCATTTGACGCCACCGTCGACGACCGGCATCGCGAGCCGCGACAGCGCACACGGATAGCCGGGCCGCCGTTCGCCGACGAACAGCGTGATGACGCCCGCGAGCCGCTCGGGCCAGTCGCTCGGGCGGAAGGTTTTCTGCGCGTGCGTGACGCCGCGGATCAGGTGGCCGAGGGGTTGGCCGATGAGGCGGCCAGGTTCGGTGATGTCGATGCGATCCATGCTGGTGTGCGTATCCTCGTTCGCGTCATTCGCCGCCGTCGGCCGCCGCGTCGCCGCGCGCGGGAATCCGCAGGTTGCGCAGCTTGTGATAAAGCGTCTTCTTCGGCATGCCGAGCGCAACGCTTGCGTTCGCAACGTTGCCGTTGTGACGCCGCAGCATGTCCTCGATCAACATCCGCTCGAAATACGCGAGCTGTTCCGCGAGCGTGCCGCTCGCCGTGGCTGCGCCACCGGACGACAGCAGGCTGTCGCCGGTCAGGCCGAGCACGAAGCGATCGGCCACGTTCTGCAGTTCGCGCACGTTGCCGGGCCACGCATGCGTCATCAGTTCGGACACCTGCGCAGCCGTGACGACCGGCGCCGGCTGTCCGAAGCGGCGTGCGGCCGCGAGCACGAAATGCTCGAACAGCAGCGGCACGTCCTCGCGCCGTTCGCGCAGCGGCGGCAGCTCGATCTGCGCGACGTTGAGGCGATACAGCAAGTCCGCACGGAAGCGCCCGTCGGCCGCGAGTTCGGCGAGATCGGCCTTCGATGCGGCCACCACACGGCAGTCGACCGGAATCAGCTCGTTCGCGCCGAGCCGCTCGACCACACGCTCCTGCAGCACGCGCAGCATCTTGATCTGCAGCGGAATCGGCATCGTCTCGATCTCGTCGAGGAACAGCGTGCCGCCGTGCGCCCACTCGATCTTGCCGATGCGTTTCTTGATCGCGCCGGTGAACGCGCCGGCCTCGTGGCCGAACAGCTCGCTCTCGAAAATCTGCTCGGGCAGGCCGCCGCAGTTCAGCGCGACGAAATGCGCATCGCGCCGGCCGCCGAAGTCGTGCAGGCTGCGCGCGATCAGTTCCTTGCCGGTGCCGGTCTCGCCGGTGATCAGCACCGACACCGACGTATCGGCGAGGCGCAGGATCTTCTTGCGCACGTCGGCCATCGCGGGCGACTTGCCGAGCACGAATGCCTCGATGCCCTGCCAGTTGTCGAGCGCCGCGCGCAGCCCCTGCACCTCGAGCGTGAGCCGGCGCTTCTCGACCGCGCGCGCGACCCGGCCGGCGATCACGTCCGACGAAAACGGCTTCTCGATGAAGTCGTACGCGCCGTCCTGCATCGCGCCGACGGCCGTCGAAATATCGGCGTGGCCGCTGATCAGCACGACCGGGATCTGCGCATCGACGGCCATCACGCGTTCGAGCAGCTGCAGCCCGTCGATGCCCGGCATCCGCACGTCCGACACGATCACGATCGGGGCGCCGGGCGCGACGTGCGGGAGCGCGTCGGCGGCCGACGCGAATGCGTCGACCGGGAACCCGGCGAGCGCGACGGCCTGCTCGACGCCGATCCGGACGTTTTCATCGTCCTCGACGACCAGCACCCGAATCTCATCTTCCATGCTCTGTCCTTTGCAGCGTCGCCGCCGCGAATTCGATACTGAATTGCGCGCCGCCTTCGTCGCGGTTCGTCGCGGCGATCTTCGCGCCGAACCCCTCGACGATGCGCGACGTGATCGCGAGGCCGAGCCCGAGGCCCTGGCCGCGCGGCTTCGTGGTGACGAACGGCTCGAACAGGTGCGGCAGCACCTCGGGCGCGATGCCAGTGCCGCTGTCGGCGACGGTGAAGCGCACGCGGCCGGCTTCGTCCGCATCGTCCGCTTTGGCGGCTTCGATGACGATGCGCCGTACCGGCGCGTCGCGCACCGCGTCGAGCGCGTTGCCGAGCAGGTTCACGATCACCTGCTGCAGCTGGCTCGATTCGGCGGAGACCGCCATGCCGGGCGCGATGTTCACGTCGAGCTGCACGCCTTCGTCGCGAATCCGCGCATCGTAGATGAGCCGCGCATGCGCGACGGCCTCGTTCAGCGACACCGCGACGCGCTCGACATCGGGCTTGCGCGCGAAGGTCTTCAGCTCGCCGGTGAGCACCGCCATGCTGTCGACCAGCTTGCCGATCCGTTCGAGATTGGCGTACGCCGGTGCCGGCTGGCCGCGCTCGAAGAACGTGCGTGCGTTGTCGCACAGCGTGCGGATCGCGACGAGCGGCTGGTTCAGCTCGTGCGTGAGGCCGGCGGCCATCTGCCCGAGCACCGCGAGCTTGCCCGCGTGCACGACTTCCTGCTGCGAATCGCGCAGCCGTTGCTCGGTGCGTTCGCGTTCGACGATCTCGCGCTGCATCCGCTCGTTCGTGGCCGTCAGCGCGGCCGTGCGCTGCGCGACGGTCAGCTCGAGCCGGTCGTTCGCGCGGCGCAGCGCGTCCTGCGCCCTCAGCCGCGCGACGATCGCCCGGCGTCGCTGGATCGCGTAGCCGACCAGCAGCGCGGCGATCAGGAACGCGCCGGTGACGAACACGAATGCGGTTTGCTGCTGCCGTCGTGCGCCGGCGATGTCGAGCAGCACCATCAGCGAATCGCCGGCCTGCGGCGCGGGGCGCGACATCACCAGATAGCGCGTGCTGCGGCCGGCGTGGCGCGGATCGGGAAACGTGCCGAACCACGCGGCGGCACTGCGATCGCCGATCCGGCGGTACGGCAGCGCGTCGACCGTGCGGCCCGCATATTGCCGCGACGCCTGGATGTCGCGCTGCTGCTGCGCGGTGATCGGACGCAGCGCGGTGAATTTCCACGCCGGTTCGGTCGAGATCACGACCACGCCGTTGCCGTCGACCACCATCGCGGCGACGCCCGGCGCGCGCCATGCGGATTCGAGCGGGTCGACGCTGATCTTCACGGCCGCGACGCCGATCGGCACGCCGTCGTCGCGCACCGCGCTCGCGAAGTAGACGCCCGGCACGCCGGTGTTGGTGCCGATTCCGAAGAAGCGGCCGCTGCCGCGCGCGAGCGCGTCCTTGAAGTACGGCCGGTACGACACGTTGGTGCCGACGAAGCTGATCGTCTCGTTCCAGTTGCTGGCGGCGATCACTTCGCCCTGCAGGTCGATCACGTCGACGGCGCCGCTGCCCGCATCGCGGTTCACGGCTTCGAGATAGGTGTTCACCGAATGCACGAGACCGGGTGCGTCGTGCGGCGCGGCCTTCAGCATCGCGCGTACGCCGTCCTGTCGCGCGACCAGGCCGGGCAGGATCTCGAAGCGGCCGAGTTCGCTTTTCAGGCTCGACGCATACAGGTCGAGCCGGTGCTCGCCGGTTTCCTCGAGCGCGTCGATCGCGCGTTCCCACGCGAAATCGACGGCCGCGCCCGCCACGCCGACATACAGCACGGCGGCCGACGCCCAGCCCCACCACGGGATTCCCTTGAAGCTCTTCTGCACGTTCGCCCTCATCGAAGCCCGCAACCGTCCGCTACCGGCCGTCCGCGACCGGCCGTCCGCTACCGGCCGTCAGCAACGACGCGCGCCGCACGCCGGCAGAGCCGGCGGCGGCGCGTGCGAAGCAGCCTGCGCGACGGTGCGCGCGACCGCGCATTATCCGAAGTGCGCGACCAGGATCAGCGTCACCGTGACGACGATCGCGCCGCCGATGCGCGTCGCGATCTGCGCGAACGGCATCAGTTGCATCCGGTTCGCGGCGGTCAGGATCGCGACGTCGCCGGTGCCGCCTTGCCCGCTGTGGCAGGCGTTCACGATTGCGGTGTCGATAGGGTACATCTTCAGCAGGCGGCCGACCACGAAACCAGTGCCCATCAGCGTCGCGACGGTCGACACGATCGTGATGACGTTGACGACCGTGAAAGCTGCGGTCAGCTTGTCCCACGGCGTCATCGCGACGCCGATCGCGAACAGCAGCGGATACGTGACGGCGGTCGAGAAGAACTTGTAAACCACGAACGCGCCTTCCTGCAGCGGCGGCGACACCGCGCGCGCGAGCTTGACCAGCACCGCGAGGAACAGCATCGCGACCGGCGCGGGCAGGCCGAACAGCTTGTGCGCCATCAGGCCCACCAGATACAGCGTGATGGCCGTGATGCCGGCGCCCGCGATATGTGTGACGTCGACGTGGCCGCGGATTTCCTCGTTTTCCGGCGTCATGTCGCCGCTTTCGCCGACCTGCAGGCGGCCGTTGCCGGTCAGGTGCGGCATGCGCTTGCCGAGCATGTCGAGCGCGCCCGACAGGATGATCGCGGTCAGGCTGCCGAGCATCACCGGCGGCAGCACCATCGCGAACATCTCGCCCTGCGGCAGGTGCATCAGTTCCGAATAGCCGATCGACAGCGGAATCGCGCCTTCGCCGACGCCGCCGGCCATGATCGGCACGACGATGTACAGCAGCGTGTGGCGTGCGCCGAGGCCGAGCGCGGTCCCGACCGCCGTGCCGACGATCGCGGCCGCGACCGAGCCGGCGGCGAGCGGGATGAAGATCTTCACGAAGCCCTGGATCAGCACGCGCCGGTCCATGCTCAAGATGCTGCCGACGATGATCGATGCGATGAACAGGTACAGGAAGTTGGTCGACTTCGTGAACTCGATCGTCAGGTTCAGCACCGGCTTCGGCAGCACGTGATAGTAGGTGAGCGCCGACGGCACGAAGGTCGCGAAGATCGCGGCCGCACCGATGTTGCGCAACAGCGGCAGGCGCTTGCCGAGTTCGGCGCAGGTGAAGCCGAAGAACGCGAGCACGGCGATCGCCATCGAGATCTCGCCGGGCACCTTGCCCGTCACCGCGAAACCGACGATCAGCGCGAACAGGATCACGTAGACCGGCAGCGGGATGATGCCGACGCGGATTTCCATCAGCTTCCACCAGCCTTCCGGCCAGAAGCGTTCGCGCGTGGCGGGACCGGCTTCGGCAATCGCCTCCGGACGGGATTGGGTATGGATAGAGGTCTGCAAGACGTGTCTCCTGATGTTGGAATGCCTGCATCGCTTCGCGGCATCGTGTGCCGTCTATTACGCAACCCCCGTGCCAGGAATCCGGGCTGACGGAATATTTTTAGTTCATTGATTCATAAGGGATTTGTTTCGTCGGTGGAAAGGGTCGCCGGGACCGGCAGGCCGAGATTTCGGAATTCGCCCGGCGCCCAGGCCGAGATTTCGGCCAGGCAGCCGGCCGGGCGCCCGGTCCCGGGTGATCGCGCGCCATATCGCCGCACGCGATTTTCTTCGCAGAATCGCTTCGTAGACCGCCCTCGCGCCGCTCTCTATCATCGGCTGATCCTTTTCCGATGCGACGACGACTGTCCGGAGAACGCCCGTGCGTTCGCCGCGGCGTCGCTCATCCGTCGATACCGTCTATGGACAGGAGAGTGGTTCCCATGCTGCATGCCGTTTTTTCCGCCCGCTTTTCCTCCGGCCGTG
Source organism: Burkholderia cepacia GG4 (assembly GCF_000292915.1). Classification (NCBI taxonomy): domain Bacteria; kingdom Pseudomonadati; phylum Pseudomonadota; class Betaproteobacteria; order Burkholderiales; family Burkholderiaceae; genus Burkholderia; species Burkholderia cepacia. The sequence continues at coordinate 2,964,245 of NC_018514.1, forward strand.
TTGCCCGCTTGCTGGCAGCCGCGCTGCTCGGCGTCGTGATGCTGAACGGCGCCCGCGCCGACACCGCGCCGCTGAAGGTCGGCATCTCGACGAGCCCGCAGATCGACGCGCTGAAGATCGCCGCGAAGGAGGCGAAGGCACAGGGGCTCGACGTGCGGATCGTCGAATTCACCGACTGGAATACGCCGAACGCAGCGCTCGCGAACAAGGACATCGACGTCAATTACTTCCAGCACATCCCGTTTCTCGAGAACGCGAAGAAGCAGGGCGGCTACGACTTCGTATCGATCGCACCCGGCACGATCATGAAGATCGGCCTCTATTCGAAGAAGGTGAAGCGCTTCGACGAGCTGAAGGACGGCGCGCGGGTCGCGATCGCGAACGATCCGGTGAACGGCGGGCGCGGGCTGTTGCTGCTGCAGCGCGCGGGGCTGATCACGCTGAAGCCGGGCACCGACTACCGCGCGACGACGCACGACATCGTGTCCAACCCGAAGCACCTGAAGATCATCCCGCTCGAAGCGTCGCAGCTCGCGCGCTCGCTCGATGACGTCGATCTCGCGCAGGGCTACCCGAGCTTCATCAAGCTCGCCGGCACGACCGACCCGAACAGCGCGCTGCTGTTCGACGGTACCGAGAACAAGAGCTTCGCGATCCAGTGGGTCGTGCGGCCGGACAGCGTGAACGACGCGCGCATCCGCAAGTTCATCTCGATCTACCAGCACTCGCCGGCCGTGCGCCGTGCGCTCGACAACGCGTTCGGCTCGCTGTACGCGATCGCGTGGTGACGGAGGCGGACATGACGACGGCGAACCGCAAGAAGATCCTGCTCAACGCGTTCAACATGAACTGCGTCGGGCACATCAACCACGGACTGTGGACGCATCCGCGCGACCGCTCCGCGCACTACACCGATCTCGACTACTGGTCCGATCTCGCGAAGACGCTCGAACGCGGCAAGTTCGACGGGATCTTTCTGGCCGACATCGTCGGCGTGTACGACGTGTTCGGCGGCGGCCCCGATGCGGCGCTGCGCGAATCGGTGCAGGTGCCGGTCAACGACCCGCTGCTGCTCGTGCCCGCGATGGCGCAGGTCACGCGGCATCTCGGCTTCGGCGTGACCGCGAACCTGACCTACGAACCGCCTTACCTGTTCGCGCGCCGCATGTCGACGCTCGATCACCTGACGAAGGGGCGCGTCGGCTGGAACATCGTCACCGGCTATCTCGACAGCGCCGCGCGCGGGATGGGCCTGGCGCAGCAGATCGGCCACGACGACCGCTACGAACGCGCGGACGACTACATGGACGTCGTCTACAAGCTGTGGGAACAGAGCTGGGACGACGACGCGGTGATCCGCGACGCGCAGGCGCGCGTGTTCGCGCAGCCCGGCAAGGTGCGGCGGGTGAAGCACGACGGGCCGTTCTATTCGGTCGATGCGATCCACCTGAGCGAGCCGTCGCTGCAGCGCACGCCGGTGTTGTACCAGGCCGGTTCGTCCGCGCGCGGCGTCGAGTTCGCGGGCCGTCACGCCGAATGCGTGTTCGTGAATGGCCAGAGCAAGGCCGCCGCGCGCGCGGCGGCGCTCGACATCCGCGCGGCTGCCGCGCGGCAGGGCCGCGATCCGGCGTCGATCAGGATTTTCGCGGGCGTGAGCGTCGTGACGGCCGAGACCGAGCGGCTCGCTCGCGAGAAATTCGACGAATACCGGCGCTATGCGAGCCCGGAGGCAGGGCTCGCGCACTTCGCGAGCTCGACCGGCATCGACTTCGCGAAGTACGGCCTTGACGAACCGATCTCGTACGTGAAGACCGATTCGATCCAGTCGGCCGTCGACGCGATCTCGCGCAAGAGCACCACCGGCACGTGGACCGTGCGCCGCATGCTCGAACAGATGTCGCTCGGCGGCCGCTATGCGCCGATCGTCGGCTCACCGTCGCAAGTCGCGGACGAACTGCAGTCGTGGATCGACGAGACCGGCATCGACGGCTTCAACCTGACGCGCACCGTGATGCCCGAGTCGTTCGAGGATTTCGTCGACTGGGTCGTGCCCGAGTTGCAGAACCGCGGCCTCTACAAGGAAGACTACGATCCCGCGCCGACGCTGCGCGAGAAGCTGTTCGGCGCGGGCGCGCGGTTGCCCGCATGGCATACGGGCGCGCAGCACCGGCCGGCCGCCGCGCCGGCACCGGAACCGGCGCATCCCGCGCATGCATGAACCTGATGGGGCGAAGCGATGACGCAATTGTTCGATACGCTGGGTTTTATCGAGGCATCGGCCGTGCGTGCCGGCGCCGGCGTCGGCGCACGCGCGCATGAGGAAAGGGCCGCGTCGGCCGACGGCCCTGCCGTGTCGCTGACGAACGTCGGCAAGGTGTTCGCGACGCCGCGCGGCCAGGCCGCCGCGCTGCGCGAGGTGACGCTCGACGTGCGGCGCGGCGAGGTGTTCGGGATCATCGGCCGCAGCGGCGCCGGCAAGTCGACGCTGCTGCGGCTCGTCAACGGGCTCGAACGCCCGAGTTCGGGCAGCGTGCGCGTGCAGGGCGTCGACGTCGGCGCGCTCGACGAGGATGGACTCGTCGCGCTGCGTCGCCGCACCGGCATGGTGTTCCAGCATTTCAACCTGCTGTCGGCGAAGACGGTGTTCGAGAACGTCGCGCTGCCGCTGAAGATCGCCGGCGTGCCGAAGGCCGAGCGCGCGCGCAAGGTCGATGCGTTGCTCGAGCTAGTCGGGCTCGCCGCGAAGCGCGACGCGTATCCGGCGAGCCTGTCGGGCGGCCAGAAGCAGCGCGTCGGCATCGCGCGGGCGCTGGTGCACGATCCGGAGGTGCTGCTGTGCGACGAGGCGACGTCGGCGCTCGATCCCGAGACGACGCAATCGATCCTCGCGCTGCTCGCCGACATCAATCGCCGCCTCGGGCTGACGATCGTGCTGATCACGCACGAAATGGAGGTGATCCGCGCGGTGTGCGACACGGTCGCGGTGATCGAGCAGGGTGAAGTCGTCGAAACGGGCCCGGTGTGGCGCGTGTTCGGCGATCCGCGCCACGGCGCGACGCGCGCGCTGCTCAGCACGCTCGTGCACGACCTGCCGGCCGAACTGGCCGCGCGCGTGCAGCCGTTGCCGGCGCAGGCCGCGCTGCCCGATGGCGCGCAGGTCGTGCTCGACGTCCGCTATACGGGCGAAAGCGGCGGCGAACCGGACGTCGGCGCGCTCGCGGCGGCGCTCGGCGGCTCGGTGCGCTTCCTGCACGGCGGGATCGAGCGCATTCAGGGGCATGCGCAGGGGCGCCTCGTGATCGCTGCGTCGCCCGGTCAGTCGCCCGCAGGCGGTGGCGCGGTCGCCGCCTTGCTCAATCGCGCACGCCGCCACGCGAATCACGCGGAGGTGCTCGGTTATGTTTGAACTCTGGTGGCCCGAACTGCTCGACGCGATCCGCGACACGCTGTCGATGGTCGCCGCATCGGCCGCGATCGCCGCGCTGCTCGGCATCCCGCTCGCGGTGGTCCTCGTGACGACCGCGCCCGGCGGCATCTACGCGCGACGCGGCGTGAACGCGGTGCTCGGCGCGCTCGTCAACGTGTTCCGCTCGACGCCGTTCATCATCCTGCTCGTCGCGCTGTTGCCGTTTACGCGTGTGCTGATCGGCACGACGATCGGCGTATGGGCGGCCGTCGTGCCGCTGTCGATCGCCGCGATTCCGTTTTTCGCGCGGATTGCCGAGGTGAGCCTGCGCGAAGTCGATCGCGGGCTGATCGAGGCCGCGCTCGCGATGGGCGCGAAGCGCCGCCACATCGTGTGGCACGTGCTGCTGCCCGAGGCGCTGCCCGGCATGCTCGGCGGTTTCACGATCACCGTCGTCGCGCTGATCGGCTCGACCGCGATGGCGGGTGCCGTCGGCGCGGGCGGGCTCGGCGATCTGGCGATCCGCTACGGCTATCAGCGCTTCGACACCACCGTCATGGCAACCGTGATCGTGATCCTGATCGCGCTCGTCTCGGCCGTGCAAATCACGGGCGACCGCCTGGTCCGACATGTGACCCGGCGCACCTGAGCGGCGCCATGAGCGCCGACTCCTTTCATTCAAGACCCTGAGAGAACGAACCCTATGACCTTACCCATCGGCGCGCCGCGCGAATGGAACGGACAATTCGAGGAAGCGCTGTTTCTGGATGTCGCACGACGCCATCGTCCCGGCTTCCCGGACAAGCTCGCGACGCCGCCGCGCGAGCCGCGCAGCGAGGACGAACTGGCCGCCGTCGCCGACTACTACACGAAGATGGCGTCGCACGACCTGTTCATCGTGCAGGTCGTCGCGAAGGCGATCGACACGCTGTTTCGCGACGATCCGCATTTCCAGCTGATCCTGGCGCGCCAGCTCGGCGACGACGGCGCGCATGCGGTGATCGGCCGCGAACGCGTGACCGAACTGACCGGGCGCGATCCGCTGCCGGAAGTCGATCGGCTCGTCGCCGCGCACTGGGAACGCATCGGCGACATCGCGGTGCGCGACGTCGCGGGCTTCCTCGCGTTCGAATGGCATTACGAGCTGCACATCCTCGCGAAGCTGTGGATCCAGCGCAAGACCGGCCGCATCGCCGACGGCGCGATGCGCGAGCACGGCGAGAACCGGATTCGCCCGGACGAAGAGTGGCATCGCGTGCAGATCGTCCAGTGGTGGTTCGACACGTTGGAGGCGCTGCCCGCTGCCGAGCGCGACGCGCTGATCGATCGCGTGATCGCGGCCGACGAGGAAACGCAGGCGCGGCTCGACGGCTATCTGCATGACGAATACGCGCATACCGCACACGTGTTCGGCGCGGATATCGCCGAATACCGCACGATCTACGACGACTGGCGGCGCGAGATCCTGTCGCGGCTGACCGGTCGCCGGCTCGGCGCGCTGGTGCCGCTGTCGGACGAAACCCTTGCACCGGAAGCCGTCGCATGAACGATCCACGCGGCCCGGCGACGCTTGCGCCGGATAGCGGGGCGCCTGCCGTCGACGAAGACGTGCTGGCGCGCGCGATCGACGCGCTGCGCACGACTGCTGCCGCGCGCGATCGCACGGGCGGCCACGCGGCCGACGACAAGCAGCGGCTCGCCGACGCGGGCCTGCTGACGCTCGCGGTGCCGCGCGAATTTGGCGGACAGGAAGCCGCGTGGCCGGCGATCTACGACACGATCCGGCGGATCGCGCGCGTCGACAGCGCGCTCGCGCATCTGGTCGGGTTTCAGATCCTGCAGGTGGTCAGCGTCGACGTGTGGGGCGGCCCGGCACAGCGCGAACGCTATCTGCGCGGCACGGTCGAGCATCGCTGGTGGTGGGGCAATGCGGTCAATCCGCTCGACACGCGGCTGGTGGCGACTGCAACGCCGGATGGCGGCTACCGGCTCGACGGCGTGAAGGGTTTCTGTTCGGGCACGCGCGGCTCGCAGCGGATGACGGTGTCGGCGCACGATCCCGCAACGGGCCGCGCCGTGTTCGGCGTGGTGCCGACCGATCGTCGCGGGATCACGGTCAACGAAGACTGGGACCCGATCGGCCAGCGCCAGACCGATAGCGGCAGCGTGCGCTTCGACGGCGTGACGCTCGCGCCCGACGAAGTGCTGCACCGGTCCGAAGTGCCGCCGACGCCGCGCGCGACGCTGCGCACGCTGGTGTCGCAGCTCGTGCTGACGAACCTGTTCGTCGGGCTCGCGGAAGGTGCGCTCGCCGAGGCGCGCGACTATGTGCTGACACATGGCCGGCCGTGGATTCACTCGGGTGCCGCGCAGGCGAGCGACGATCCCTACACGCTGCAGCGCTTCGGCGACATGCGCGTGCAGGCGGTTGCCGCGGCGTCACTGGCCGATCGCGCGGCCGTCGCGTTGCAGCGCGCATGGTCGCGGCGCGAAGCGCTGACGGCCGACGAACGCGCCGAAGTGGCGCTCGCCGTGTCGGACGCGAAGATCGTCGCGCAACGCGCGGCGCTCGATAACGGCGAGGCGCTGTTCGATGCGTGCGGCGCGCGGGCGACGGCCGCATCGCTCGGCCTCGACCGCTTCTGGCGCAATGCGCGCACGCATACGCTGCACGATCCGCTCGACTATCGGCTGCGCGATGTCGGCCGGTTCGCGCTGACGGGGGAACTGCCGCAGGCGTCGCTTTATACGTAAGTGAGCGCGCGCTCCGTCATTGATCGCCGGGAGGCGGGCCTTCCGGCGTCACGGGTGCGGGCCCGCCGGCCAACCGCGAGCCGCTGTCCGTACCTGCGCGCTTGTACGATGCCAGTTCGTTCGAATAGCGCGCCGTTCGTACGCCGTTCGCGTCGTAGTACTCCTCGACCGACTTGACCCAGCGGCCGACCGCCGGCACGTACCAGAACGCCTTGTAGGTCTTGCCGGTCTGTTCCGCCGTCACGCTGTTGCGGCTCTGCATCACGATCGTCGAACCGCCTGCATTGCGGGATACGCCCGACATGGTCGACTGTAGCGGCGCGGTTTCGGCTTTCCACGTGCCTTCGGCCTCGATCTTGACCGCATCGAACTTGCCGCCGGGCACGGTGACGGTGTCGGGTCCGACGACCTTGTAATGCGTGTCGTACGTTTCCGATGCGTGCTGCGGATTCGGATGCGCTTCGCTATACCTGATCGTCCACGTCTTGCCGACCGTCAGCGGAAACGCCAGCGGGCGGTTCACCACGGTTTCGGTGCCGTTGATGCTGCGCGCGCGGCTCCAGTCCGCGTCGACGATCAATTCGCGGGGCGCCTGGGTCGCGCCGCTCTGCTGCGTTTCGATATAGATGTGGTCGGCGGTCGTGCGCTGCACGGAAATCTGGTCGCGTGTCTGGTGCCAGCCGTTCGGGCCGATTTCAACCGTGTTGACGTAGGTCCAGGTGTCGCCCGGCTTCAACGCCGGCGCGGCGATCGATTGTGCGAGCGCCACGCCGGGCACGGCGGCACACAGTAACAGCGTGGCAAGCGTTCTATTTTTCATGGTGTGCAAGAGGGGCCGACGAGGGACCGACGGACTCGCCAGGCAGCTTAACAACCACACCTTTCAATCGGCATGCCTTGCGCAGCGTTGCGGCCGCTCCTTTCGTTGCCTACGGTTACAGCGCCTGGATGCTGGACGCGTTACGACGATTGCGCGCTGAGCGGCCGGCCGGCGGGGCAGCCCGTCGCGTTTCTGGATGCCTAGATCGGCAGACGCACCGTCTGCTTGATGCGCTTCAGCGGAATCTCGGTTTCGACGTTGCGTACGCCTTCGATCTGCGTGAGCGTTTCCATCTGAAAGCGCTGATAGTCATCGAGATCCTTCGCGATGACCCGCAGCAGATAGTCGTAACTGCCGGCCATCAGGTGGCATTCGAGCACTTCGGGCGCCTGCTCCATCTCGCGGGCGAAGCGTTCGACGGTCGTCTTGTCCTGGCGCTCCAGCGTGACGCGCACGAATGCCGTAAATCGCAGTTCGACGGCCGCCGGGTTCAGCAGCGCGACGTAGGCATCGATGACGCCCTGTTCCTCGAGCAGATGAACGCGGCGCAGGCAGGGCGTGGGCGACAGACCGACCTGTTGCGCGAGTTCGGCGTTCGTCTGGTTCGAATCCCGTTGCAGCGCACGCAAAATGCGCCGATCGATCGCGTCCAGTTTGATTGGCATTTTCGACTACCGATATGGATGATGATGGAGAATAACTCCAAATCCGCCATCGAAAGTAGCCGACTTCGCAGCCATTCTCCACGGCAAGTTGCCGATAATCGGATGACTGCGACGGCTCCGTGGACGCGTGCGATTCCCGCCCGTCCCGCCCGGCGCCGCTTTCAGGAGAGTCCCGATGCCGCACATAGCCTGGTTGCCGTTCATGGCGACATCCCTTCTGATCATTCTGACGCCGGGCCAGGACATGGTGCTCGTCATGTCGCGCACGCTATCCGGCGGAACGCGTGCCGGCCTCGTGACCGCGGCGGGCGTCAGCGTCGGGCTGCTCGTGCATACGATGCTCGCGACGCTCGGGCTGGGTGCACTTCTTCAGGCATCCGAATGGTTGTTCATGGCCTTGAAGATCGTCGGCGCGCTGTATCTGCTGTATCTCGGCATCACGCTGCTGCGTTCGTCGGGTGAGCTGACGCTCGCAAGCAGTCGCGACGCGCCGGCATCGCGGCTGCGCACGTTCGCGCAAGGCGCGCTGTCCAACGTGTCGAATCCGAAGGTCGCGCTGTTCTACCTCGCATTTCTGCCGCAGTTCGTCCCCGCGGGCGCCGCGCATCCGATGCTGTCGCTGTTCGTGCTCGGCACGACGTTTGCCGGCCTGACGTTTCTCGTCAAGGGGCCGGTCGCGCTGTTCGCGGGCCTGTTGTCGACGTCGATTCGGCGTAATCCGCGCATCCTGACCCGTATGCACCGGGTGAGCGGCGCGGTCCTGCTCGCGCTTGGCGTGAAGCTGGCGTTCGAGCGCCGCTGACGATGCTCACTACGCCGGCAACGTGTCCGCCAGCGCCCGCATCGCGTCCACCGTCTCCGGATTCGCCGGAAAAAACGCCTCGATCGCCAACTCCGACAGCGTGACGTCGACCGGCGTGCCGAACACCGTCAGCTCGCCGGCCGCCGTGCGCAGCCGCAGCGGCACTGCGATGTCCGCATGGTCGGCGCGCGCGTCGGGGTCGTCAGGCTCGCCGGGCGGCGCCGGATACGCGGCGAGTTCGTCGCGCAATGCATGCAGCATGCGGTCGCCGCTCGCGTCGATCTGTCGTTGCAGCCGATGCAGGAGATGCGCGCGCCATTCGTGCCAGTTGACGATCTGCGCCGCGAGGCCGTCCGGATGCAGGCTCAGGCGCAGCACGTTGACGGGCGGCTGCAACAGCGCAGGATCGGCCTGCGCGACCAGTGCGCCGAGCATCCGGTTCGCGGCGAGCAGCGTCCAGTGGCGATCCACCGCGAGTGCCGGGTAGGGCTCATGGCCGCGCAGCACGGCTTCGACTGCATGGCGCGCCGCGTCGAGCTGCGGATCGGAGAACGGCCGCTCGCGAAACAGTGGCGCATAGCCGGCCGCGACGAGCAGCGCATTGCGCTCGCGCAGCGGCACGTCGAGGCGCTCCGCGAGATGCAGCACCATGTCGCGGCTCGGCTGTGCGCGACCCGATTCGACGAAGCTCAGGTGCCGCGCGGACACCTCCGCATCGACCGCAAGCGCCATCTGGCTCAGGCGCCGGCGTTGGCGCCACGTGCGCAGCAGCGGGCCGACGCCGGACGCGCGGCCGGCGGACGGGGGAAGCGAGTGGCGGGCGGCGGTCGAGTTCATGAGGACGATGATAGGCAATCCTGCGCGCGCCGGGCATTACCTGCCAGGTAAGCAATCCGGTTCGGCGTGCGTCGCCCATCGCGCCTGCCGCTGCCTGCGGCTCCCGTCCCACCCGCCGCATTTCGTTCCCGGAAGCGCCCCGACGCTGCGTTACCATAGCCCCCGTGCCACCTGAGAGGCGGCGCCGGACCTGCGACCACAGCGCCCGGCCCGGACGCCGCGCACATTCACGACAAGGCAGTCCAGGGGAATCCAATAATGAAAAAACTCGCCGTCCGCGTCGCCTGCGTGGCGATGCTCGCATTCGCCGCGACCAGCGGCCACGCGCAAACCGAAGCCGCGCAGGTCGAAATGAGGGCCGCCGCCGCGGCAACCAACAAGGCGGTCGTGAACGGGCCGGCCGATATCGACGTGAAGCATGAAGCGGTGCTGAAGCTGAAGGCAGGCGAATCGTTCGTGCCGGCCGCCGAAGCCGGCCGCTACTTGCGCTCGATGGGCAACTCGATCGACGAGTCGAAGCTGGTCGGCCTCGTGCTGCCCGAGGATCCGGACGCCGACTGGATCTCGGTCGTGTCATTCGAGCCGAGCGGCTACATCCGCGACGACGACGCGAAGGACTGGAAGCCCGACGAATTGCTGAAAAGCCTGCAGGCCGGTACCGAGGAAGACAACCCGGCACGCAAGGAGCGCGGCCTGCCCGAAACCGAGGTGGTCGGCTGGGCGCAGGCGCCCGCGTACGACGCCGCCACGCACCGCCTCGTATGGTCCGCGATCATCCGCGAGAAGGGCGCGGCCGCGAACGCGGAGCACGACGGCGTGAACTACCGGACGCTCGTGCTCGGCCGCGATGGCTACCTGTCGCTGACGATGGCGTCGACGCTCGCCGAGCTGCCGAAGTACAAGGCCTCGGCCGACGACCTGCTCGCGAACATCCGCTTCAACGACGGCAAGCGCTACGCCGATTTCAACAAGTCGACCGACCATGTCGCCGAGTATGGTCTCGCGGCGCTGATCGTCGGCGTCGGCGCGAAGAAGCTCGGCCTGCTCGCGCTGATCGGCGCGTTTGCCGTGAAGTTCTTCAAGATCGGCGCGGTCGCGCTGCTGGCGGGCGGCGCGGCGTTGAAGCGCTTCTTCGGCGCCAGGCCGAAGCAGGAACCCGTGCCGGTCGTCGCCGATGCAACTGACTCAGCCGCCGTGTCCGGCGCGGAGCGCAAGGAATGACGAAGTTGCTGCTGCTGCTCTTCGGCGGCCTGAAGCTCGGCAAGGTGCTCATGTCGGCGGGCACCATGCTGGCGTCGATCGCGGTCTACGCGCTGTTCTACGGCTGGCGGTTCGCGGCCGGCTTCGGCGCACTGCTGCTGGTGCACGAAGCCGGTCACTATGTGGCCGCGCGGCGGCGCGGGCTCGACGTCGGGCTGCCGACCTTCATCCCGTTCGTCGGCGCGTGGATCCAGCTGAAGGACATGCCGCACGACGCCGAAACCGAGGCGTATGTCGGCCTGGCCGGCCCGTTCGTCGGCACGCTCGGCGCGCTGGCCTGCTACGCGGCCGCACGGCACTACGACAGCAACCTGCTGCTCGCGCTGTCCTATACGGGCTTCTTCCTGAACCTGTTCAACATGATTCCGCTGTCGCCGTTCGACGGCGGGCGGATCACCGCGGTGCTGTCGCCGCGCATCTGGTTCGCGGGCGTGCCCGTGCTGATCGCGCTGTTCGCGTACCGGCCGAGCCCGTTGTTGATCGTGATGGCGATCCTCGCGCTGCCGCAGTTGAAGCGCGCCTGGCGCTACGATCCGGACGCGCCGGAGAACCGCGCGTACTACGCGACGTCGATCGAGACGAAGACGACCTACGCGCTCTGCTACGTCGGCCTGCTCGCGTTTCTCGCGCTCATGACCTCCGGCGTGCACGACATGCTGCGCGTCGCGCATTCCGCGGCCTGATGTAACAACGGCGGCCGTTTGCGCGGCCGCCGTCGTCTCCCTGCCGTTCCCGCCGCAGCTCAGGCGTCGCGATGACGCAGCTCGACGCGCTTGATGTCCTTCACGATCACCAGATAGCTGAACACCGTGACGAGCGCGTTCAGCCCGACGAACACGAGTGCGCCGTTGAACGAGCCGCTTGCGCCGACCAGGTAGCCGATCGCGATCGGCGCGACGATGCCGGCCGTGTTGCCGAACATGTTGAACAGGCTGCCCGACAGGCCGATCGCTTCCTTCGGCGCGGTGTCCGCGACCACGGCCCAGCCGAGCGAGCCGATTCCCTTGCCGAAGAACGACACGGCCATCAGCACGATTACCAGCGCTTCGCTGTCGACGTAGTTGCAGCCGATGATCGCCATCGACAGCAGCATCCCGCCGACGATCGGAATCTTGCGCGCGAGCGTCAGCGATACGCCGCGACGGATCAGCGTGTCCGACAGCATCCCGCCGAGCACGCCGCCGAGGAACCCGCAGATCGCCGGCAGCGACGTCATGAAGCCGGCTTTCAGCAGCGACATCCCGCGCGCCTGCACGAGGTAGATCGGGAACCACGTGAGGAAGAAGTAGGTGAGCACGTTCACGCAGTACTGGCCGAGATAGACGCCGAGCAGCATCCGGATCGACAGCAGCTGGCGCACGTAGTACCAGCCCGCGACGCGGCTGCCTTCGGACGCCGCGCCGTTGCGGTGCGCCGTGGTGCGCACGAGGCCGCCACCCTGCTCGATATGCTCGAGTTCCGCGCGGTTCACCGCCGGATGGTCGATCGGGTCCTTCATCACGCGCAGCCAGAGGAACGCGAGCGCGATGCCGGCGAGGCCGAGCCACAGGTACACCTGGTGCCAGCCGTACGCGTGCGTGAGCCACGCCATCAGCGGCGAGAACACCACCGCCGCGAAATACTGCGCGGCGTTGAAGATTGCCGACGCCGTGCCGCGCTCCGCGGTCGGGAACCAGCTCGCGACGACCTTGGCGTTCGCGGGGAACGCGGGCGCCTCGGCGATGCCGACCGCGAAGCGCATCACGAACAGCGCGGTCACCGCGAACGCGGCGCTGCCGCCGAGGCCGATCGTGCTTTGCAGCAGCGTGAACGCCGACCACAGGAAGATGCTGGTCGCATACACGCGACGGGCGCCGAAGCGGTCGAGCAGCCAGCCGCTCGGCAACTGCGCGAGCACGTACGCCCAGCTGAACGCCGAGAAGATGTAGCCCATCGTCACCGGATCGATGCCGAAGGCCTTGCGGATCGGCGTGCCGGTGATCGACAGCGTCGCGCGATCCGCATAGTTGAGCGTCGTGACGACGAACAGCATCGCCAGGATCCAGTAGCGCACGGCGGTGCGGCGCGCGCTGCCGGCGAGATCGATCGGAAGATCGCGAGGGGTGGTCTGATTGGGCACTTTAATGTACGTCGTCGTATGACATGGGCGGAAGTTTATTGGCAATGCCCGCACGCATAAACCTCGGGTTTTCCCTTTGAAACGTAGCGCGAGGTCGTAAAAAACGCGACTTTGCCCGGTGGGTAAGGGATTCCGGGTTGTCGCTCCGTGGCAGGCGGGGCGCGGGAATATTGAAACAACGTCGGCAGACATCGTATCTGTTGCGCTACAATGGGCGAATCATTCCCGAACCACGGAGCACACCCCATGCAACTGACTGGAGAGATGCTGATCGGCGCCGACGCGGTGGCCGGCTCGGCCGGTACCTTGCGCGCGTTCGACCCGTCGAAGGGCGCGCCGATCGATGCGCCCGCATTCGGCGTCGCGACGCTGGCCGATGTCCAGCGCGCATGCGAACTCGCGCGCGACGCATTCGACGCGTACCGCACGCAGCCGCTCGCGGCCCGCGCGGCGTTTCTCGAAGCGATCGCCGACGAAATCGTCGCGCTCGGCGACGCGCTGATCGAGCGCGCACACGCCGAGACGGGCCTGCCGGTCGCCCGCCTGCAGGGCGAGCGCGGCCGCACCGTCGGCCAGCTTCGGCTGTTCGCGCGCGTCGTGCGCGACGGGCGGTTCCTCGCCGCGTCGATCGATCCCGCGCAGCCGGCGCGCACGCCGCTGCCACGCTCGGACCTGCGGTTGCAGAAGGTCGGGCTCGGGCCCGTCGTCGTGTTCGGCGCAAGCAACTTCCCGCTTGCGTTCTCGGTGGCCGGCGGCGATACCGCGTCGGCACTGGCGGCCGGCTGTCCGGTGATCGTGAAGGCCCATGAGGCACACCTCGGCACGTCCGAGCTGGTCGGCCGTGCGATCCGCGCAGCCGTCGCGAAATGCGGGATGCCGGCCGGCGTGTTCTCGCTGCTGATCGGCCCCGGCCGCGTGATCGGCGCGGCGCTGGTCAGCCATCCGGCGATCCAGGCAGTCGGCTTCACCGGTTCGCGGCAGGGCGGCATGGCGCTCGTGCAGCTCGCGAACGCGCGCCCGCAGCCGATTCCCGTCTACGCGGAAATGAGCAGCATCAACCCGGTCGTGCTGTTCCCGGCCGCGTTGGCCGCGCGCGGTGACGCGATCGCGACCGGCTTCGTCGATTCGCTGACGCTCGGCGTCGGCCAGTTCTGTACGAACCCGGGCCTCGTGCTGGCAATCGATGGCCCCGACCTCGACCGCTTCGAGTCCGTCGCCGCACAGGCGCTCGCGAACAAGCCGGCCGGCGTGATGCTGACGCGCGGGATCGCCGACGCATATCGCAACGGTCGCGGCAAGCTCGCCGACCTGCCGGACGTGCGCGAAATCGGCGCGGGCGAGCCGGCACAGACCGAATGCCAGGCGGGCGGTGCGCTTTACCAGGCCGGCGCGCAGGCGTTCCTGGCCGAGCCGGCGTTCAGCCACGAGGTGTTCGGGCCGGCGTCGCTGATCGTGCGCTGCCGCGATCTCGACGAAGTCGCGCGCGTGCTCGACGCGCTCGAGGGCCAGCTGACCGCCACGCTGCAGATGGACGCTGACGACAAGCCGCTCGCGCGCCGCCTGCTGCCGATCCTCGAACGCAAGGCCGGCCGCCTGCTCGTCAACGGCTACCCGACCGGCGTCGAGGTGTGCGACGCGATGGTCCACGGCGGCCCGTTCCCGGCGACGTCGAACCCGGCCGTCACGTCGGTCGGCGCGACGGCGATCGACCGCTTCCTGCGGCCCGTGTGCTACCAGGATTTCCCGGACGACCTGCTGCCCGAAGGGCTGCAGGAAAGCAATCCGCTCGCGATTCCGCGGCTGCGGGACGGGAAGGCGGAGTGACGAGGAGGAACGGCTGAAGGCAGCGTCCCGCCAGGGGCGCGTTCAGGCACGTTGAAACACGGCGGCGGACGTGGCCCTATGGGCCGCTTCCGCCTTTTTTATTGCTGGCTGGTTTTGGCGCCCGCCGGTTCCGCTCGGTCAGTGAGCGGGGTGAGTGACAAGTTGCAGGCGCTCGGCTGCGGCCAGCAGGCGCCGGTCGCGTGTCCACAGCTTGCTGTCTCCGGTCAGTCTGAGCGAGGCAAGCAGATGTGCGTCGACGTAACCGATGTCTAGCCCGTGAAGCGGTACGACATCGATCATGCGCTGGACTTCGTCGTCGGTTGCCGGGGTGGCGGCGGGAAGGTCGCGCAGCGCATCCAGTACGGTCTGGCGATCGCGCATGCTGCCGAGCGCAAGCTCGCCGATGATGAACGGATGGATCAGCTCCCGTTCAGCTTCCAGCAATGTCGTGAGCGTTGCGTCACCGGCCCGCAGGTGGTCGATCCACACTGAAGTGTCGACAAGAATCATGCGGGCTCCGATGGGCGGCGCGGAACAGATTCAAGGTCGGGCTCGGTACCGCCGAGGCGGGCGAGTCGTCGTGCGCTTTCGCGCGCGATCAATGCGCGCAGCGCTTCTCTCACCAGCGCCGATTTTTCGGTGACGCCGGTTAATTGCTGCGCTTTGGCGAGCAGTGCGTCGTCGAGGGACAAGGTGGTGCGCACGAGCGGCTCGCGAGAAAGTCGATGCATCAATTATGGCGTCAAATGATGCTTTCAATGATGTGTCGCCTTGACGAGATGGGCGTCGGCTTCCGCGTCGCCGGAATTTCTCCTACAGTAGCGAGGCCTCGGGCCGCCCGGCCCGCAGGCGGGCCTGAGAGACCGACAAAAGACCAAGAGGGAACCATCCGATGAACATCAGCAAGCGCGGCGATCACCTGTTCGCCGCCGGATTGTGGAAGGCGATCGGCGACGTCGCGCATTCGGTGCGCAGCCGGATCGGCCAATACAGCGAAGGGCGCGTGCTCGCGAATGCGCTGCTGGAATTCCAGCGCGACCTGGGCGGCAGCGAATTCGACGTGACCATCAACCAGGGGCGGCCCGTCACGGACTCCGACGCGCATTCGCTCGTGTTCGGCCTCGCCGTGCGCCGTTTCAGGCAGGACATGGAAGCGCTGGTGTTCGCGCTCGAGCACCGCCGCGGCATCGACGAACGCGACCAGAGCCTGCGCACTGAAGCGCTGATGCAGGCCAACAGCGCGCTCCTGACCGCGAAGCAGTCGGCAACGATCACGGTCGGCCGGTTCTTCGATGCGGTCGTCGACCGCGACGTGCTGGGGCAGATTCTTGGCGGCGAATCGAGCACACGCGTGCGTGCGGGCGCGCAGGGACAGATCGAAGCGACCCGGATCAAGCTCGGCAACGTGCGTCACCGGATCATCGGAGTCATCGCGCAGATGTGACGGCGCGCAGCGCGGCGGGACGCGTGGCATCGCTGCCGCTGCAAACGACCGCGGCCGGCAAGCGCCGGCCGCGATGCAACACAAGCAACACAAGCCGGCCGCCGCGCCACCGAAGGTGCCGCGCCGGCCGCCCCCGCTTACTGCGGGCCCATCTTCTTGATCAGCACGTCGAGTTCGGCCAGTTCGTCGTCGTTGAGGTCGATCAGCGGTGCGCGCACCGGGCCCGCGTCGTGGCCGACGAGCTTCGCGCCCGCCTTCACGATGCTGACGGCGTAGCCCGCGCGGCGGTTGCGGATCTTCAGGTACGGCAGGAAGAACTCGTCGATCAGGCGGCCGACCGTTGCGTGGTCGTCCTTCGCGATCGCTTCGTAGAATTCCATCGCCGTCTTCGGGATGAAGTTGAACACGGCCGACGAGTACACCGGCACGCCGAGCGCCTTGTAAGCGGCTGCGTAGACTTCGGCCGTCGGCAGGCCGCCGAGGTACGCGAAGCGGTCGCCGAGCCGGCGGCGGATCGTGACCATGCTCTCGATTTCACCGACGCCGTCCTTGAAGCCGATCAGGTTCGGGCAACGGTCGGCAAGGCGCTCGAGCATGTCGGCGTTCAGCTTCGAATTCGCGCGGTTGTACACCACGACGCCGATCTTCAGCGCACGGCACACCTGTTCGACGTGCTCGGCGATCCCTTCCTGGCTCGCTTCGGTCAGGTAGTGCGGCATCAGCAGCACGCCGCTCGCGCCGAGGCGCTCGGCTTCCTGCGCATATTCGATCGCGACGCGCGTCGCGCCGCCGGCGCCGGCGAGGATCGGTACCTTGCCCTTGCAGGTTTCCGTCGCGACGCGGATCACATCCGAATACTCGCGCTGCGTGAGCGAGAAGAATTCACCGGTGCCGCCGGCCGCGAACAGCGCGGTCGCGCCGTACGGTGCCAGCCATTCCAGGCGCTCGGCATAGGTGGTCGGGCGGAAGCTGCCGTCTGCGTCGAAATCCGTCAGCGGAAACGACAGCAGGCCGTGGGAGATGATCTGTTTGAGTTCTTGCGGTGAAGTCATGGTTAGGTCGTCCGTCTAGCGCGAGTGCTGGGTTCGTCGGGCACGGCATCCGGGCCACATTGGCGATGTCGTTGTATGTCATCGTACAACGAGGGGAGGGGTGACGCAAGCGGTTTGCTGGCCGATCGGAGGTAGGGTCTTTCCGGATAAGGGTTTACGTAGCATCGCGGATTGGTGTTGAATGTCGTATGATGACTAACGATTTGACCGGTAGCCTCCCAGGAATTCCGATGACTGCTTCCCCTCTCTATATCCGCGTGCATCCGGACGACAACGTCGCGATCGTCGTCAACGACGGCGGCCTGCCCGAGGGCGCGACGTTCGCCGACGGGCTGACATTGCGCGAAGGCGTGCCGCAAGGGCACAAGGTTGCGCTGGCCGATCTCGCGGCCGGCGACCCGATCGTCCGCTACAACGTCGTGATCGGCTACGCGCTCACCGAGCTGCGGCGCGGCAGCTGGGTCAACGAGCGCACGATGCGGATGCCCGAGCCGCCGGGGCTCGACGACTTGCCGCTCGCCACGCGCGCCGCACCGTCGCTGGCGCCGCTCGAGGGCTATACGTTCGAGGGCTTCCGCAATCCCGACGGTTCGGTCGGCACGCGCAACATTCTCGCGATCACGACGACCGTGCAGTGCGTGTCGGGTGTCGTCGAGCATGCGGTCAAGCGGATCAAGGAGGAACTGCTGCCGCGTTACCCGAACGTCGACGACGTGGTCGGACTCGAGCACACGTACGGCTGCGGCGTCGCGATCGACGCGCCCGACGCCGACATCCCGATCCGCACGCTGCGCAACATCAGCCTGAACCCGAACTTCGGCGGCGAGGTGATGACGGTGAGCCTCGGCTGCGAGAAGCTGCAGCCCGAGCGCCTGCTGCCGCCCGGCGTGATTCCGGTGGCGGCCGACGGCGCGACGGACAACGGCGGCGTCGTGTGCCTGCAGGACGCCGCGCATGTCGGCTTCAACTCGATGATCGACTCGATCATGAAGATGGCCGAATCGCATCTGGAGCGGTTGAACCGCCGCCGTCGCGAAACCTGCCCGGCGTCGGATCTCGTCGTCGGTGTGCAGTGCGGCGGCAGCGACGCGTTCTCGGGGCTCACCGCGAACCCGGCGGTCGGCTTCGCGGCCGACCTGCTCGTGCGTGCCGGCGCAACGATCATGTTCTCGGAAGTGACCGAAGTGCGCGACGGCGTCGCGCAACTCACGTCGCGCGCGGCGAACGAGGACGTCGCCCGCGAGATCATCCGCGAGATGGACTGGTACGACCGCTACCTGGAGCGCGGCCGCGTCGACCGCAGTGCGAACACGACGCCCGGCAACAAGAAGGGCGGCCTGTCGAACATCGTCGAGAAGGCGATGGGTTCGATCGTGAAGTCGGGCAGCGCGCCGATCGCCGGCGTCGTGCGTCCCGGCGATCGGGCGCGGCAGAAGGGGCTGCTGTACGCGGCGACGCCCGCGAGCGACTTCATCTGCGGCACGCTGCAGCTCGCGGCGGGGATGAACCTGCACATTTTCACGACGGGCCGCGGCACGCCGTACGGCCTCGCGCAGGTTCCGGTGATCAAGGTCGCGACGCGCAGCGATCTCGCGCGCCGCTGGCACGACCTGATGGATCTCGACGCGGGGCAGATTGCGACCGGCGCGGCCTCGATCGAGGACGTGGGCTGGGAGCTGTTCCGGCTGATGCTCGACGTCGCGAGCGGCAAGCGCCGCACGTGGGCCGAGCAATGGAAGCTCGCGAATGCGCTGACGCTGTTCAACCCGGCGCCGGTGACCTGACGCGCGCGGTTGCGACGACAGGCGATGCGGGCGCCTTCGGGCGCCCGTTTTCGTTGGGGCGGCGCGATTTCCTTACCTCGTACGTAATCGACCGCCCGCGCGAGGCCGGCGACGATAGCGGCACGCGAACCTGAAACGTCCGCGGCGCTGTCCTCCCTTCATCCAGACCAGGAGCCTCGTATGCACACCGCCCAAACCGTCCCGTCCGCTCACGCCGACCTGATCGACCGCTATATCGACGCATGGAACGAACCCGACGTCGTGCGCCGGCGCGCGCTGATCGATGCGACCTACGCGAGCGACGCGGCGTATCGCGACCCGCTGATGACCGGCGACGGCCACGCGGGCATCGATACGATGATCGCGTCGGTGCAGGCGCGCTTCCCCGCGTATCGCTTCTGTCGCACGACCGACGTCGACGCGTTTGGCCAGCACCTGCGTTTCTCGTGGGCGCTCGTGTCGCCCGATGGCGCGGCGATCGTGAAGGGCTCGGATTTCGGCACCGTCGACGCGTCCGGCCGCCTGAAGTCGGTCACGGGCTTCATCGACGAAATGCCGGCCGCGGCGTCGTGACGCGAGCCGCGCATGCCCGGCGGCGTCCGGGATCGGGTAACGTTATGCGATTCGTTCCTGATCCCGGAGACTTGCCGACATGCTGAAGAATCTCGATCCGCTGCTGCACGCCGACATCCTGCACGCGCTGCGCGCGATGGGCCACGGAGATGAAGTGGCGATTTGCGATGCGAATTTTCCGGCGGAATCCGTCGCCGAGCACACGGTGGTCGGCCGCGCGCTGCGCATCGACGGCGCCGACTCGGCGCGTGTCGCGCGCGCGGTGCTGTCGGTGCTGCCGCTCGACACGTTCGTCGACACGCCCGCGTGGCGGATGGAGGTCGTCGGCGATCCGGCCGCGGTGCCGCCGGTGCAGCGCGAGGTGCAGGCCGAGATCGATCGTGCGGAAGGGCGCGCGGTGCCGCTCGCGGGTGTCGACCGTTTCGCGTTCTACGAGCGCGCGCAGCAGGCGTACGCGGTGATCGTCACCGGCGAGTTGCGCGGCTACGGCTGCTTCCTGTTCAAGAAAGGTGTACTGCTGAGCGATGCTGAATAGGGCCTGTTCCCGTTATCGGCGGGAATGGCCGTCACGCCGTTTTTCGCGGCGCAGCCCTGCCGGCGGCGCCGCCGCAGTGTAAAGATTTGCTACAACCTTTTTCTTGGACAGCGCGGAAAGACCCTCTATGCTGGCCCATTTGCCGCGGGCCCAGCAGGGCCGCGCGGCCCCGGACCGCACGGGCGCGACTCGTGCGGGCGGCCGAATTGCATACGAGGAGAAAGGCATGACGCGTTCCGTCGATTCCGGCGTCATCTTGTTCGCACGCCTGGCGCTGGCGGCGTTGTTCTTGTGGGGTGGCGTGATGAAGCTGCTCGGCTATGGCGATTTCATCGGCTATCTGCACGGGCTGAACGTACCCTATCCGCAGGTGATCGGGCCGGTCGTCGTTACGATCGAAGCGCTCGGCGGCCTGCTGTTGATCGTCGGCTACAAGGTGAAGCCGCTCGCGTTGCTGATGGCGTTCTATACGGTCGCGACCGCGATGGTCGGGCACAATTTCTGGGACGCGACGGACGCCGCGGTCCAGCACGACATGGTGATCCACTTCTGGAAGAACATCGCGATCGCCGGCGGGTTCCTGCTGCTGTTCGTGACCGGCGCAGGCAGCGCCAGCATCGACGCGCTGCGCCGGCCGAGTTCGTCGTACGGCGCGCTGCGCTGAGTTGAACTGAGCGTCGAACGCACGCACGGCGTCGCGCCGAAGCAAGACAAAAGGGCCGAATCCCGCACACCGCGGGATTCGGCCCTTTGTTCATGCCGCCGGCGCGTGCGCGCCGACGTTCAGCGTGCGTCCTTCAGGTCCTTTGCATCCTTCGAGAACTGCACGGCGATCGCGCCGAGCACGCAGATCACTGCGACATAGACAACCGGTGCGAGCGGATTCGACTTCATCATCAGCGACACGATCACCGGCGTGAGGCCGCCGAAGATCGCATACGCGACGTTGTACGAGAACGAGATGCCCGAGAAGCGCACGACGGCCGGGAAGCTGCGGACCATCACGAACGGCACCGCGCCGATCGTGCCGACCATGAAGCCGGCGATCCCGTAGTACAGCGGCAGCGTCGACGCGTCGGCCGCGACCTGCGCGAACAGCAGGTAGTAGCACGCGGCCAGCACGAGGCCGCCGATGCCGAGCACGCGCTTCGCGCCGATCCAGCCCGCGAGCGAGCCGGCGGTGATGCAGCCGGCCGTCAGGCACAGCGTCGCGACGCTGTTCGCGAACAGCGTGGTCGCGGGCGTCAGGTGGAACTGCTTCTGCAGCAGCGCGGGCGTCATCAGGATCACGACGACGATCGCCGCCGACAGCATCCACGTGAGCAGCATCGACACGATCACCGCGCGGCCGTGGTCGCGCAGCACGGCCTTCAGCGGAATCTCGGCCGCGAGCGCCTTCTTCGCCTTCATCTCGGCGAACACCGGCGTCTCGTGCAGCCAGCGGCGCAGGTACACGGAGAACAGGCCGAACACGCCGCCGAGCAGGAACGGAATGCGCCATGCGAACGCGGTCACTTCGGCGCCCGAGTAGCGGCTGTTGATGCCCGCGGCGACCAGCGAGCCGAGCAGGATGCCGGCCGTGAGGCCCGCGGTCAGCGTGCCGCACGCGTAGCCGATGTGGCGCGACGGCACGTGCTCCGACACGAACACCCATGCGCCCGGCACTTCGCCGCCGACCGCCGCGCCTTGCAGCACGCGGAACAGCAGCAGCAACACCGGCGCGAAGATGCCGATCGAGTCGTAGGTCGGCAGCAGGCCCATCAGCAGCGTCGGCACCGACATCATCAGCACGCTCAGCGTGAACATCCGCTTGCGGCCGAACAGGTCGCCGAAGTGCGCCATGATCACGCCGCCGAGCGGGCGCGCGAGATAGCCGGCCGCGAAGATGCCGAACGTCTGCAACTGGCGTAGCCAGTCGGGAATGTCGTGCGGGAAGAACAGCTGCCCGATCGCGGGCGCGAAGAACACGAAGATGATGAAGTCGTAGAACTCGAGGGCGCCGCCGAGTGCGGCGAGGCCGAGGGTCTTGTAGTCGCTGCGCGTGAGTGCGCGGTCGGCGGCGCGAGGCACGCCGCTCAATTCGGAAGCTTGCATGGTCAGGACGATCGGTTTTCGAATGTTGTTGTCGGTGCTGCGTCTCCAGGGCCCGCTATCGGCATGGACTGGCTAGGCGCGGCCTGCATCGTCGAGCGTGTGCCGAGCGCCGGATAGGGCACGTGACACGCGCCGTCGCACCGGGATGGGGCGCGACGGAGACGAAGCGTCAAAGCGGGTGGGAGGATTCTACAGGAGCGCGAAATGCGCGCGCGCGGGGGCGCGCCGAGGAATGCTTCGGACTTCGTGATGGCGAAACGCACGCGGCGCGGCAGGCGGGGGGGCCGCTTGCCGCGCCGCGCGGGACAGGATCTGCGTGATCAGTTGCCGGCGATCGTGTCGACCGGCTTGAACGCGCCGTGCTCGACCTTGTAGATCGTCACGGGTGCATCCTTCAGGTCGCCCTTCGCGTCGTATGCGATGCTGGGGGCTGACACGCCCTTGATCGACACCTTGCCGAGATACGGCGTATAGACCTTCGGGTCGGTCGAGTTCGCGTCCTTCATCGCAGTGAGCAGCGCGATCGTGCCGTCGTACGAGTACGGCGAATAGGTGATCACGTCTTCATTGAAGCGCGCCTTGTAGCGCGATGCGTAGCCGGCGAAGCCCGGCATCTTTTCCTTCGGCAGCCCGCCCATGTAGACGATCGCACCCTCGGCCGCTTCGCCGCCGACCTTCAGGAACGTCGGCGAGCGCGACATCTCGCCGGTCACGAATGCCGACTTCATCCCGAGCTGGCGCATCTTGCGGATCATCGGGGAAGACTGCGCATCGCCGCCGCCGTAGAAGATCGCGTCGGGGTTGACGCCCTTCAGGTTGGTCAGGATCGCCGAGAAGTCGAGCGCCTTGTCGTTCGTGAAGTCGCGCTTGATGATCGTGCCGCCCGCGGCTTCCACGGCCTTCGCGAATTCGTCGGCGATGCCCTGGCCGTAGGCGGTTCGGTCGTCGATGATCGCGATGCGCTTGAAGTGCAGCGTCTTCACCGCATACATGCCGACGATGCGGCCGGCCTGCGCGTCGCTCGTCAGTAGCCGGTAGGTCGTCTTGTAGCCGCGCGCCGTGTACTGCGGCGACGTCGCCATCGAGATCTGCGGCAGCCCTGCGCGATCGTACAGGTCGGACGCCGGAATGCTCGTGCCCGAGTTGAAGTGGCCGATGACCCCGCGGACGTTGTCGTCGATCAACCGCTGCGCGACGGTCGTGCCGGTGCGCGGGTCGGCCTGGTCGTCCTGCGAGTCGAGCTGGAACGTGACCGGCTTGCCGCCGATCGTCGGATGCGTCGCGTTGAAATCGGCGATCGCGAGTTGCACGCCCTTCTGCATGTCCGTGCCGTAGTTCGACTGCGGCCCCGTCAGCGGTGCGGCGAAACCGATCTTGACGACGTCGGCGGCGATGGCGTGTGCGCCCGACAGTGCGCAGGCGGCAGCCAGCGCGACGTGCGATACCTTCAGCTTCACTTTCACTTCCCCTTGATGGCGTGGTTGGGCCGCCGCCGGCCAGCGGGCCGGTGCGGTAAACCGGGCGAGACGTATCGGTTTGCAGGGCTTTGCGAAAGCCGCGCGGGGTGTGCCGTGCGCTGCGCGGGTTGTGCCGGAATCGGCGTGCGCCGCGGTGGCGGGATGTCGTCTCGTAACCGTTGATTGAAGTC
This sequence comes from Burkholderia cepacia GG4, assembly GCF_000292915.1. Classification (NCBI taxonomy): domain Bacteria; kingdom Pseudomonadati; phylum Pseudomonadota; class Betaproteobacteria; order Burkholderiales; family Burkholderiaceae; genus Burkholderia; species Burkholderia cepacia. The sequence continues at coordinate 2,987,862 of NC_018514.1, forward strand.
TAGGTAGCGAAAATGCGCGCGTCTTGCGCGTTCGGTGCGTGGCCGGCGACGATTTCGGCATATCGTCGATAACCCTGATATATGCTGAAATCGTCATTCTGAATGCGCAAACGCGCCAAGACGCGACACGTCGGCATTTTTACGATGGCGGGTTCGGGCGCGCGTTGTCTCGGTGCCCGTGCGGTGCGCCGGCAGCGCCGACAGATCCGCGCGGGCAGGCGGCGACCCGATGCGAGATCGCCGCCGCCGGGCACGCGAGCGGCGCGGTGGTTGCGCGCACAACCGCGCCACGCACTACGCGCCACCGCCTGCGGTCGTCCGCTCGTCGTCGATCGGCGGCGCGGCCCGCGGGCCACCGTTCGCGAACGCCCGATCACGCGCCCGGGATCATCCGCCCCGCGATCGCCGCGACGCGTTCGAGGGTGCGCTCCTATAATCGACGCCATCAGCCACGCCCTTCGCAGATGCCGGGATGACGACCTTTCTTGCCGCACCGCCCATGAGCTTGTCCGATACGTTGCGCTACCAGCCCGACAATGCCGATTTCGGCGCGATGCTCGCGCACTTCCGCCTGCTCGAACCGGTGTTCGACGCGCTGCCCGACGTCGCCTTCTTCGTGAAGGACGCGAACGGCCGCTACGCACTCGTCAACCGCACGCTGGCGCTGCGCTGCGGCTACAAGGACAAGCGCGACCTGCTCGGCAAGACGACCGACGAAGTGTTTCCGCGCCGCTTCGGCCGTACCTATTTCGAGCAGGACATGGCGACGATCAACGCCGGCCAGCAACTGATGGACCAGCTCGAGCTGCATCTGTATCCGGGCCGCCAGCCGGGCTGGTGCCTGACCTGCAAGGAGCCGCTGCGCGACGCGGCCGGCAAGGTGGTCGGCCTCGCGGGCATCTCGCGCGACCTGAAGGCGCACGAAGGTTCGCATCCGGCCTACAGCAAGCTCGCCGACGTGGTCCAGCACATCCAGGATCACTACGTGCAGCCGCTGAACCTGAAGCAGCTCGCGCAGATGGCCGGGATGTCGGTCGCGCAGCTCGAACGCTACTTCCACAAGGTGTTTCACCTGACGCCGCGCCAGGTGCTGCTGAAAACGCGGCTCGATGCGGCCACCGCGCTGCTCGTCACGCACGACAAGGTCACCGACGTCGCGGCGCTATGCGGCTATACGGATCACAGTGCGTTTACGCGCCAGTTCAAGGCGACGGTGGGGGTGACGCCGACGGAATACCGGCTGATGCAGCAGGACCGGGCAGTGTGACGCGACGCGCCGGCCAGGCCGGCGTGCCGCAATGATCGGGGATAGGACGGGAACGGGAAAGCGGCGGCTCAGCGGTAGCCGAGCCCTTTCAGGACGGCCGTGCCGTCTTCGGTGAGCCGGAAGCTCGGTGCGGTGTCGGCGTCGAGCTTGACCATCTCGACGAGGCCGGCTTCCTGAAGCGCCGGCAATTCGGGTTTGGCATTCGCGCCGATCGGTGCATGCAGCAGCACGAGCAGCGTCGCGATTTCGTGATGGCTGAGCAAACGGCGCAGCATCGTCTTCTTCGCAGGTGGGGCGGCCGGGCGGCCCGCGGGTGCATCTACGGCGCTCATCGCTGTCCTCCTTTTCGAGATATCCATCGGGTACTGGTTGCGGATGGTGCCCACGAAGACTTAAGCGATTCTTAAAACCGCGGCGACGGCGCGGATGCTGCGACGCGGCAACCATTACCGGATGTAACCCCCGCCGGGCGGCCGTTTCGGATCGAAAGCGGTCGGCCTTGCCGGGCGGGGCCGCGTCGCAGGATTCACCACGATGGTGCGTCCGTGCCGCGGGCGGCGCGGTTTGCACATCCGATCCGACCCCCGGAAAATTTCCCTTCGCACCCTTATTTTCTGCGCTGGGCCTGTGCGGCGAGTCGCACGGCCGCGTTGGTCGCGCCGTAGCCGTCGTAGCCGCCGCGCCGCTCGACGATCTCGAACGAGAAGCGGTTGTCGACCAGTTCTGTATACGCATGCAGGAATTCGCCGCCGTGCTCGTCGCGGTCGTACAGCAGGTGGTGGGCGCTCAGCGTGTCGATCAGTTCGTCCGGCAGTGCGTAGCGCGCGGCGAGGTCGTCGTAGTAGTTCGGCGGAATCCGCAGGAACGGCACGCCGTCGGCCGCGAACGAGGCGACCGTCTTCACGATGTCGTCGGTGCGAAACGCCACGTGGTTCAGTCCCGTGCCGTGATAGCGGTCGAGCGATTCGGCGACGGCCGTATGGCGGTCGACCGACGCATTCAGCGCGATCCGCACCGAGCCGTCCGCGCTGCGCACCGCGCGGCTGCGCATCAGGCCGTACGGATCGGGCACGAGCCAGCTACGCTCGGCCTCGAAGCCGAATGCGGTCTTGAAGAACAGGATCCACGTATCGAGCGCGTCGGCCGGCAGCGCGAGGCAGACGTGGTCGATGCCCGTCAGCGGGCCGACCTCGCTCGGGCCGTCGATGTCGGTCAGCACGAAATCCGATTCATACAGCGTCGGCGCGTTCGGCGCTTCGTCGACGAAATACTCGAGGCTGCCGTCCGGCGCCTGCACGCTCGGCAGCACGCGTTCGTGCGGGCCGACGCGCCCTGAAAACGGCGCATAGCCGAAACCGGCCGCGCGTTCGAATGCCACTTTCGCGTCGTCGACGCTGAACGCCGACGCACACAGCGACAACCCGTGCTGCTGGAAGAACGCGTCGGCGAACGAGTCGCGCTCGGCGTTCAGCACGATCGATGCGGCGCCGTGCTGGAACAGCGTCACGTCCTTCGACCGATGGCGGCCCGCGAGCCGGAACCGCATCCGGCCGAGCCACTCGCCGACGGTGGCCGCCGCCTGCGCGTCGACCGCGAATTCGATGAACTGGAACCCGACGTGCGCGGGCGGCGCCGGCGGCGCGAACAGCGGCTGATCGGCGGCCGGCGTGCGGCCGTCCTGCGTGAGCCGCGTGCGCGTCAGTTCTTCCAGATAGAGCAGCGAGCGGTGGCCGTCGGCGGCCGTGATCGCAGTCGGCGCCGCGCGGAAGCCGTCGTTGAAGATCTCGAGCGACAGCGGCCCCGTATAGCCGGACTCGATCACGCGCGCCGTGAAGCGCGCGAGGTCGAAGTCGCCCTGGCCGGGGAACGAGCGGTAGTGGCGGCTCCATTCGAGCACGTCCATCGCGAGCTTCGGTGCATCGGCGATCTGCACGAACGCGATCCGGTCGCCCGGAATGTCGGCGATCGCGTCCGGCGAGTCGTCGAGCGACAGCGTATGGAAGCTGTCGAGCGCGAGGCCGAGGTGCGGGCTGTTCACCGCGTTCACGAGCTGCCACGCGTGGCTGTACCGGTTCACGACCCGGCCCCACGCGAGCGCCTCGTACGCGGCGACCACGCCGGCCTGCCGCGCGGCTTCGGCGAGCGCGCCGAGCTGGTCGACGAGCAGCGCATCGTCCGCGATCGTGTCGGGCGATACGTTGCTGCACACGAGGATGCGGTCGGTGCCGAGCGCGTGCATCACGTCGAACTTGCGCCGGATGCGGTCGAGATTGCGGGCCAGCTGGGCCGGGCTTACGCCCTCGAAGTCGCGAAACGGCTGGAACAGCACGATGTCGAGGCCGAGATCGGCGGCCATGCGCCGCACGTCGGCGGGCGATCCGTCGAAGTAGACGAGGTCGTTCTCGAAGATTTCGACACCGTCGAAGCCTGCGGCCTGGATGGCGGCGAGCTTCTCGGCGAGCGTGCCGGACAGTGACACGGTGGCGATCGAGCGCTGCATGGGCGAATCCTGCGGATGAGCGGGGTGTGGCGTCGGCTGAACCGGACCCAAATGAACCAGTCATTGAATTCAGGGTACGCGCCATATCCCGAATTTACTAGGGAAGTGAGGCGAATTATACAAACTAACTAGATGGTACAAATTAGCGAAAACCCGAAAAGACAGCGTGCTCGTGCCGGCGCACACTAGCGTCACTTCCTGTTGACACGGGGTGGTGCCGGCAACGCTCCGCCCCCGTTTTTGGAGCAGAAATCATCATGAGCAAGTACAAGGTGCTGGTGCTGAACGGCCCGAACCTGAATCTGCTGGGAACCCGCGAGCCCCATATCTACGGCGCGGAAACCCTCGCCGATGTCGAGCAGCGCTGCCGCGTGGCGGCCGAGGGGCTCGGCCTGGAGATCGACTTCCGCCAGTCGAACGCCGAGCACCAGCTGATCGACTGGCTGCATGCCGCGCGTCACGACACGCACGGCATCGTGATCAACCCGGCCGCCTATACGCACACGTCGGTCGCGCTGGCCGACGCGCTTTCCGCGATCGCGAAACCCGTGATCGAGGTGCACATCTCGAACGTGCATCGCCGCGAGGCATTCCGTCACCACTCGTATGTGTCGGCCGTCGCCGAAGCCGTGATCTGCGGCTGCGGCACCGAAGGCTACGTGTTTGCGCTGCAGCGCCTGTCGACCCTTTTCGCGCAAGGAGCCGCACGATGAGCCGCCCGTCGTTTCTGATCGGCCTGATCGGCCAGGGCATCGGCGGTTCGCTGTCGCCCGCGATGCATGAGGAAGAAGGCTTCCGCCAGGGGTTCGGCTATGTCTACCGGCGCATCGACCTCGACGCGCTCGGCGTGACCGTCGACGCGCTGCCGCAACTGCTCGATGCCGCGCAGCGGATGGGCTACAACGGGCTCAACATCACGCATCCGTGCAAGCAGCGCGTGATCGAGCACCTCGACGCGCTGTCGGACGACGCGCGCGCGCTCGGCGCGGTGAACACCGTGCTGTTCAAGGACGGCAAGCGGATCGGCCACAACACCGACTGGTCGGGTTTCGCGAAATCGTTCCGCCGCGGGTTGCCCGACGTGTCGCTCGAACGCGTGGTCCAGCTCGGCGCGGGCGGCGCGGGCGCGGCTGTCGCGCATGCGGCCCTGCAGATGGGCGCAGCGGAACTGACGATTTTCGACGTCGACGCCACGCGCGCCACCGCGCTCGCGGCCGAGCTGCAGCAGCGCTTCCCGGCAGCCCGGGTCGCGCCGGGCAGCGATCTCGCGGCCGCGATGCACGCCGCGACGGGCCTGATCCATGCAACGCCGACCGGCATGGCCAAGCACCCGGGCCTGCCGCTGCCGGCCGAACTGCTCCATGCGGGGATGTGGGTGGCCGACATCGTGTATTTCCCGCTCGAAACCGAATTGATCCGCGCCGCGCGCGCGGCCGGCTGCGCCACGCTGCCCGGCGGCGGAATGGCCGTGTACCAGGCCGTCGACGCATTCGAGATCTTCACCGGACGTACGCCGGACGACGAGCGGATGTTCGATCACTTTCAGTCGCTCGTCGCGCGCTGACCCTAATTTCTAGCTGGAAAGAGAGACCAGGAGACGACCATGCAGCACACTACCCACACGAACGCCGCGCCCGCGCAGGCGGCCGGCGCGGTCCGTCGCACGTCGGCGCGCTACAAGATTCTCGCGCTGCTTGCAATCGGCACGATGATCAACTATCTCGACCGTACCGTGCTGGGGGTGGCTGCGCCGCAGCTCACCAAGGAGCTCGGCATCAACGCGGCGGTGATGGGCATCATGTTCTCCGCGTTTTCGTGGACGTACGTCGCCTCGCAGGTGCCCGGCGGCCTCTTTCTCGACCGCTTCGGCAGCAAGGTCACCTACTACTGGTCGATGACGCTGTGGTCGCTGTGCACGTTCCTGCAGGGCTTCGTGCCCGGCGTCGGGACGCTGCTCGCGTGCCGGCTCGGCCTCGGCGTCGCGGAGGCACCGTGCTTCCCGACCAACAGCCGCGTCGTCGCGACGTGGTTCCCGCAGAACGAACGGGCGATGGCGACCGGCACCTATACCGTCGGCGAGTACATCGGGCTCGCATTCTTCAGCCCCGTGCTGTTCGCGCTGATGGGTGCGTTCGGCTGGCGCTCGCTGTTCTGGGTCGTCGGCACGGTCGGCATCGTGTTCGGCCTCGTCTGGTGGAAGCTCTATCACGAGCCGCGCAACCATCCGGGTGCGAACTCGGAGGAACTCGCGTACATCGAAGCGGGTGGTGGTCTCGTGCACGGGGCGCGCAAGGGCGGCAACGGTGAAGTGGCCGACAAGGCCGGCAAGGGCGAACAGAAGAAGTTCAGCTGGTCGATGGCCGGCCGGCTGCTGAAGAAGCGCCAGCTCGCGGGCATCTGCCTCGGCCAGTTCGCCGGCAACTCGACGCTCGTGTTCTTCCTGACCTGGTTCCCGACCTATCTCGCGACCGAGCGCCACATGGGCTGGCTGAAGATCGGCTTCTTCGCGGTGATGCCGTTCATCGCCGCGTCGGTTGGCGTGATGTTCGGCGGGATCTTCTCCGACTGGCTGCTGCGTCGCGGCAAGTCCGCGAACCTCGCGCGCAAGCTGCCGATCATCGCGGGCCTGCTGCTCGCGTCGACGATCATTCTCGCGAACTATGTGAAGAGCAACGAAGCCGTGATCGCGATCATGTCGGTTGCGTTCTTCGCGCAGGGGATGGCCGCACTCGGCTGGACGCTCGTGTCGGACATCGCGCCGGACGGCCTGCTCGGCGTGACGGGCGGCATCTTCAACTTCGCGGCGAACCTTGCGGGGATCGTGACGCCGCTGGTCGTCGGCTTCGTCGTCGCATCGACCGGTTCGTTCGTCGGCGCGCTCGTGTTCATCGGCGTGATCGCGCTGATCGGCGCGCTGTCGTACATCTTCGTCGTCGGCGACATCAAGCGGATCGAACTGTAAGTACCGGCTCCACGCACATCCAGTGCGTTCGCCCGGCGGCCGGTTGGCCGCCGGGCTTTTTTGTTCGCGCGCCGGCCGTGTGCCCGCTGGCGCGCCGCCTTCGCCTTATGCGCGTTGCACCGCGATGCCGAGCGATTCGACTGCCTGCGCGATCGCCGCGACCGCGCGCTGGATGTCGCCCGCATCGATCGCGCCGATGCAGCCGACGCGGAACGTCTCGAGCTGCGTCAGCTTGCCCGGATACAGGATGAAGCCCGCGTCGCGCACCGCGTCGTAGAAGCGGCGGAAGTCGTAGGCCGGATGGTCGGGCGCGTGGAACGTGACGATCACGGGCGCCTGCACGCTGGCGTCGAGGAACGGCGTGAAGCCGAGCGCACGCATCGATTCGACCAGCGTCCGGCAGTTCTCCGCATAGCGCGCACCGCGCGCGGGCTGGCCGCCTTCGCCCAGGTACTGGTCGAGCGCGGCGCGCAGCGCGGCGATCACGTGCGTCGGCGGCGTGAAGCGCCACTGGCCCGTCTTGCGCAGGTACGCGTACTGATCGTGGAGGTCGAGCGCGAGCGACGGCGAGTTGCCTTCGCACGCGTCGAGCGTGTCGCGCCGCACGATCGCGAACCCCATCCCCGGCACGCCTTCCAGGCATTTGCCGCTCGCCGAGATCAGCGCGTCGATCCCGCTGTCCGCCAGCGTGATCGGCAGCGCGCCGAACGAACTCATCGCGTCGACGATCAGCCGCTTGCCGTGCCGACGGCACACGGCGGCGATCGCGTCGAGCGGATTCAGGATGCCGGCGCTCGTTTCCAGGTGCACCAGCGCGACATGCGTGATGCGCGGCTCGCGCGCGAACGCGGCTTCGACCGCCGCCGGGTCGACCGCTGCGTCCTCGCCGAACGGCAACGCGATTGCGTCGATGCCGAGCCGGCCGAGGATCTTCAGGATGCGCGCGCAATACGCGCCGTTGTCCGGCACGAGCACGACGCCGTCACGCGGCACCAGCGTGCCGAGCGCGGCCTCGACCGAAAACGTGCCGCTTCCTTGCATCGGCACGCACACGTATTCGTCGCCGCCGCCTGCGATCGCGACGAGATCCGCGCAGACACTGGCCGTCAACTGATTGAAAGCAGCGTCCCACGAGCCCCAGTCATGTTGCATTGCGTGGCGTGTTGTGGCGGACGTGGTGAGCGGGCCGGGCGTAAGCAGAATCGGATCGGACATGGTTTTTCTCCGGCAAAGGTCGGACGAAACGCCGGGGCGGCATTTCTGAATGACTTGCATGATATTGGCAAAATGTGTCATTTTTTGGAAATTGTGGCACTCGTCACGGCGTTGTCATCGAACGCTGTGATCCTTCGCTTGCCGCGCGAAACCACCTGCAGCGCGGCAGCGAGGCAGGCCGGTTGTCGGCTTGCCCGACTAAAAGGAGCCGGATCGTGCCCCGGCCGTTTGGTGTTCCGTCTACGGAGAAGTGAGATGACACTGCAGAATTCCTCGCGCGCCGCTGTCGGCGCGTTCCGCAAGCTCGCGCTGGCCGCCTGCGCCGCCGGTCTGCTGCAAGGCGTGGCGATGCCCGCGCATGCGGCGAACGCGGTCGTGCTGTATACGGCGGACGGTCTCGAGAACCTCTATCGCGATGTGCTGCCGGCGTTCGAGAAGAAGGAAGGCGTCAAGGTCAACATCGTGACGGCAGGCAGCGGCGAGGTCGTCAACCGCGCGAACATCGAAAAGAATTCCCCGAAGGCGGACGTGATCGTCACGCTGCCGCCGTTCATCCAGCAAGCCGGCCAGATGGGGCTGCTGCAGCCGTACCAGAGCGTGAACTACAAGAACGTGCCGGCGATCGCGAAGGCGGAAGACGGCACGTGGGCGACGTTCGTGAATAACTACTTCTCGTTCGCGATCAACCCGGACGTTGTGAAGAACCAGCCGAAGACGTTCGCCGACCTGCTGTCGCCGAGCTATGCCGGCAAGGTCGCGTACTCGAACCCGGCGACCGCCGGCGACGGGATGGCCGTGCTGATCCTGACGACCTCGCTGATGGGCGAGGACAAGGCGTTCGACTACCTCGCGAAACTGTCGCAGAGCGTGAAGTTCCACACCAAGGGCACGGGCTACCTGAACGTGCTGCTGTCGCGTAACGAGATCAGTGTCGCGAACGGCGACCTGCAGATGGACCTCGACGACGCCGAACACGGCGCGCTGTCCGTCAAGCCGATCTTCCTGGCGGCGAAGGAAGGCGACCAGCCGACCACGTTCCAGCTGCCGTACGGCATCGGCCTGATCAAGAGCGGCCCGAATCAGGACGTCGGCAAGAAGCTGATCGACTACCTGATGTCGACGGAAGTGCAATCGAAGGTGCCGGACATGTACGGCATCCCGGGCCGCACCGACGTGCCGCTGGCCGGCAAGAACGGCGAAGCGGTCAAGAAGGCGATCGCGGGCGTGAAGCTGATTCCGGTCGACTGGACCCAGGTGATGGCGAAGAAGCCGGTGTGGATCGAGCGCTGGAAGAAGGACGTGATCGGCAGCTCGGGCAAGCAGCTCGACGTCGTCAAGCCGAAGTGATCGGCGCACGCCGCCTGTATTAGTGAGCAAGAGGATGAACCCGGTGGAAACCACCTTGACCCATCCCGGCGCATTCGGCGCCGCCGAACCGCAAGCGACGCTGCGGTCCGGCGCGCCGGGCGGCGTGCAGATCGAGCACCTGAGCGTGCGCTACGGCGCACGCACGGTGCTGGAAGATCTGTCGCTGTCGATCGGCGCCGGTGAATTTTTGACCGTGCTCGGCAAGAGCGGCTGCGGCAAGACCACGCTGCTGCGCTTCATCGCCGGGTTCGTGAAGGCCGACGGCCTGACCGGCACGCTGACCGTGGCCGGACGCGACCTGACCTATGCGCCGCCGCACAAGCGCAATCTCGGTCTGCTGTTCCAGAATTACGCGCTGTTCCCGCACCTGTCGGTGTTCGAGAACGTCGCTTTCGGGCTGCGCGCCCGCGGCATGGCGTCGTCGGAAGTGACGCGCCGCGTTGCCGACGCGCTGAAGCTCGTGCAGCTCGGCGATGCCGGCCACCACCTGCCCGCGCAGCTGTCGGGCGGGATGCAGCAGCGTGTCGCGCTGGCTCGCGCGCTCGTGATCGAGCCGGACGTGCTGCTGCTCGACGAGCCGCTGTCGGCGCTCGACGCCAACCTGCGCGCGTCGGTGCGCAGCGAACTGAAGGCGCTGCACGAGCGCCTGCCGAACCTGACCGTCGTCTGCGTGACGCACGACCGCGACGACGCGCTCGTGCTGTCCGACCGCGCGCTGCTGATGCGCGACGGCCACATCGCGCAGCTCGGCACGCCGCAGCAGCTGTACGACGCGCCGAAGGACGGCTACGTCGCACGCTATCTCGGCCCGGCCAACCTGCTGCCGCCGCACGTGATCTTCCCGCTCGGCGATCCGCGCCATGACGTGCGCGGCAAGGTGGCATGCGTGCGCCCCGAGCGCCTGACCGTGATGCCGCCCGCTGCGGGCGGGCTGCACGGCACGGTGTCGTCCGTCGAGTGGCAGGGCGCGGACCTGTCGATTGCGGTCGTGATCGATGCGGCACCCGACGAACCCGTGCGCGTCACGATGCAACGCGGCCGCGGCGCGGCTCCCGAGCGCGGTGCGCGCGTTTCCCTGCATTGCGAGGCAGACGATGTCGTCCTTATCGAGCCCTGAAACCGGCCTGCCGCCGCACGTGCTCGCGTCGGCCGCCGCGCATGCCGCCGCTGCGCGGCGCCGCAAGCGCATGGGCGACCTGCACCTCGCCGCGCTCGCGATCGTCGTGCTGGGTCCGCTCGTCGTCTATCCGCTGGTGCGGCTCGTGCTGCTGAGCGTGTCCGGCGATCACGGGCTGAGTTTCGCCGCGTACCGGACGTTCTTCGGCAACCCCGATACGCGCAACGTGCTGCTGACGACCGTCGGCGTGCTGTTCACGAGCGCCGGCACCGCATCGGTGCTCGGCGTGCTGCTGGCCGCGCTGCTGTTCTTCAAGCCGTTCCCGGGCGCGTCGCTCGTCACGCGCTTCCTGGAACTGTACGTTGCGTTCCCGTCGTTCCTCGTCGCGTTCACGCTGATCTTCCTGTACGGCTCGCAAGGCTCGATCAGCATCGCGTTGCAACACCTGTTCCATCTCGAGAATCCGCCGCTCGACTTCCTGTTCGGCATCGCCGGCGTGATTCTCGCGCAGACCGTGTTCTATACGCCGTTCGTCGTGCGGCCGACGCTCGCGTCGTTCGCGACGCTCGACCTGCGCCTGATCGAAGCGGCGCGCAGTCTCGGCGCGTCCGGCGGGATGCTCGCGCGCCGTGTCGTGCTGCCGATCGCGTGGCCGGGCATCGCCGCCGGCACCGTGCTGTGCTTCCTGCTGACGCTGAACGAGTTCGGCATCCTGCTCGTGCTCGGCAGTGCGCGGCTCGTGACGCTGCCGGTCGCGATCTACAGCAGCGCGACCGTCGACCTCGACCTGCCGACCGCGTCGGCCGGCGCGGTCGTGATGCTGGCGCTGTCGCTGGCGCTGTATGCGGTTTATCGCCGGGTGAACCGGCGTGCGACGGGAGGGAACGATGTCCGCTGAATTCCGTATCGGGCAAGCCGTGCCACGCCACCAGATCGGCTGGGGCGACACGCTGCTCAAGCATGCGTCGCGCGCGGCGCTCGCGCTGGCCGCGTTCGCCTGCTTCTGGCTGTTTGTGCTGCCGGTCGTCGTCGTCGCACTGTCGAGCGTGTCGACGCAGTGGTCGGGCACGATCCTGCCGGCCGGCTACAGCCTGCGCTGGTTCGCGCGGCTCGGGTCGCCGGAGTACGACGCGCTGCTGACGAGCCTCGAAATCGGCTTCGGCGTGTCGGCGATCGGCACGATCCTCGGACTGTGGCTCGCCCTCGCGCTCGAAGGGCGGGACCGGCGCGGCCTCGGCGCGGTGGTCGACGCGGTCGTGATGGTGCCGAACGGCGTGCCGAGCGTCGTGCTCGGGCTCGCGGTGCTGATCGCGTATCACCAGAAGCCGCTCGACCTGTCGAGTTCCGCGGCGATCGTCGTGTTCGTGCAGCTCGCGCTGATTCTGCCGTTCTGCTATCGCTGTGCGGCCGCCGCGCTGCGCCCGGAGCTGACCGTGCTGCGGGAAGCGGCGGCGAGCCTCGGCGCGCCGCCCGCGATGGTGCTGCGCCGCGTGCTGCTGCCGCAGCTCGTGCCGGCGCTGCGCGCGAGCCTCGCGCTCGGCTTCGCGCTGTCGCTCGGCGAGCTCGGCGCGACGCTGACCGTCTACCCGCCCGGGTTCGCGACCGTGCCGATCGTCGTGATCGGCCAGGTCGAACGCGGCTATTACCTTCCCGCCTCGGCGCTGTCGCTGCTGATGCTCGGCGCGTCGCTCGCGGCGCTGCTGCTGATCGCCGCGCGCGTGCCGCGCGGCAAGCGGGCGGCATCATGAACGCCGCGTTCGCATTGCGGCAGCCCGGCGCGCAACCGGAGGCGGGCAAGGTATCGGCCGAACTCGCGGGACGTTCCGTCGACGTCAACGGCCGGCGTTACCGGCTGCCGGTCGAACCGACCGTCGTCGTCTGCGTCGACGGCTGCGAGTACGACTATCTCGAGCGCGCGGTGGAAGCGGGCGTCGCACCGTTCATCGGCCGGATGATCGCGGAAGGCACCGCGTGGCGCGCCGATTGCGTCGTGCCGACCTTCACCAACCCGAACAACCTGTCGATCGTCTGCGGCGTGCCGCCGTCGGTCCACGGGATTTGCGGCAACTACTTCTGGGATCCGGCCGCCGACGGCGGTCGCGGCGCGGAAGTGATGATGAACGATCCGGCCTACCTGCGCGCCGGGACGCTGCTCGCGGCGGCGTCCGACGCCGGCGCGCGGGTGGCGGTCGTCACGGCGAAGGACAAGCTGCGCCGGCTGCTCGGCTGGCAGATGAACGGCATCTGTTTCTCCGCCGAGAAGGCCGCGCAGGCCAACCTCGCGGAGAACGGGATCGTCGACGTGCTCGACTGGGTCGGCCTGCCGTCGCCGGACGTCTACAGCGCGGCGCTGTCCGAATTCGTGTTCGCGGCCGGCGTGCGGCTCGCGCAGACGCGCCAGGTCGACCTGATGTACCTGTCGACCACCGACTATGTGCAGCACAAGTGCGAGCCGGGCAGCGCCGGCGCGAACGCGTTCTATTCGATGATGGACGGCTATCTCGCGCAGCTCGACGCGCTTGGCTGGGCGATCGGGCTCACGGCCGACCACGGGATGAACGCGAAGCACGATCCGGCAACGGGCCGCCCGAACGTGATCTATCTGCAGGACGCGTTCGACGGCTGGTTCGGTGCGCAGGCCGCACGCGTGATCCTGCCGATCACCGACCCGTATGTCGTGCACCACGGCGCGCTTGGCTCGTTCGCGACCGTCTATCTGGCGCCCGGCGTCGACCGGACCGACGCGATGTGGCGCGTCGGCGGGCTCGATGGCGTCGAACTCGTGCTCGACAACGCGGAAGCCGCCGCGCGCTTCGAGCTGCCGGCCGACCGGATCGGCGATCTCGTCGTGATCGCGCGGCGCGACATGACGCTCGGCACGCGCGAGCGCGAACACGATCTGTCCGGCCTGACCGTGCCGCTGCGTTCGCACGGCGGCGTGTCCGAGCAGGAAGTGCCGCTGCTGTTCAACCGTCGGATCGAGCGGGACGATCCTGCGCGTCGTCCGCGCAACTTCGACGTTTTCGATTTCGTGCTGAACCGGATCGGATCATGATGGCTCATCCCCGACAGGATCACCCTGCGTTTCGCGCCGAGGCGCTCCGCTGGTGCGGCACGCGTGCAGCGCGCGACCGCGTTTTCGACGTCATTGATCCGTACACCGGCACGCGTGTCGGCACGGCGCCGCTGGCGAGCGTCGACGACGTGCGCGCCGCGTTCGATTACGCGATGGCGTACCGGCCGGCGCTGACGCGTTACGAGCGTTCGCAGATCCTCGAGCGCGCGGCCGCGCTGCTGCGCGAGCGTACCGAGGAAGCGTCCGACCTGATCACGCTCGAGTCGGGGTTGTCGAAACAGGATTCCCGCTACGAGATCGGCCGTGTCGCCGACGTGCTGAAGTTCGCAGCCGTCGAGGCGCTGCGCGACGACGCGCAGAGCTTCTCGTGCGACCTGACGCCCCACGGCAAGGCGCGACGCGTGTTCTCGCAGCGACAGCCGCTCGACGGCGTGATCGTCGCGATCACGCCGTTCAATCACCCGATGAATCAGGTCGCGCACAAGATCGCACCGGCGATCGCGACCAACAACCGCGTGATCGTGAAGCCGTCGGAGAAGGTGCCGCTGTCGGCGTTCTACCTGGCGGACCTGCTCTACGAGGCCGGCTTGCCCGAGCCGATGCTGCAGGTGCTGACCGGCGACCCGCGTGAAATCGCGGACGAACTCGTCACGCATCCGCATGCGTCGCTGATTACCTTTACGGGCGGTGTGTCGATCGGCAAGGCGATCGCCGCGCGCGCCGGCTACCGGCGCATCGTGCTGGAACTCGGCGGCAACGATCCGCTGATCGTCCTCGACGATGCCGATCTCGACCGTGCGGCGTCGCTGGCGGTGCTCGGTTCGTACCGGAATTCGGGGCAGCGCTGCACGGCCGTCAAGCGGATCCTGGCGCAGCGCTCGATCGCCCCGGCGTTCACCGAGCTGCTCGTCGAGAAGACGCGCGCATGGAAGTATGGCGATCCGTTCGATCCGGCGAACGAAATGGGCACGGTGATCGACGACGCGGCGGCGCGGCTGTTCGAGGCGCGCGTCGGCGAGGCGGTCGCACAGGGCGCGCGCCTGCTGACCGGCAACGTGCGGCGCGGCGCGCTCTATTCGCCGACCGTGCTCGACAACGTCGATCCGTCGATGACGATCGTGCGCGAGGAGACCTTCGGCCCCGTCTCGCCCGTCATCGCGTTCGACACGATCGACGACGCGATCCGGATCAGCAACGGCACGGCATTCGGTTTGTCGTCGGGTGTCTGCACGGACAGCACGGCCGCGGTCGTGCGGTTCGTGAACGAACTGAACGTCGGGACGGTGAATGTCTGGGAGGTACCCGGATACCGGATCGAGCTGTCGCCGTTCGGCGGGATCAAGGATTCGGGGCTCGGCTATAAGGAAGGCGTTCAGGAAGCGATGAAGAGCTTCACGAACCTGAAGACGTTTTCGCTGCCGTGGGAGTAAGTGGATGGCACTGACGGTAGAAGAGATTCACGGGCTGTATCGCGCGCACGGCCATGTGGCCTATAGCGGCGAACCGGTCACGCAGCTGGAGCATGCGTTGCAGAGCGGTTTGCTGGCGGAGGAGGCGGGCGCCGACGAGGCGCTGGTCGCGGCGGCGTTCCTGCACGATCTCGGACATTTGCTGAATCGGCAGGGCGAGACGCCGAGCGCGCGGGGGATCGACGATCTGCATCAGTATTACGTGCTGCCGTTCCTGCGGCCGTTGTTTACCGAAGCGGTGCTGGAGCCGATCCGGCTGCACGTCGATGCGAAGCGCTGCCTGTGCCGGACGGACGCGGGCTACTTCGAGAGCCTGTCGCCGGACTCGGTGCGCAGCCTTGCGCTGCAGGGCGGCATCTTCAGTGAAGAGGGGGCAGCGGCATTCCTGCAGCGTCCGTTCGCGGAAGACGCGTTGCGCCTGCGCCGCTGGGACGATAAGGCAAAGGAAGAGGGCAAGGCGACGCCGGACCTCGATCACTATATGGAGATCGTCGCACGCCAGGTGCGTGTCGCCTGACGATTCGACTGCCTCTATTCAAGGCCCCGCACGCGGTAGCGTGCGGGGCCTTGAATTTTTTTCGAGAAACCCCTTGCGCGATCGCCAGCTACTGCATAGAATCACGCCTCTTTCGCGCTAACGGAAACGCAGCGCGGGAGGGAAGGGAAGCGGTGCTGTCGGGGTTGGTGGTAGCGACCCAGGCGCACACGAAGTTGAACCCCAACCGTCGCAACGAAGTAGTTAAAAAAGTTGTTGACGAGTTGAAAAAGACGGTTCATAATCTCGCTTCTCTGCTGCTGAAAACGCAGCGCTGCTGAGAAACGCGAAGTTCC